>CAIYJE010000092.1 GCA_903926465.1 uncultured Planctomycetales bacterium
ACCGTTTGTAACTCAGCGCGTTCTTCATCCGACAATCGCACGATATACTTCTTCTGCATGGTGCACCTCCTTGTGCAGAGCACCATGCACCAGCGACAAAAAAAACACAACCCCAAACCCTAGCGGTGACTAAGCACTAGCAATGGGATGACGGCTGTTGGCTGGGCCAAGTCGCCGGCCGTGGAATCAGGGCAAAATTCGTTGGCCAACCGCCGAGTTCAGTTTGAGCATCGCCCGGCGATGTCGAACCAGGGAGTCTCGATACTGGCGGACGATCTGATCAAAGTCATGCTCGGCCGAGAGAAATGTCAGTTCATCGGCCTTGCCTGCCAGATAGAGCTTGGTAACCCGATTGTGCTCGGTCTCGGCCTTGGGCAACAGAGATCGTTCGACCCTGCGCACGGCGGCCAGGGTCACCGAATACAGCCGCTCGGCCTGGCGAACCTCCATGATCACCCGTTCTTCCAGGGCTTGGAGTTCCATGGCGGTCTGGCTCACGTTCAAGTGGGCCCGGTGAATGTTTCCTTGGTTGCGATTGAAGAGTGGCAACGGAATACCCAGACCTATACCCCACGAGTGTGCGCTTTTGGCATTGAACGGTCGGTTATCCTGAAACGTGTAGGGCTGGGCTAGCACGAACAGGTCTGGATACCGGTTTGCGAGGGCAAGCTGAAAATCGGCCTCGGCCCTTTCCATCCCCAGCCGGTACGCCATCAGGTCGGGCCGGTTCACAAGCGCAAGCCGCATCAGAGCCTCGCCCAGGATCGGTGTTTCCTGTGCATCTTTCAGGCTCGCCCGGAGTTC
The DNA here is from genome assembly GCA_903926465.1 of uncultured Planctomycetales bacterium. Classification (GTDB taxonomy): domain Bacteria; phylum Planctomycetota; class Planctomycetia; order Isosphaerales; family Isosphaeraceae; genus CAIYJE01. The sequence goes on from CAIYJE010000092.1 coordinate 805, forward strand.
AATGCTCTCTGCTTCCTGGGGAGTCATCTTCAGAAGTGAGCCCAGGGTTCTCAGGTCCGATTGGTACTGTTCTTCCGCGTCGGCCAGGGCGATTTCGGCAGACTCACGCTGGACTTCCAGACGCTGGTCGGGGTCTGCCTCTGGGTCTCGGCGTTTCTCGGGCTCGGCTTGCAGGTCTGCCACGGCCTGGCGCGCTTCTCGCATTGTTTCTCTAGAGGCCAGAACATCCACGAACTCGGTGTAGAGCTCGTCAATAGCCTCTCGCACGGCGTTCTGGTACTGGGCTTCAATCACACTTCGGGCCCGGCTGGCTACCAGCGTTCTTGCTTTGCGTTTGCCCGTAATATCAAGCGGGTAGGTGATGTTCAGGTCGTACTGGGTTTGCCCGCCTGGGCGAGCCTTGGAAAATGCGCCATAGGGAACGCACATCACGTCGGTGTACAGCACCGGGTTAGCGCGAAGGCCGGCCGTCAGAATGTCGGCCTCGGCCTGTGGGATTTCCAGTGACTTGGAAAGGAGATCTGTATTGGAGTGGACCAAGCGGTCAATCGCCTGCTCCAGGGTCAAGCCGTTGGGCGGTCCGTCATCCTCGCTAGCGGGAATGGAAAGGGTGCCAAACTGGGAACCTTCTCCGATCGGGCCACGCCGGACGGGCTGCGCCATGATCGGAAGAGCACTGGGTAACGCAGATTCCGGCGCAATCCTACTCTGGCCAGGCCCGGTGGCGTCGGGGATGAGTGTCGCCCCCCGAGTACCAAGTTGCGTCTCTAGCACGGCATCCCCCGCCCCCGGGTTACCTCGCAGTGGGTTTTCACCCGCGCCGGGGGCCGGTCCAAGCCTGGGCTTTCGACTGGCCGGTTCAAACGTCGAACTGCCGGCGGCACCCGGTAACTGTGCCCATGTAAACTTGCCCGCGGCCAGCAAGTAAAGGCAAACCATGGCCGTGGTGGCAGTTTTTAGCACGCAACGGTTCATAGTTGTAAAGATGCCGGGCTCCTGCCGGTTCCCGAAGGGTCTCACACTCCGAGCGCGTCCCTTCTTGCATCGGCTGATCTGGGTGGCTCTGGCCAGAATAACGGTTGATCTCTGTACCACAGGGCTCACGCGATACCCGTAGATTTGACGAAATGTTAAACAATCTTGGAGCGGGAGCGGTGTCCGGTGTTATCATGAGTGATGAGTAAGGAGATTGCCAACGCTTTGGCCCCGGCCCCCTGCTCTGGGGAACTTGGTGAGCGATGTCCCGTTGGTCTGGGAGAATGACATCCATGGGTTATCCGATCCGCCATCTTCTGCATCTTGCGGCCATAGTGGCGATTATCTACGGGGTGATGATTGGTTCCGGTCACGCTCAGGAGCTAGCCTCTGCAGCTGGGTCTTCACCCGCGGTTGACTATCTCAGGCAGATCAAGCCGCTACTCAAAGAGCGCTGTTACGCGTGCCACGGATCCTTGAAGCAGAGGGCCGGTCTGCGACTGGATACCGTGAACTTGATGCGCCAGGGGGGCGATTCCGGGCCTGTCATTGAGGCTGGAAATCCCAGTGAGAGTGTGCTGCTGGAACGGGTTACGGCCACCGAAGTTGGCGTGCGGATGCCTCCCGAGCATGAAGGGGAGTTGTTCACGGCTGAGCAGGTTGGCCTCTTGAATGGCTGGATTGCCGGGGGAGCGGTGTCGCCGGTGGACGAGCAGCCCGAAGCCGATCCCAGAGATCACTGGGCGTTCAGGCCTATCACTCGCCCTCTGGTGCCCAACGTCCAGCAGGCCAATGCGACGAAGAACCCGATTGACGCCTGGATTGCATACAAACGCGAACAGGCCGGCCTGACGCCACAGTTGGAAGCCGATCGACTGACCCTGCTGAGACGATTGTCTCTCGACCTGATCGGTTTGCCGCCCAGCGGGGACGAACTGGCGGCCATCGAAACGGACGCCCGTCCAGACTGGTATGAGCGGGCCGTGGAGCGGTTGCTGGCTGATCCCCGCCATGGAGAGCGCTGGGGGCGTCACTGGATGGATATTTGGCGGTACAGTGATTGGTGGGGGCTGGGTGACCAGCTTCGCAACAGTCAGAAGCATATTTGGCACTGGCGAGATTGGATCGTTGAGTCACTGAATTCGAATGTGCCGTACGACGAGATGGTGCGGCAGATGCTGGCCGCCGACGAGCTTGCGCCGGCCGATATGAACAAGCTGCGGGCCAGCGGATACCTGGCTCGCAACTACTTTCTGTTCAATCGCAACCAGTGGATGGATGAAACGGTTGAGCATGTGAGCAAAGGGCTGCTTGGCCTCACAATGAACTGCGCCAAGTGTCATGACCACAAGTATGACCCGATCTCTCAGACAGACTACTACCGGATGCGGGCGTTTTTTGAGCCTTACCACGTGCGATTGGATTTGTTGCCGGGCGAAGTCGACCTTGGCCGTGACGGGCTCCCGCGCGCGTTTGACGGCAGCCTGGATTCCCCCACCTATCGGTTCATTCGCGGGCAGGAGAACAGCCCAGACAAGTCCCAGGTTATCGCGCCCAATGTTCCCGGCGTACTGGGCTTGCCACTGCCAGAGATTCAGCCGGTCGAGCTCCCTGCCGAGGCCTGGCAACCAGGCAAACGCCCCTGGGTGGCCCGGGCGTACCTGGCCGCCGCCCAGAAGAAAAGGGCCACGGCCGAAGCGAACCTTGGCCCCGCCCAAGAAAAACTGAACGCTGCCAGCAAGCAAGAGTCTGAGTTGCTGGCCAGGCTTGCCAAGCAGGCGCCGGACCAACCTGGGTCTCCGGTTAACGCAACCGCAGGTCGTCAAGTTCAGGAACCGTTTACCACGATTGATGCCGGGCGGTGGCGGCTTTTCGGCGGAGATTGGACGCACCAGCCAGGTCGGCTCCAGCAAAGGCGAGATGGCACCCGCGCTGTGGTGCGGCTCTTGCCAGAGATTCCCGTGGATTTCCAGGCCACGCTGCGGTTCACCATTGAAGGGGGCGAGCCTTGGCGGAGCGTGGGAATTTCGTTTGACGCCACTCAGGGCGATCCAAGCGGTAACGGTGGTCCCGGCACGAGCGAGCAGAGCGTTTATGTGAGTGCTTATGCCGGTGGGTCCAAGGTGCAGGCGGCCTGGCAGCGGGACGGGCAGTGGAACTATCCGGCCGAGGGACTGGCCGCCCGGCCAATCAACCTGAATCAGGAATACACCCTTCAAATTCAGGTGCGGGGCACGCTTGTCAATGCCACGCTCAATGGTGAGCCGGTCATTGCCTGGCGATCACCCATGGAACGGATGCCGGGCCGGCTTCAGCTCACCCTGTTTCATGCCATTGCAACACTTCATGAATTCAACGTGGTCGCTCTCGATCCGGGTGTTTCGCTTCCCGAACCGGGCTCGGCAACCGTGGATGTGAACACGCCGGAGGGTGCAGCCCGCGCGGTGGCCGATGCCAAAACGGCCTTGCAGGTGGCCGAACTGGCCGTTTCAACCGCCGTGGCCGAGCACCAGAGTCTTGAGGCGTTGATCCTGGCCCTGGAAAAGGCCGGAGATCCGGAGCGAACCCGGGTGGCGGTTCTGGCCGATCGAGAATTTGCGACCGCCCGGGCCAGGCAATCTGTTGCGGAAGCGGAATTGCGCTTGATTCGTGCCGCCGCTGACAAACGCGAGGCGACCGAAAAAGAGGTTGCCAACGCCAGGGATGCGCTTGAGCAGGCAAAGAAGAACCTGGATGAGCCTGGTGATCAACTAACGCTTCCCATGGGGGCGCAGTGGACCGCAACCCGTTTCTTTGATTCCACCAAAGACGATCCCAGTGTCACGTTCCCTCCGCAAAGCACAGGGCGCCGCTCTGCGCTGGCGGCCTGGATCACCGATCGCCGCAATCCACTGACCGCACGGGTGGCCGTGAACCATATTTGGGCCCGCCACTTTGGGGCCCCGCTGGTAGCGACCGTTTTTGATCTTGGTCGCAAGGGGGCGTCAACCGCCCACCCTGAGTTACTGGACTGGCTGGCCTCAGAGTTGATCGAGAGCGGCTGGGACATGAAGCATTTGCACCGGCTGATTGTTGAGTCTGAGACGTACCGATTATCAACCGCGTCCGTGGGAGCCGATGCCAGCCTGGCGCTCGATCCTGAGAATCGGCTGTTCTGGCGGCGGACGCCGGGACGGCTGGAATCTCAGGCGGTACGAGATTCGATTCTGGCGCTGGCCGGCAAGCTGGACCAGACCCCGGGCGGGCCGCCGGTTCCGGCCGGTGAACAGGCCCAATCGACCCGCAGGAGCCTGTACTTCTTCCACTCCAATAATGATCGCAACCTGTTCCTGACCACGTTCGACGAAGCCCTGGTCAAAGAATGCTACCGTCGCGATCAGAGCATTGTGCCGCAGCAAGCGCTAGCCCTTTCCAATAGCCAGCTTGTGCTGGATGCTTCGCCTGCCATCGCGGCCCGCCTGACCCGAGACTTGACCGCGCTGGGGCAAGATGCCGCTGACGACTCTGCATTCATTCGCCTGGCGTTCAGGCTTTTGCTGGGTACCCAGCCCAGCAACGCAGAACTTTCGGCCAGCGCTCAGGCGCTTGGCACCTGGAAACAGAAAGCTGCCGAGGGGGCCGATGTTCTCGCGTTCGCTCGGGCCAACCTGATCTGGGTGCTGCTGAATCACAATGACTTTGTCACGGTCCGGTAATGGCCATTCAAATACGCGGAGCCAGACATGTTTGATCCTGTACATCAGTTCCCGAGCCGGTCTCACGCGATGTTCGGGCTCCAGCCGCGCCGGACGTTCCTGTCGGGTTTTGCCGCGATGGCGTTTGGGGCGATGTTGCATCGCGATGGAGTGGCTCGCGAAGGGGATGGATTCACGCCCCCCGATGGGAAGCCACACTTCCCGCCCAAAGCCAAGAGCGTGATCTGGCTGTTCATGAACGGCGGCGTGAGCCACATGGAGAGCTTTGACCCCAAGCCAATGCTCTCGAAATACGGTGGCAAGTCGATTGCCGAAACGCCGTATGCCGACACCCAAGATCCCAAGAAACTCGCCATCGAGCGACTGGTGGTCCCCGACGCCAACGGCAACCAGCGGAACCTGCTTTACCCGTTGCAGGTTGGGTTCAAAAAACACGGCCAGAGTGGGATCGAGATCAGCGACTGGTTCCCACATATCGCCGGCCAGGTCGATCGCATGGCCATCGTTCGCTCGATGTGGACCACCGACAGCAACCATGGCGCCCAGACCCAGTTCCATTCCGGGCGGCATCAGAATGATGGTGATTTTCCCAACCTCGGAGCCTGGGTCCATTACGGGCTAGGCTCGCTGAACGATGATTTGCCGCAATACATCTCGATCGGGAACCGAGAGTACTGGAACAAGAAAGACGGTCATTACCTGGGCCCGGCCCATGATGCGGTGCCGCTGCGGATTGATCCGAAAAACCCCTTGGATTTTGGATCGCCAGAGCGTCCGATCACGCCCGAGTCTCAGGCTGTGGGCGTAGAACTGCTCAGAAAACTGAACGGCATTCGTGCCGCCGAATCTCCACGCGATGCGGAGCTGGCCGCTCGCGTGGCATCTTACGAACTGGCGTTTCGGATGCAGCGGTCTGTGCCGGACGCGGTTGATTTTTCCCAGGAGAGTGAAGAGACGAAGAAGCTGTACGGGCTGGATCTGCCGCACTGCCGGGATTTTGGCATGCAAATGCTGGCCGCCCGGCGGTTGGTGGAACGGGGAGTGCGGTTTATCCAGGTTCAGCATGGCGCAGGGGGTGCAGGTGCCTGGGATGCGCACGGTGCGCTCAAGGGGAATCATCAGGGGAATGCCTTGGCCGTTGATCAGCCGATTGGTGCGCTGCTGGAAGACCTGAGCCGGCATGGGATGCTTGACGAAACCCTGGTCGTTTTTGCCACGGAGTTCGGCCGGACGCCGGGTTCTCAGGGCTCGGACGGCCGAGATCACCATATCTTTGGCTTTAGCGTCTGGATGGCGGGTGGCGGAATCAAAGGGGGCGTGGTGCATGGTGCAACCGATGAAATTGGCTTCCACGCGGTTGAAAATCGGCATTATGTGACCGACGTCCATGCGACGATTCTCAAGCAGCTCGGGCTTGATAGCCATCGGCTAGAGATTCCCGGCCGCAAGCGGCTGGATATTGACCATGGCAAGCCGATTGACGCGATTGTGGCGTGAACGGCTGGGGAAGTTGGTGCCGAGGGTCTGAGGCCATCACGCTCTGGAATTTTCTAGGTTTTGGGCCTGATTGCAGATAGGGATCTGGCCATTTGTGGGGATTGGGATAAGACAATCTTTGGGAACCAGGTTAATTGTGACTTCGGCCTTGGGTACGTGCTGTAACTCTGGGGGCTCAGGCGGATGATTTGGCCTTGTTCGCGTGGTGGGGGTGGTTGGAGTGGTCGATTGGAAATCGGTCGTTCCCAGACTCGTGGCTTGCCCCGAGCTTTCGTGTTAAACTCTGTTGACGCGACTCAGTTTTTCCCTGGGTGAACAACCTCCATGGCTTCCGCGACTTTGCCTGCAATCTCCGGGTCTGTTTTTGAGGCGCTCCAGGCCGACCTTACGGCCGCGCTGGGGGCCGATGGGGTCCTCGCTCACCTCGACGAACGGCTGGTGTACGAGTGTGATGGCTACGTGGTGGAAAAGAGTGTTCCCGACCTGGTGGTTTTTCCCACCTCCACAGAAGAAGTGGTGGCGGTGGTCAAGGCTTGTAACAAGCACAATGTGCCGTTTGTGCCGCGTGGAGCGGGTACGAGCCTGGCGGGCGGCACGCTGGCGGTGGGTGGCGGAGTGATGATCTGCCTGACCCGGATGCGGCGGATTCTGGAAATCAATATTCGCGATCGGTACGCCATTGTTGAGCCTGGCGTGGTGAACGTGTGGCTGACTCGTGCACTGGCTGGAACCGGGCTGCATTATGCCCCTGATCCTTCCAGCCAGGGGGCTTGTACGCTGGGCGGCAATGTGGCCACCAACTCGGGTGGCCCGCACACGCTGAAGTATGGCGTGACGGTGAACCATGTGCTGGGTGTGGAACTGGTTTTACCGGACGGAACGGTGGTTGAGATTGGCGGCGTAACCGAAGACGCTCCTGGCTATGACATGGCTGGCTTGGTGGTGGGTAATGAGGGGACGTTTGGGATTGTCACGCGGGTGATTGTGCGGCTGAGCCGTGACCCCGAGGCAGGCCGGACGTTCCTTGGAGTTTTTGCGTCGGTAGAAGATTCGGCGGCGGCTATCAGTGGCATCATTGCGGCGGGCATTGTGCCGGCTGCGCTGGAAATGCTGGACAATTTGCTGATCAGGGCCATTGAAGACGCCTTCAAGTTTGGGTTTCCCACCGACGCCGGGGCGGTGTTGATTATTGAGACCGATGGCCTGGAGGCAGGCCAAGATCGAGAGGCCGAGGCGATCGTCAAGATTGTTGAGGAGAACCGAGGAGAGATCCGCAAGCGGATTCCCTGGCGGACCCGGACCGAGCCCGACTATGTGGCGATCTGGAAGAGCCGGAAGTCGGCCTTTGGAGCAATCGGCCGACTGAGTCCGTCTTACTGCACTCAAGACGGCGTGGTACCCCGCACCAAGTTGCCCGAGATCATGCGGCGGATTCAGGCGATCAGCAAGGAATCGGGCCTGCGAATTGGCAACGTCTTCCATGCGGGAGACGGCAATATTCATCCGATTGTTTTGTTTGACGAGCGGGATCCGAAGCAAGTGGAACGGGCGCTGGATGCCAGCCACCAGATTCTGGATGCGTGTATTGAGCTGGGCGGTTCTGTGACCGGTGAGCATGGGATTGGGGTTGAGAAGCTCTCATTCATGCCCAAGTTGTTTGCTGCCGAAGACCTGGCAACGATGGTCCAGATCCGCAAGGTTTTCAACCCAGACGACCGTTGCAGTCCTCGCAAGATGTTGCCGACCGGGGCTGGGTGCATTGAAAAGACCCATCCTGGGCGGCATGCGTCGGCCTGATTCTACGGGCCTGGCAGGCTAAACCCTGTGCCGGCAAGTTCCCGAAGCCAGATTTCTGGAGTTCCTGAAGGTGTCAAGGCAGTTGAGATTCTCGCGCTGGAAGCGTCTCCCGGGCTTGCACCGGGTGACCGAGCGGAAAATCCCTACCCACCTCACGGAACTCCAGCGGTTCACGTTGTACTTGCCTGGCGAGCTTCTGGACCTGGCGGAAGAACTGGCCACGCAGTCTGGTGCCCGTACGCCTCAGCATTTTTGTGAAGAGTTGCTGACCAGGGCCTTGCTGGGCGAAGAAGTTGAGCAGGAGTCCAAGGTTGAAGGGATCGTCAATTCGGCGATGGCCGATGCTGCGGATTACCTGTTTCAAGAGTCGCTTGATACGGAGCGCGACCTGATCATCGAGCCGTCTGGCGGCATGCCGGCGGGCTCTCAGTTTTTCCTGCGCCTGAATGAGCCGGCGTTTCTACAACTGCCGGCGTTGCCAGGCCCGGAAGCCGAGCCGGTTTCAGGACCAGACAGGAACTTTGGGTCATCGACGTTGGCCTCGGATGCTCGAACCGAGGTGCTCCGCCAGGCGGGTCTACAGGAACCGGTGGACCCGAGTGCGTTTCTGGTCGCTCTGAGGCAGGGTGAATCACCTGGCGAATCTGGATTTCTGAGCCTGATCCAGGCGTTGGAAGCACTGGAGCGTTCGCTGACCCAAGATCAGCCTCTGGATCGTGAGCTTGCCTACGCCCTTCATCGACTGGCGTATGAACCCCAAGTTCTGCTGAGTGAGGCCTGGCCAGCCCTGGCCCAAGATCAAGCGACACTGCAGGGGGTGCGTATGATCCAAACACTCGTTGAGCGGATCTTCAAAGGGCCTGGCGTGTGACCAAACTCCATCAAGCCACCAAGCTGGCACGCTGTGCGTGGCTTCCAATTGTGTTTGCAACTTGCGCTGACAATGTACACTAGAATATGAACCTGTCTTTTCTGGAGAGCGAAATTTGAACTGGCCACTGGCTCCCACCGACGTCCCGATTGGTGATGGTCTTTACGCAGGTGCGAGGGAGTGTCCCAGCTCCCTCGAGAATTTGTGTCAGCTTGTACGAGACCACCGCGCTGCCGGCTCTGCAATTTATCCACAAGGCGGAGCCACGGCCCTGGATTATGGCGGTGTTCCCGCACGTCCTGGGGTGGTGATTGACGTTCGCGGCCTGGACCAGGTGATCGATTACCCGGCCGGCGATATGACGATTACGGTTGAAGCGGGGATGACGGTTCAGCGGCTCACGGCCTTGCTGGCCGCCGAAAAGCAACGATTGCCGCTGGATATCCCGTTCGCCGACCGTGCCACGTTGGGCGGAGCCTTTGCTACGGCGGTCAGCGGCCCTCGGCGGTTCGGTTGGGGGCGGCCTCGTGACCAGATTCTGGGTATCCAGTTTGTGAAGGCCGATGGACAGGTGGTTAACGGTGGTGGCCGGGTGGTCAAGAACGTGGCCGGCTATGACTTTCCCAAGCTGCTTACCGGTTCGCTAGGATCGCTTGGCATTCTGACCCAGATGACACTGCGTGTGCGGCCAATTCCAGAGTCTTCGGCGGTGGCCTTTGCCAGTTGCCCAACCTTGGAAGACGCGGCCGAGGCGCTTGAACGGCTGAACTTGTCAGAGACCCGTCCGGTGGCGCTGGAACTGCTCAATCCGTCGGCCGTTGGCTGGTACCAGTCCAGGGGCCTGCCGTTGATATCGGGGGCCTGGACCGTGGTAGTGGGTCTAGAAGATAACCAGGCGGCCGTGAGCTGGCAGGTTGAGAAACTGCGTGAAGAACTGGGCTCGCTGGGAGCTAAGCTGGAGGTTCTCAGTGACGGGCACGCCGACCCAGCCTGGGATGCCCTGATGCATTTTGCAGTCCAACCGCCTGGGCGGCTCACACTCAAGGTTTCGGTCCGACCCTCCGAGGTGCCGAACCTATTCGGAGAGCTGGATTCCGGCCTGTGGGCCCTGCAAGCCCATGCCGGCAACGGCATTGTGTGGTGCCACTGGATTGGCCCCTCCGAAGGGAACTCACTGGCCGATTTGCTGCCCGAGGTTGATCGGGTTCGTTCACTGGCCATCCGTGGTGGCGGTACGCTGATGATCCCGCATTGCCCAACGCCCTGGAAAGAGCGGCTTCGGGTTTGGGGTGAGCCCCGATCCGAATGGCCCTTGATGGCCCGCATCAAGGAAACGCTTGACCCTGAAGGCGTGATGAACCCTGGACGGTTTCTCGGTACAATTCATTGACCGTCGGGCTTCTGCCCGAACATTTCGGTCTCCTGCTGTCAATCACCGTTTCATGCCCTCCGCCCCATCCCCTGCACCGTTTTGTTTCAGGCTCTGTTGCCTGCCGACCGGTGCCGGATTCCTGACGAACCGAGCCGAGAGATGACCAAAGATTCGCCGACCAGCGCACCCGGTGTTGACCTGGGGTGGCTGGCTGACAGGATCGACTACCGTCGGTACCAGGAATGCGTCCACTGCGGACTTTGCACGGCAAGCTGTCCCACCTACCTGGTAACAGGCGATGAGAACGATAGCCCACGCGGTCGCATTTATTTGATGCGTTCCGTGACCGATGGCCGGATGGCGGCCTCCGACGAAGTCCGGAAGCATCTGGATAACTGCTTGGACTGTCGCGCCTGCGAGACGGCCTGCCCCTCGGGCGTGAAGTATGGGCAAATGATCGAGCCTTACAAGATTGCCATGCAGCTTTCCCCGTCGCCTTCGGGTACGGGCAAGGTGGGCTGGCTGTTGAAGACGATCTTGCACCAGATCTTCCCGTACAAGAACCGGACTCGGCTGGCACTTGCCCCGGTGCGAGCTTTGAAGGCGGTTGGGTTGTTCGGGATCCTGGAAAAATCGGGACTGTTCAGAATTTTGCCCAAGAGCCTGCAAGCGATGGCGAACATGCTACCGGAAACGCTTCCGGCGGCAGAGCCACTTCCCGAGCGGTTGCCGGCAATCGGGCCACGTCGGGCGCGGGTGGGGCTGTTCACCGGCTGCGTTTCCGACGTGATGTATCCGGGCACCAACTCGGCCACCGCTCGCGTGCTCCAGAGGAACGGATGCGAGGTGGTGGTTCCGCCGAATCAGGTTTGCTGTGGCGCCATCCATTACCATTCCGGGGCCGAGAAACCAGCCATCGAACTGGCCGAACAAAACCTGCGAGCGTTCCCTTTTGATGACCTGGACGCCATTGTGGTGAACGCCGCCGGCTGTGGTGCGATGTTCAAAGATTACGTTCACCTTCTGCACAAGAGGAATCCCGAGGCCGCCGCCCGGTTCACAGCCAAGGTGCGTGATATCTCTGAATTTCTGGTGGAACTGGGGCCCATTCCGCCCACGGGTTCACTGCCGCTGGATGTGACGTACCATGACGCGTGCCACCTTTGCCATGCGCAACAGGTGCGAAGCCAGCCGCGTAAGTTGCTGGAGATGATTCCAGGCCTGAAGCTGTTGCCGTTGCCTGAATCCGAGATTTGCTGTGGTGCCGCCGGGACCTACAACCTGACACAGCCAGAGATGTCTCGTGAACTCGGTGAGCGCAAGTACGCACATATCGAAAAGACGGGTGCCACCGTGGTCGCCACAGGCAACGTCGGCTGCATCATGCAGATTGCCAAGATCGTGCGTGACCACGAGAAACCAATCGAGGTCGTGCACCCGATTGACCTGCTGGATCGAGCCTACTCGGCGGCTCCTGCAAAGCCTTGAGTTGGCATGAATCTGCGACCAGATGAATCGGTTCCCCAGAGGCGAAAGGTGGACTTTCCATGCGATCCCTTCGTCCCTGTTGGAACGTTTCGAACGCGTTGACTTTGGTTGCCGTGGTGGCGGTGGTTGGCTCACTTGCTCGGCCGTTCTTTCATCTTCAGCCGATGGAGGACTGGTCGGGGACCTGCAATAAATGCCCGATGTTCAACCTCCGGATCTTGACCGAGCGTGGCGAGTCTACGGAGTGTGGGCCACTGATCACGCCTGGCCCGCTGAAGAGTTGTCCGCACCAGGTCATGCAACAGGCTGCGGTAACTGCTGGCACGAGTGCGGTTGAGGCCGGTGATCGCGGCCGACCGTTCTCGGCTGCACGTGCGCTGGGTGAGGCGTGTGAGCAATGCCAGCTCAGTGGTGGCGGTTCGGAGTTGGTGGAGAGCCTGCTCCCGTGATCTACCAGGTCGTTACGCGATGGCAACCTGGCAAACAACGGTTTAACATGGTCTGTGGAATCGAACGAATTGCCTGCGGTCCCGTTCCAGGGGGTGGGTAGTGGGCCAGAACCGCGATCACGATTTATCCCCGGTACCGAACCGGCGCGGTTTTTTGCGTGCGGGTGCCGGTTGCCTGACGCTGGCTGACCTGCTGGCCTTGCGGGCCCAGGCAGACACCGTTCAACCCTTGCAGAGGGAGCGGACGGCTCTGATTATTGTCTGGCTTCAGGGCGGGGCCAGTCACCTGGAAACGTATGATCCCAAACCGGATGCTCCCTCCGAAGTGCGTGGTCCTTATGGCGCAATTTCTACCAATGTTCCCGGGGTGCATGTCAGCGAGTTGCTTCCCATGCATGCGGCGGTGGCTGATAAGTTCAGCCTGCTGAGATCGCTGGCCCACACGGGCATCTGCCATCAGCAGGGAAATCAGCAGATGTTCACGGGGCACCCTGAGCAAATTCTCAAGCTTCGCCCAGAGCATCCAGATATGTTCTGCGTGGCCAATCAGGTGCGAACCGAGAGAGGTTCGGAGCGGGCCTTGCCCGCCTATGTGGGGGTAAACCCCATCCCTTACCTGGGCAGTTCCTACATGGGGCCAGGCTGGGAGCCGTTTGTGGTGGGGGGTGATCCGAACCTGCCCGAGTTTGTGGTGCCGGGTTTGGGTGGCGGCCATTTGCCAGACTCGGGGCCGCTGGGAGATCGGATGGGGCTGGTTCGCCGTCTCGATTCGGTGTGTGAGTTGTTCGATGATCCGGTTCGGGGCCTGGCCTTTGACTCATTCCGGGAACGGGCGTTCCGGATGCTCACAGGTCCAGAAGCACGGCGTGCATTTGACCTGTCGCTCGAAGACCCAAGAATTCGAGACCGCTATGGTCGAAATACCTGGGGCCAGCGCTGCCTGATGGCAAGACGTTTGGTGGAGGCGGGTGTGGATCTGGTGACGACCAGCCTGGACGGCCCGCTTTGTGGGCGGGTGGGAAACTGGGACGATCACGCCGTGAACCACCACATTTTTGATGCCATGAAACTGCGGTGTCAGGTCTTTGATCGGGCAGTCTCCGCACTCATTGAAGACATTCACGCCCGCAACCTGGATCGCCGGGTGATGGTGGTGGTTACCGGCGAGTTTGGTCGGACTCCCAAGATCAGTTATGAGGCCGACTCCACCAGTGGGGTGAAGCAGCCCGGTCGAGACCACTGGCCACATGCCGTTTCGTTACTGCTGAGCGGAGGCGGCATCACGCCTGGTCAGGTTGTGGGGTCCACCGATCGAACCGGCGCCGAGGTGCGCAGCCGCAAGGTCGGCGTGCGAGACCTGATGGCCACGCTGTATCATCATCTGGGAATTGACGCCGCCAGGCTCACTCTCACCGACCGAACCGGTCGGCCTGTTCCTGTACTCCCAACCGGCCAGCCCATTGCAGAACTGATCGGTTCGTAAAGCGAGCCTGGTTTCGATAACCGAAGCGTGTTGGAAGTGGAAACCGATGATCGACCCCCGCCTGAAACTCAACCGACGCTCATTGATCCAGCTTGGTGGCGCTGGGTATCTGGGTCTGAACCTGGGTGGGCTATGGAGGGCGCAGGCTGCTACTGCTACTGCCTCTCAGGTTGCTAGCCCCAAGGCAATCCGGGCCTGCATTCTGGTTTTTTATTACGGTGGCCCCAGTCATATTGACACCTATGATCTCAAGCCAGACGCGCCCGCTGAGATTCGTGGGGAGTTTCAGCCGATCGCGACCTCGGTTCCGGGCCTGAAGATCTCTGAGCATTTGCCACGCATGGCGCGGGTGATGGACAAGGTTGCCCTGATCCGATCCGTGCATCATGCGGCAACCTTGCATGATTCGGCCTCAATTCATGCCCTGACTGGCCGGCCGCTGGAAGGCCCAGATCGGGAACTGTTTGCCCCCCTGCCCCAGTTCTATCCCAGCTTTGGCAGTTCCGTAGCGTACATGAAGCGCTCAGAGCCTTGTGAGGTTCCGTTCGCGTCTTTGCCTTATGTGTTTCATAATGTGGTGCCGACCCCGTGTCAGGGGGGCGGGATTCTAGGTAAGGCGTATGATCCGCTTTTGATCGACGTTGATCCAGCCAAGAAGATTTATCCGTCAGATCTGTTCCGCGTTCCCGACGGCTTGGACCTGGTACGTCAGGGGCAGCGGCGTGGCCTACTGGAAGCGCTGGATTCTGGCCATGGCGTTTCCGGCCCGATCCAAGGTTTTTATGACAAAGCGTATCGGTTGCTGGAATCCGAGTCGATTCGCGATGCGCTGGATATTACCCGCGAGCGAGATGAGGTGCGTGAGCGGTATGGGTTTGGAGATCCGCCGATCGATAAGGGGGAAGTGAACGGCGGCGGCGGTGAAATGGCCTATGCGCGTCAGATGAGGGGGCAGAATCTGCTGCTGGCACGCCGGTTGGTGGAAGCCGGGGTCCCGTTTGTGAACGTGTATGACTGCCGGACTCAGGGCCAGAACTGGGACGCGCATGCCAACTGTGCCAGCCAGCACAAACGGTTTCTGCTGCCGCTGGCCGACCAGGCGCTATCGGCACTCATCGAGGACCTTGACCAGCGAGGCTTGCTGGAATCAACCCTGGTTGTAGCGACCGGCGAGTTTGGCCGTACCCCCAAGATCAACAACACGGCCGGGCGCGATCACTGGCCAAACTGTTACACCGTGCTCATGGCCGGCGGTGGCGTAAAAGGGGGTGCGGTGTTCGGGGCCAGTGATAAGCAGGGCGCCTACCCAGCCACCGATCCGGTGACACCTGGAGACATTGCGGCCACCATTTACTGGCGGTTCGGAATTGACCATACGGCCATGATTTATGACCAGATTGGCCGGCCACACCGGTTGTCGACAGGCGAGCCGGTGCGCCAGATTTTTGGTTGAAGATCAGAGTTCGGATATTGCGGATCGAGTCATCATATTCTTGACAATCAGGTTGAGTAGCCCGTTCATCCGGCCAGCGGCGGCATTGCCGGCAGCCAGGACTTCCGCATGGTCAATCGGTTGATCGGTAACCCCTGCGGCGGCGTTACTAACCAGGGCCAGTCCAAGCACCTCTAGCCCCATCTGCCTGGCCACAATTGCCTCTGGCACGGTGGACATGCCCACAACGTCGGCTCCCAGGGTGCGTAGCATGCGGATCTCGGCGGGGGTCTCATAACTGGGCCCAGGTAGGGCCGCGTAAACCCCTTCGCTCATGATCAGTCCCAGGCGTTCGGCAGCTTGCAGGGCCATTTTTCGCAGATGCGGCGAATAGACCTGAGACATGTCTGGGAACCTAGCCCCAAGTTCCTCGCAGTGGGGCCCTCGCAACGGGTTGGCCCCCATGAGGTTGAGGTGATCCGAAATGCAGAGGAAGTCGCCGGGCTGAAGGTCGGAGCGAATTCCGCCCGTGGCTGCCGTGAGGATGAGCTTTTGGACCCCAAGTCTGGCCAGCACCCGAACCGGCAAGGTGGTGGTGGTCAGGTCGTGCCCTTCGTAGAAATGAAACCGGCCCTGGAGCACGGCCACCGGTGTGTGATCAATCTGGCCGAGGATCAAACGCCCTGCGTGGCCGGGCACTGCCGGCGAGGGGAAGCCTGGGATTTCTGGATAAGGAATGGCAGCCGCGTTTTCCACGGAATCCGCGAATTCACCCCAGCCAGATCCCAGCACCAGGCCTACCAAGGGCGCGGGGCGGCCCCTGGCTAGGATTGCTCGGACGGCTTCATCAACGGTTCCCAAAAGATTCAAAGACATGAGAGGTTCTTGCTTATCCCATACGTTCGATGATGAGGTGTGGTGGATCTACGGGCTTGGCTTCAATGGTGAACGCGGCCCGCAGCCTGGACAGAAGTGGTTCGTTTGCTTCCAGCGCTCGGCTTGCATGGACGGTGGCGAGCGAATCTCCCGTGGTCACCGAATCTCCCAGCTTTCGTTGCAGGATGACGCCCACCGAGTGGTCGATGATGGAATCGACCCGTTCTCGGCCTGCGCCTAGCATCATGCACACCAGACCAATTTCACGGGCGGCAACCTGGGTCACGTACCCGCTGTGAGTGGCCTGAATTTCAACACGCACGGGGGCGCTTGGAAGCTTGCTGGTATCGTCAATCACGCCAACGTCTCCCCCTTGGGCTTCAACCACCCTTCGGAACCGTTCGAGCGCAGATCCATCATCCAGAGCACGAAGCGCTTGGAACCGGGCGTCGTCCAGGCTAGGTGCCAGTTTGGCCAGTAGGACCATCTCTGCGGCGAGTTCAACCGAAAGTGCGACCAGATCTGGTGGACCGCCGCCGCGCAAGCATTCCACACACTCGGCCAGTTCCAGTGCGTTGCCAACCGCGTTCCCCAGCGGTTGGTCCATTCTTGTCAGCAGTGTTAGAACCGGGGTGCCGAGCTCTCGACAGATCTCGGTGATGGTCTGGGCGAGTTCGCGAGCATCTTCGAGCCGAGGCAAGAAGGCGCCGTCGCCGGTTTTCACATCAAGAACGAGACCGTCGATCCCCTCGGCCAGTTTTTTGGAGAGGATCGAAGAGGTGATAAGGGGGATTGACTCAACGGTGGCCGTGGCGTCTCGCAGGGAGTAGAGCGTGCGGTCCGCGGGGGCAATGTCGTTGGTCTGGCCAACGAGTACCAATCCACACTCACGCAAGACTTCTTTCATGCGAGGGACAGGAAGCCGCAACTTGAAGCCGGAAATCGACTCCAGCTTGTCCAGGGTGCCGCCGGTATGTCCCAGGCCACGTCCGGAGACCATGGGCACAAAAACCCCGCAGGCCGCTGCAATTGGTGCGAGGATGAGCGATGTTTTGTCTCCCACGCCACCGGTGCTGTGCTTGTCGATTTTGGGGCCAGGGATGTCTGAGAAGTTCAGCACCTGCCCCGAGTGCATCATGGCGCTGGTGAGCGCAGCGGTCTCGCTGCGGTTCAGGCCGCGCCAGAAGATGGCCATGAGCAGGGCCGACCACTGATAATCTGGCACGGCACCGGTACCGATCCCCTGAACCAGTTCCTGGATCTCGGCTGGGGTCAGGCTACCCCCGTCTCGCTTTCGTCGGATCAGATCGACTGTGCGCACGAGCTAGCTCCCTGGGTGTCGAGAATTTAGATTAAGTTCGGGTCGGTGGCAAACTGGCGATCACCGGCATCGCCCAGGCCTGGCACAATATACCCAACCTCGTTCAGGCGGTCATCGAGCGCAGCTGTGAAGATGGGGACGTCCGGCATCTGGGTTCGCATCCGTTCAACCCCTTCCGGAGCCGCCAGAATGGAGAGCAGGCGGATTCGTTCGATGCCAGACTTGCGCAATAATTCACAGGCTCGAACCGCCGATCCGCCGGTGGCCAGCATCGGGTCCACCAGCAGAGCTAAGGTCGAGTTGGCTCGGTGCGGTAGTCGGTTGTAGTAGGTCTTGGGTTCCAGCGTGGTTTCATCTCGGTACAGCCCCACGTGCCAGACGCACGCTTCTGGAATCAGGTCCAGCAACCCCTCGGCCATGCCCAGCCCTGCGCGCAAGATGGGAACCACGGCCACGTTTTCGGCCAGCCGGTGGCCAGTGGTTTCTTTGAGGGGCGTACGAACCGGCTCTGTTCGGAGTGGCAGGTCGCTGGTGGCCTCGTGGCCAAGCAGTACGGCCAGCATTCGGATCAACTGGCGAAATTCGGCGGGTGACGTTCGTTCGTCACGCAATCTCGAAACTTTGCTTTGGATCAACGGATGGGTTGAAACGTGGAGCCCGGTCATGGTCAATCTTCTTTCCGTGAGAGCCCAACAGGTTCGCGAGGCAAACGCAAAGATTGTGATGGGCGGGCCTCAACTTATTCCTTGTAATCACCCTGGGCGGTGTCATGCAAGCCAGCAGCCATCAGGATGCCGGGAACAGTTGGCACGTTCGGTGGGATCTTTGGAGATGGTGCGGTTGTGATGGGCTTTGTTGTTCGGTTAAACTGTTAACTCAAGGTCGACGGAGGTCACCATAGTACTTGCGGGGAACCTGCAGGATGCGATTCTCGGTTCTCGCCAGTGGTTCGCGTGGTAATGCTGCTCTTGTGCGTTCTGATGGCCCAGCGTTGCTGATTGATCTGGGTGTCAGCCCTCGGTTGCTGGAATCCAGGCGAGGCGAACTCGGTGCGTCTGGTCATCCTATTGCTGCCGCATTGCTCACACATACCCATTCAGACCATGTGGATGACGCGGCGTTACGCTGGCTGGGCCAGCAGAGCATTGTTTTTTACTGCCATGAGGCGCATCGCTCAAAGCTTTCGCGTTTGACAGGATTCCAAGAGCTTGATGCCAAAGGGCTTGTGCGTCACTACGACCAGCGGCCCTGGCTTGCGCCAAACGGGATGCAAGTGGAGGCAATTCCTCTGAGCCATGATGACCACCCCACATTTGGTTTCAGGATCGAGGCGCGGAATCGGCAGGCCGTGCGCAAGGTGAGGTCCGTTGGGTATGTGGCGGATACCGGTATCTGGACCGAGCAAACCGTGGAAGCCCTTCTCGATGTGGATGTGCTGGGTGTTGAGTTCAACCATGATGTTGGGTTGCAGCAGAACTCCACTCGGCCGGCGTTTCTGATTGGACGGGTACTTGGTCGGCGTGGGCACCTGTCCAACGATCAAGGCGGAGAACTCATTGAGGCGGTTGTGGAACGGAGCGGCCGGCGTGGGCTTCAGGCCGTGGTGTTATTGCACCTGAGCCAAGACTGCAACCACCCAGAGTTGGCCCGCTCTGCTGCGGTTGCCGCGTTGCGAAGGGCTGGGCACCGGGCCAAAGTGCTGGTGGCGACCCAGGATGCCCCCTTGGAATATGGTGGAGTGTCAGGTCAGGCTGGAAGCCGGGCGGTTCGCAGCGGTGCTCGAACGGCCCGTGTGGTAAGCCAGGTCGTGGCTGGGAGGGTGGACCATGGCCGACTATTTCCTGAGTGACATCCACCTGTGTCTCGACTGGCCCGATCGCGATCGTCGCTTGATTCAGTTCCTTGAGCAACTCGACTCAAGTGACCGTGTGTTTATTGTGGGTGATTTGTGCGATTTCTGGTTTGCCGCACAGGAACGGAACCGGCCAGACGCAATCACTCCGGGCCTGGCCAAACTCCGTGAGTTTGTCGAGCAGGGTGGAACCCTGGTTCTGCTGCTCGGAAATCACGACGCGTGGCTGGGTGATTTTTATCAGAAGCAGGTGGGCCTACCAATCAGAGGTGAACCGCTCGAAGTGGATTCGTTCGGTCTAAAAATAAGGCTCGAACATGGGCACCGCAACAAAGCCAAACCGGTCTGGAAAGCCTGGCTGGAAGGGCACACGTTTTTTCGGATCTATTCCGCGCTACCGACACCAATCGCCAGACTGGCCCAGCGAACGCTGGAAAAGGTCAATGCCCGAGGCCGGAAGAAGGCGGATCGCGAGATGATTGCCGCCTACGAAGCATTTTCCGATCGACTTCAACCTGCGCCAGATATTGCCACTTTTGGGCATGTTCATGAGGTGCATGTGGCGCACCTGAACGCGACCCGTGTCGTGGTACTGGGTGATTGGTTTGAGCGGTCCAATTATTTGCGAGTGGATAGCCAAGGGGCCAAGCATCTCTCGCTTCCAGATGTCATGGCCGTTCCTGGCACGCCCGTTGTGCCCCCCATCGCCGCTCAGAATTCGTTGAGTTTGTCATGAGTAAAATTGATCACCACCTGCACACCACCCGCTACTCTCCCGATAGTTCCATTGATCCCTACGACCTGCTGGAGAAAGCGGTCGAACTGAAGCTCAACGGCGTCGTGATCACCGAGCACGATGAACAATGGCCGGCCGATGAGCTTGCGGAACTTCAGAGCCACCGCCCCGAGTTGCTGGTGCTCAGCGGCGTGGAAGTCTCTGCGCGAGAAGGGCACTTTCTGGTTTACGGCTTACCGGATCTCAACGAAGTTCAGCCTGGAATCCTGCTCAGAGACTTGCTGGCCGTGGTTCACGCGTACAACGCGGCCATTGTGGGCGCCCATCCGTTTCGGTGGGGGCAAGACTTCACGCAGATCGTGACCGATCATGGGCCGGTTTTTGATGGGCTCGAACTGGTCAGCAACAACGTAACACCTGAGACGCGCTCGGACACGGCCCACCTGCTTCAGAGTTATCCGACGATCGGTGCCACCGGTTCAAGCGATGCACACCAGCGCAGCACAATCGGTTGCTATTACACGCACTTTGAAGCCGACATTCGATCAATGGCGGACTTCGTCAGGGCCTTGAAATCTCGACGATTCCGGCCCGGTTACCAGCCCGACGGGCCTCTGTCTAGTGGGCCAGTGGAGTGAGAGCCGTCGCGAGTTATGGTGAGCCCCGTTAGGGTGCCATCATGTACTTGTGTGTAAAAGCGTTCAATCTTTTCTATTCTCCTGAGTTTCCTTGAGGGTTCTGGCCTCAGGATCGATTCAGATAATGCGCCAGGATTTGCTGGTTGACCTGGGTGTTTTGCGCGTTGAAGTAAGACTGGTGTGCAAGACCTGGCTGATACTCTTGAGCGTCTGGAACGCAGAGGGTCGGGTATTCGACATCAACCTGAAACGGATGGTTCTGGATCTGGCCGCCGATCGGGTCGCCCTGGGCGTTCAGGTTCAGCCATCGGCTCACAACGGTGGGTCTGGAACCGTCCTGGTTTTGTGGTAAAAGCCGCTGGCCAATGGGGAAAAGCGAGAGCGCCGCACCCAGCGTAAAGAAATTGCGGACCCGGCCCGAACCAGTACCTGGATCTAGCGAGCGGAGCCCTTCATAGGCGATAACGCTCCCGCATCCATGGGCAATCAGATCAACCTGGCAGCCCCCCTTGAGCAGTGGCTCCACGACCTGTTGAAAGCCGTTAAGAACTAGAATTCGCAGCTGATCATCGAACAGGTATCCAGCAAGCTCCATCAGGGCGTCGCCCGCCAGGTGAGGTAAACCGTTCTCGCTGGAGTTGGTCATGGCGTTAGCAGAGACCAGAGTTGGATTGCAGAAAGTTGGGCCGGCATTCCTGGCATTTCGACCAATCCGATCTTCGAGCGCGCCCCTGACCCGCGCCATCCATTCTTGCCTGCTCGATAGATTCCCCGGCGGTGTGGAGTCGTTTGTCCCATGCTGGTTCCAAAGAAACTCGCGGCGAGTCTCTGGCCCACCGTTGCCATACGCGCTGGTGTAAGGCTGGAGAGCGGCCCACCAGCGATCAGAGAATCCTGGAGTCTGGGCACCAATGTCTGGAACATAGATCAGACAGCGGCCGGGTACTTGAGCAGGTTCCAGGCGGGGAGCCTGGGCTGGAGCATGCAGCGCGGCCTCCATCAGATCTGCGACCCGATTCTTCAGCCTGGTGGGCAATCCGTTTTCGGGGCTGGAGATCCAGTGAAGAACGGCGGCTACGGCCTCGGCATCGGTCGGCCCGGCGGCGGGGTCTTGGATGAGCGAGGGAATTGGCCTGAGTGTGAGTGGGGCCAGCACGTGGCTTGGTTTGGCTGGGCCATTTTCTGGTTTTTGGAAAAGCGGGCCTTTGAGATCTTGTGGCTCAAGCCTGGGTGCTTGATTGAATTGATCGTCGGCCAGGGCCTGCGTGATCAAGCTGATCAGGGACCGATGATCAATGCCCGGGCCGTGAACTCGCATGGTTTTGCAAAGCTGATAGGTGAAAACACCTCGGTGATCGTCTTCGAATTGAGCCTCAACGGCGGTCTGGTTCTGGCCACAGGCCGTGAGGATGACCTGATCAGAACCAACGGCCGTTCGAGGGTTGGCCGTCGTTCTGGAGGCCCGTTTGATGGCCAGCGCTCTGGTTTTTTCCTGAATCGCCACGGGGGGTTCAATAAAGCGTGTCCCAACCGCATCCGGTCCGTCGGGGTCGATGGCACTGGCGGCAAGTTCCGGGGTCAGTTCTTGTCCCTGGGCCGCGGCACGCCTCAACGTGCTTGGTACTTCCAGGCGAATTGGCTCGCCGGTGGCTGGTGAGAGCACCAACCGTGTGCCGTTACCGCTGTGACAGAGGTCCAGAATCAGAATCACTCGGACCCCTTCGGGTCGGATGTTGATCCAGCGATGCAAATCGGCATGGGTGAGAAAAGTTGCCGGATCTTTGAAATCAAGATCATGGAGGCAAAGGATCTGGGCCCTTGCATCGGGCTCGTTTCCCTCGCTATCCGCCACATACGACCCGCACCCCGCGAAGTAGAAAAAGACCTCGTCACCGGGCCTGGTATTGGCGTATAGCCATTTGAGTTGCTTGTTCAGTTCCTGGCCGGTTGCGCGTTCATCCAGCAGGGTTCTGACATTCCTGGGATCAAAAGCGAGTTGGTCCAGCAGGACCGCCTCAACATCCGCAACATCGTGAATACAGCCTCTGAGAGGCGGATACTTCTTGTATTCATTCACGCCAACCAGAAGCGCCTTGCTTGCCATTTCGCCCAGCTCCATCCCGCCCGACAAGGTTCGCACCAACGGTGATTCCGCAAGTCCGTCGGTCGTTTTCGAGATCCTCCCCCGCGTGGGCGGCCAAAGGACGAACCAATGTACCGACCATCACCTTTCTCAATGAGGTTACCTCATCGGCTGGCGGGGCCATAGAGTTTCCCTGGATTTCCTAGATTTTGCCTTGGGGTCAAATCAGGCCAAAACCAGGCATCGGGGTTCAAGAGGGGGCCGTCTGAACCGCTGGTTGGCCAGGCGCTTCATGCTGCTCAACGGCTGGCGGCTGCTGTTCTGGTTGAGTTGCGGGCGAATTCCCGCCCCTGGGAAGAAGAGGAGCATTGGGTTGAGACGCGTTGGGGGGCGTTCCAAGAGTGGATCGAACGCCCATTCGAAGGCACTGGTGCTGGTGGTTGGCAAGGTTCTGGCGCAGCTCTTGCTCAACCCGCTGGACGACCTGTGGCTCAAGCATCCGGAACAGTGAGATCTGGTTGGGTGTTAACCGAGAAGTCAGGCCAATCTCGGCCAGCTTGCGCCAGTAAGCCAGAACCCCGGTGGGATCCTTGGCCAGAGCATGGGTTTCTTCGTCGAGCGAGTCGACCTGCTTCAAGGCGGTGGCCAAGGTGGTACGTTCACGTTCCAGCTCAGCGAACGCGCGATCGCCTGGCTGGGCGGTGGTGGTGATGGGGGAAGCTGCCAGGCGGAGGACCAGAGGTTGGGCGACCACGGTGCGGACCAGTTGCTGACGCAATTGATAATCTTGCTGAGCCATGCGGGCAAGCTGCGCCAGATCATTTCGGTTGGACGACATTTGACCGAAGATACTGCCAATGCCCACCAGCAGCGCGAGGGCACCAAGCAGGATTGATGTTTTGCGAGCCTGAAATCGAACCAAGAGTGGGTCGGCCAGGCCGACCAGCACCCCGGTAACTGCCCCACAGGCATGAACCAGGTTGTCCACGTGCGGGATGATCATTCCCATCGCACCGATCAGAATCAACTGGATTCCCATCTGCCCCAGAATGTAGTCACCAAACCGCGACCGCTGCCGCCAGCCCACAATGGCAATAAGCGCGATCATTCCGCAAATGACGCCCGAACCGCCTCCACTCTGGGTGATGGCACTCTGGCCGAAGATCGGCCTGAGAAATGTGGCCATCAGGTTACTAACAATTCCCAGTACCGCGTAAAGTAGAGCAAATGTGCCGCTGCCGTACCACGGCTCAATCACCCGGCCAAGCTGGTAAAAGACGATCGTATTGATCACCAGGTGGACCAGGCTGAAATGGATGAAGGTGGCCGTTAACGTGCGTTGCCACTGCCCGCTCAGAACCGCCTCGGTGCTCAAGCTGCCGAACTGGGAAGAAACTCCCGGCTGGATGCCGCCTGAGATCCAGTTGCCGCCTTCGGCATGGAGCTTTCCCTGCGTCCACGCCATCAAGACGTAAACCACAACCCATGCGATGGCAATGACTACGGTTACCGGCGCGTACTCTTTTTCGCTCGATTCGCTGGGTGGAGCGAGTTCACTCATGGGAGGCCCCTGGTGGAATGGCGTCAAGTGCCTGCTGAATCGAGGTGATCGCAGCGTGATGATCTACGTCTGAAAGCACCGGTACCAGCCCCGCCATGGAGATTGGCTCTGGCAACGGCACCCACGAGTGGCAGCCCTGAAACTCGGGCCGCTGAGCAAGCCAGAAGATTTCAGGACGCTTGTAAACACGAACGGTGAGCAACCAGAGCCCCGGTGTGCGGTACCGGAAGCGACTTTCCAAAGTCTCTGGTGTCCACAGGTGGAAACAGTCTAAAGCCCTGACCTGCGCCAGGTTTTCCAGCCTGATCACGTGAACAACCTCAGCCAGACCGGTGATGGCAATCCGCGGATCGGTGGGCTCGTCGGGTGCCACCACTCTTAACCCCTGAGCTTGCTGGTGGGTATAGGTGGGGAACAGCCAGAAACGGGCATGTTCGGGCGTGAATCGTCCCTGAGCTTCAGCGATTCCCCCTTTGCGGAGGATGATCGACTGCTGGCCAGCTTCCAGAGCCTGGCAAATCCCAGCCCATTCCTTGAAAGCGATATCGCAGGATCCGGATTCAGTGAGGGCGGGAGTGTTCATGCGGTGGACTCTCGCTTGGGGGGGCGCAGCATGAGGTCCGAGAGTGCGTTCAGAGGGGACTTTTGCTCATAGAGAATCGCATAGACACTTGAGCAAATTGGCATGTCAATCTGGAACCGGGTGGCCACGTCATGGACCGCTCTGGCCGTACTGACACCTTCCGCCACATTGGTCATTGAGGCGAGAATTTGCTCAAGCGGCTCGCCGCGACCGATTCTCAAGCCCACGCCTCGATTCCGGCCGAAAGGGCTGTAGCAGGTGGTGATCAGATCTCCCACGCCGGCCAGGCCCAGGAGTGTGGCAGACTCTCCCCCGCGTGCCACCACAAAGCGGGTCATCTCAACCAGTCCACGGGTCAGAAGTGCGGCCTTGGCATTATCGCCGAAGCCCAGCCCATCGCAGATGCCCGCGGCAATTCCCATGATGTTCTTGAGCGCTCCAGACATCTCCACGCCTGGCCGGTCGGTATTGGTGTAGACCCGGAACCGGCCATGATTGAGGGAAGTCTGGACTCGCGTGTTCAGAACAGAATCTGGTCCAGCCACCACCACCGATGCCGGTAACCCGCGGGCAATTTCTTCAGCGTGGCTGGGGCCACTCAGGACCGAGATTGATCGCGGGCCCAGTTCTTCAAGAAGCACATCGCTGGGCCAGCGGAAGCTGTTGACTTCCAGCCCCTTGATCACGCTCAGAACCGGCACTCCGGCCGGTATCAGCGGAGCCAGAACCTTCAGGGTTGACCGCAGGAAGCACGAGGGAATCGCCACCACAATCAGGTCGGCCCCGGCCAGAATCACCTCAGGTTGCGAAGAGATTGGCAGGTCGCTCGGAATTGGCACTCCCGGCAGGTGGCGCGGGTTTTCCCGCAGCCTACGCATTTGCTCGGCCAGTTCGGGGTCGCGGGCCCAGAGCGCCACCGTGCCGGTATGGCCGGCGAACAGGATGGCCAGGGCCGTGCCCATCCCTCCAGATCCCAGAATGGCCACGCGACCGAACGGCGTTCCAGGCATTCTCACCTCAAGGAATCACGATTGGGCATCAATCTGTTATCAAGCCGATCAATCCCAGCTCGGAGTTCAGCTCACTCTCAAGCGTTCAACCCAGGTACTTACCGGGAACTCCACCAGGTTGGCCACCGTATGGTCCGCTCCAGCCTCGTTTAGCTGGATCAGCGGCTTGGTGGTGCCCACGCCAATGACCAGCATGCCGGCCGCCTTGGCCGCTTGAATGCCAACCACGGCGTCTTCAAAAACCAAGGCCCGCCGGGGGTCGATGCCCGCCTTACGGGCCGCGACCAGGAAGACTTCCGGGTCTGGTTTGCCGTTGCGGATATCTTCAAGGCTGGAAATTGCGGCGAAACAATGCTTCACGCCGCAAACGTCCAAGGTCAATTCCAGGTTGGCCAACGGAGCGCTTGAGCCAATGGCAAGCACCACTCCGTGGGCCATCAAGCTGTCGATCAGTTCGCGAACGCCAGGCATGAGCGCGATCTGGCTACGGGCAACCTCTCGATAGCAATCTTCTTTCAGATTGCCGAAGCGGGCGATCTCGTCGGCCGAGGGGGCTGCGTCTCCCAGCAGCCGCTGGAAGATGCTGGGATTGGTCATGCCGAAGGTGTCATGAATAAATTCACGTGTGAATGGCAGGCCGGTGCGGCGTCCAAGTTCGAGCCAGGATTCCAGGTGCAGGTCAAAGCTGTCGACAAGTACGCCGTCGTGGTCAAAGATTACCAGACACGGCTCTTCAATTGCGCTCAATGACGTGGGCCTTGAAAGAGTTTGAGGTGTGGATAAGGCTGATCTGGAAGCATTTGGATGCTGTCCAGATGGCTGGGCCAGAACCGTGAACGGAGCACGTGTGGATCTGGGTGGAAGTGGATCAGAGGCCGGGCTCGAATGGGGGACGGTCACCTGGAATTTCAGGTGACCGCCCCCAGCATTTTTCGATCGTCAATCAACCCTGGGGGCGTGGGGCAAGAATCAGCCGCAGCCAGCCAGAGGGGTCTAGCGGGCTAACATCAACCAGGGCCACGTCTGGCCGGTTCAGGGCCGCAACGGGTAGGTCGAATGTCTGGCCCACAATCTTGCTGCTCAACCCAGCGGAAACTACACGAGAGACGATGGGGTTGAGCGGCTGGGCCGATGCTTCGTCTTTATCAATGGCTTTCACGCTGAACTTGGGGTCCAGGTTGAAAGAGGTGACCTTGGCCTTGAGCGCTGGGGGGACCGCGGGGTTCGATCGGTCGAGGAAGACCGACAGTCCCAGTTGGACCGATGGTGCGGCAATTCGGTAAACGCTGGCGGCTGGGCCACCCACTGCGCCGCCTTTGAGTTGCGAGGGAGCAGGCACATCAAGCTGAAAATCTGGGATGGAGACGAGCAAGTCTCCGTTGCTGGCCACGCTGTAGTCTGGAGCCCTGGACGGCTTCAGAATTCGAACCAACTGCGAAGCATTACCGGCTTGCTGGCCTTGCTGGACCGCTTCCAGATAGGCAGGAAATTCAACGTTGCGGCTGATTTTGGGGGCGGTACCGGGCGCTGCGGTTCCGGCAGGCGCTTCAATTTGCAGCGAGGTGATGCCCTGAATTTCCGGGTTCTTGAACGCCCCATCGGTGAAATTGGCCAAGACCGAAGGGACGTGAAGATCGGCGGTAATGCCCGGTTGGAAGGACAGCAGCTTGCGAGGCTGCGGGAAGGTTGCCCGCCGCGGCTTTGGAGAGTCAAAGCTGTACAGGTTTCCGTGGGCGGTGGCGTAATTCGAACCAGTGGTCAGTCTCAGATTTGTGATTCCGACACCGTTCGCCCCCACGGTCTGACCGTCTAGCACGTAGGGCCTGAACAGGGCATTGGCTCTGGCGGCTCCCTGCGAGGACTTGATTCCGGAAAGCTCACGAGCGTTCGAAACCACTTCGCCGGGCAGTTTCGCCATCACCCCTTGTTGAACCTTATCGGTGATCGCCTTCTGGTTCTGGCCCAGCAAAGAGGCGAACATCCGCTTGAATCCGGCTCCGGCCACGGGCGTGGTATTCACGGCGGCGTTGACGGCGTGCTGGTAACCTTGTGCCAGTTGCAGGCCGGTGCCAATCTGGAAAAGGGCCACCATGGTCACCACGGCATCGTCTCTTGTGGTGGCCGAGAAGCGGTACATGCTGGTGGCTTGCTTGGCACGAGGGTCATTGGCTTCCATCTGCTGCTCAAAGCCCTGGATGGACGTCATGCTGGTAAAGGCCTGCTGAACCACAATCTGAACGCCGTCGGCGGTGGGCTGGAACCCAATCCCCTGCACCGGCCCGGGCGTGACGTAAGACCACTGACCTTTGAAGAAGATCGGGCCTGGTTCCACAATTCCCTTGGGCATGATGAAAGATGTGAGTGCCGAGTGGTCTATGGTCACTTCCACGTTCGGCTGCAGGTACAAGCTTGCGAGCGCAGCCACCAAGGTGTCTGAGTGAGCATTGGCCGGCAGATCGGTTCGGGTTTGGAGCGTGCTGATGGCGTTATCGATCGACTCGGCGGCCCTGGTGCGATCGGCTGGGGTTTTGGCCCCTTCAAGTGCACCCACGGCCGGGCGCAAGGTTTTCTCAATGAAATCGGCCCAGCGCTCACGCTCTGGCGACCCCTTGGTGGTCTGTGCCAAGGTCTGGTACTCGGCCCAGGCCAGCGCAATTCGGGGCCTTAGCCAGTAACGCAGGTCGTCACGCACCTGAGCCTCTGCCGGCGAGGTCGTTTGATCCAGGGTGGCCACAGACTGGTGCAGCCGGTTCAAGGCGGCCACCCGGGCGTCTGCATCGGTGGTGCCGGAGTAGGCCTGGAGGTCGGTCCGCAACCCCTTCACGAAGTCGGTTGCCCTGGCAAGTTCAGGGTTGGTGGCCGGGTCTAGGCCCTGCCACTGCTTCTCAAGGCTCACGATCGAAGCTTCAATTTCCGCATAACTGGGAGCAGGAGTTGTCTGCGCCTCTCCACGTCCCATCAAACTCGTCAGTAAAACAGTCAGGCCCAACCATGAGCATTTCATTGCCGTCTCCCTGTAGTTAGCCTCACGCTGAATTCCGGGGGCACTCGCGAGGTGCTGCATATCAATTGTGTATCGCCCGGCCAGTCGGCCCGCTTCAGGCCGACGCAGCAAGTTTCCGGAGGCAAAGCATCGTTGTAACAATTGGTCGTAATCTACCACCGAGTTTACCCAGCATAACAACAGGCTGAGCTTCTCGTAACCGACTTGCCCGGATGCCAGAGTCACTCAGCGTGGCAAAGGCTCTTGAGGGGGCCGTCTCTGGGAGACTCGTCTAGCTACTGAACTCGCTGGCAATTTTGAGCCAGGCGTCTCCTTCTCGGTCGAGCCTTGCTTGCTTACAGGCACGCCCCAGTCTCTTCAGGATCTCCGGCGAGATATCGGTGGGATCTTTTTCGTAACGGTCGGCAAAGTCATTCCAGGCCTCACGTAGCGCATCTCGGCCGGCGTTGAGCTGGTTGCGTGCCTCTGCCCAGCGTGCGGCTTCTTCCTTCCGGCCCAGCCTGAGCAAGACCTGGCCATAACGATGCACGGCCTCAGAGTCATCGGGACGAGTTTGCAGATAACGCTCCTGAAAGCTTGCGGCTTGCTCCAGTTCTCCGTCGTTCTGGGCAACAATGGCCTTGATCTTCAAGATTGCGCTTCGGTCTTGGGCGATGAGTGGGAGGGAAACCATTTGAGCTTTCAAGGTATCCATCTCTCCCTGCCTTAAAAGAACGCTCAGGTGCCGCTCTTTGAGGTCAAGGTTGTTCGGGTCGAGTTCGCTGGCCTGTTGATACAAGCGGAGAGCTTCACCCAGATTCCCGAGCTGATCATAGGCGGCCGCCAGGCCGCCCAGAGCATTCGCGTCTGCGGGGTCGGCGGCCACAAACGGGCTCAGGAATTCAATGCTTAGTTCTGGTTTGGTTTGCTCGAACTCGCTGCGCATCCGCATCGTCAGCCCGGTCACGGTTTCCGGCCCGCTTAACTGCGGATACATTTGCCAGAACATGGACTTGAACTCATCCCAGCGTTCCTCCATGGCAAAGATCGCCAGAAGCTCAATCTCTGCATTCACCCGGATCACGGCCCCAACTGGGCTCTTCAGAGCACAGTTCCGAAAGGCTTGCTCCGCATCACGGCCCCGATGCAACGCGAAGTGAGCTTTCCCCTCAAAATAGAACGCCTCGGGCTTTAGCAGCGAGAAATCTGGAATCTTCCGGAGCGCAGCGATAACTCCAGGCATGTCGTTGGTGCCAGTGCGAGCCCTGGCAAGCAGGAACCACGCACGAGTATCTCTGGGATCGTTCTGAGTGAGCCGTTCCGCCCCAGCCACGGCGAGCCCAAATTGCTTCTTCTTGATTGCCTGTTCAACGGCCGCCGCACTATCGGGAACCCAAGGCTGCCAGATCCAGAGGCCCACCCCCGCCGCAGCCGCCAGCGCAAGCAAAACCAGCAAAGGAATTGCCAGGCGGGACATGATGGGAGAACGGCTGGCCACGGAAATAACCTGTGTGTCTACGGTCCCAGGCGTTGAGGCGGAAGAATCTGGTGATGACACGGAAGAAACAGGCTCCCGGAATGCAAAAGGGAGAGTGCGGGAGAGGAAGCTTGAGATTGATCCGGCCGGTCACGCGAGGGGAGCAACCGGTTTTTGGGGAACTCAGGGTGCAACGGTTCCAAAGGCCGAGAGTTTCAACGGTGGGTCTTTTTCAAGGCTGGTCTGAAATTCCATGAGGAAGTGGTAATTGCCTGGTTCCGTGGGCATTTTGAAGGAGACGGTCATTTTCTGAAGTGCTTGAGGGGTGGTAGAGGGAGCACTGGCGGCAACATCTCCCTTCGTGGGGGTCATTGCGGTGACCGTGAACGGGGCGGAAGCCCGCAAAAGCACTTCACGACTGACCTGCTGGCCCGGTTTAAAGGTTCCAAGTGTCAGGATGGCCGGACTCAGTACCACCGCTCCCTGGACATTGGCGGTAACCGAGATCGGGATCAGCGACGTGTTGGGATCATTGGTCTTGAGCGAGATCTCGTCTTTGAAGTAACCCAGCGGAACCGTGGTCTGGAGCTTGGCCGTAAGCTTGTACTGGACCGAGGATGCGCTTCGGGAACCGGGCACCTCTTCAGCGTCGACAACCAGATGGGGGCTTGCTGTCTCGATGCCGAAAACCCCCCAGTTGGCCTGGCCGCCGTTATAGGTGAGTAGCATCGATTGCTCTGCCGGTTTCCCACGCGTGGCTGTACCAAAATCCACCACTCCCGGGTTGAGCTGGATATCTCCCCGGATCACGCATCGAAAGTTTAAGTCTTTGGAGGCCGAGGTTGGTCGATCGAAGTTGAGTACCAGGCCGGACGACTTCGGACCTTCGAATTTGGTGGTATCGAGGGTGGCCTCGACAAATGTCTGAGTGCCTGGAGGAATGGTGCGTGCGCCCACCTTCACTTCGGTGCAGCCGCATTTGGTCTGCCAGTCCGAAATGTGAACTTCCTGATCACTGGAATTGATCAGCCGGAAGCGGTGCTTGATCCGGGTCCCGCGTGCCACGGTGCCCAGGTCATGAATGGGGTCTGGAAACAGCGAGTCTGCCCAGGTGGCGGCGGGAACTTGCATGGGTTCAAAACCGGCAACCAAGATTGCAAGCAGGGCGAAGAACATGGTCGCACCAACTCCAAGTTCGACCGAGCTTCTGTGCCGGGTCCTGATCGTCTGTGGGCAAATCTCGGATTCAGCCGAAGTTCGCGCCATGACACTCATCAATTGTCCGACGCAGCCCCCCTAAGTCTCAAGGGGTAACCCTCTGACGATTCTGGCCAGGATGGAGCCGAGAGGCTGGCGATTGGTCCGAAGATTGATGGAAAAGGTCACATTTCTTGAGAAAGACGAGAAAATAAGGTACCACGTTTCTTGTGCTTGCAACTTGTTCGGCGATCCAGATTCCCGAACAATCAAACCGGTTTTGCCAGTTCTGACCCCTTGAGGTTGCCGGCTGTGCGGTTAACCAGAGAGTGTCCACTTGATGTTCAATCCGTCGGCCCGGGCGAAACAGCAAGATGGCTATTTTGTTGGTGAATTCTGGGACTGCTATCGTTTAGAGCCGGCCCAGGTGCAAGAGTTGCGTAAGTTTTATGAGGTTCATGCCTCCAATGGCGGCCAGCCCGGTCTGGTGATCGACTTGGGTGGAGTGACCTTTGCCGGTTCCACGGCACTGGCCGGTTTTGTGGCCATGCGCAGGAATGGTGTTCGCATTGTTCTGTTCAATGTGGATGAGAACGTCCGCGAGGTTTTCCGGGTCAGCGGCTTGGAACCGCTGTTCGGCTTTGCGGTCGATCAAGCTGGTGCCATTCGTGAGCTCATGCGGCTCTCAGGATCGGATCTGTCTGGGACCCCGTCGCCGGACCCGGTCTCGCCCCCTTCCGTGGCTCGTCCGACTTCAGGCCCGTTACGCAGGTTGAAAGACAAGCCGTCGTGAGTTCTTGAGCTTGACCGCATCCCTTGGTCACACACCAGGGCGATTGCGCGATTTTAGGTAATCTGGCATGATTGTGCCGGTGTGATTTCTGCCGCTTGCTGGAGGACAGCAAGGGTAGAAACTATCGCGACCGCAAGGAATCCGTGCCATGGCCAAAACAAAGTCTGCTCGCATG
>CAIYJE010000093.1 GCA_903926465.1 uncultured Planctomycetales bacterium
CCAGTTCAAGCGAGACGCAGACCGGCTGCTTATCGCTGCCCGGCCCGAGCTGGCCAGCTACGCATTGCAGCTTGGCAACCTGGCCAACGAGCTCGCAAAGGAAGACCCGCTCGTCCCCCCGCAACGCGTCCTCCAGCGCCTGCGAGACGTACCCCTACCCGGTGGCGGCGAACGCCCCACGCTCACCGATGCTCGACTGGTCCGCCTGGCGGCCGCCGCATCAGGACATGCAGCCCTCTCTAGCCGGTCCGAGCTGTACCCACGCGGCATGGACCCCGTGCGTGCGCTCAGGCTCTCTCAGGGGGCCCTGTACGGGGTGAAGGAACTGACCCTGGCCGACCTGCGCGACCGGGTGGTTAGCCGGTACCCGGAATCGGCCCCACTGCCAGATCGGCCTGGCCTGGATGGCCTGCTCCAGCAGGCAGGGATCGACCTGCACTGGGATGGCACCAGTGCGTATAAGCCCAAACGGGCCGAGACCTTCACGCTGACCACCGGCTCAAAGCTGCCGACCCGCGTCCCCACCCAGACCGATTCGCCACCAAGCTACACGCCCGAGGTCGCCCAGGCGCGCGAGTTTGAGGATAAGCTCAAGCACGGACTCAAGAATGGCTCGTTCTACGCGCTTCTTGTGCCGCCCCGCATGTACCAGCGGGCGCTTGAGGAACTGCTTGAGCGGTTCCCGCTAGAGCTGGTCGACTTCGAGGGGCTGTTCCTGGCCGCGCTCCAGCAAGAGGCCACGACCGCACGCGTGAACTGGGACATGGTCTTGCAGGCCGACGCCGACCCCAAGGGGACCAACTGGCCCCGCCTCCAGCGCCTGGTGGACCGGGCGCTCACTCGGCTGGACCAGCAGCTCAGCACGGCCGCCAAGCCGTTGCTAATGGTGTACCCGGGCTTGCTTGCCCGTTACGACCGGCTCAACTTCCTGGACCGCCTGCGCGAGAACGTGGGCCGACGCGACGGTGTGCCCAGCCTGTGGTTGCTGGTACCCGGCGACGACCAGGCCCAGATCGAAGGCAAAACCATCCCGCTCATCGGACCCGGCCAGAAGGCCCGCATCCCCGAAAGCTGGCTGGAGAACAAACACCGTGGCGCATTGAAGAAATAAATCAAGACTTTTCACCACAGAGACACAGAGACAGCGAGAGGAAAAAGGGAAGGAGAGATGGGGAAAGTGTATTCAATCAAGATTTTTCACCACAGAGACACAAAGACAGCGAGAAGAAACAGGCAAGAAAGAGATGGGGAAAGTGTATTCAATCAAGATTTTTCACCACAGAGACACAGAGACAGCGAGAAGAAACAGGCAAGAAAGAGATGGGAAGTGAACTGAATTGAATCCAACATTTTGAGGTAGCATGACGTTAAATTCTAAGCGGCAACACACGAGGTCGATTCATCCTATTTTTCAATCCAATTTACTTTTTTTGTTTTTACTCTCTTCCTTTCTTCTCGCTGTCTCTGTGTCTCTGTGGTTAATCAATCTTGAATCCCCTTTTTTTCAAACCCCCTCTCTTCCATTCTTCTCACTGTCTCTGTGTCTCTGTGGTTAATCAATCTTCAATCTTCGTGGGGGCCATCGAAAAATGGACGAGCGTGACGAACTGACTCATGAAGTAATCGGAGCGGCCATTGAGGTGCATCGTGTGATGGGCCCGGGGTTGCTGGAACCGGTCTACCAGGTGTGCCTGGAGGAAGAGTTACGCATACGTAAACTCGCCTTCCTTTCCCAGCATAAGATGCCCATCGTTTACAAGGGGATTGCCCTTGATAAGGAGTACCAGCTTGATATCTACTTCCCAGGCCAACTGGTGGTCGAACTGAAAGCCGTCGAGAAGCTGATTCCGGTCCATGAAGCCCAGTTACTGACCTATATGCGGCTCACGAATACGCGGGTGGGCCTGCTCCTGAACTTCAATGTCAGTGTGCTCAAAGACGGCCTCCGCCGTATGGCCCTCTAATTTTTAACCACAGAGACACAGAGACAGTGAGAAGTGATTCCAATCAAGAATTCTCACCACAGAGACACAGAGACAGCGAGAGGAAATGAGCAGGATGAAAAAAGTAAGAATTTGAATTCAAAAACTTGATCAGAATGATGTTCAATGTTGGGCACACGACATTTACGGTCTCAATTGATCCCATTTTTTCAATTATTTTTAATTTCTCTTTCTTACTCACTTCCATTCCTCTCACTGTCTCTGTGTCTCTGTGGTTAATCAATCTTCATTCCTTTTTTGCCCTTCACTCTCTTTCATTCCTCTCACTGTCTCTGTGTCTCTGTGTCTCTGTGGTTAATCAATCTTCATTCCATCAATAGTAGTAGCATGATCAATCGCCAGGCTTTGCTCGCGGATATCCAGGGCCTTCTCAAGCACATCGAGGCCGATCTGCTTGATCGCAGTACCAGCTTAGAGGTGCCTGAAATTGGCCAGGCTCTGCGCACACGTTACGCAGAGGCCCAGTCGGCCAGCCGCACGGCCCTGAATTTTGAAGACTGGCGGACCGACGCCATCACCCAGGTGGCTGCCGCGTGGGTTTTAAGCGCGGTGTTCGTGCGGTTCCTGGAAGATAACGGGCTGATCCCCGTGCCCAAGATCAGCGGCCCGGCCGGCGAGAAGCTGAAACGCGCCCGCGACGAGCACGAACTCTTCTTCCGGTCCTACCCCAAGCTCAATGATCGAGACTACCTGCTCAGCCTGTTCGATGCGCTCACCAAGCACGCCGCCACTGCTGAAGTCTTCGGCCCGCATAACCCCCTGCGCGAACTGCCCCAGTGGCTCAGCGGCGACGCCGGCACCGCCCTCATCGGCTTCTTCCAGAAGATCGACGCCAACACCGGCACCCTGATCCACGACTTCACCAACCCCGCGCTCGATACCCGGTTCCTGGGCGACCTGTACCAAGACCTGTCCGAAGCCGCCCGCAAAAAATACGCGCTGCTGCAAACCCCAGTGTTCGTCGAGGAGTTCATTCTCGATCGCACCCTTTCCCCTGCACTTGATGAATTTGGCCTGGCCCAGCCCGGCTATGAGGCGCGCCTGGTAGACGACGGCCGGCTGAACCCAGCCGATCGCTTCCGCATGATCGACCCCGCCTGCGGCAGCGGCCACTTCTTGTTGGGCGCGTTCGAACGGCTGGTGCAAGCCTGGCGCAGCAAGGAGCCGAACACCAACGTTCGCGTGCTCGTCCAGCGCGCGCTCGATAGCATCCACGGCGTCGACCTCAACCCCTACGCCATCGCCATTGCCCGGTTCCGGCTCATCGTCCGGGCCCTGCAGTTGCTAAGCATCAAACGCCTGGCAGACGCGCCAGCATTCCATGTGGAACTGGCCTGCGGCGATTCACTGCTGCATGGCGCGCACAGCGGCGACCAGGCCACCATGGGCTTCAGCTCCATCGACCACGTGTACCAGGCCGAGGACCGCGACCTGCTGGAAAAGTTGCTCAAGCCCGGCCGATACCACGCCGTGGTCGCCAACCCGCCCTACATCACCCCCAAGGATAAAAACCTCAACCAGCTCTATCGAGACCGCTTCAGTACGTGTCACAGGCAGTACAGCCTGGCCGTGCCGTTCATGCAGCGCATCTTCAACCTGGCCACTACCGGCGGCTACACCGGCCAGATCACGGCCAACAGCTTCATGAAGCGTGAGTTTGGCAGCAAGCTGATCGAACAGTTCTTCCCGCGTGTTGACCTGACCCACGTGATCGATACCAGCGGCGCGTACATCCCCGGCCATGGCACCCCCACCGTCATCCTGTTCGGCCGCAACCGCAAGCCGGTGGGCACCA
>CAIYJE010000094.1 GCA_903926465.1 uncultured Planctomycetales bacterium
ATGCGAGCAGACTTTGTTTTGGCCATGGCACGGATTCCTTGCGGTCGCGATAGTTTCTACCCTTGCTGTCCTCCAGGAAGCGGCAGAAATCACACCGGCACAATCATGCCAGATTACCTAGAATCGCGCAATCGCCCTGCTATCTCACCTGGCAAGCGGTGTGATTCCACGCTCGTCAATCACAATCCCATAGCCTTGACAGACGGATTGTGCGACCTGCTCGCACTCATTGTAGAGTGATTCCGTAACCCTTGAGCCGGGCCTGCCGAACAGCGTTTCATGAATGCATTTCGTGAGCCGAAAGGCGTCCGCCTCAATGAGCCGGTTCACCACAGCGTACGTGACGGCGTGTTTCGGGCTCAGCGAAGGGTGATAGTCGTCGATCACCACGAAACCGTTGGAGTCGATCAGATCACCGAACAGATAAAGGTCACGGTGCACCATGCCGTCGGCATCGGACAGCAGGCCGGCAATCCGCTCGGTACGTAAGAGAGCACGAACTTCCGGGCCCCGATCGAGGGTGAGATTGTGTGGGAAGAGTATCACGCGGTCTTGCAGTTTATACCGACGCATGAAGCGATCGAACCGTGCCTTGTTCGCCTCCCATCCTCCGTACGGGGTGCGCGATCCCCCCTCACACTTTTCCACCACGATCACGTGGGAAGCGCTGGTTGAGGATGGCTGAAGACCCCATGACATGGCGATTGTTGCGGCACCTGAAGCGCCCCCAACTTCGATGAGATCCAGCCCTTGTGGCGACCGTTTCACCAGATCGGTCAATTCCCGATAGACCTCGATCGGAAGCAAACCGCTGGTTTTCGCCATCAGCAGCGAGTGTCGAACGTGGTACAACCTGCGTAGGGCTGTCATGATAACACGTGACAGACGCCTTGACCACCTTCCACTCAAACCGGTAGGTGTTTGGGCGAACACAAACTTTGAGGAATTGCTGCCGGCGTTTGTGGATTCGTGGGCAGAAGAAAGTTCAGACTTTGAGATCATTTCCAGCACTTTGGATGTGTTAGACTCGCCTTCTCCGTGAGTGGTTATGGAGTGGCTACAGCCTATTATACTGATTGGCCTCAAGATAAAAACAGATAATAAGACAAACACGTCTGAAGACGTAGCCATACGGCTTGGGGTTACGGATTGCGTGTTAATCTCGAAAAGAAAATCAGGGAAGGCACCGTGCCCTCACTTCCTCAGGCTTGGTGTTCGGGTCGGCGTTTTCAGAGTGCCCATTCCTCCAGCGGTTTTCCGATTGTTGGCTATGGACCGTGCGAATTTCCATGACTTACCGAGTATGATGATCGAACTTCGTGCAACGTGAGGGACAAAAAGGCCTTGGTTATCTGTGACGCAAGTCTGTGCCGTTTTCAACTTTGTCATTCGTACCCGTACAGCCCCCGCAGCCTCAACCGATTCATGCTAAGGCCTCGTTACCGCGAAAATATGCCGGTAGATCTCGGTTTAGCCGATTTGTCACCGTAGAGATCACGGCCAAGGATGGCAAGCTGTTTGCCCAGGCGATCGGCGACCGCAACGCTTACGCTATCGGCCGCGGAAAACCGGTCGAGCTGGTTCCAGTGTCCAATACGCTGGACAAGTTCATCATCACCCCTGGATCCCGTTATCCCTTGGTTCTGGATTTTTCCACCGGCACGCTTGTGATCAATCCGGGATTGTGGGCTCAGGTTAGCACCGAGCAATAGGTCGCCCGGCAACCGAAGCAACCGGTGACCGTGGCCTGAGACGATCTATGATGTAGATATGGCTAGCTGCGTTACGGTGATTTGAAGTTGCACTTTTTGAGAATGGTTCTTCATACCGAGCCGGGAGCGCAAGCGACCGACCAACTCGAATCAGACGCTTCCGGACCTTGAACACTAGGTTCATGGCCGCCGCGGAAGTGGCTTCTTCTCGGCCCAGGAATGCTTGAGCCAGTTCGGTGAACCTTGTGTCCTGGCCCCCGGAAATCACCGGAAGCTGGTCGGTCGCTTGCGCTTTTTGACGTTGCGCTTTTGGGGTTTCGCTGGGCAAGACGCTGGAAATATGAGCCTGACATGTGAGCGCGTGTTTCTCCGAATACGAGCCCGAAGCGCGAGTGAGTGGATCTCTTTCGGTTTTCCAAGAAGGGCGCCGCGGCAAACGAGGCTGAATTTGTCACGAGCCGGTCATTCCATAAAAAATCCATTCGCTGGCGCATCGGGCTTTTATTTCCGTTCAACCGCTTGACCAGGCCATACGCAACGCAACGCTAAACCATGAACAGTAGCGTACACTGCTAATTTACGGGCTTTGGTTCCAAAAGCGCAACTTCAAAGAGCACTAGCGGAGGTCTGCTCGATCGCCTGGCGTATGCTGCCTACGGCAACATCATCCGTGAATCTCAGCCCAGCAACTGCGACCGGTTCAAGTGGACCGCGCAGGATCGGGATTGAACGATGGGGCTCCAATTGAACCACCTTCGGTACTACACGCCCAGGGTGGGACGGCCCGTTCAAGGCGATACCTTGCTGTTTCAACAGAGTTATCGATCTGTGCGGCACCAAGGTGTCAACGCGTTTACGAGAGCCGCAAGTGACCGGGCTGGCTATCACATTTCGTGGAGTCGCGCGGAATCTGCCAAGTTGCGGCATTTCTTATGAACACAACTGCATAAACTCAATACGTATCATGCCCAAAACGCCCTGAAGGCGTTATTGAATCTCAATCCGTTGTCCAAGCCAAGCCTGGTCAAGTTCAGGCTGGTCGACCGGTTGAGCTGAGTGCATCTTCAAGGTCGGGTGTGGCGGAACTTGGTGGTTCGGGGGCATTCAGGGTCTGGGGTGCGGTAGGGGTCGCCGGGATAGCCGAAATGCCCTTGTTCACTAGCGTGGTGTTCACGGGACCAATTTCGGCGGCACCTCGTCTGGCTTCTTCAGGCGAGGATTTGAGGTGAGAGACCTGGTACATGTACCAGAGGCCGGCCGCACGAGAACCGTCGGCGTCAAAGAAGAAGATTGGGCGAGAGGGTTCCTTACTAATCTCGGCCGTGAACCGGTCGAGTTGAGCGGCCAGGTCTACGTCTCCGCTGCCCATAGGCAGCGCCAGGTAATGGATGCCGGTCGCATTGATCGCAGCCACATCCGAGGACTGAACTTCTGCAGTTGGCCGCAGGTCGAGCACGGTTTTGTAGCCCTGGTCAGCCAGCCAGGTCCAGCCAGCTTGCGTGGGCAAAGAGCCGCCGGCCAGCCGCGGTTCTACCACCTTGAAGGTTCGAATCCCGGGTGTGTTGCTTGCAGCGTCGTTGGTGATGATCGGCTGAACCGGGGCCGTGAGCGCGGTGATGGTGGGTGGAGAGTTGGGGACCTTGGCGGTTACCAGCTTGCGGGCTTCGGCTTCCTTGGCGGGTCCGCTGGACGAGAGGTCGGTGGGGGGATTGAGCGTGGGCAGGTTGGCCAGCGGGTCCACGGGCCGGCTGGGCTCGGTGGTTACACCGAGCGCAGCAGGCTCACGGCGGGCCGAAGGCGACCCACCGGGAGGTTTGTAGGATTGGTAAACGGCCTTATCGGTTCCGGTTGGAACGCGGAAACCCTGGGGAGCTTCGGGCGGAATACCACCCGAGCTCGTTGTGGTTCCGCCG
Organism: uncultured Planctomycetales bacterium; assembly: GCA_903926465.1. Lineage (GTDB taxonomy): Bacteria > Planctomycetota > Planctomycetia > Isosphaerales > Isosphaeraceae > CAIYJE01. The sequence goes on from CAIYJE010000094.1 coordinate 3,626, forward strand.
GTGGGGTTAATGGGTGAAAGGTCCAGGGGAGGCGCCTCTTCACCGATGGGTGACCCACCAGAGATGACCGGGCTTCCGCCGAAGCTGCTCCCACTGCTGTAGGCTGGCCCACAAGAGTCGGAAATTGGGGCGCCGATCAAGCCAGGTTCACAGGCCATGACCGAGGCTGATTGTTGCGGTTTGAAAACCCGCTGACCCAGCTTCTTGAGCGGTCCGGGTGAACTGCAAAGCCCACCGCTTGAACCGCACGGGTTGAAGGATTGGCAGCCAGTCAGGCCCAAGCCCGTCAGGGCGACGAGTACCAGGGACCAACCGCGCCAGGAGACCGACCGGCCAGGAAGGCCGGGCCGGAAGTTGCCAATGTTGCTCATCATGAGGTGCTCCGGTCTTTCAACACGTGTGAGCGATGCCGGCAAGTGGGGGGGCGAACCTTCCAGATTCTGAACCAGCGGCATCGACCAGGTGGCCCTGGTGAATGCGGGGCTGCTCAGGCTCTTGGAATGACGCAAAGACAGACCCAGGCTGAGACCCTGTGCCCTGCCCTTGCAATCTGGTTCGTGCTGGTCTGGTCGCCTGGTGTTTGGCCGATCACGAAGATCGGACAATCGCGGGCGGTCGGCCCAGCAAAGCTTGTGCATCGGGATACTCGCGGGTGTCGATTCAAATGGCTGCAACACGTTCCCAAAGTCGCCACGGGATCAGCTCCCGGACGTCGCTCTCAACGTGCGGACGGTGAAATCAAACACAAACGTGGGTCCGAAACAAACCAGGCCACCGTCCATGACGGGTTTTGGCAGTTGCTGGGAACCAACGCGGTGCGTCTTGAATGCATCGTCGGTGAAACTTAGCCGACATTCCGGCGGTTGCCAAACGACATGGGCGGTTTCTACGATGTTTTCTTGACATGGGTCTTTTCTGCGCCTGCAGGCTCTTCATTTCCGGAACAACCCGCATCATGCCGTTATCCGTCACGCCAGGCAGAACTGCCCCTTTGGGAACAGTGGAAGCTGGGTTCTCGCTTCGGTCCGCCATGGTGCTAGCGTTTTTTGGGGCCGTGGTGTTTGCCTGGGGGGTGCCGTCGGAACCGGTATTTCCAGACGAAACCGCGTACGTGACGCAAACCTACTTTCTCGATCTGGCGGCGGCTCCGCAACGGAACAACTGGGCCTGGGTTGAGTATCACGCGTATGATCTGCCGCCCTTTCCCAAGTATGTGTTTGCCGTGGCTGAGAAGTTCATGGGATTTTCCCTTCCCGATCGCCGCGTGGCCGGCCGCTGGTTCAGGAACATTCGCGAGCCCTTGGTCTCTCCAGAGATGATCCGGGTGGCGCGCTGGCCGGTTGTGCTGTTTGGCGGGCTGGGGGTGGCGGCCATCTATGGGCTGGGCACGGTTGCCACCGGCAACCCACGGGTGGGGGCACTGGCTGCCCTGCTGCTCATCTTGGACCCGCTCTACCGGCTCCATGCGCGACGGGCAATGTCGGACGTGCCTGCCGAGGCGTTCACACTTGCCACCGAGGCCATTGCCCTTGTTGCCTGGTGCAGTTGCCTGGCACCCACTCTGCGGGTCTATCGGCTGTTCGGTCTGTTTCTGCTCACGGGTGTATGCCTGGGCCTGGCCACGCTGAGCAAGCTCACCGGTTTCTCGGCGGCGATGGTGCTGGGTGCCTGGTGCCTGGTGGCCTTGGTCTTACCATCGGTACCGGCTTCAAGACGGATTGCCTTCGGGTTGGGAACCATCTTGGCTGCGGTGGTTGCGGGCGCGGCCTGGCTGGCGCTAAACCCCTATCTAACAGCGCATCCTGTGGGCAAGCCGCCCGCAGACCTGATGGGCCCTGCCCCGGCTGAGGAATCGGTGGCCGCTCGGTTCAATCGAATGCTCAGGCACCGGGTTCAGGTTTCTCGTGATGCGCAGCGAATCTTCCCGCATGATGCTCTGCCTGGCGTTCCTCAAAAACTGGTAGCCGTGGCGGTTCAGGGGTTTGGTCGCTTTGGTCCATTGGGCCGGTGGGACCATGATTCCACGGTCCCTTACCCGCGGTTTGCGTGGGGGCGAGATGCGGGGGCGGTGGTCTGGCTACCTTGTGTTCTTGCCGGTGGGTTCATTCTGCTGGTTCAGGGTTTGGCCCAAACTCGGTCTGGCCAGCCGCCGGCGGCCTGGGCGCTGGTGGTTCTGTGTGCGGTTAGCACAGCGACCATTTTATTTTTCATACCGCTGGCCTGGGATCGGTATTATCTGCCCATCCAGTCACCGGCCATTGTGGCTGGGGCAAGGTTTCTGGTGTGGCTTGGGGGCAAGTTCCAGACCTTAGTTCTATCGACCAGGACCCTCGCATGAGTACGCCGTTCATTCAGCTCGACGCAAGGGAAGTTTCGAGCTTGGGTGGAGCCAGGCCACTGGGCTCCAGAACGGCGATGGTTGCGGTGTTCCTGATCTTGTTCGGGAGTTATGCCTATTTCTGGCAAGGGCGAGACTGGAACTCGGCTAGCCGGTTGATGCTGGTGTATGCGCTCGGTGACCAGGGGACAATTCTGATCAATGGGCTTGAGGACCAGACGGGTGACAAGGCGGTGTACCGTGGCCGGTTCTACACCGACAAGCAACCTGGGTATTCGTTGCTGGCTTTGCCGGTTTACCTGGCCGCCAAGGTGGGCTTGGGGCTCGAACCCCATCCTTTGAATCAACCCGGTTTTGCGCACTGGCCGGCCGACTACTGGGTGACTCTGGGAACCTCGGGCGTGTTCACGGCCGGCACGGGTGCCTTGTTAACTGGCCTGGCAATCTGGCTGGGCGTTGCACCGGTGTGGGCTATGCTGCCGGGTCTTGGGTATGGAATCGCCACGCCTGCGTATGTTTATGCCACGCTGGCGTACGGGCACCAGACAACCAGTTTTTTGTTGCTGGCCGCGTTTCTGGCGGTAGCCTGGGGCGCAGCCTCGCCTCGGCCGCTTGGTTGTGCGTTCCTGGCGGGTCTTTTTTCAGGATATGCGTGTACAATTGAACTCTCGGTGGCGCCTGTGGTGATCATTCTGGGCGGCTGGGTGCTTTTCAGGGTGCTTGGCCGGGGGTGGCCGGCAACGGCCCTGGCCACGTTCCTGGCGGGTGGGTTTGGGCCGTTGGTCTTGCTGCTCACGTATAACTTTCTGGCGTATGGATCTGCGTTTGACATGGGCTATGCGCACCATGCCGTGCCCAGGTTCCGAGAGGTACATTCGAATCAGAATCCGCTGGGGCTACGGTTGCCCCGCTGGGAACTGGTGCGGCCGTTGCTGCTGGGTGAATATCGTGGCTTGCTGGTCTATGCTCCGGTGCTGGTGCTGGCCCCGCTGGGTTGGCTTAACCTCAGGCGCAGGGGGCGCGGGGCATTGGCGTTGGGTTCGGTGGCCATTTGCCTGGCTATTTTTCTGGTGAACCTTAGCTATCCGGAATGGACAGGCGGCTGGTGTACGGGGCCTCGGTTACTGGTTCCGCTGCTGCCGTTTGGCATGATGGGAGTGATGGGGGTGTTGCTGGATACCGGGCGAGATGGGTTGAACCGCGTGCTTCGTGGCCTGGCATTGGCGCTGGTGCTGGCCGGTGCTGGCGTGATGCTGCTGTGTGTTGGGGTGGGTGGACGGATTCCTGAAACCTTGTTCCAGGCCCCGCTCAGTCAACCGCTTTCGGGTGTGGTCTGGCCACTCTGGCGTGGCGACCCTATTCCCCGCTGGTGGATTGGTGGCCGGTTTGGCGGCAACCTGGTGGCCACCTTCTGGCCCCAGGTGAACAATCTTCAAACCCTGAGCGGGGGCTGGCAGTGGGTTCAGTTTCTGCCGCTGGTACTCGGGCAACTGGTGTCCATTGGTACGGCGGTCTGGCTGGTTCGACACAAGGCCGCCGGCGCGGCGGTTGTGCAAGCTGTCAGGCCGCCGATGGACGCCTGAGTTCCTGAACCTGGTCAAGCTGCTTTGCCACCGCCCGCCAAACGCGGTTGACGGTGAGTTCGGTCATACATTCCATACGTGAGCAAGTTTTCACGCAGCTACCCGCGCACCAGATTTCCGACTTCACAACATCGACCAGCGGCCCGTACGGGCCTGTGAGTTCCGGCACCGTGCAAGTGAACACGGCCACCACCCTGGCCCCGGCGGCAACCGCCAGATGCAGAGGGCCCGTGTCATTGGATAGCACTACGTCAGACCTGGCGGCCACGGCCGCCAGTTGCGGCAGCGAGGTTCGGCCACAAAGGTCCAGCCAGGGTGCATCGCCACCAAGCGCCAGCCGGAGCGCATCCACGGTCGGTTGGTCCTCGGGTGCCCCCACGGCAATGATCGAGGCCCCATGCTCTTTCACGGCCAGTCTGGCCACCTCGGCAAACTGTTCGGGCGGCCATCGCTTTGTCACCCAGCGCGCACCAACGTTCACCACCAGGCGCGGGCCCGGTAAGTGCGCCAGGGTCTGCTCGGCCCAGGCCCGGTCGGTTGGGCTGATGGAGACCAGAAACCGAGGTGTTTTGATGGTCGCACCCAGGGCGCGTGCCACATCGGCATAACGATCAACGGCGTGGACCGTTCCTGGCTGGGGGGCGATTTTGTGGGTGTAACAGTGAATGGAGCCTTCGCGAGCGCTGGTTAGCCCCACCCGAATGGGGGCCCTGGTGGCGGCGGTCATCAAGCCACTTCTGAGCAAGCCCTGAAGATCGATGGTCAGGTCAAACTTTTTTCGACGAAGCGACTGAAAAAAGCCGGCCGCTTGCAACCAGCCGCGTGGACCGGCCGCCGACCCGGCGCGATCGAACAGGATCACCTCATCGAGTTCGCTCAGGCCATTGATCAAGGGAGCGAGGCCGCGATTGATCACCCATGCCAGGTGCGCATGGGGCCATCGGTCCCTGAGTGCCGCCAGCACGGGCGTGGCGTGTACCACGTCTCCGAGCGCGCTCGGTTTGATCAGGCAAACCCGCTCTGGTTCTAGTTCGGCCAGATTCACCGGCGCAGCCATGAAGGACAACTCCTCGTCCCTGAGGAATGCGGCACCAGGCCGCTTGGGCGAGAATCGTACCGGGTTGGCCAAAGTCCTTCAACGCCAGATTTCAGGCTTCGTGCGCGTGGTTTTGCTGGTGAAGAGAGGCATGCGAAACCGGAGCCGGGCCTCACGTTTGGGTGGTGTTCGCCCAGCTTTGGGGGCCAGGGTCCAGCCTTCTTGCCCGGTTCCCTGGGTTTTTCTAGATTAGGTCAAGAATTGCACTTTCTTGCGGATATGCGGAAAGCTTGAACCCGTTCGATGATGGAAAGTGAGGTGGTGGAATGAACCAGGTAACCGGGCTGTTTGCTCAGCGTGGCGGAAACGGAGCGATTGATAATTGGCTGGGCCAAAATCCGCTGGTTCTGGGGTTACTGGCCCTGGCGCTAGGTGCTTTGATCATCGTTTCAGGCGTCTACACGCTACGTACGGGAGTTACTCGCAATAAGCTGGGGATGGAAGCGAGGGGAGTCACGGCTCAACTGGCGGGCTATATCCGGATTGTGGGTGGTGGTGTGGCGTGTGGGTATGGCTTGTACAAGATTCTCATGGGTTGACGTCTGGTACCTTGGCTAGCCTTCCAACTAACGTCGCACGGCTCTTCCGAGCCGTGAACTGTGTTTACCGAGGCCACTCATTTCAGGAGCAAGAACTCGACTCGGCGAGTCGAGCGACATGGTCAGAACCGCCACTCCAAGGTGTGGGGTATCAAGTGCTCCCTCAACCCTGCTCTTCGGGCTGGGCTATTGGAACCGGGCCTTCAGCCCGGAAAACAGCCATGGGCCACTTATTGACGGAATTCCGCGGAATGGTTACGAAGATTTTGGTGGCCAGGCAACCCGGTGCACTGGACCCCTGGCTGCTATTGGCCGAGCGCCGTATGATTCTGGGACGGCAGGATTTGAGAGTAACGCCTGTGGAGTCCAAGGCTGATGAATGCCGTTCTGCTGCTGGCCATGCTGTTAAGGCTTCCGGGCGATTCCGGTGAGCGAGCCACCCATCTGGTTGGAGAGGCCCGGTTTAGCCCCTCGGCGGCAGAACCGGAAGTGCCCGAGCTTTTTCGGCTTGAGGCCGCCTTGTTTCCGTTCGAGATGACCCGGCTTCGGCAAGATTCCAGGATCGAGGTCTGGAGCGTTCAGTTTCCCTCGCCCATTGAATCGCCCGATCCGGTGAATAACACGGTTCATGCCGAGTATTTTCTGCCGGTGGGGGTTGGGCCCGGGGCCAAGCGGCCGGGGGTGGTGGTGCTGCATATCCTGGGGGCCGATTTTCCGCTGGCCCGGTATCTGGCGGCCCGGCTGGCCGAGCGGGGAATTCCGGCACTGTTCATGAAGTTACCGTACTACGGTGAGCGCAAACCGCCTGGTGCCGAGTTCCTTTCGGTGGATATCGAGCGTTCGATGTCGGCGATGCGGCAGGGCGTTTGCGACGTGCGCCGGGCGGCTTCGTGGCTGGCGTGCCGACCGGAGATTGATCCTGAGAAGCTGGGCGTGACCGGCATCAGTCTGGGTGGCATTGTCTCTGCGCTCTCGGCGGCCGTTGATCCCCAGATCAAGCGGGCCGGGCTTTTGCTGGCGGGTGGCGGCCTGGGCGATATCCTTTGGGAAATGCCCGAGGGACGCAGTTATCGTGCGGCCTGGATCAAGGCCGGCAAGACTAAAGCCGACCTGGAGCGTTTAACGCTCCCCTTTGATCCCCTGACCTATGCCCATGGGCTTCGTTCCAAGCAGGTGCTCATGCTTAACGGCCGGGTAGACGAGGTGATTTCGCCAGCGGCGTCTCGCCGGCTCTGGGAAGCGGCCGGGAAGCCGGCCATTGAGTGGTTTGATTGCGGTCATTACTCGGCGGTGGGGTACCTGCTTCCGGTCATCCGCAAGGTCACCGATTACTTTGCCGAGGATCTTCCCGGTTCCTGAGCCGGGTCTGACCGGGGTTGGGAATCTTGCCTGGGTTGCCTGATCGTTATTTCAGGCGCCAGCGTGTTCGCAGATTGCGGGGATTGCATTGCCGTGAATCCAGGTTCACGCTATTGTCCGAGGTAGTCTGTTTTGCATCTGCCCGCCAAAGGGTTGGATGCGGCGATGCGGGAGGAGCCATGACGCCCCAGGTCACCAGCGTCTTTCTTTATGTGAACGACATTCTGCGATCGATCGAGTTTTACAACGAGGTCATCGGTGCGCAGATTGCGCAAGTTCACCATGAATTTGAGGGGGGACCGATCTCCCTGGCCATTTTGCGTCTGGGCTCTTTCTCGATGATGCTCCATCCTCAGGAAGGGCATTCGGAGGAGTTTGGTGACCAGCGGCTGGGCGTGGGGATGCACCTTCAGCTTCGGGTTGAGGATATCGACAAGTTTTATCAGCATTGCATTGATCAGGGGGCGTTGCTAAGCGTCTCCGACGAGCCCATTGACCAAGCCTGGGGATGGCGAGAATTCGCGATCAAAGACCCGGATGGCTATGTTTGGTCCGTGTATCAAGATAAATCGGGCGGCCGCTGGACCTGATCTGCTGCCGGTGGGCTCAGTTGGATTTCAGGTTCTCGTTCTGGTTCGAGGCGTTTTCCAGGGTTGGTGCCTGGTTCTTGCGTGCAACCCCCGTGGGAGCGAGCAGGAAATACAGGCCCACGCAGAGCAGGAACAGGCCGTAGCCTTGTTTCATGCGCTGGGGTGAAATTGAGCCTACGAACATGGCTCCAAGCCAGGCACCAACGAATAAGCCGGCGGCCATGGCCAGCCCGGCGGCAACATTGATCTCGCCCCGTTGCCAAAACTGCTGCACGCCGAGCAGACCCACCGGTAAAAGCTGGGCGAACAGTGAGGTGCCGGTGGCATCTTTCTGGCCAAAGCCGAAGAGCAGAATCAGGCCGGGCACCATGATGAGCCCGCCCCCAATTCCGAACATGCCTCCGATAATTCCGGCCGCCAGGCCTAGCGTCATCATTCCTGGGATATTGTTTGCGCCAAACATGTTCAGGTCTCGCTTTGAGCGTGGTTGATGATCAGGGCCGATCCAACAAGGGCGGCCGTTTCAATGCGGAGGATGGTGGGGGCGATATCGATCGGAATCCAGCGAGCCAGTCGGGCCGCTTCAACCTCGGCATCGGTGAATCCCCCTTCAGGCCCAACGGCCAGCGTGAGGTGGCTTTCTGGCGGCCAGTTTGGCCACTGCCCCTGACGAATTCCACCCGGATGGGCCAGCAACCGCAGCGAGTCGCCGCAAACAGGAATCCAGTCGAGCCAGCGCACCGGATCTTGAATGGCCATGAGCCGGTTCCGGCCGCATTGCTTTGAGGCTTCAATCACATGCCGGCGCAGTCGATCAAGTTTGGCGGGCCGGGGATCGACCACGGAGCGGCCGGCCAAGATAGGTTGGAGCGTGGAAACCCCAATCTCCACCGCTTTTTCAACCAGCCAGTCCAGCCGCTCTCCCTTGGGGAACGCCACGGCCAGGGTCAGGTTTACCGCTGGGTGGCGTCCTGGGCGTGGTGGACTGGTGGCCAGGGCCACGACCCGTTTTGACGAAATCTCCTGGATCTCGGCCAGCACCGCGTCCTCGCTCAAGCCGTCGAACAGCTCAATGGTCTGCCCAACCTCGATCCGCCGAACCCTGGCCAGATGGTGGGCCTCGTCGCCCGTAAGGACCATCGGGGAACGAGATCGAAGATCAGGACAGTAGAATCGCTCAGCCACAAACCGAACCTTTGAGCAACAAGCATTACGTAAGAAGCCAAAGCCAATGCCCCATGCTAGCCGATAAAAGACAACGGTGGTATCGGTCAATCAGGCAAGAGACGTCCGGAGGCAAGACTCAGAGCCATGGATCAACTTGCCCTCACGCCATCCAGTACGCAACGCATTGCGAGCCCAACCGGTTCGATTCCAACCCGAGATGGGCTGGTGGGAACGATTGAGGCAAGGAAGGCCATTGAAACGCTCGGCCGTTCATTGGCCGCCAGGGAACGGCATGTGCGGCTGATGGGGCCGCCTGGAGTGGGCAAAAGCCTGATTCTTAACCACTTCCTGCAGGCGTTCCGAAGCCCTTGGGTCAAGGTTGCGATTGTCAGCGGGGCTCTGGGAGAAATGGGCGTTCTCGAACGGTTGATCCAGGTTCTGAACGGGAATCTGCCCGGTGATCGGGCAACGGCCGAATCACTCTGGACGATGCTGGGTCAGCGGTTACGAACCGGCAGACTTCAGGGACAAACGATTGTGCTGGCGATCGACGATGCCAGTGCGCTTGCTGATACCCCCGTGCTTGCCCGGCTGGCTGCGCTTGTGAGCCAGGCATCGACCTCGGCAACGTTGATCGAAGTGGTGCGGACGTCACCGTACGGCATGTACGACGACAACCCAGATCCGCTTGCCGAGCTTGACCAGCTTGCCTTTGGCATTCATCTGAAGCCGTTGACACGGGCCGAGGCGGGGCTCTATTTGCGGAGCAAGCACCTGCGGCCGGGGAAAGTGACAGACTTTTCAGACGCGGCCATCACCGCGTTGCATGCCCTTGGCAATGGGCTGCCTCGAAGGATCGACCGGCTGGCCATGGCAACACTGGCACTGGCGGAAGAGCAGGATTTGACAGAGATATCTAGCGAACTGGTTAATGAAGTGGGCCACGCGCTGGGTTTATGAAGTTTGGCCATCCAAACGCAGCCCATTCTGAGTGTAGATCGAGATTCGGAGACCGGTCGGTTGGAATCGGCTCGCCATATTTCATGGTGTTCGTTTCAGCCCGGCGCCAGTTCTGGTTGGGTTGGGTCGCTTTTGTAATTTCTACGCATTCACGGTGTCTGGTTTTTGCCGTGCGCGCACAATGTTTGGCTGTACAAATTACCTGATCGCTAAAATCGTATATATGTCCAGTCTTTTGACATTCGAATGGGCGCGTGTATGCTTCCTTGAATTACCTGGATTCGCCAGGTGTCTCAGATTCACAACGGCATGAGACCGGGGTTCCGTAGCCCTGCTCTGCGTCCTGATCGAGATCACATCCAGGCTTCAGGGAGGTAGCAATCATGTCTAGTCGCTCCACATTTCAGCGCCGATCGGCATCGTTCCTGCGTAGTCGGGTCACTCTTGAGGCACTCGAAAGTCGCTATCTGCTAAGCACGATCTTCGTGACCAACGGAGATAATTCCGGAACTGGCTCACTGAGTGACGCCATCAACGCCGTGAACGCGGGCCAGTATGACACGATTGACTTCAACTTCTCGGGTACCGGCCCGTTTGTGATCAAGCCCTCCACGTCCCTTCCGCCGATCACTCAGAAGGTTCTGATCGACGGCACCTCTCAGACCGGTTATGCGGGCACCCCGATTGTGCTCATTGATGGCTCGTCATCAGCCCATCAAAATATTAAAAGCTTCTCATTCACGGCGGCCGCCGCCACGGGAAGTGTGATCAAGGGACTGGCAATTACAAACTTTACGGGATACGGAATTCAGATCCAGTCTCCAGCCACCGGTATTGCCGTGACTGGAAATTACATTGGCCTGGATACGACTGGCGCAGCATTTCCGAACGCCGTGGGCGTGAGTATTGTGGGGTCGGCGTCCAATATCATTGGTGGCAGCACGACACCTGATCGTAACGTGATCTCAGGAAACACGGGCCCTGGCATTCAGATCTCAGGCACTGGTTCCACCACCAACAAGGTCACGGGCAACTACATCGGGGTCGATCCAACTGGTGCCCTGGTCCGATCGAATTCGATCGGTATCCAAATAGACACCAGCGCCACGGGGAACTCGGTTGGGGGCTCTTCAACGGCCCAGCAAAATGTGATCTCGGGGAATTCCCAGTTCGATGTGCTGGTGGATGGTGCGAGTAGTAACGTGATCACGGGTAATGTGATTGGCCTTCAGGCCGATGGCCTCACCGCCCTATCTGGGGCCCCTGCCAACTCCACCGGCGTTGGCATTCAGAATAATGCCACCCTGAATAAAGTTGGGGATTCCACCAGTGGAATGGCCAACGTGATCTCTGGCCACACGGGTGCAACCGGGGCGGGAATCTGGGTTCGAGGGCTGACCACCTCCACCGGAACAGCTGCCACCGCCAACTCAATTCTGGCCAACATCATCGGCCTGGCGAGCGATGGCAAGACGGTTCGCGGCAACCAGGTTGGGGTTCTGCTCAGTGATGGCACCACGCAAAACATCATCGGTGGAGCAACGACCGGCAACGGCAATACGATCTCTGGTAACCTTGCAGACGGTGTGCAACTGACCGGGGCGAGCACCTCGGGCAACCAGTTCCTGGGTAACTTCATTGGTGTCGCAGCCGATGGTAGCAGCGTTGCGGCAAACGGTGGCAATGGCATTCTGATCAACGGGGCAGTCAAAACCCTGGTTGGTGGAACCCAGACAGGCGCAGGGAACACCATTGCGAACAATGGGTCAAACGGCATTGCCGTGACCACCGGCACTGGTAACTCGTTCCTGCGAAATTCCATTTACACGAACGGTGCGTTGGGAATCTTGCTCGATCCCAGCGGTTCCAATCCGAACAATTTGCAAGTGGCTCCCGTGCTGACCTCCGTCAGCAGCGGCGGAGGGACCACGGTGGTCAATGGTACCATTCAGGCTGCGGCAAACTCTACATATACCGTAGACCTGTATTCAGACCCAGCGCCTGATTCCAGTGGTGCTGGGGAAGGCAAAACCTACCTGGCGACCGCGTTTGTGACAACCAACGCCAGTGGCGCGGGTACTTTTACAGCTACCAGTAACTCACAGGTTGCCAATGGGTATGCCATTTCTGGACTGGCGACCTCGTCGGCCGGCGATACGTCTCAGTTCGCCAAGAATCTGACCAGTTCGGTGGTTTCCACATCGGTTTCAATCTCGATGACCGCGGCCGCTGTTCCGCCGACAACGGCTGGGCAGGTTGGGACCGGAAGCTTCTTGACGTACACGGTGACCGTGACCAATGACGGACCTGAGGATGCCACGGGCGTGAGCGTTGTCGACACGCTGCCAACCGGCGTGAACTTTGTCGGTTCCACGGCGCCTGAAGGTTCGATGTCGCAGACCGGTCAGGCGGTCACCTTCAATCTTGGCACCATCCCCAAGAACACGACCCAGACCTTCGTCATCACCACGGTTGTACCTTCGGCGATTCCGGCCACGAATCCGATCGTGAATAGCTCGGTCGTGAAAATCGGGCCGGGGGTGACCAACACCAGCACGAATACCACGGCCACAACTTCCACAACCGTGGTGGCAAGTGTAGACCTTCATGTCAGCAAAGTGGCCACGCCTTCTTCGCCTGTGATCGGTAATGACTTCAGCTACGTGATTACCGTGACGAATGCCTCTAGCGTGCAGGCGACGAATGTCGTATTGACGGATGTGTTGCCGGCTGGCCTCACCTATGTGTCGGCCACAACCACGCAGGGAACGGTTTCGGAATCGGGCGGAACGATTACCGCCACCATCGGCAGCCTACCGCCAACTGGGGTCACTCTGGCTGCCGGTTACTCTGCGGTGGTGTATGTGACGGTTCATCCCACCGGTAGCGGGCCATTTACCAACGCGGCCACGGCAACTGCGGGCCAGCCCCAGCAAGTTGCTGGTGATAACGTGGGCGTGAGCACCGTGGCACTGGTTACAGCCCCGGTCATTCCGGCCACCTCGGCCGTGCAGATCACTCAGGTCAAGCGGGTGGGCGTGCATAATCACCCCGCCAAGCTCGTCTTGAGCTTCTCGCAGCCCTTGGATTCTTATAACGCCCAGCTTCTTGCAAATTACACGCTGATCGCAGCCCAGAGTAACGGAAAGTTCAGCCCTATCGGATCGTTCATCCGCCTCCGGTCGGCTACATATGACGCCACTAATCACACGGTCACCCTGACCCCCGCCAAGAGCTGGAACTTCCACTCGGGTGTCAAGCTGACGGTGGTTGGTCAGCCCTACCAGGGCGTTCGGGGCATGAACGGCCTGTTCCTGGCTGGCGGCTCCTCGGGCGTGAGCGGCACCAATTATCAGGCTGCGTTCAAAGGTTATGGTCCCAAGGGGGCATAATGCGATTCAGTCCGGCGACTCACGGGATGAACGGACGATTCCGGATTGTCCGGTGGTCTGGATGTAGGACAGCCGCCCCCGGCTTTCATTCTCTTGGTGTTCAAAACACCAGAGACAGCCGAGGGCGGCTGTCCTACATCTGACATAACGTAATAACTACAGGTCTAGATGTACGCACTGTGGCGACGGACCCTGTTTCCTCTCGCCACCGTTTGTTACGGCAGTTGCCGTTTTTCATAATACGCGCTCAGGGCCCGCACGCGTCTGACCTGGTAAGAGACCACAACCCCTGTCAGCACGAGGCTGATCAAGAACAGGAGTCCCTCGATCGGCCGAGGTCGGTTCTGAGTTCCACCGACATCAAGGCTGTAGAGAACGCTGTAAGAGACGACCGTGAGGAACGTGGTCCACCAAACGGTCTTCTCGCGGAACCAGAGTCCTGAGGCCGCAATCAAGAGCAGGTAACCGGCCACAAGCGGAGTCTGGAGCGCATCGGCGAACAGCAAAACGCTGGTCAACAGGATCAAGTCGGCCGTTGACCATGAGTAACGCGCGATCGTGGTCCAGCGCTCGCGTTTGAGCAATCCTTGAAAGAGCAACGAAGCGACCAGCCCCAGCGAGATGACCAGCATTAGCCGGCGATTGAGGGTGGGTTCCAGCCCCTGCACCCCCTGGAGTGCAAATTGATTGATCTGGGTTGAGATTCCGCAAAGGCCCAGTGTCACCAGCCGGGCAACCAGCGCAGGCTCACGCTTGGCCCAGCGACGAACCCGCTGAATCAGACTGAGTTGGCGGGCGGAAATCGGTTCGCCCTGAAGGAAGTGTTTCAAGTCGTCGGCCAGTTCGTCGGCCGAGGCGTACCGGGCGGAAGGGGTCTTTTCCAGGCATTTGAGACATATCATCTCAAGCGGCTTGGGAAGGTCGGGCCGGAGCCGGGTTGGGGCCGTTGGCTCGCTTTCCAGAACCTGGACCAGGGTGTCCAGCGGGTTCGAGGCTTCAAAAGGCGGAGAGCCGGTGAGCAATTCGTAGAGGATGGCCCCCAGGCTGTAAACATCACTCAGCGTGCCGACCTCATCGGTTTTCCCGGCCGCTTGTTCGGGTGCCATATAACTGGGCGTGCCGATGATGGCGCCACTGCGGGTGGCTTGTCCGTCTGACGACAGCATCTTGGCGAGCCCAAAATCGGTCACGCACGGCAGGCCCGCGCCATCGAGCAAAATGTTGGAAGGCTTGAGGTCACGGTGAACCACGCCCCGGCGGTGGAGTCGGCCTACGGCGCGGGCCACTTCCATGACTAGGCTTGCCGCGCGTTCCGCATCAATCGGGCCTTGCCGAACGATCTGGGCCAGGCTGGGGCCTGGCATGAATTCCATGGCGAAGAAGTGCTGGCCGTGGATCTGGCCCACATCATGGATGGCCACAATTCGAGGATCTTGCAGCCGGGCCGCTGCGCGTGCTTCGGCGTAAAATCGGGCCACCTGTTCAGGGTTCGCCAGGTGGCTAGCCAAAATCATTTTGACCGCGACCATTCGGTCGAGCTGCCGTTGATGGGCCTTGTACACAACCCCCATTCCGCCTCGGCCAATCTCTTCGATCAGCTCATAGGGGCCGAAATCGGCGGGTGGGAACGGGCTGGGGGATACCGGGCCAGAGCGAACCGCCCTCTCCTGCCCGTCCTCATGACTGCGCATGTTGTGGTCGAACTGGTCGCCCTGGCGATCGGTTGACAGGCCAGGCTGTTTTTGTCCCTGGGCGGTCCACATCCTGAGCATCGAGTCAGGATGCTGCTCACCATGCCCCGGTGGCGCTGATGGCGGCAGCGTGGGGTGGTCGGCAAGGGAAGCTCGCAAGGGGTCCGGCTCTTGTGTCGCCATTCGTTTGGCTCTTACCGGGATCTTCAGCGAGGCCAGTAACACGCTGGATCATACTCGGAACGGTTCCAGGAAACTACCGGCTGAAGCCAGTCCTCCGGAATCGTTAGTTTTGGGCACTTGCGAGGTTGGAATGTGTGAGCCGGTTCGGACTTACTTGCCAATACAGAACCGGCTGAAGATCCGGTCCAGAATGTCGTCGGTAACCACCTGGCCCAGCACGGCCCCCAGCGCGTCGATGGCGGCCCGGAGATCGAGTGAGACCAGATCCTGGGGGACATGAAGGCTAAGCCCCGATGATGCATCCTGGAGCGCCAGGCTTGCTTCATTCAGGCTTTCTCGGCACCGAGCGCCTGTCGTCAGGGCTGCGGCATCCCCTTGCCCTGGCGTTTTCTGGAGCTGGTCCTGGATGGCCGCTTTCAGAGTCGGGATTCCGGCCCCAGAGGCGGCACTGGTGGCAATCCAGCCGGGCTCGGTGGGGGTCGCTCGATCAGATTGGGTCCAAACCCGAAGCGTGGCCTGTTGTTGCGCGGGGAGGAGAGCGGTGGGAAGGCCTTGTTGGGGTGAGCGGCAGAGCAAAACGAGGTCGGCGGCGGCCAGTTGCTGGCTCTGATGATGCTGGGCCATCGCCAGAATCTCGTCCAGGGTCGGTTCCGCCCCGGCCGTGTCGATGAGTTCGACCACCAGATCTCCGCAGTGGCAAATGCCGGTCAGGTAATCTCGGGTGGTGCCCGATTGGTCCGCGACCAGCGCCTGCCCGTTTTCGACCAGGGCATTGAACAGCCGGCTTTTGCCCACGTTTGGGGCACCAACCAGAACCACTCTAGGTAACCGTTCTGGTCGGTCACGCTCGGTGAACTGGCGGGCTAGGTCGGCCAGCCAGATCGAGTGGCTTTCCATTTCCTGGGCTAGCCTGCTGCGTTCCAGGTCATCAACATCCGGTTCTTCGACAAAGTCTAGCGTGGCCTCCAGATGGGCCACCAGGTCCAGCAACCCTTCTCGCAGTTTCCGCAACGGTTGAGACAGGCCGCCGGCCAGTTGCGCCAGTGCTGCCTGAAGCTGCGCCGGTTGACCCGCTTCAATCACTCCTAGAACGGCTTCGGCCTGGGTCAGATCAATTCTGCCCGCCAGAAAGGCACGCAGGGTGAACTCGCCAGGTTCGGCCAGCCTGGCCCCTTGGGCCAGACAGTCGGTAAGCACGGCTTGAACAATGGGAACCGAGCCTGTGGTGTGAATCTCGGCCAGGAACTGCCCAGTGTAAGTGCGAGGGGCCGGCCAAAGGCCGAGCCATGCTGGCACGGGAACCCGCAGCCCAGACACCCGGAGTGAGCCTGGAATCCGGCTGGCGCGGGTGGGCGAAAGCGAAAGATGGGGATCATCTGGTACAAAGTGCGCACTTGCCACGGTCCAGGCCTGCGAGCCGCTCAGGCGAACGATCCCGCGTGGCGCTGGTGCCAGAGGGGTCGCAATGGCTGCAATGGTCTCAGTTGAGTCAAGCAATCACTGGCCCCTGGTCAGATGCAGCGAACAGAAACGCACGTGGCGGTTTAGCCTCGCTTTTTGTCGGGCGGGTTGTTGCCACCGTTCTTGGTGGGCCGCTTCCGGTCGTTCGTGCGATCTTTGTCTGAGTTGCGCACGGTTTTATCGTGAGCCGCGTCTTCCATCACCTGGTCCAGGCGCTCTTTGAGGCGGTCTCTCCAGCCGCCGGCCTCTTTGACGGGCGTGGCCGAGCGAGATCGAGAATTGGACTTGGAATCGGCCCCCTCGGCAATCGCTCCCGCTTCGGTCGCCAGCAGCGGCTTCACGGGGGTCGATTTCAGCAGCAAGCGTTCGCAAATCGACCACAGACTGCTGGTGATGAAGTACAGGCCTAGCCCTGAGGGAACCTTGTAAAACATCACGGCCATGACCAGCAGCATCACGTTCATGACTTGCTGCTGCTGTTTTTGCTCGGGCGTGGTTGCCGGCGGCGCGAACAGTTTAGTCTGGACCAGCATCAGGGCGACCACGGCAAACGGCAGCAGGTTGAAGTAAGGGCCGAGGATGGGCACTTCGCTCGGGAACTTGAACAGCATGTCGGGCGCGGCCAGGTTCGAGATCCACAGGAAGGGGGAATTTCTCAGGGCCACGCTGTTATTCAGCGCCTGCCAGAGCCCCAGGAAGATTGGCATCTGAATCAGCGGGAGAAGGCACCCGCCCATGGGGTTGACGCCGCTTTTCTTGTAAAGCAGCATCGTTTCCCGGCCAATCTTCTCTTTGTCATCCTTGTATTTCTCGCGAATGGCCACCATCTGGGGCTGCAGATCTTGCATCCGCTTGGCGGCAATGGCCTGCTTGCGGCTGAGCGGGAAAATGCAGAGCCGCACCACAATCGTGAGCAGGATGATGGCAATTCCATAGCTACCGCGCTGGCCGCCAAGGAACCCGGCCACGGTTTTCGTCACGCCATAAATCTGGTCGAGCAACGGGGCAATTACGTTGCGTGCCAGGTAGGTGGCCAGCGTCCCGATGACGGGAATCTGCCAACCTTTGCGATAGGCCGTCAGCTCTTCAGCGCCAAACGGGGCCAGGGCTTCCGCGGTTTTCGGGCCCGAAAAGAACGAGTAAGACTGAGCGACCGGGGTGCCGGCGGTCAGCGTGAGCGGCCTGGACTCGACCACCACCGAGACCTCAGACTTCAGCTTGTCGGCGGTGGGCCTGATCACCGTGGCCAGGGTCCGTTCATCGTGCCGAAGTTCAGGCGATGCTGGGATTGGGTCCGGCTCCAGGAAGGCTGCGAAATACTGGTTCTCAATGCCCGCGAATTTCAGGGGGAGACTTGTGGTGCGGATCGGATCGCCCTGGGCTTCTTTGTCCAGCACGTCGCTTGGGGTCTTGGTCTCAAGTTCGGTGACCGCGCCGTTGATCTTGCCAAAGAAGAGATCTCGGAAGCTGGTGTTGTACCATTCTCCTTCGATCGGCAGGCCGTACGGGCCCAGAAGCCGGTAAGCCAGGGTTTGGGGCTTGTCACTGCTGAACGAAATTCCCAGTTCCAGCCCGTCGACCCCCTTCCGGAGGCCCAGCGTTTTGGTAACCGTGAGCCCGAGCGCGGGCACGGTGGTTTGGAACACCACCGCTTCGCCTTCAAGGCGTCGGGTCTCGGGATCGGCTTCCAAGGGGCGGACAATCCGGCCCTGATCGTCGGGAACCGATTCCCACAGGTTGTCGCCAAGCGAGTAAACCGCGGGTGGCAGTTCATCCTTGCGCGGGACAACCACCTGGAGCGAAAGCGGCGGGCCGAAGGCGTCTGGGAAGCTCACGGGATCTGCATCAAGGAGGGTCAGCGGCGTGCCACGATCCTTTTTATCGAGCAGTTCGGTTTGGTGCTGGGCCAAAATCACCCGTCGGACGCCCGCACCACGCTGAGCAAGCTGGACCTGAATGCGATATTCAGACGCTGGATTTGTGGGTTGATTGGTGCTACCCAGAACAAGCTGGTCTGCGGGAACCAGCTTCACGTCGGTGCCAGCCGCAGCGGGCACCGCGGGATCGGCCGTCAGCGCGGCCGTGGTACCGGTCTCCGGGCTGAAAGCGGCCGGGGCGTTGGGATCGTTGGCAAACGCCTTGGTTGGGCCGCCTTCATCTTCGGCCGCTAGCTCAGCGGCCGCATCGGGCGCAGGGGGACGCTTGGGAGTGAGCCCCAGCGCGTCGAGGAGGTACTGTGCCCCGAGCGCAAGCCCCAGAGACATGACAAAGAAAAGAATCCAGCGCTTATGGTCGCTCATCAGACGGTTGCTCACAGGGCGTAGGGGGTGGGTCGACTGCAGCCGGGCGAAAGGCCCGCCGATCAACGCCCCTGACGAAGCCGGTCACCCAGGAATGGGTCGAGGTCCGGCACGTCATAAATCTTTCGGATGGTTGTTTCAAAGTCATACGGGACACGACGATAAGACAGCTTCACAGGTCCAGAGATAAAGCTTTCGGGACCGCTGGCAGAGTCTGCCTGGCCGTCCATCAGCTTGCTGGTGTGCTGATCTTCAATGACCACGTAGCAAGAACGCGAGTCGCCGTCTCTGGGCTGGCCAACCGAGCCCACGTTGATCATGGCCTTGCCATCACCCAAGGTGTATTCGTGGCCAATTTCGTCTGGTGAGAAGAACTGGAAGCTTTCGGTGAAAATCCCAGGAACGTGGGTATGCCCCTGAAAGCAGAAGCGTTCAACAAGCTGGAACAGCCGATCCATCTTGCGGTGATTGTAAATGTCTTCCGGAAAGACGTACTCACTCAGCGGGTTGCGGGCCGACCCGTGCACGAACAGATACCCACTCAGTCGTTTGGCCCTGGGGAGCTCAGAAAGATACTCCCAACGCGCTTCGTTCTTTCGATCGTTCTGGTTTTCGAGCTGGGAACGGGTCCAGAAGATGGCCCGCTCGGCACCAATATTGAAACCTTCGGGATCAAAAAGTGCCCCCTGGTCATGGTTGCCAAGCAGACAGAGGCTGCAGTTGGCTTTGACCAAGTCTATGCATTCGCGAGGATTAGGGCCGTAGCCAATCACGTCGCCAAGACAGATAATTTCGTCGATGTTCTGTTGATGGATGTCGGCCAGCACAGACTCAAGAGCTTCGACATTGCCATGGATGTCACTGATCAACGCGCGACGCACCAGATAATCCTCGCTTGCCCAGGAAGGACGCACGGCCGGACCACAAATCAGCGGAAGTCGACGAGTCCCGCGTCGCAACCTTAGATACAATGACTTTAAGTGTGATTCGTCGCAGATTCAAGTCAACCACAGAAACACAAGGCTGAGCGGACTTCACTCGGCCGTGTTATCCTCACAGGCCAACCCTCACGTTGTGCCTTAATCTGGCTTTAAACATCACCTTTTGGAAAGGTCCGTGCTTGATTCCGATTGTTCTGGCACTTGAAACTTCCACGCCTCAGGGAATCATTGCGCTCGGCCTGAGCGATGGTCAAATTCTCTGCTCGGGGCCTGAGATCTCGCGTCAGCACGCCTGCACCCTGGTTCCCGCCATTCAAAAATTGCTCGATACCGCAGGCTTGAAGCTTGACCAGGTTGAGGCCATTGCCGTCGGATTGGGGCCCGGTTCGTTCACGGGCCTACGGGTGGGACTTACGGTCGCCAAAACCTTGTCGTACGCCACCGGCGCCCGCCTGATCGGGCTGCCCAGCCTGGAGGTTATTGCGTGCAATTTGCGCAACCCCCTCAAAAGACCAGTGGTTGTGGCAGACGCCCAACGTGGTGAGTGGTACGTTGCCCGATATCAACAGGCCGGCCCCGAGCCGACCGGTCGACCCATTGCCACCCGGCCCTTGTCCATTGAGCCGGTTCAGCGGGTGATTGAGACTCTGGATCCCGACGAGGTTCTGCTGGGCCCATCCATTGATCGACTGCGGAGCCGAGCGGAATTGCCGGCCGGTGTGGCGGTTTGTGAGCCGGGCAGAGACTATCCAGAGGCTGAACCGCTGGTCAGACTGGCCAGGGTGGCGTTGCTGGCCGGGGTTTTTGAAAACCCGATGAGTTTGGAACCGATTTACGTGCGTAAGAGTGCGGCCGAAGAGAAGGCCGATCAGGCCGTACCCGAAACCCAGCCGCCCGGACGGTAGCCATGAGTGTGAACCAGTCGCGAACCAAATCCACGTACGACTTGCAGTGGAACCGATTTCGGATCGTGCGACCCGAGGAGGATCGGGCGACCTTTCTGGCCCGAACCGGGGTAACCCCACAGGAAATTGCGGGCCGCGTGGTGCTGGATGCCGGGTGCGGCATGGGGCGTTACTTGAAGGTGGCCTCTGGGTTTGGGCCTGGCTTGCTTGTGGGAATTGACCTCAGCGGTGCGGTTCGAGCGGCACAAGACGCCACCCAGAGCCTGGGTCAGGTACAAATTGTGCAGGGCGACTTGCTTCGCCCTCCGTTCCCTGAGCAAAAGTTTGACCTGATTTACAGCCTGGGGGTACTTGACCACACGCCAGACCCCAAGGCGGCGTTTCTGGCCTTGGCCCGGTTGCTGGTGCCTGGCGGGCGAATTGTGATCTGGGTGTACGAGCAGGAACGCGGAATTCTGGAGTGGGTCAAAGACGTCCAGCGCGCGGTTTCAACCCGGCTGCCCTTGCCCGTACTGGTCGGTTTCAGCCGGTTGATGGCCCCCGTGGGCGGCCTGAAGCGTCGCCTGATGGCCAGCCGGTTCCGGCCCATCGAACGGGCAGGCGTGGCGTTGCACGTGCTCACGCTGGGGGTTTCCATGCACCCCGACCCCGAAGTTCGGGTGTGCGACACCTTGGACTGGTACGCCCCCAAATTCATGTCGCGGCATAACTGGGCCGAAGTTCGGGGCTGGTTCGAGCAGGCGGGCCTGGTTGACATTACTAATGTGGGTCTGGCTCAAGATTTCTTCCATGAAGGACAAGGGAACGGCGTCAACGTGATTGGACGTCGGCCAGAGTAGGCTGCTTGCCCCTGGGTCGGTTCCTGGATCGGGCATGTTGACTTGAACTCTTGCGGCTGAGTCCTCTAGACTTTGCGCAGATCTAGGGGCAACCTCGGCAGTTTGGCCTGTTCATGTTCCCTGTGTCTGGCATCTATCCGTGAGGGTCCGATGGCTTCCCCCGCACCAGCCTCAGAGTCCAATCCCCTCCGGGCGTTTCTTCCACGCACCCGGGTGCCTGAGCCTTGCACTGTGGTTTTGTTTGGGGCCACCGGCGACCTGGTGCATCGGAAGCTTGCCCCGGCCCTGATGCGTTTGGCCGTGGAAGGTCAGATGCCGGCGGAATTTGCCGTGGTGGGGTTTGCGCGTCGAGATTGGGACGACAACCAGTTCCGGGCCGAATTGCATACCAGCCTGTCCAAGTCGAATATCCCCGACTTTGAGCAAACCTGGCCAGACTTTCAGCAGCACCTTTTGTTCAGCGCGGGGACCTTTGATGATCCCGAGGCGTTTCAGCGCCTGAAGCAAACCTTGGAGCGTGCAGACCAGACGCTGGGAACGCGTGGCAATCGGCTCTTCTACCTGGCGGTGGCCCCTGAATTCTTTGCCAAAATTGTGGAGCAACTGGGTGCTGCCGGCCTGATCGACCCGCCCCAGCAAGACGGCCCCTGGAGCCGGGTGGTGATTGAGAAGCCGTTTGGGAACGATCTTGAGAGCGCCCGGGCCCTGGATCGTGAGCTTTCCCAGTATCTCTCGGAACGCCAGACCTACCGGATTGATCACTACCTTGGCAAGGAAACGGTCCAGAACATTCTGGCGCTCCGGTTTGCCAACACCATCTTTGAGCCGATCTGGAACCGCGACCACGTGCGCAGTGTGCAGATTACGGTGGCGGAAGAGGTGGGTATGCCGGGCGGTCGGGGTGCCTATTATGATACGGCTGGCGCGATCCGGGACATGGTTCAGAACCACATGATGCAGCTGCTCTGCCTGGTGGCGATGGAGCCGCCCGTGGATCTTGAGGCCGACTCGGTTCGCAATGAGAAGGTGAAGGTGCTCCAATCACTGCCGCGCTGGTCGGCTGAGGATGTGGCCCAGAATGTGGTCAAGGGGCAGTACGTCACCGGCTCAATTCAGGGGAAGGAAGTCCCTCCATTTCGGCAAGAAAAGGGGGTTCCGCCAGACTCCCTCACAGATACCTATGTGGCGATCAGGCTAACGCTGAACAACTGGCGCTGGGCGGGGGTGCCGTTTTACCTCCGCACCGGCAAGAGTTTGCCCAAGCGGGCCACGGAGATCTCGATCCAGTTTGACACGCCCCCTGTGCAATTATTTGAGCCCCAAGATGAGGGGAGCGGCGGAGCAAACCTGCTCGTGTTGCGAATTCAGCCCAATGAGGGGGCCAGCCTGGCGTTCCAGGCCAAGGTGCCAGGCTCACGCCGCCGGCTCCAGGAAGTGCGGATGGACTTCCGCTACGGCACGGCGTTCGCGTCTCCACCGCCCGAGGCTTACGAGCGGCTGTTGATTGACGCCATGCTGGGTGACCCCACGCTGTACACACGGATTGACGAGGTTGAGAACGCCTGGGAGTTCATCTCACCCATTCTCAAGGCGTGGGAGGAACACAAGATTGAGCCGGCAACCTACCAGGCGGGAAGCTGGGGGCCGACCGAGGCCGACCAGTTGCTGGAACGCGATGGTGCGCGCTGGCGGAGGCTGTGAGCCGCATTGATGGATGCCATTTTTAGATCTCTGAGATGAAACACGATGAGCGAATCTCCAAGCGTCTATCAAATGGTCATCGAGAGTCCGGTGGGGCCAATTGAATTGGTGTCGAATGGTGAGTCGCTGAACGGCCTCTATTTTTCCAGCCACAAGAATCGCCCAGAAATCCAATCGAACACACCGCAGCCCTGTTCGTTGTTGCGGGAAGCGGCTCATCAGCTTGAAGCATATTTTGCCGGTAGGCGGCAGGCGTTTGATGTGCCACTGGCAGTTCGTGGAACGGAATTCCAGCGAACAGTCTGGGGTGCCCTGAAAGCCATCCCGTTTGGTGAGAGTATCAGCTACGCCGAGCTTGCGCGGCGGATTGAGAGGCCGTCTGCCTGCAGGGCGGTGGGGACCGCCAATGGGCGAAATCCGATCTCCATCATCATCCCCTGCCATCGTGTGGTGGGCATGAGTGGTCGACTGACCGGGTATGCTGGCGGTCTGAAGATCAAAGAATGGTTGATCACTCATGAGAGGGGTGGCCTGGAAACCAGTCAGTCCTGAGGAGTTGAAGCCTCACGTGAGTGCCGGGTTTTTATTCTAGGAAATGCCCGGATCTTTGGCTTGTCGGCCAACCGCCGAGGGGCTTTGCTGCTCGCTTGTTTACTGGATACATGATGCCTAAACGCGTTGCGTTACTTGGTTTTTATGGTATCGGCAACTTTGGCGATGACTTGATGACCTATCTGTTTGCTGAGCACCTGGCGGCCCATCATGTTCCTTACTCCCTTTTCAGCCTTCGCCATGCGGAGCGAGATAGCCCGAAGTTTGAAGACTTTCCCATGCTTCCGGAGGGGCCCCAGCACGACCCCGAGCCGTTTCTCGAATCCTGTGAACTGGCAGCGTGGGGCGGCGGCGGGCTGCTTGTGTCGTGGCCAATTGGGGAATTTCGGAAACGATTCCTAGGGGTGGAGGAACAGTTCGACCGGATTGCAGCCCTGGCGAACGCGCGTGGAATCCGCCGAAGCGCATTCTCTGTTGGGGGCTGGCCGCACCGAGGTTTCATTCCAGCCGGCTTATAAATAGCGTTTTCTGTCTGGAGCCGAATACATCAGCGTGAGAAATTGGAGTGATCTTGATACGCTTCAAAAACCTGGGAGTTCCGGGAGACTGGTTTCCTGACGTGGTCTGGCAAACCGCAAGATTGTTTCCACGCTCTCGCTCGTCTCAACGTATCCTGCGCATCGGGTTGGATCTATATTCCGATCATTTGCTGCGAGCAAGAGCCCCTTATGTGTAGATGTTCAGAGAATCCGTAGCGTCGTCAGGGCGCGGGCATGCGTCTTCCTGAGTGCTGTTGTTTGGATTTGAATCCAGGATTGTCAAGCACCAGCGGCTCACGATGGATGACATGGGAAACCAACCGCAACAGACCGCTGCGGGCGGCTGCCTCCCAGGCACAACCCAATCGTGAACCGCGATCGGCGTTGCTCATTTGGCTTCGTTGTCTGGCCAGATTGACGCTAGCGGAAACACGGTGCAGGAAATGATCTGGCTGTTGCCGCCAGTGGCGAACAGTTCCAGTTGATCACTACCGACCGATGGGAACACCAGGTCGGTGATCACTGTTTCACCCTGGTTGCCAAAGACCTCAACCGAGCTCCGATCGACCAGAATTCGAAGCTGGATCCGGCCGTCGTTACCCGGTGTCAGCGGACCTTTGTGGATTCCGGCGAATGCCGGATGGAAATCGACATTGCCCGACGTGGTCCGATCGACCGAGAGCTGTTTGGTCTGGGGTTCGTAACGGATCACGGTTTGCTCAGTCGCCCCCTTCAGCACCCGAATTCCAACTGCGCTGGCCGAGCCTGGCTCAATCTCCAAAAGCAGTTCAAACACCTGCCCATGGCTTTTCAGCTCGTGAGCCTGGTCATTCAGGGTGAGATTCTTCAGTTCCTCGGGGGTGCCTCGTAATCGCTCGAACTCTCGCGCTGGGGTCTGACACAGGCGGAGCTCGCCGTTGATCCTTGCCAGCGTGAGACTGCGTGGAACGGACATCGCACTGCGCCAGGGGGCGGTGGGGTTCAGGCACGTTTCCCAGTTGTTCATCCACCCTAGCCAGATCCGGCGGCCATCACTGGCCGGCACCCCCGACCAGGAAACCGGGGCATAAAAATCACGCCCAAAGTCAATCCACCGAGATTCCTGAGAATCCGCCATAAACTCCTTACCATCAAAAACGCCCGTTAAATACTCGCCACCAGAACCGCCCGCTACTGCCCCATTGCCCATGTCGGCCTTCAACACCCAGCGCGTTTTGCCAGGCTCCCCTTCAATGGGCATTTCAAACAAATCGGGACATTCCCAGTTCAGCTTTTTCTCAACGCCCGCCGGCCCAAACTTGCTCAGGAACGTCCAGCGCTTCAGATCGTTCGACCCATAAAAATGCAAGATCCTGTCCTTCGCCAGCGAGACCACCATCACCCACCGCTGGTCAGGCTCGTACCAGAAGACCTTGGGATCTCGGAACTCGGCCATCCCGATGTCCAGCACCGGATTCTCGCGATACTTTGTCCAGGTGCGCCCGTGGTCCAGGCTGAAGGCCAGATCCTGCGTCTGCCGCTTGTGCCCTTCGCCCGTGTAAATCGCAACCATCGGGGGATTCTCAGCCGAGCCCAAGCCCGACGTATTCTTGAGATCCACAACCGCGCTTCCAGAGAAAGCCATGGTGCCGTACTCATCATGGAGCGCAATCGGCAGGTGCTCCCAGTTCACCAGATTCCTGCTCACGGCATGCCCCCAGCTCATGTGTCCCCACTCAAGCCCATGGGGGTTGTGCTGGTAAAACAGGTGGTATTCGCCATCAAAAAACACCAGGCCGTTGGGGTCGTTCATCCAGTTCATTTCAGGCGTGAAATGAAACTGAGGCCGGAACCGCTCCTGGTAATAACCTGGGCTCTTGCGATAAGTTTCTAGCCTGACCGCAGAGGCAAGAGATCGGGGTTCGTCGCTCAGGGTGATCTGATCGACCAGAATGTGCCCCCAGGCCCCCTGGGCCTGATCAAAGATTCGTACCTGTCCGGTTTTGCCCTGGAAGGCCCGCAGATCGAGCGATTTCCAGGCCAGGTCTCCTGAATCGTCGCCCGCTGTTACACTCTGGCGTTTGCCATCCACCCAGAACTCCAGTCCCAGTTGCGCAGAGTCTTTGCCGCCGGCAATCAGGAACGAGAGGTAAGGGTGCGTTAGCTTGAATTCTGGTGATGTCAACGAACCTGTGGCTTCGTCAGTACCGGCAAAAGAATCCACAAATCCTGTTCCCTGGCAACCGTGGATGCCAAGCTCCGCGTGAACCGGGCCGGTCCCAAAGGCGGTGCCCTCGGTTTTCCAGTTGCCATAAGTTGCGGCTTCGAAGTCCGCGATCACCTGGTCACCGGCGAGGGCCGGGCCGGTGCATGAGCCTGCAAGCAGGAGAGCCGCCAGTATGTGATGTCTCATTGGGCGAGCACCTTGGAGAGATGAAGATAAGTCGGAAATGTGGGTGTGCCGCCGGTCTGAGTGCACACGTAGGCTGCCACCTCGTTGGCCCAGGCGTTGATTCGGTTCAGCGGTAAATCGTAGAGCAGGCCGAGGCCGAGCGCCGCCGTGAACGCGTCTCCTGCCCCCACGGTGTCTACCACGTTCACCTTCAGGCCGCTTACCTCGCTGCGTGTGCCTGTGTCGGAAATCAGCAGCGATCCGTGCGCACCCCGGGTTAGCGCCACCAAGCGGAGAGGGAACCGATGTAGGAGGCCTTGGACAAGCTCCTCCTCGGTCCCTTCAAGGTTCAAAAGTGCGGCCAGGATCGGCAATTCTTCGTCGTTGAGTTTCAGAACGCTGGCCAGCGGCAGGCTTTCCAGGATGACGGCGTTATCCCAGAACGGTGCGCGCAGGTTGATATCCAGAATTCGCAGGCAGTTTGGCCGAGTGGTGGCAATGGCCTGGCGGATGGTGCTGCGTGAGGTTTGGCTGCGCTGGGCGAGCGTGCCGAAGCAGACCAGATCGGCCTGGTGTGATGCGGTGGCAAGCCGATCGCTCCAGGTCAGGGTGTCCCAGGCGGGATGCTCGATGAAGTGATAGCTTGGCTTGCCAGAGGAGTCCAGGTTCACGTCGACCTGCCCCGTGGGAGAGTTGCAGGCTACAACCAGCGCATGATCGACCCCATGCAATGCCAGGGTTTTGCAAGCGAGCTGGCCCAGCGGGTCGTGGCCCACCGCGCTCGCCATGGCCACGCTCGCTTGGGTTTGCCCCAGTTCGGCCACGCAGCAGGCAAAATTGGCAGGCGCGCCACCGAAATGGGGGCCGTCCGGAAAAACATCCCAGAGCACTTCACCGAGCGCAAGAATCTGTTTTGGCATCATTGGGTTCTTTGTTTCCGGGGCCTCGTTTCCGGCCCACCCACCTGTTTCCATCACTCGCAAAAGGCGATCAGGAATCCAGCTTTTGTACCACGGTTTTGTGCGTCTTGCTCCGTCTGTCTTCGGTTTAGGTTACCGTGAAACGGCTCTGAGAGCCTTCTTTTTTTGCACGGTCCGGAAGGTCCAATCGTTCGTCTTGGATGGCGACCGATGCCCAGTTCGCTCGGCCGTGCTTCCTGTCGCTTAATATGACTTTTTCGTGCGACTTTTTGAGAATGGTTCTTCATACCGAGCCGGGAGCGCAAGCGACCGACCCTCTCAAATCAGACGCTTCCGGACCTTGAACACCAGGATCATGGCCGGCGCGCACGTGAATTCTTCTCGGCCCAGGAATACTTGAGCCAGTGCGGTGAACCTTGTGTTCGTGGCCTCCGGAACTCACCGGAAGCTGGTTGCTCGCTTCCGTTCGCGGCTCGGAATTGGAGGAGAGCGCCAGGGGCCTGGGGAAAAGCAAGTCAAAAGAAGACTTGCAACTTGTTCAGAATAACCAGGGTGCGGCCCTTGGCCTTTCGAGCGATCGGCTCAACGCTTTGTTCGGGTCGGTGAACAGCCCAGTGCACGCGAGTTGAGCGAGTTAGATCGAAGTGCTTGTCAGGAGGCGTCAGCGTCGTCCGGCGCGATGATGTTCCGGAGATGCTCGGGGTAAATCTCTGTCTCACAGGCAAGGCATTGCCAAGAGGGGTCGCTGCCGCTCATACAGCACCCACCCAAGGCGACCTCGTCGCGATTCGAGGCCTCGATCAGTGTCTCGCTCGGCATGCCGTAGGCGATTTTTACGACCCGTGACTGTCCGCACTGTGGGCAGTGTGCTGGCTTCCGTCTGGCGAAGTAAGGCTTTTTACCTGGCATGGCAACCTTCTAACTTGTGGTTTCGAACGAGAGAAAAATACGAATAAATAGCGATGATCGGCTCGTTGATTTCCAATATACCAAATCAGAATCTCTCGCTCACGTGTCAGGCTCTTAGATCAGGTGTTTTGCCAAGCAAAACCCCAGGAAGCGTAACTTCAAAGTTCGTTCCCAAGGTTGTAACTACAGGCCAGACCGGGAAGCTGCTTGACTCAGGGGTGGCAGGGTGCTGAAATTCTGATGTTTGCCAGTATTCGTGATCGAGGTCTGGCGGCGTGGCCACAGGTCAATCACGGCGATGGGACACCTTGCGAGTTGAATGATTGCCCATGTCCTTCCTCGGCTTCCTGGATCGAGCCCACACGGTGGCCCCCGCGCATTTCAGTCGCTGGCTCATTCCGCCTGCGGCCCTGGCGGTTCACCTTTGCATCGGCTCCATTTACGGTTTCAGCGTGTTCAATGAGCCGCTGACGCGGGTACTGGGCATCTCCGCCTCCATCAAGGGGCAAGACTGGAGCATCCCCGAGGTCGGCTGGATCTACTCGATCGCCCTGATCATGCTGGGGCTTTCGGCCGCAGTGCTGGGGCGCTGGGTCGAGCGAGTGGGACCCCGAAAGACGATCGTCGCCTCGGCCTTTTGTTTTTGCGGGGGGCTCTGGATCTCTGCGCTTGGGGTGGCCTTTCACAGTATCACGCTGGTTTACCTGGGTTATGGGGTGCTGGGCGGCATCGGCCTGGGTTTGGGCTATATCTCGCCGGTTTCCACCCTGGTGAAATGGTTTCCGGACCGGCCGGGCCTGGCCACCGGCATGGCGATCATGGGTTTTGGCGGCGGAGCCTTGATTGGTGCCCCGCTGGGGGTGGAGCTTATGGCCCACTTCAAATCGCCAGCCTCGGTGGGGGTCAAGGAAACCTTGCTGGTGCTGGGAACGGTCTACTTTGCGTTCATGATGTTCGGGGCCTTCACCATTCGTGTGCCGGCCACGGGCTGGTTGCCCCGGGGGTACGTGGCCGTCACGGCGCCCAAGAAGCTGGTCACCCAGTCTCATGTGTCTCTGGATGCCGCCTGGAAAACCCCGCAGTTCTGGCTGTTGTGGGGAATGCTTTGCATGAATGTCACGGCCGGCATTGGCATTCTGGGCCAGGCATCGCTGATGTGTCAGGACATGTTCGGAGTTTCGGCGGCGGTCGGTGGTGGATTCGCCGGCTTACTGAGCATTTTCAACATGGCCGGGCGACTGTTCTGGTCTTCAACCTCCGATCGGACCGGCCGCAAAACGATCTACTCGGTTTTCTTCTTGCTGGGTGCCCTGCTCTATCTGCTGGTTCCGTTCGCAGAGAAACAGCAAAGCGTTCCGCTATTCGTGCTGCTAACCGCGCTCATCATCTCGATGTACGGGGGCGGGTTTGCCACCATTCCTGCGTACCTTCGAGATCTTTTCGGATCCATGCACCTGGGAGCCATTCATGGCCGGTTGATCACCGCCTGGTCGATGGCCGCGGTGCTGGGCCCGCAACTGGTCAATTACATCTCGACCTATCAGAAAGAGCACGGTGTTCCGAAGGCGGAAGCCTATAACGCAACCATGTACCTGATGGCCGGCCTGCTGATGTTTGGCCTGTGCTGCAATTTGCTGGTGCGCCCGGTTCATGACCGTTTTCACCATTCTGACGCCATTTGAACCAGCGCTGGTTTGTTCCAGGGCCGAGCGTTCGGTCTTTTGAGGCCAAGGGGTAAATTGATGACCGATTCTCGGAAAAAGACACCTGTGCCCCTGATTGCCGCCGCCTGGGTTCTGGTTCTCATTCCCCTGAGCTGGGGCGTGATGCAGAGCGTGCTCAAGTCTTTACCGCTGTTCCAGCAGGCGGGCCCATCCCGTTCGTCCAAAGGTTAGAACGCCGTTTCAAAACCGGGACTGGCTCCGAGTCCGCGAGGTGCCTGTCCCAGGTTTTGAATTGCCTCTTAGAACTCCAGCGGCTGAGCTTCACGGGGGCGGCACTTTTCGCAGGTGTCTGGCACTGTTGGGAGGGGGGCCGGGCGCTTCTGCTGGGCATGGAACCAGGAACGCACTAGAATCTGTTGGCCAAGACCAATACCGGCCGAGCCCAGGAGTGGAGCGCATGACACCCACAGCCGAGACTGAAGCGTTTCTGAGCGGCCAGGGGATTTCGGTCCCCTTGAGCACAATTGAGACCGAATTGACCAGGCTCTGGGGTCCCTCTGCCGAGGGCATCGATGGCTCGGATCCCGACCACCCCACGGTGACCCGGCTCTCGCTGGCCAATCTGGTGGTGGGCTGCCTGGGCGCCGATAGCGAGCAGGTTCGTAAGGCGCTTGATACTGTGCTGGCCCGCCATCCGTGCCGGGCAATTGTGCTTCGGCTAACCAGCGACCCGGTTCGGCGGGTGTCGGCCGAAGTGGCGGCCCAGTGTGCACTACCGGCTCCTGGCCTGCCTCAGGTTTGTAGCGAACAGATCATCCTGAGTGCCGGCCCCAACGCCCTGGATTTGCTGCCGGGCGCTGTTCGCCCTTTGCTTGAGTCGGACCTGCCCATGGTCGTCTGGTGGGGCGGTGATCCTCGTCCATACTGGGACCTGTTCCGAGATCTGACCGATGAGGCCACCCGGCTGATCCCCGACTTTCCTGATCCCGCAATTGATCCCGACCTGATCCGCCTGGCCCTTGATCCTGCGCACTCGGGTAACCCTTTCAGCCGCGATATCGCCTGGTACGGTGTAACCCGCTGGCGTGAACTGGTGGCCCAGTTTTTTGATGGTGTGGCGGGGTTAGAATCGCTCGCCCGGCTCACCCAGGTGGAACTGAGCTTGGCCGCCTCCTCACTGGAACACCCCGCCCGAGCCGGGGCCTGGCTGGTTGCCTGGCTGGCTGGCCAGCTTCGCTGGAAACCGCTCACGCGAACGGTGGTTGGTCCCAGAATCGAAGCTCAGTTCGAATCTCCGCGCGGGCCGGTGGCTGCCTCGATCGACTCAATCCTGGATCCCAGCGTTCCCTATGCCCAGGTGCGAGATGTGCGGTTGAAGGCCGCCGGGCCGAATCCGGCATCACCGAATACCAGGGACGAAAGTTTTCGAGTGACCCGCATCGTCGGAACTCCCGAGGTCCGGATCGAAACCAGTTCGGCGGCCCGGTGCGTTCTGCCAAGGCTGGTCCATGCCAGCGAGTGGGATGAGGCGCGCCGGATGGCCGCGGCGCTGGAGTCTCGCCGATTCAATCCCCCGTATGACAACGCCTTGCCCCACCTGATGTGGCTCATGGGTTGTGAGTGAGGGCCCGCCGTTCAACTTAAAGGACGGCGTTGGTGTCTAGCGGGCGGGCGAACTGGCGAAAGCTGGCGCTCAACTTATCGGCAAGCAGTTCGGGCTCGGGAAAGAGCCCGGCCGGTCCACGCCTGATCGCGTAGGCGAACACCCCCTGCTCCAGATTCACCTTGAAGAGTCCCAGTGGAATCGTTCGTTGCCTGGCCACCGGTAGCAGGGTTCGTTCCAGGATGTCGGTCTCGTCTGGTTCAAGCCGGTCGTTGCAGAGAATCACAACGGTCAGGGCAATGCTTGGTCCCTTGCGGATTGGCGCCTGGATGGAAGCCACAAGCGCAAGCCGCTCCCAGAGCGAACGAAGCCCGGCCTCGGTAAACGCAAGGTCGGCCGGCTGCTGAACCACCATGGTAAGGCTGTGAGCCGACCCCAGCCACGGTACCCAGTTTGTACGCACCTGGCGGGTCACGATTTGCTCAACCACCAGGGGCGGTTGCTCGAACTCGATCCCCTGCGAGGTCCGGACCCCGAGCGGGTCCAGAGTTTGCTCAATCAGTTCCAGGAGTTCAGCAATCTGCATGAGGTTTTCTGACGGTCGTCGGATTGCGGTCCAGGCTCATTCCTCTCCGGGAAACCACTAATAGGATAAAGGATACAGCCTCATTCGGAGTAGGTGGTTTTGGCCACGCGCGTCTGGGGTTTCGTATCCGGGCGCCATCCATTCCGGACAAGGCCAGACGTTCACGCGGCGGCCAAGCCGCAACGGACTGCTCTCGCGGCGTCCCATCGTCTTGAGATCGCACTCAGGTCGTGTGAGACTAGGAGTCAGAAGACAACTCAACCAGCCTTCTGGGTGGCTTGAGCCTGATATCCAGCCATTTTCACGCAGGAACGGCGGAATTCGAATCCGCGTGGAGAGATCCGAATGATGCCACGAGCTGGTCAAATCACTGTGAAAATGATGGTTGCGTTCATGGGGTGCGTGCTGGCGACGGCGTCTGAGCCCGAGGTGCGCAGGATTCGTGTGGAGGGGGGGGCCAAGCCCGTGGCTCAAATTCCCCTGCTCAGAGATTTACCGAAGTCTGGCCCAACTCTGGAGCCTGGCCCGTATCGCCTGGTGCCAGACGACGGGGGTGCGGTGCTTACGGCCTCGGTGCAGGCAGACTCAGACCGCCGCTTGCTTGGGTTTGTGCTGGATGCCCTGGAACCTGGCCAGGTCCGAACCTTTCGGCTAGAGCCGCAGCTGGGCGTTGCCGGCGGCGCTGGGTTCACGATCTCGGCCCAGGCCGATGGATCTCAGCAGATCCGCTCCAATGGTTCACCGGTAACGGTACTGCATCAGGGGGAGACCAAGCCCTACTTCTGGCCGGTGATTGGTCCCACGGGTGCTCCATTCACCCGGGCCTACCCCATGGAAGAACATGACGAAGAGGATCGAGATCACCCCCATCAGCGCTCGTTTTGGATCACGCATGGCGACGTGAATGGCGTCGATTTTTGGGCCAGCGACCCACTGAACCCCCCCTCGCCGCGGTTCGGCAAGATCAAACAAACTCGCTTCAATTCCTCGGCGGGTGGAGACTTTGTGCGGCTGAGGACCTCCAATCTCTGGCTGAGCGGAGATGACAAGCCGGTGTGCGACGACGAGCGCGTGTTTACGTTCTGGCAGTTGCCCGGTGCGCGTATGATTGATATTGAGGTTGTGTTGCGGGCAAGCTGGGGGCCGGTTGTGTTTGGCGATACCAAAGAGGGCACGTTCGGGCTGCGGGTTCCCTCTTCGCTGGATGTCAAGAAAGGTCAAGGGGGCCGAATTCTGAACGCTGAGGGGCTGACCGACCAGGCCGCCTGGGGCAAGCCGTCTCCGTGGGTTGACTACTCTGGACCGGTGGCCGGAAAGACCATCGGCATTGCGATCTTCGACCATCCGACCAGCTTCCGGCACCCAACCACCTGGCATGTGCGAGATTATGGACTCTTTGCGGCGAACCCGTTTGGGTACCATGATTTTGGCGTGAACAAACCGGGCGCGTATACCTTGGCTCCTGGTGAAACGCTGCGATTGCGGTATCGCGTGTTGTTGCACGAAGGAGATGCCGCACAGGCCCAGGTGGCTGCGGCCTACCAAGGATTTGCCCAGCCGCCCACGGTGACTCTGTTACCCGATTGAGCCGGCTGACCACGGAATACCTGGTCATTCAAAATGGAAACGAAACGAGCCGGGAACTCCACATCAGGGCGGAGTCCCGGCTCGCATCAAAACCGGCAGATTGACCAGACTCAAGGCCTGCAGGTTTTATCGAGATCCCTCTCGACCCACAGGCGACGCAAGAACCCTCGGGGGGATGCGTCAGGTCAAATCGCCAGGAACAGTTTAGGTGAGTGAAATCAAGAGATGAACACGTTATCAGTATTCAGGAGTTTCCTGAATCTGAGGATGTTCCGAACACGATGCAGGAATAAAAAAAATGGGAAAGAGATCCGGGAACCCGGTCTCTTGGACACGCCACGGCAAGGCTGAAGAGCTTGTGTGCAACGTGCCGGATGAAGAAAGAGCGAGGATAGCGGAAATCAGCGTCAAGTCAAGTCCCGAGTAGTGTTGGAATCTGGAAACATTGGGCCCAAGAGGCCGCCCGGATGCACGATGCCATGAATCGGAATATCGTGCGATTCCATGGGAATATGATCATGAAGCTGATTGGTCAGAGCCAGGGCCCAGCGTGGAGTTTTGGCTGGTAGGTGAGGCAGTAATCGGTCATAAAAGCCGCCACCGCGACCAAGCCGGCTGCCTTGGCAATCAAAGGCCAGGCCGGGGACAAGCACCCAGTCAATCAGGCTGGGATTGATCACCGGGCAGTGGCCTGCCGGTTCCGGAATTCCGAGCGGACCGGGTTGAAGATCGGTATCGAGCTGCTGAATTTCTTGAAGCCGCAACTGCCGCTCTTTGCGCAAAATTCGGGGCAGCACCACGCGCTGGGAACGGCCCAGGCAAAATTCCAGAAGCGGCCGGGTATCGATTTCTTCCGGGAAGGTACTGACGTACAGCAGTACAGTTGTCGCCTGGGCGAGGCCTGGAATTTCTGGGAAGCTGGCCTGGATGGCGGCCTCTTGGCGGCTGCGTTCCTGGTCGCTCAGGTTGCGAATCTGTTCCAGGGTGCTTGATCGGAGGGCCGCTTTGTCTGGGTGGGAGGGCATGAGGTGCGCCTCTTTGGAAGAGCCGGTCAAAGAACACGGCCCACCCTCGCCCACAAGGAGCGAGAGCGGGCCGCAGCCATCTCCACCGTAATGCCGTCCAGGGTGATTTTTGAGAACCCTACTAGTTAAGTGGGGACCTGTGGTCCGTGGTTGTGGCCAGCGGACGCGACTTTGGTCCCCGGTGGGTACTCATCGGCTCCGCAAAATGACACCCTTGCGCGAACATGGCAGAGACGGGCCCGGCATGACCGGACGCCTTAATTCTATGACCCGGAGCCAGGTTGATCAAGTTGATCAGCGTGATCTGGGGATTCCGTGGCCGGCTGGACGTCTGAAGTTTCCGTTTCGGGGTGGATCTGAAGCCGGCGCAACTGGTCTCTGAGCTGCGCGGCATCTTCGTAATCTTCGCGCGCAACTGCCAGTTTGAGTTGCTCTTCCAGCCGATCGGCGGCGTTGGAAGCGGGTACGTCTTCAATTTCACGACGCCAGCTTCTGAGAAAACTCAGCTCGCCGCACTCTGCCATCTCTTCTTCGTTTTCTTGCTCTCGAAAAAACCCAAGAATGCTCTCGATCGCTTCGTCGATGGCCCGCAGGGCTGACCGGGGCCGCCCTTCCTTGAGGGCCTTTTCCCCAAGCGCACGGCCATGCATCATGGTCACGAACGGGGTGTACTGCTCAAACACCCAGCGGTCGCGGTTCGATTCCACGTGGCTGGCAATAAACCGGAACAGCCTGAGATTTCGCGCGGTATCACGGGCCACACGGTCATATTCGCCCAGGGCGAACAGGGCCATGTACCGATTGTAGTACTGCACGCCCTCGCGCATCAGTTCAGAGAGCTGATCCGGGGTGAGCTTGCCGGTGCCCTCTGCGCTGGAATTGCGAGCTTCCAGATGCTCTAGCAGAGACTCGGCCCCTTCGGGGTGAAGGCCATCGGGTCGGCCATCCAGCTCCATCTGAAACAGCCCCAGATCGAGCCTGATCTGGAGCTTCTCGCGGCCATCTTCGCCAGGAATGAGTCGAGCCTGCATTCGATTGGGCTCGAACTTCCAGCCACTCAGCAGCCGGCTAATATCGAGTGTCACGGCGAGTCTCGTTTGTTCAAAAGGGTTGTCTGCTGGGAAGCCGCGTGCCTTGCTTGCCTGGCGGCAACCGATCGCGTTGCTCAGCACCAATTATAAAGCCGCAGGCCCGGGTAACGCAGGGGTTACCGGGCCAGCGGCTTGGGATTGAGGTCGGATTCGAGGGCCGTCGCACGCCCTGGCAGCGATCGGATGATGAGGATTGGGAGAGTCGGCGAATGGCCGGTCACCATCATCCCAGGGCCTGGGGTAGCTCAGAGTTCGTTGCCATCATGGATCATCGGTTCGAGTTCTTTGGTATTCCGCTCAACCGCCAGCACCACGGTCCGTTCTTCAACACCATCTGCGCTGGTGGCCACGGCCGGAATGATCTGGCGGGCATCTGGAAGGCTAAACCGAACCGAGAACGATCCATCGGCACGCACCGGAACCAGGTCTCCCTGAAGCGTAACCTTGGCCGAGGGCTCCGTGGTTCCGTACACCACCAGTTCTGCCCCAATCTCGAAGTGGAACTTTCGGCCTATGTGCGGAAAGCCGCCGTTGCCAAAGTTCATGGCCGAGCCGTTGTTCATCGGTCGCTTGAGGCGATCTTCAAACAGCTCGCGGAGCGCGGAGTGCACGGTGTCATGGTCTGCGGGAGACCCAGACTGGTGCACGATCCGCTCATAGTCTCGCTCAAGATTCAGCCAGTTCTGGTCCAGCATATCGGTGGCGCCCGCTTTGGGGGTGGTCACCACGTTAGATCGTGCCAGAACGTAGAACTTGCCCCGTTTGGAGAGATAGCCAATATCAATCCTGAACGAACGTGGCGGTGCGGAAACATCGATGAACCAGTTGTTGACCCCGCCGTGAATTTCAATGTCGCGGATGTGTCGTTCGCTCGAAGACGTGATATCTTCGCTGGTCACGTCCATCACCCGAAGGATGGGATGGGCCGTATGCCACTCCTGCCCCAAGGCGGCCTGGGCCCTGGACAGAGTTGAGCGGCTCAGCTCCCAATAGGCGTGGAGCCAGAATGGGTCTCGGGCCATAGTGATGATTCGGTCTTTGGCACAGCCATGACTCAACTCGCGTGAGGAACTGGCTCCGGCTTGAACATGGGCCATGCAGGTGGGCCGTTCCGAGGCGCTGGGCCGGTTCTGGATCGCCCCATGGCTCCGTGATCGTGCCGAAGAGATTTGGGCACGACTCGCCCGGGCGGTGGAGTTGAGTGCGGGAGATTTCTGAGGCGTAGACTGCAGATTCGCCGAAGCTTTGCAGAGGGGCTCCTGGTCACAGACCATAGTTGCAACAGGAGCAGGTGCAAGGGCGCGTATCAACTGATCTTTCCGCATGGCATGCCAACCGACCACTCCGTGATCGCGGGCAATTTTTGCCAGAACTTTCTTGGTGCAATCTTCGAGTCGTTCCTGTCTCATACCTGGCGACTCCCAAACAATCCGTAAAAGTACGGATCGTGTCTGGTGCTGTGCAGATATCCTCCGTGAATCAGGCCGATCCGGAACGCTCCCTGCTTTCCGGATAACGCGGAAATAGGCCAGGCGCCGAAACTCACTACCAGATACGAATGTCGGAGCAGAAAGAACCAGGAAGCCCGCTCCCGTTTAACATACAGGAACACAGCCGTCCGCAAGGCGGGGGCGAACCGAGTACATTAAGGAGGGAGAGGAATGGGCAGAACGCAAAGCTGGTTCCGCTCGGGCACGACCGGGGCAATTTGTGAGGAAAGCATCTAGCAGACCAACAAATTACCAGATCCAACGACAGCTGTCAAGTGTCAAAATTGCGGGATTTCCGGGTTTGGTTAAAGTTTTCGAATCTCGAAAAAATCAGGGTCCCATGAGCCTGGGGTGGCTTCGGGGTGACGGCCGATGGAATCGGTCGATTGGGCACTTCCCGCCGAACACCACCGGAATTTGGTGAAACACGCGGGGATGTTCCCGTAAGCTTGGGCAAATGGATTCAAAGTCGTGCGACATTTCACACCTAGCGGTGGTGTTGAGCAAGAAGTCTGGTCGATTGGGCTTGGTCTGTCAGGGATAGAGGTCAGGCTTTCTGGGTCTTGGGCCAGGGTGAGGTAATAGATCGGAAAGTTCGGGCGTTTCCCCCCTTGGCTTGGGTGGGCTGCTTCCAGGAATTCCCGGACAGCCCGACCGCGCAACCGCGCCACCGGCCTGGATGATGGAAAAAAGAAACAGGCGCGGTTGCGTGACAGGAATCGATCGGGTGACTTCGTTGGGCTTGAGTTGGGCGGGTTGGCCCCCCGATCGGCCGACTTCGTGAAAAACTTCCCAGAGTCGAACCCGAGCATATTGACAGCCCCTAACTGGGATAAGAAAATGTGGACCTGCGTAGTCAAGCTTCGCGATTTTCGCCACGTTTCCCAAACTCTGGTGTAAACTGGTGGTTGCAGGGGTCGTCGATTGATTGAAGGGTGTCCCATGGCGGGATGCTGTGTTCGGGGGGTCGGACTTTTGAACGACCGCACAGAATTCAGTCCTCTCTCGGTCGGGTTAACCTGGGCTATCAGGGTCACATCCATTGGGTTGGCGTTCTCGTTGCCGGCCGTTCTTGGGTATGGCTGTGATCGCTTGCTTGGCACCACTCCGTCATGCGTGCTGGCGGGTGCTTTTTTGGGGTTTGCCGCGGGTATGGCTCAGGTGATGAGCCTTGCACGTAATGTGAGCCCGCCAAAGCCTCGTTTGCCCGACACTGATTCTGCGAAACTGAAACTTTAACGGGTTTGAAAGGTCACGACCTCATGGCCGAGGACCACGGTCACAATCCACTTGAGCATGTGATCGACCATGACACCCTTGAGATTCCGGTGGTTGAAGCACCCATTGCTTTACCAGCGATCGCGGGTGTGCAGATTACACGTTTCATGGTCATGGAACTGGTAGCGGCCTTGTTGGTGGCGGCTATCCTGATCCCTCTGACCCGGCATGTTTTAGCGAATCGGGTGACCAAGGGTCGTTTTTCGAACTTCTTCGAAGCGATTCTGTTGTTCATCCGCGATGGTATTGCCCGTCCGGCGATTGACGGTAATTCCGACGATCACGGACATGGTGAGGTGCACGTGGATGATCACGGTGCCCATGCCGCGGCCGTACATGCTGGCCGGCCATCGGACCGTTTCCTCCCGTTTCTCTGGACGACCTTCTTCTTCGTCCTCTTCTGCAATCTTCTGGGGATGATTCCCGGTGGTGCCTCGCCCACGGGTAACATTGCCGTCACAGGCACACTGGCTCTGATCACCTTCATTGTGGTGGTTGTGGCTGGTATGCGAACCTCGGGTTTGGTTGGGTACTGGACAAGTCTGGTTCCCAAGATGGATGTACCTGCCATTCTCAAGCCCTTTCTCTGGGGTTTGATGCTGGTGATTGAGGTGGCTGGCCTTTTGATCAGGCACGTCGTACTTGCCGTGCGACTTTTTGCCAACATGCTGGCGGGTCACATTGTGATCGCGGTCATCCTGGGATTCATTGCCATGGCCACGGGCGCTGCAACCTTTTTGGTCACTCCCGCCAGTTTGGTGGGTGCGGTTGCCATTAGCGTTCTTGAGCTTTTTGTGGCGTTCCTTCAAGCCTACATTTTCACGTTCTTGGCTGCCCTGTTCATCGGGACAGCGCTTCATCCTCACTGATTCGAAGAGTTCGCGAAGAGCCTTGTTCGTTCGTTGTTGATTCAGCGTTTGAGAGATCGAAGACGGCCAGGTGTTCATGCATCTGGCGTCGAGGTAGGGCGAACGGCGTTCTGCCGATTTCTCAGTCGCATCCAGCCTCTTACTGGGGCGTGTTGGTCTACCCGTTCAGGAGTGATCGGTCCGATGAAGTTTCTCAAGATTGCCGCAGTGCTGTTCTCGATCCTGTTCGTTGCCGAGGCTCCTGTTCTGGCTCAGCAGACAGTTGCCGACCAAGCTCGCGTTTCGAGCGCTGGTGCTTCCAAGGGTGCACTTCAGGACGCGAGGCCGCTGGGCATCGGTCTGGTCATCATTGGTGCGGGCATTGGCATTGGCTGGATTGGTCGCTCCGCGGTGGAGTCGATCGCCCGTCAGCCTGAGATGGCGAACAATATTCAGACCACCATGATTATTTCCGCGGCTCTGATTGAAGGTATCGCGTTCTTCGCGTTGATCATCTTGATGTTTTTTGTCTCTCCTTACTGATCCAGGTAAGTCGGGGGCAATCCGACACCTGGTTGGTTTGCCCCAGCCTGCCCTTCCCTTGGGCTTGCGCCGATCCTTCACCGCAATGGTTTCGTTTCGAACCAGGAGTGAGGCCTTTCCATGTCCCGGCTCGTGCTCCTTGCCGGCCTGTTGATTCTGGTGTGTGATCAGATTGAGCCCGCTCGAACGCAGGCTCAATCTCCGTCG
Source organism: uncultured Planctomycetales bacterium (assembly GCA_903926465.1). GTDB lineage: Bacteria > Planctomycetota > Planctomycetia > Isosphaerales > Isosphaeraceae > CAIYJE01. Next base: position 43,884 of record CAIYJE010000094.1, read on the forward strand.
ACCGTAGCAGCTGTGGCCACGCATGCAGAAGATGCAGTTGCTGGTCATGCCGTGGCGGCGGATACCCACGCCCATGCTGCGGCCGTTGACCCCAAAGACGGCATCGTTGATTTTCAGCTTCCGCTTTCGGTGGCTACCGCCATCGTGTTTCTGGGCCTACTGCTGTTGCTGAGTAAGTACGCCTGGGGCCCCCTTTCCAAAGCCCTTGATGATCGCGAGCGGTATCAGGAAGAGGCTCTTGCCAAGACCGATCAGGCGCGTGCCGAAGGAGAGCGCTTGCTGGCTGAACACCGACAGTTGATGTCACGTGCTCAGGAAGACGTTCGTTCGATGATGGATGAGGCACGTCGCAATGCCGAAACCATTGGAAATTCGATCGTTTCCAAGGCCCATGAGGAAGCCGAATCGTCTCGTCAGCGGGCCGAACGTGATATTGCGGTGGCTCGCGACCAGGCGCTGGTGGAAATCTGGTCCAAGACCGCGAATCTGGCCGTGGATGTTGCGGGCAAGGTTCTTTCTCGTGAGGTTTCACCGGAAGAACACAAGCGGTTGCTCCAGCGGGCCATGTCTGAATTGCCGGCCACGCCCACCGCGGAGCGTCGCTCATGAGTGACGTTCCGAGCGACCTGGGCTACACCGAGACCAGTTCTGTCTCCGGGCTGCGTGGTACGGTTCTGGATGTGGGCTACGAAGGGCTGATTCGCGCCTATTCGGATGCACTGCTAAACGTTTTGGCTGAAGAAGGCAACCCTGAATCGGCTTTTGACGAGCTCGATGAGCTGGTCTCGGCCACAACCGCATCAACCGCTTATGACGCGCTGGCGGTCTCTCCAGAGATCTCTCGGGCCGAAAAAGATCGGATTTTGCTGCGGTTGTTTCAGGGTAAGCTTCATCCCACCTTGATGACGTTTATTCGGGTTCTCAATCGGGCCGGGCGACTCGACCTGCTCTCGGGAATTGCCCGTCATGTGCGCAGAGCCTGGAACCTGCGGCAGAACAAGAAGACGGTTCACGTTTGCTCCGCCGTTCCCCTGGGAGACGCGGAAAAGCGTGAACTCCACAAGCGACTCCTGGAGACGCTTGGCTCCGAACCAATCCTCGATTTGACGGTTGATCCCGCCATTTTGGGCGGGATGACAGTGCAGGTTGGCGACATTGTTTACGACAGTTCCCTGCGGTCGCAACTTGATCGCCTCCGTAAGCAACTTGTTGAAGAAAAGATCCTCCAGTTACGCGGACAACTGGCCACGCGAGCGCTTGCAGACTGAACAGCATGGCGCTTGCAGTAACTTTGCCACGGGACCATTGATCCATGAGATTCCGAGCCGACGAGATCACGTCCGTCATTCAGAGCGAAATCAAGAATTTTGAGACCGAGGTCACCCGCAGCGAGGTTGGTCGGGTGCTCGAAGTCGGCGACGGTATCGCCCGGGTTTACGGTCTTTCTGGTGTCATGACCAGCGAGATGGTCGAATTCGAGAACGGTGTGAAGGGCTTGGCCTTCAACCTCGAAGAGAGTTCGGTCGGCGTGATCATCATGGGTGATTACAAAACCATCCATGAAGGCGAACGCGTTCGAGCCACCGGTGAACTGTTGCGAGTTCCCGTGGGCGATGCCCTCATCGGTCGTGTGGTCAACGCCCTGGGTGTGCCCATTGATAACTTGGGACCCGTTCTCACCACACACACGCGGCTGCTGGAATCTCCAGCCCCCGGCATTGCCGACCGTCAGCCCGTAGATGAGCCGCTCCAGACCGGAGTCAAGGCGATCGACGCCATGACCCCCATCGGTCGTGGTCAGCGAGAACTGATCATTGGTGACCGCAAAACCGGCAAGACGGCCATTGCGATCGACACCATTCTGAACCAGAAGGGCCAAGGGGTCATCTGCGTTTATGTGGCCATCGGTCAGAAAGAATCCACCACCGCCGCGATGGTGGACACGCTCCGCCGCTATGGCGCTCTGGAATACACCATTGTTGTGGTGGCCAGTGCCAGCGATCCATCGCCCCTGCAGTACCTGGCCCCTTACGCCGGTACAGCCATGGCTGAATACTTCATGTATGAGCAGGGTAAGCCGACCCTGTGCGTGTATGATGATCTTTCCAAGCAGGCCGTGGCTTACCGTGAACTGTCGCTGCTGCTTCGCCGCCCTCCAGGGCGTGAGGCCTACCCTGGCGACGTGTTTTACTGTCACTCCCGCTTGCTCGAACGGTCTGCCAAGCTCGCCAACAAGTACGTGATTGTGCCTCAGGGTACCACTGGCCCAATCACCGAGAAATCGGGCATCGACGGCAAGGTGTTCCTGGGTGTTCCCGGTCATGAAGAAGCCAAGCATGCCCTGGCGCATGAAGCCAAGTACAAAGGCCACGTGATCGCCAAGACCGACACCTCGGGTGGGTCGCTGACGGCTCTCCCGCTCATCGAGACGCTGGAAGGGGAAGTGTCGGCGTACATTCCCACCAATGTGATCTCGATCACCGACGGTCAGATTTACCTGGTGCCCGAACTGTTCTTCGCCGGTATTCGTCCGGCCGTCGACGTGGGTATCAGCGTGTCTCGCGTGGGTGGCAAGGCCCAGTCGGCCGCCATGAAGAAGGTTTCCGGTGGTCTTCGACTCGACCTGGCCGCCTTCCGTGAACTGGAAGCGTTTGCCCAGATCGGTACCGAACTGGACAAGGCCACTCAGCTTCAGCTCGATCGCGGCTATCGCATGGTCGAACTGCTCAAGCAGCCCCAGTACCGCCCCATGAACGACGCGGATCAGGTCATCAGCCTGTATGCCGGTACCGAAGGGTTCCTGGACGATGTTCCGGTCAAGGAAGTGCGGGCCTACGAAGAAGAGCTTCACAACTTCGTTCATGAAGAGCGGAAGAGCTTCTATGACCTGCTGCTTCGCGAGAAGAAGCTGACGGATGAAGTGGTGTCTCAGATGAAGACGGTGCTGGCCGACTTCAAGGCACGCTATCGCGCCCGTTCCTGAGTTGTGTTGTGATCGTTTGGTGTTGCCCCTTCTGACCGATTTTCAGTCCCTCTCAGGCGTATTCCTTCCATGGCCAAAGCCCGAGCGATCATCAAGCGCCGAAAATCGGTGCAGAACATCAAGAAGATCACACGGACGATGGAGCTGATTGCGACGGCTCGTTACCGTAAAGCGCAAGAGCGTGCCACCGAAGCCGCGGCATTCACCCGGAAAATTGGCGAAATCGTTAAAGATCTGGGTGGTGCCACCGGCGAGGTTTCTCATCCTTTGCTCTCAACGCGTGAGCCCGTTCGTCGCTGCCGACTTCTGGTTATCACCAGTAATCGTGGTCTGGCCGGCGGTTATAACGGCAACGTCCTTCGCCTGGCCGCCCGGCGACTGGTGGAACTTGAGGCCGAAGGGATCGAGCCGATCCTGGATATCTCGGGCAAGCGTGGCGTTGCCTTCATCAAGTTCCGTGGTCTCAAGGCCGAAACGGTTTATACCCACTTCGATGATCGTCCCAAGTACGATGAGGTCGAGGCCGTCGCCGAATCGTACGCCAAGATGTACATGAATGGGGAAATTGATCGTTTCGAGGTCGCGTACACCCGGTTCATCAGCGTTTCCCGCCAGGAAGCCAAGCTGACCACGCTTCTGCCCATGAGTTCTGCGCAACTCACAATGGCAGGTGCCACGGTTGCCAAGAAAGGGGCTGCAGCCCCCGAACCCGAGCCCCGTTCTGGCGAGCAAATTCCGTACGAGTTCTTGCCAGACGCCCGCAGCATTCTCGACGAAATCGTACCGATTGCGTACAAAGCCCAGCTTTTCAAGTGTTTCCTGGATTCGGCCGTCAGCGAGCAAATTGCTCGAATGATTGCCATGAAAGGTGCCACTGAGAATGCCGATGAGATGATCAAGGGGCTGACGATGCAATACAACCGGGCCCGCCAGTCGCAGATCACTCGCGAACTGGCCGAAATTATCGGAGGAGCCGCGGCTCTCGAATAAACCCGAGGTCGGCTCTTCCTGCTTCAGTCTCGTCTTACTGTCTCGCCAACCGACTAGAATCGTTCAGAAAACCTGGAACTTCAGACCGAACCGCCCCGAATGGTCGCGACTTTCGACCTTGGCGGCGTTCATCGAGGAAATCAGATGGCAACCATGACTGCAAAGGGTCGAATTACCCAGGTGATCGGTTCGACCTTCGACGTCGAATTCGAGGAGGGTCACCTCCCCGAGATCTACAACGCGCTTCGCATACAGACGAACGAGAAGGGTGTGAACCTCAACCTGACCGGTGAGGTGCAGCAGCAACTGGGTGGCAACCGCGTGCGCTGCGTGGCCCTGGGTTCTACCGACGGCCTAGTCCGTGGCATGCCGGTCACCGACACCGGTGGTCCCGTAACCGTACCCGTGGGTAAGGAAACGCTGGGCCGGGTGTTCAACCTGCTCGGCAATCCCATTGACGGCCGTGGCCCTGTGATCACCGAAGAATCTTGGCCGATCCATCGCGACCCGCCAGCCTTCGATGAGCTGTCTCCCAAGACCGAGGTCTTTGAGACCGGCATCAAGGTCATTGACCTTCTGACCCCGTTCGTGCGTGGTGGTAAAATTGGTCTCTTCGGTGGTGCCGGTCTGGGTAAGACCGTCATTCTGCAAGAGCTGATTGCCCGTATCGCCCGTGTTCACAGTGGTTTCTCGGTATTTGCCGGCGTGGGCGAGCGGACCCGTGAAGGGAACGACCTCTGGCTGGAAATGCAAGAAACCAAGATCGGTGCCACGGGCAAGTCCGTCATCGACTCGACGGTGATGTACTTCGGTCAGATGAACGAGCCTCCAGGTGCACGTCTTCGCGTGGCCCTTTCGGCTCTGACCACCGCCGAATGGTTCCGCGACGCGACCGGTGCCGAAACCCTGCTCTTCATTGACAACGTGTTCCGGTTCAGCCAGGCCGGTTCCGAGGTCTCGGCCTTGCTTGGTCGTATGCCTTCGAACGTCGGTTACCAGCCCACGCTGGCCTCCGAAATGGGTGCGCTTCAAGAGCGAATCACCTCGACCAAGAAGGGTGCTATCACCTCCGTTCAGGCCGTTTACGTGCCGGCAGACGACCTAACGGACCCTGCCCCGGCAACCACCTTCGGCTTCTTGGACGGCTTCATCGTGCTCCAGCGGTCGATTGCCGAGAAGGGAATTTACCCGGCCGTCGATCCCCTGGGTTCGACCTCGCGTATTCTCGACCCCCAGTACGTTGGTGAAGAGCACTACGCCGTGTCGCGCCGGGTGCAGTCGATTCTTCAGCGTTATCGTGAACTTCGAGACATCATTGCCATTCTGGGTATTGATGAACTCTCGGAAGAAGACAAGCAACTGGTCGAACGTGCTCGCCGGATTGAAGTCTTCCTGTCTCAGCCGTTCTACGTGGCTGAAGTGTTCACGGGCAAAGAAGGCAAGTACACCAAGCTTGCAGACACGATCCGCTCCTTCAAGGAAATTTGCGAAGGCAAGTGGGATCATCTCCCCGTCAGCGCGTTCCGCTACGTGGGTGCTGTGGAAGAAGCTGAGGAGCAGGCCAAGAAGATGGCCCGCTGATATCGCATGCACGGCCCTGCTCTTTGTTTGAGAGCAGGGCCGTTTCGCCTGACGTCTTTGATTTTGGCTTACTTGGCAGTTGAATTCACTCGCTGGCAATCTTTGAGGCGGAACGCATGGCCACTGTAGACAGTTCCAAGACGCGGTCTGGTGCACCCCGAGGCGCTGCTTCGCAGATGCGCTGTCAGGTGATCACGCCTGAAAAGACGCTCATGGACGCGGAAGTCACATTTGTGGCCGTCCCCCTGATCGATGGCGAGATGGGCATTTTGCCGGGCCGAGCCCCAGTGGTTGCCCGGCTTGGCTTTGGCGAATTGCGATATGATCGCGCCGGTGCGCCCCGTGAGCGGCTTTATGTGGATGGAGGCTTCCTCCAGATCCGCGATAACCAAATTTCGGTACTCACCAACCGTGCCTTGTCGTTGACCGATCTCACGGCCGATTCAGCGCGTGCGGAACTCGAACGGGCGTTGGCGATCAGTCCGACCACTCCCGAGCAGTTCGCAGAGCGTGACCGGGCTGTTGCCCGGGCTCGGGCTCAACTGCGGCTGGCGGAAGCCAAGGGTTCGCTCTGAGTAGAGGAGAACCGGCCTCTTCACGGCCCCGTTTGGTTCCTGTGGGGAACTTCAGGCCGTGAAGAACTGGGGATTCTCAATCAGCCTGGTGATTTGCCATCCCAGCCCATCCCACCCGTGATGGTCTACATGGATGGCGTGTTGATTGAGGTGGATCTCCAGAAACCCAGGGTTGGATGGATGCCGGTGGTCCACCATCAGCGGTGCGCCTGGGTTCAGGGAGAGCTGACCTGGAATGCGTGTTGAGTAAAACGCCCAGGTTTTGTGCAAATGGCCGCAGCAATAAAGATGCGGTCCCAGCCCGCTCAGCCAGTGAATCAGGGGTGGGGCTTTCAGAATCCGCTTGTGGTGCAACTGCTTGGCCAGGCTTGGCGGTGCATCCACCGGGTAATGGCAGGCAATAATGGTACGCTTGTGGGGCTGCTGGGCCAGTAACGCTTGCGCCTGTTCCAGTTGCTGGCGTGGCAAGAAGCCGGTGGCGGTGGCGTGGGGCCGGCAGGGGTCAAGCCCCAGAATCACGGTCTCTGGGTCCAGGCGTTTGACCCAGGGAAACGTGGGGCTTGGCAGAAACTCCCCAAAAGTTCGTTCAAACAGCCGGTCTTTTACCGACTGCGACGTGTATCGATCATGGTTACCAGGGACCACGGTCAACTGCCCAGCAGACGAAATCGCGGGTTCGAGCGCGTGTCGAATGGTGGCGAATTCCGATGGCAGTGCCGTGGTGGTGAAATCGCCGGTGATTAGCAGGTGATCGGCGTTGAGTGAGGCCACGCGTGCAACCAAGGAGCCCAGGCGAGCCTGGGGAAACCGCCGGGCCCGACCTGTCAGGAGCGAGGTCAACCCGATCAGGCGTTTATTAAAAAGCTGCGCAGGGTGCGTGGGCCAGTGCCAGACGTGGATATCAGATAGGTGAATGATGCGCATCGGTCGAGATGGAAAGCTTTCTCGGTCGTTTGGCGGATTTCGAGCAAGGTCGGCCATCGCCCTTGGCATTCATGCTCAGGCTGGGATCGACAGGCAACCGACCAAACAATCGTACGCCACGTGTGTACCCACGGCGATGCCGAATCCACGGGCCACAAACACCCAAGAGAAGTAAACTCCGGCAATCCAGCGGAAAACAAAGGCATACCAGGTGAACGACTCGCCTGGCACACCAATATGATGAGCCACCGAAAATAGTAACGAAGAGCCGGTAATCGCCAGCGTGCTGGCCAAAAACCCAGGCAGCAGCAAAAATCGGCTGACGGCAAAGAGCAGTGGAATCAGCGCCAGCCGGAAAACCGCTTCCTCGTAAATTCCCGCCCCAAGAAACGCCAGGTAACGCGCACCCGAGCTAGGGGCATCGGCCACCTGGGCCAGTTGCAGCGGAACCTGGCTGTGCTCCAGTTGGTTCAGGCCCAGGTCCACCAGTTTACTCAGCCCGATCAGGCAAACCGCCAGACTCAAACTTTCCAACGTCATCCCCGCCAGCGGCTCGGCACGCCAAACCGGCACCTCTTTCTCTTTCTGGAGCCAAATTCCCATGCCGGTGATCAGCGCCAGCGGCGGAATCCAGGTATTCGAAAGCCCCAGCAGCACCATTCCATGATGCACCCAGCTATCAATGCCCGCTCTCAGCGAATCATACTGGTTGCCGCCCAGAATCCGGATTCCCGCTTCGTAAAGTATCAGCAGCGGCAAAACGTAGAGCAAACACAGCGAGGGATGCCGCGTAGATGACCAGTAGCTACGGCTCACCCCAGCCGAATACTCAGACTCTCGCCACCAGTCCTGGCTATAGCCAAACCGGGAGCGATGCTTGGTTTGGACCGACTTGGTGGCTGGATCAAGAGTCCTCATTTTCTTGAAATCGGATCGTGATCCTGGACTCTTCACGGAGAATTCAGTTCCTGAGGAACCCGCTACATTGCAATCCGACGATCGGGAAAAATCGGTCGCGTTGGTGTGGCGTCAGATCAAACTGGACCGCTACGTCTCTTGAGCATCGCCCCCTCTTTTCGGTAGGATACAGTGGAGTTGTAGGGAATCGATCGCAGGTGTGTTTCTTTTTGAGGGAACCACCCGCCTGGTCCGGGTTCATTCCTGGCAAAATTCCCCTGAGCGGTCCGCTACTGGACCACCCGGCTCCCCTCCCCTGAATCATTCAATCGCCGAGAGCACAGATCCGCCCAGGACTCCAGCTCTTTGCATGGATTTGACGGTTCCCATGGAAAGCTGCATTCGGGAGACTTTACGCGTGACATTGCGGTTCCGGCTTGCCTTCGTGGCGGGGTTCCTGACCTGGACTGTCAGCGGTTGTAACGAATTTCAGCCGCAAGCTCCCCTGCCCTACGCATCTGATAAAGCCACCTCTGCCAAGCTGGCAGATAAGCCCAAAGTCCAGGCACGTGTCTCTCAACTCGTTTCGCAACTTTTTGGCCCCAATACCGAAGAATTGCGGGTTCCACCTGGTGCGCCCCTGCCCGAAGCCGGTGCCCGAATTGCGTCCCAGGTGCTGCTGGCCGAGGGAGATTCCACCAAGCCTGGCCCCGTAATTCACGAGGCTGGTAAGCCCGATACGCCAATTCGCGGCGGTCTTGGCCTCTATCGTGAACATTGCATGCACTGCCATGGCGCCTCGGGAGACGGCAACGGCCCCACCGCCCTCTTCCTCTGGCCACGGCCCCGAGATTTCCGAACCGGCGTCTACAAGTTCACCTCTACCGAGGGAACCGGCGTCGATAGCAAGCCCACACGACAAGACCTCAAACGCACCCTGCTGGACGGCATCGACAATTCCTCGATGTCCTCCTTTGCGGCCGTGTTGACCCCCTCTGAGATTGACCAGGTTCTGGATTACATCGTGTTTTTGAGTCTCCGCGGCGAAGTGGAGACCACGCTGGCCACGCTGGGCCAAGACGTGAGCGAAGACGATGCTGAGACCGACCTCTCTGAAGATGTGGCCCAAGAAGCCATCGACCTGGTCTTCGGGCGCTGGACAAACGCGGCCGAGCGCGTAATTGCTCCCCCTTCGGCCCGGCCCGAGGCTACCCCGGAAAGCATCGAACGGGGCAAGCAGCTTTATCTGGGTGCCAAAGGCCTGCAATGCTTTGGTTGCCACGGCTTGGATGGCAAGGGGAACGGAGAGAGCTTTGTGGATTACCGCTCGTTTGTTCGTGCGGTTTTCCAGGGCAACCCCAGCCAAGACAAGATCGACGAACTCAAGGATTTTGCCGAAAAGAATAGCAAGAAGTGGGCGGACGACTGGGGCCAGCCGCTCCGGCCGGCCAACCTGCAGGCTGGCCGCTTCAAGGGTGGTCGGCGGCCGATCGATCTTTACTGGCGGGTGGCCAAGGGAATCAACGGAACCCCGATGCCGGCTCACTTCAGTTCGAGCGGCGGAAGCCTGCTCACCAGTGATGAAGTTTGGGACGTTGTGAACTTTGTGCTGGCCTTGCCCAGTGAAAAAAGCTTGCTTGAGGGAGCAAAGGCCGTTGAACTCGCTCCCTCAACAGACACTGCCAACAACCTTCCCTCTGCTGGCAGCCCTGACCCCTCTCAGCAACCCGCATCCTGAAGGCTATTCTCCTTGGGTGCGTCCTGCTTGATACAACAGGGGGTCCCAGTGGTTGCCAGCTTCTCAGAATTTCTCCACCGTCGACAGTGTCTTTGGAGTTGACCGTGCGATATTGGAGCCTCTTATTTTTGGTGACGGCTGCCCTTTGTGTGGGCTCATTCGTCTACGCCATGTTCGATCCCAACTGGTGGCTGCTCCACAACGTGTCTGTGCGGAGCCCGCTGCACTTTGGAGCCGAAATCGACCGGCTTACCATGCTGGTGCTGGCCATCACCGGGGCGGTGTTCGTGCTCACCATGCTCGCCCTTTCTTGGGCGCTCTGGAAGTATCCTGCGTCGCCCGGCCGGGTGGCTCAGTACTCGCATGGCAACCACAAGCTGGAGATTGTCTGGACCCTGATTCCCGCTGTGATCCTGGTCTTCCTGGCGTTCTACCAGATGGGAAGCTGGGCCGACATCAAGTTCCGCAGCCGCAGGCCGAAATCGGCACCGCTGGCGCAGGTCACCGGCCGGCAATTCAACTGGCTGGTGCGGTACCCGGGCGTGGATGGAAAGTTTGGCACCACCGATGACCTGCACGTCATCAACAATCTGCACATCGTCAAAGATCAGGCGGTCCTGATCGACCTCAAGTCTCAAGATGTGCTCCACTCGTTCTTTCTGCCCCAGATCCGGCTCAAGCAAGATGCGGTGCCCGGGATGACCATTCCGGTTTGGTTCGACGTGGATACCCCTGGCACCTATGAGCTGGTGTGTGCGGAACTCTGCGGGTGGGGCCATTACAAGATGCGTGGACTGCTCACGGTTCACGAGACGCAGGCTGAATTCAACGAGTGGATGACGTCCGCCCTGGCTGAGCAAAACCAGACTCAGCCCGCCGGCGCAACGGCTCCAGACGCACAAGCGAGCGATCCGGCCACCACCGCCACGGATCCCGCCAGCAGCACCGTGGAGAGGTCTTGAAATATGAGTAAGAAGAAATCGCCTGCCTCGAACTCTGGACCCGAATCCATCGACCTCGTGGCCACGAGTCATGCACCGGCAGACCCCGTGTCTCCAGGCGCAGCACCTACGCACCAAGACCATGCGCATGACCATCATGAGCATCCCGGTCCCACCAACTTTCTGACCCGGTACGTGTTTGCCACCGACCACAAGGTGATTGGCATCCAGTTCCTGGTGTCGGGGCTCATCTTCTTCATTGTGGGTGGCCTGCTGGCGCTGGCCGTGCGATGGCAACTGGCCTGGCCCTGGACCAGAATTCCGGTGCTCAGCTCGATGATGGAGAGCCAGTGGCAGACCAAGGGGCAGATGCCGCCTGAATTCTATAACAAGCTCTTCACCATGCATGCCTCGGTGATGATCTTCTTTGTGGTCATTCCCATTCTGACGGGCGCGTTTGGGAACTACCTGATTCCGCTGATGATCGGGGCCCGCGATATGGCGTTCCCCAAGCTCAATATGCTCAGTTACTGGTTTATGTGGCCTGCATTCATTGTGATGCTGGTTTCATTCACCGTACCCGGTGGCGCTGCCGAAGCAGGCTGGACCGCGTATCCCCCCTTGAGCGTTTTCCGGCATTCCACGCCCGGCTCATTGAACGGCCAAACGCTGTGGCTAATGGGTGTGCTGTTTGCCGGCGTCTCTTCGATCATGGGATCCATCAACTACATCACCACGGTGCTCACCCTTCGAGCGCCCGGCATGAAGATGTTCCGGATGCCAATGACCGTATGGTCCATGTTCATCACGGCTTTGCTGCAGGCCTTTGCGTTGCCGGTGCTGACCTCGGCCATCATCATGCAGTTGCTGGATCGGACCATCGGCACCAACTTCTTCATACCCGTTGGTGCCAGCGTGGCCAACGAACCGGGCCCGGTGGGTGGCGGTCAACCGCTGCTGTTCCAGCACCTGTTCTGGTTCTATAGCCACCCTGCGGTTTACATCATGATCTTGCCGGCGATGGGCATGGTCTCAGACATTCTGAGCACGTTCTCTCGCAAGCCGCTCTTCGGTTACAAGCCGATGGTGTTTGCCATGGCCGCCATTGCCCTTCTGGGCTTTCTGGTGTGGGGCCACCACATGTTCCAGTCGGGTATGAACCCCTTGCTGGGGGCCACTTTCATGCTCTCGACCATGGTCATTGCCCTGCCCTCGGCCATCAAAACCTTTAACTGGATTGGCACCCTCTGGGGTGGTTCCATTCAGTTCACGGCCGCCATGCTGTTTGCAACCGGCTTCGTGGCCATGTTCGTGATCGGCGGCCTGTCTGGAATCTTCATGGCCGCCACGCCCATTGATATTCATATCCATGACACCTACTTCATTGTGGGGCACCTCCATTACGTGCTCTTCGGTGGTAGTTCGTTCGCCATTTTTGCGGGCCTGTACTACTGGTTCCCAAAGATTTTCGGCCGCATGCTGGATGAACGGCTGGGCAAGATTCACTTCCTGCTGACCTTCATCTCGTTCAATTGCACGTTCTTCCTGATGCACATCATTGGCTTGCGAGGTCACCCAAGGCGGGTGGCCAATCCGTACATCTATCAATTCCTGGATAACCCCGGGGTTCACTTCATGAACGAGTTCATGACCGTGAGCGCCTTGTTGATGGGTGCGGCGCAGTTGATTCTGATCTACAACGTGCTGGCCAGCCTGGTGGCCGGTAAGCGGGCGCCTGATAACCCCTGGCGAGCCAATACCCTGGAATGGGCCACCAGTTCGCCACCGCCCCACCACAACTTCGCCACCATTCCCACCGTCTATCACGCAGCCTATGAGTACAGCGTTCCCGGCGAGGCAGAGGATTTTATTCCTCAAACCCAGCCGCTGGCCAACCTGGCTCCCAGCCCCGCCCTGGCCACATCCAGCCACGCCTGAGGCTTGATCGGCTCGAATTTCAACTTCTCTCCACTCTCCGCAACTTTTGCGATCCGCCCCAGAGTTTGACCGAAACCAGAGTCAAGAATGTCTTCGATATCCGCGGAATCTTTTCCCAATACCCGAGGTGCATGTCCATCGCCGACCTGGCTCCACTGGCTGGCAATTGCGGGGGCGATGTTTACCTGGCCCCTGCTGCTGGTAGGTGGCACCGTGACCATTTACCGGGTAGGGATGGCGGTGCCAGACTGGCCGACGACATTCCAGTCGAACATGTTCCTGTACAACATGTTCGAGGCCTCATTCGGTCCCTTTGCCGAGCACGCCCACCGGCTTTATGGAGCCGCCGTGGGCCTGGCCTGCATTGGCATAGCCGGCGCTTTCACCTTCTCTAGAATCGGCCTCGCCGGGTTCCTGCCGTTCGCCGCCGTGGTGGCGTCGGCCGCCCTGGCCATTGTCAATCCCCCGGGAATCCTGTTTGGCCTGAGCAAGGCCATGGCCGGTTTCCTGGCGGTTTGCGGCGTGTCTTTGCTCTACGCTGCGTACGCGGCCTTCCTGCGTAAAGATCTGCTGCTCGCCCTGGTCTGGTTTCTCATTGCCGCCGTCACCGGCCAAGGCGTGCTCGGTGGAATTCGCGTGAACCAGAATTCCACCTTCCTGGCCTTTGTACACGGTTGCACCGCCCAGCTCTTCTTCGGGCTCATGGTCGCCGTGGTCGTGCTCACCAGCGCACGCTGGCATCAACCGGCCGCCCCTCAGGCCGACACCATGCGGCTGGCCAGGCGTGGCACAGCCACCCTGATCATGCTCTTGCTGCAAATTGTCTCGGGAGCCTACGTCCGGCATTACGGCTCCAGTGTGGCCGTGATGATTCACGCCACGCTGGCCCTGGCCGTGATTGGCCATGTGTTTCCGCTGGCCATCCGTGTTTGGAAGGCCCAAGATTCCGTTGGCTTTTTGCGCGGGCCTGCTGGCTGGATGGCGTTTTTCACGCTGCTTCAAATTGTGCTGGGCCTGACCGCCTGGTGGCTGCTTCGCCCGTTTGATGGCATTGACCGGGCGGTGAGTCCGGTTCAAGCCCTGATGCGGGTGGCCCACCAGGGAGCCGGAGCGCTGCTTCTGGCCGCGCTCGTGAGCTTTGTCATGCTGGCTTACCGTCGATTCGGCCGTACCGACTCTGCAAGGTCTCCGTCTCCGCCGGGAGCGCTGAACCTGGAGGCCCAGGCATGAGCATTGATTCGGCGGTTCCGGTCCCACTGGGCGCACCAGCCTTTGAAGAGGTCCCAGGCCCTACGGTTTTGCCAAGCTCTGCCAAAGGAGGCGCGGTTCCCCGTGGCCTCTTTTCGGCGTACCTCAGCCTGACCAAGCCACGCATTGCCCTGATGGTGCTGCTCACCACGGCCGTTGGCTTCTGGCTGGGCGCTCGCGCGGCGGCCAACCCGCTGACCGTGCTGGGCACCTTGGTTGGCACCGCACTGGTGGCCGGCGGCGCCAGCGTGTGGAACCAGATTCTGGAGCGGTACCGAGACTCGCTCATGAGGCGCACGCTTACCCGACCCATTCCCACGGGCGAAGTGGCGGTGCTGCCGGCCTCACTCTTTGGCGGGGCCCTGACGGTCTCTGGGGTCGGGCTGCTCTGGTTCATTGAACCGCTGGCGGCTGCGGTCTCTCTGGCCACGTTCTTGCTTTACGTGTTCGTGTACACGCCGCTCAAGCCGGTGACCACGCTTAATACCGCGGTGGGTGCCATTCCAGGTGCGCTTCCGCCGGTTATTGGCTGGGCAGCCGCCACGGGGCACATTGGTATTGAGGCCTGTTCCCTGTTCGTGATCGTTTTTCTCTGGCAATTTCCTCACTTCCTGGCCATTGCCTGGATTCATCGAGACGATTACGCACGAGGTGGACACCGGATGCTCCCCTCGGTTGATCCCAATGGCGATTTCACCGGCCGGCAGGCAACCATCCACGCCCTGATTTTGATTCCTTGCTCGCTCTTTCCAACCATTGTTGGGGTTGCCGGCTCCATCTACTTTGTGGGGGCCATTGTTCTAGGACTGTTCTACGCCTACTACGCCTGGAACTTCTGGCGCAATGTTTCCAACCAATCGGCCAGGCAACTGCTGCGTGCCTCCATCCTCTACCTTCCAGCAATCCTGTTGCTGCTTGTGATCAATCCCCAGCCTGCCTGACACCGTTTTGGTTTCTCGTTCAATATCGAGTCTGGCAAATCCATGACGGCTGGATTCTCCCGAGGTTCCGATTCCATGGCCCACGAAACAGTGACCGATTCTCAACACGAGCACCAGGAACGGGATCCGGCAACGCCGATGGTCAAGAATCCCATCATCACGCCCGGCAAGGTGGCCATGTGGCTGTTCCTGGCCACCGAGGTGATGTTCTTCACCGGCCTGATTGGCTCTTACGTGGTGATGAGGGCCGGCAGCCCACCCAACGGCTTCAGCTCCATCTTCTCGCCGGCCCAGCCAGAAATCGCAGAGCTGGGAGACGCGGCGGTTGGTCTGCATATCACCGATGCCGGCCCGAACCCAGAAAAGGTCATTGCCCTGGTGCGGCCCCTGCTGGACAAGGTGGCCAACTATGCCCCGCGAGACCTTGTGCATTTGGTGAACGAGGGACACGCCATCATCCCCGGCCAGCGGGCCAACGTGGCCGACGAACTGGCCGGCGTTTTGCGCAAGTCGGGGGCCACGGTTGAAGAACTCCACCAGCAGACCTTTGCCTGGCCAAAGCCGTACGATCACACCACCAACCCGCTGTCCATCGACCTGACCGCCATCAACACGTTCATTCTGATCTGCTCGTCGGTAACCATGGTCCTTTCCCTCTCACGCATTCAGGCCGGCGATCGCCTGGGCATGCAAAAGTATCTGCTGGCCACCGTGGTGATGGGCGGGGTGTTCCTGGGCGTGCAGGTGTTTGAATATCGTGAACTGATGATGATGCACGTGTACCCGATTGGGGTGAGTAACAGCGGGCATTTTGTGCCAGGGGCCAGCCTGTTCGCCTCTTGCTTCTTTGCGATGACCGGTTTCCACGGGGCCCACGTGGCGGGTGGCCTGGTGGCGCTGATCGTGCTTCTGATTGGCTCTTTGATGGGCAAATTCACGGCCGACGATCACGCCCCCCTGGAGCTGGTGGGCCTGTACTGGCACTTTGTGGACCTGGTCTGGATTCTCTTGTTCACCGTGGTTTACCTGATCTGATCTGAACTGACCTGATCGGGCCCTGGTTCTACGGCCCAGAACGCCTCAAACTTTCTTGCCTCGATGCGGGAGACCCCAACCATGACCACGTCTTACCCAAGTCATGATGCTCAAGAGCAGGCCGAAGCCCACGCGCCGTACATTCAGGTGTGGGTGGCATTGCTCGTTCTGACCCTGGCGGAATACTTCTGGGCCAAGTTTCTTGCCGGCTCCACTGGCCTGCTGATTGGCGGCCTGCTTTCCATGGCCCTGGTGAAGGCCGGTTTGGTGGGCTATTACTTCATGCATGTGAAGTTTGAGGGGAAATGGGTTTACCTCACCATCATCCCGGCCATCTTCATGGCGATGGTGGTGGTGCTGGGCCTGGTCCCTGATATTGCACTCCACCAGCGTTCCACGCACGACACCCAGCCTGCTGCGCCCGTGGCCGACGCAGTGGCCGAACCCATCCCCGCCTCCTGATCAATTTTCACGCGTTCCACTCACCTCGCGCCTTTCAAGCGAGGTGCCAAAAGGCATCGTTTACCATGTCTTCCGGTATTGATCCTCAGACTGGGCTTCACCCGCGGTTCGCCACCAACTATCGCAAAGGCTGGACGCTAGTGCTGGGTGTGGTTGCGGCCGCCACCGCCCTTTGCGTGGGGCTGGTCAGCTCCAGCCCGGCCGGTGCGCCCCCCAGGGCCGCGCGGGCCATGCAGGCGAACCCGCTTAACTTGGGCAGCTTCCGGTTCCAGGAACGCTCGGGCCAAACCGTCACTCAGGCGGAACTTGCGGATCGGGTGTGGATTACTGGCTTCATCTTCACCCGCTGCCCCACCTCCTGCCCACGCATCAGCTCGACCATGAAGGGGCTGCAGGGCAAACTCCAAGAAACCGGGGTCCAGCTTGTCAGTATTTCCGTCGATCCTGCGCACGATACTCCAGACGTGCTTGCCCGCTATGCCAACGGCCTGGGGGCCGACCCCAACTCTTGGTGGTTTCTGACGGGCGACCATGACTCGACCTTCTCGCTGATCCGGAACGGGTTTCTGATTCCGGTGGAAGACGCATCTGCCGAGCAAGTGGCGCAGGGACTTGAGGAAGTGGCTCACTCCTCAAAATTCGCGCTGGTGGACCGGGGGAATCGCGTGGTGGGCTTCTACGGATCGGAAGACCCGGAAGAAATTCAAGCACTGCTGCTGGCCGCCCGGCGGCTGGACAACGTGTGGTCTTTTCGGCTGCCCGCCATCAATGCCACGCTCAATGGTACTTGTGCGGTTCTGCTGCTGCTGGGCTGGGTTTTGATCCGTTCGGGCCGGTGGAAGGCGCATGTGGTGACCATGATCACGGCCATCATCTTGTCGGCCATCTTCCTGGCCTGTTACCTGACCTACCACTTTGTGGTGGTCAAGGGCAGTGTTCCGTTCCAGGGGGTTGGGCGACCGCTGCGGATCTTGTACTTCAGCATCTTGCTATCTCATACGATCCTGGCGATTGTTCTGGTGCCCTTGATCGTGATCACGGTAATTCGGGCCTGGTTCAGGCAGTTTGACCGCCATGCTTGGGTGGCCCAGATCACCTTCCCGGTGTGGCTCTATGTTTCAATCACCGGGGTTGTGGTTTACTGGATGTTGTATCGTATCGACTTCTCCACGATTGCCATGGCAGCAGCGGCCTAGTGCTTAGTCACCGCTAGGGTTTGGGGTTGTGTTTTTTTTGTCGCTGGTGCATGGTGCTCTGCACAAGGAGGTGCACCATGCAGAAGAAGTATATCGTGCGATTGTCGGATGAAGAACGCGCTGAGTTACAAACGG
>CAIYJE010000095.1 GCA_903926465.1 uncultured Planctomycetales bacterium
AAGCAATGCTCAACCTAAGAGCCACGTACCTGAACGAGGAGTGGGACAGGTTTTGGGGCTACCACATCGTTCAGGAAAACGACCGTCTATATGGGAGACTTGGGAAAACCGGATAAAGCGGGACCGGTAGTTACACCCAAAGCAAAAGGTCCTCCTCCTCCAAATGGCGCCGAGAATGCTAGTATTGCTGAACGAGGATGGCCGAAGCCTGAAAGGGGATTCTGGACCATTCATCCGGTATCCGTTGTTTCCCAAGCCATGCAACGATCAAGATTTGAAAGAGCACTGCACCATGAACCCGCTTGAGTTCCACTGGGAGTTTCGCCAGAACGAGCGTCTGAACTCGCTGCTCAAGGAAGTGAATCGCCTCAAAAGTGTTGCGGAGCCAATCAAACTCCGGCCGGCTGAAACGCCTGTCGCACCATCGCCTGCTGGGAACGCCGAGCTAGAACACCTTCGGTTTGAGGTGTCTGAACTCAAGCTCTTCATTGCCGTACTCGTACAGATTCTGGAAACCAAGGGTATTGCAAACCCTGGCGAATTCATTGAGACGCTGGAGCATATTGCCAGCGAACTCCGCCCGGCAGCCTCAAGCAACCAGAATGGCTGAGCATGAAGGCTCGCTGGGCCCAAGTGCCGGCAAGCCCTAGCCTCTCTGGTTTGCGATTCGTATGCCGCTGTGGCTCAGTCGAGATCGACTTCGATCTCATCCCGGAACCGGTTCCGGATCACGATCTCTTCTTCAGGCTTCAGGGTAATAATTCGCCTCACCACCCGCGCCTCGGCCCGGCCGCAGTATGGCAGGTAAGACCGTAGTTCCGCCTCTGTGCCGTAGAACAGTTCGTTTTTGTTGATACACAGCTTGATCGCCATCAGCCGGACCAGGGTCACGAACCCAACAATCATCAGCAACCGGAGTAAGCCCAGACTGACGGTGGAGCCACCGTGCGTGGTGGGAACGATGTTCGAGATCGAGCCCTTGAACAGTTTTTGGGGGAGGTTGGCAAACAAGACGTTCATCGAGAGGTCTGCAAAGAACAGCGTCCACTGCGGGGTGGAGGAAATCGGACCGTCAAAGTCTTTACTGAACGGTAAGTTGGGAGACGCGATCAGCGTTTCCAGCATCCCGCCGGCCAGGAACAAGCCTGCGGCCATGCCGATGTTGTAAAGCTCGACCTTACTCTTCTTGTAGGAATCTCTGAGCCAGCTTGGCCGGAACCACTGCAGCACAATGGCCATGGGAATCATGAGCGAGAGTAATAACCCAAGCGCCGCCAATGTGGTTGCCCCCCGAGATCCAAGGGTCAGCCCCAGCATCCGCATGCCCACGAATGGGAATGTGGCGATATACGAGAACGCCAGCATGGTAAACGGAATCATTCCCAGGATCAGAATTAACCGTCCCAGGTTGTACAGCAAAACATCCAAGAAGTAGCGGCGTTTGGAAGAATGCGCAACCGTTCCATCGGGCCCCACCTGTGGGGCACGTTTTTCAGGCAACCAGAGCAGGCTCCGAAGCATTCGAAAGAAGTCGAACGCAAACGGCGCCTGGATCAGAATTTCCCACTCGTACAGCGCGTCTGGAGTTCGGACCGGGGTATCTCGCCGATAGCTCTGACCAGAATCCGTGGGCAATGCAACAGCAACCGAGGCTGGCCGGGTAGAGACTGCCGTTGATTCTGTGGAGGCAGATTCTGTTGAGGAGATCGGCTCGGTTGCCAGCCCCTCCACATCCAGCTCATCGTTTGCCACGGAGTGCTCTTCGGTCATGCCAGCATTTCTTCTGCGAGAGTTGCCAGTTGGTCCCAGATCGGCCCTGGCCTGAGTTGGCAACCTGGCTGTGTTCGCTGAGAAATCCCTATCCCTCAACCGGTGGGAATCCGTGAACCGGCCAGGGTTCATGAATGCCCTGGCAGAGATCGAGCTTGCTTAACCACCAGTCTACGAAAGAAACCTCGAAAGGCTCCAGGTAAAGCATCGGCCCGCATGGCTTTCCAGATCGTTAAAGAATCACAAAAGCAACGCGGAATTGTTCAGATTGGGTAAGTTTGACTGGTTGGAGCAATTACAATGGTTGTACCCAGGCTGAGCCAGCATGCTGAACCTTGGTTGGGGGGAGATGCCTGGTCAGAGGACTGAAGGCTCACCCGGCAGGGCTCTTTGAGGGTTTAGCTTTTCGTTTCACACCGCTTGGCCAGGCCAAACCCAACGCAAACACATTCAGTAGAGTCAGCTGCTTTTTTTGGGGGCTTTACTCCCCCCCAAAAAACGTAGCTTCAAAACGAGCGATTCGTGCTTGTCTCAGACAGCCAATGGCAAGGCAAAACGCGAACCGCTTTAGCTCAGGCCCAGTCTCTGGCGGTGGTACGCCAGTCGCTGGTGGACATCCATGCGAGAGAAGTCAGGTAGGCCATCGGCCCGTTGCGGGAACCCACTGGTGCGTGTTTCTACAGACTGGAGCGGGTTTGCCACAACCGGCCTGAGTGACGACGACTCGGTCACCAGCCCGTGATGGCCGTTGCGAGATGGGTACGCGTAAGCCGGAGCGGCAACCGCCTGCGGGAAGGGCAGGGCTGGTGCCGGCGGCGCTACCGCCACCTGTGTAACCGGCGCAGGGGCAGGAGCAGCCGGCGGCACAGCCACACGCGTGGTGGTTCCGCCATAGCTCATGGAATTTACCTGCTGCTGGAGGTCTTCTTCCAGGGAGCGGTGCGGGCGAATGTGCAAGCGTTCCAGCACCGCGTGATAGGCTTTTACAGCTTCCACCGGGCCAAGCTGGCCATCCGCAATCAACCTGAGAAACTGCACGAAGGCAAGCTGGTTCTCGGCGTTGTTGATCTTACGCCCGTACAGCGCAACCTTGGCGCCATACGTTTTCGCATCATGGAGAAGCTGGAAGGCATCTCGCGTGGTGCCGGCCGCGCCACCCAGAATTCCCACCACCAGGTGCGGGTCATACGCCACAAGTTGCTCAAGCGCACGCGGACCATGATAGACGATCTTCAAGAAGACTGGCCGCCCGGGGCCCGCCACGCCGGCCAGCATTCTGGCAATCATGTCGTTGGTGAAGTCGGCCAGTTTTGCAGGGTCAATCACACCTGGCAAATTTGGGTCGAAGACTTCCAGGAAGTACCGGAACCCCTTGTATTCCGCCTCGCGCCGGAAGTCGTGGAACCGCTGCAGGGTCTCATAATCGAGGTCGAGCCGGTTATTAAACGTCACGCTGTAGAGACCAAGGTTGGCCCCAAGCGTTCGCTCTCCGGGCTCGCATTGCACGTGGCCGCACTGAATCTCATCAATGCCGGCCGATCGGAATGGCCGAGCCCCCTCAGTCGCATACGTAGACCCACGGGCCAGGTGGACGTCGGTGGTATCGTTGGCCCGGGCTGCCGGCGTTATCTGCGAGTTTTCAAACAAGCGCTCTTCGATGGTCAGCTTGTAGTTTGTGGACGAAGACATGAGCATGATATCCACCAGCCCCTGACGGGTGATCTGGCGGATCTGCTCACGATACTCGGCTAAAGTCTTGAACCGGAGTTCACCCGAATGGGCTTCCGGAGACTGACCAGGCGCACCAATACCAAACGCCATGTCGGCGTCTTTGGCGTCTGCCAGAATGAATTCCCGGCACCCGTGCGGGTTGGCGTGAATTGCCGCGAGTTTCAGATCGAGACTTTTCGGCATTGCCACGTCAGGACCCCTTGCGGCCGTAGCCGCCGTAGCTTGCTGCCTGGCCGCCAAGCCCCATGGTTACACGAACCTGTCGGGGTTCACTGGCCACAGGCGTAGCAGCCGCGCGGCCAGCGTTTGGCCTACCGCCCGATTTGGCAGCCGCGTTCGACTGGTACACGGCCTCAATGGTTTCCTTGAGAACCTGGCCAGAGTGCTGAAGGGCCGAGATTTCCTTGGGCCACAGGTCGATTTCCAGGACCTGCTCAACCCCGCCACGCCCAACCACCGTGGGAACAGAGAGGGCCACATCTCGCAGGCCATAGGCACCGTTGAGAACCGAGCCCACCGGTAGAATTCGGCGCGAGTCCAGGGCGATGGCGTGAACCACTTCCGCAATCGAAACACCCACGGCGAAGCCCGCGCCCCCCTTGAGCTTGATCACCTCCGCGCCACTTCCCTTGGTTCGCTTGAACAACTCTTCCGCCAGGGTGGGGGTCCAGCCTGGGAACTTGTCCAGGGGCAGACCGGCCGCCTGCGCCGCCGACCACACGGGGACCATGCTATCACCATGCTCACCCAGAATGGTGGCCGTAACCTGGGTGGCGGGCAACTTGAGAGCGTCGGCAATCAAAGAGCGGAACCGAGACGAGTCCAGCGTGGTCCCCAGCCCAATCACCTGCTTGGTCGGCAGCCCAAGCTGACCGGCGGCCAGGTAGGTCAGCACGTCCACCGGGTTGGAGACCACCAGAACAATGGCCTCTTTCTTGAGCCCAGCGGCCTTGACCTGGGCCAGAATGTCCAGGAACAAGATCACGTTGCGGTTGATCAGGTCCAGCCGGCTCTCGTCTGGCTTGCGCCTCAGGCCGGCCGTGATGCAGATCAGATCGCTCTGGGGAATCAGTTCATAAGAGCCAGACCGGATCCGCTGATCGGCCACGAATGGCGAGCCGTGCATCAAGTCAAGCGCCTGGCCCCGCACCAGGTCGGCATTGAGGTCCAGCAGGTTGATCTCGCTCACAATCCCGCCAAGCTGGAGTGCGTAACCCGCGCAGCTACCAACCAGGCCGCCACCACCAATGATACTAACTTTCATGAGCTTGCTCCTCAGCATGAACCTGTACGTTTCAGGAATGGAATCAGTGATGATTGGCTTGTTCCGCGGCGAGCCAGCGGACGGCGTTTTCCAGGACTTTCAAGGTTTCTGCCTGCGTGAATACCGGATAAGTTTCGTGGCCGGGCCGGAAGTAGAACACTTGCCCAAGCCCCACCCGCCACAGGCAACCCGAGCGGAACTGTTCTCCGGAATCCCACTTCTCTTCAAAAATCACCACATCGGGTTCCGGCACCTGAAACGGCTCGTCATACATCTCGGTTTCGGGCAGGTCAAACGCTCTTGGCAGGCCGGCGGCAATGGGATGATTGGGACGAAGCACCGTCAAGTGGCTGGGCTTTCCGTCTTCCTGCCAGGCGCCAATGGAGCAGGCAGGCCAGAGGAGCTTGATCACCACCTCATGATCTGGGCTGAGCGAGGTCTCATAGCTTGGCGTGATCGGCGTCCCCTTCTTTCGAACCGAGTCTGGACCAGGGTCGGTCATCTCGATTCGGACCGTGCCCGGTCCAGAGCCGGCCAGGGCGGCCAGTTCAATAGCCTTTTGCATCGACTTCAACCGCATCGCCTCGATGAACGGTTTTGAAGAGAGCCCCGAGTGCAGCGGAATGAGCGCCAGCTTGCCCGCGGCAATTCTGGTCAAAATCCGCTTGGCAGTCTCGCTTGAGATCTCGCCATGCCTCAGGTGTCCCCACCAGATCAAGACATCGGCATTTTCCAGATTGTCCTGAGAGAGCCCTTGCTCAGGGTCATCAATGCCAACCGACTGGACCTCAATCCCCGGCCGTTGCGCCAGTTGCTCAGCCACCCAGTCTCCCAGGAAGCCTGGATAGGCCTGCTTCTGTTCCTTCTGGCGTTCGTCCCACACCAGCACGCGCACCGCTGTAGGGGTATCGGCGGCCCTTGCCAGATGTGGCACAGCCAGAACGAACGACAGAGCGATCAGGAAACGAGCAGCAGGCATGAGCAAAAGCTCCTTGACAAATGTTCGTTGAGCGGCCATTTCAAGCCAAGGGGCTGGCACCGTGCAGGCCAGGTGCCGGCCCCCCATTCTGAAACAGCGTTTTAGCGAGCCTGTCCGTTCATGGCCAGCATCACCTGGTTGGTGATGCGCTGGACGAGTGTCTCAAACGCGGGGTCGTTTGCAGAAATGGCCGGCGCGGCCTGAGCGGGTGCTGGGGCCTCGGTTTTGCAACCGCAGGCATGGCTGGCGTTGGGGTCGCCGTGGGGTTCCAGCAACGAGGAGACCAGGCCAGGGCCGTCTGGGCGACCGAGCAGCTTGGGCGGAATGATGGCGTGGTGTTCTGGCTTGAACTGGGTGTACCCCTCTCGGAACATGCTGTTGCCGCAGAGGTCGCAGTTTTCCAGGCCTTTTTCAAGCCGTACGTCACGGATACCCAGGCTTGGCTTGAGCTTGAGCAGTTCCGCGGCCTTGGCGTCTGAGTAGAAATTCACAGAGCCAAGCTGCTTGGTCAGGATCAAGATCCGGCAGTAGGCGTCAATGATTTCGGTCTTGAAGTAGGCATCCATCAGGTCGGTACCGGCCGTGATCGTGCCGTGGTTCGCCAGCAGGACCACGTCGGTGTCTTTGATGTACGGGATGACCGTATCCGCAAACTTCTGTCCGCCTGGGGTCTCGTACGGGGTAATGGCTACCTCGCCCAGAAACACCTCGAACTCCGGCATGGTGCACTTCGGAATTGGTTCGTGGGCAACCGCAAAGGCGGTGGCGTGTGGCGGATGGCAGTGAACGCATGAGCGAATGTCAGGACGATGCTTCATGATGGTCAGGTGGAGCAAGATCTCGCTCGATCGCTTGCGCTGGCCTGAGAGCTGCTTGCCGTCCATGTCTACAACGCACAGGTCGTCGGGCTTCATGTAGCCCTTGGAGACTCGCGTGGGAGTACACAGCACTCGATTTTCATCGAGCCGCAGGCTGATGTTGCCGTCATTGGCGGCAGCAAAGCCCTTGTTGTAGATCCGGCGGCCAATCTCACACATTTCCTCACGAAGCTTCCACTCGTTCATTGAGGAATTCGTATATCCAGCCATTGCGTTCATCTCCTTTTCAAGGGTATCAAGCCGTTGATTGATCGGTCTGGTTCAGCTCACAGTGACGTTGTCGAGAATGCAGGCGTTGTAGGCATCTATGGGTACTTTGGTTGTGCCGAAGGGGTTGGCGGCTTCCCGCCCTTCACTGAATCCGATGATTGACCCCATGCCGGCCCCCAGTTCATCAAAGACCACGAGTTCCTCACCCCGTTGCGCTGAACCCGACCGAAGCGCCTCGAGGGGCAGCGGACGGGTAATCAGCAGCCGGCCAGGTGTCAGGTTCGCGTGGTGCCTTGAAAGCGTAACGCGTCCAATCACTTCCCCGATCCGCATCGGTTTTCTCCTGCACAGGCTTTTCGAGGTCAGCCGGTACTCTGGGAGTACCATGACGCTGGTAGATTTCGGCCAGTTGAACAAGCTGAGGAGTGGACGCGTTCTGTGGCTCTAACACCAGAACGTTGGGGCTCAAATCGGTAAGTGCCCGTTGTAAGGTCAACACATCAAAAGCCGAAGCTGCCCGCACGCCAGGCACCTGGCAAGCTTTCCAGCAGGCCAGAGCGCCGGATGTGGAAACGATCAGGGCTCCACGATCCTGGGATTCGGCAGCCCAGCGGGCACCGGCTTCGGGGCTCTGGCCCAGGTCTTGCCAGGGCCTGGAGGCTAAGAACAGGGTGCGTTGGATGGCCTGGGTTTGGGCCGTGTGCTTCTCAATCACCAGGCCCCACGTGCCAGACGGGGCCGCCGATGCCGCGCTTCCCCACTCCACGGTAATGCCGCGCTGCTTCAAAAGGTCATGGGCCAGGGGGGTTACCACGGTTCCCGGCACAACCAGAACGCGACGGACCTGTTCATCAAACGACCGCGCCTCTCGTAGCGCCAGTAACCGGCCAGGAAACGTCAGCGTGGAGGGCTCGCCAGAAGTTGGAGCCGCAGCAGGGGCGTACACACGTGCCAGTTCGGCCAGCACGGCCCTTACCGCAAACTCAACTTCTCCGGCCGTCGGGTGGTTCATCAGTCTGGCAGCCCCATCACACTCCATCGCCCCGGCGTATTCTTTCCGAGTAGTCCCTGCAAAACCGCGCCGTCGTTGGTTACCAGAATCCGGTCGCCGCGCCCCGCGCCCAGGCGGTCGAACACCAGCACCGGCTCACCATCAGGCGCGCCTGTGGCCATTTCCAGTTGAACCACCAGCAACCGTTCCCCCTGGAACGATGGGTGCTTCACCGTGGCCGTTGCTGTGCCGACAACCAGACCGATCTGCATGGCGAAAAAACCTCAGATTCACAGAGCCGCTGGGAAAATGAAAACCGGGGACAGGCTCTGAGCAAGCCTCAGAGCCGGTCCCGCTGGCGATCAAATGAAACGCATGGAACCCACAATTGCGGTCCGTCTTTGACGGGTGAACGTGCTGGGCGTGGTTACCCCTTCGCCGGTTGGGCCGGCAATGGAGAACGAGCCAACGGCCGGGGCTGAGAGACCCGCCGTGCTGGGTCCGTTGACCACAAAGATTGTGCAGTTCATGATTCGACCCATCCGTTGCATGACCGCGGTGTCTCGCGAGTGCAGGATGGCGGTATGGCCGAAGCCATGCTCAGACTGCCTGGCCAGATCAATGGCCCGTTCCACGTCGCTCACGCGGACGAACGGTACGAACGGCATCATTTGTTCTTCTTGAACGAATGGATGATCCGCGCCAGTCTCTCCGAAAAGAATTTGCGTTCCCTTGGGAATGGCCACGCCGGCGGCCTGGGCCAGAACCTCTGGGTCTTTGCCCACGAAGTCTTTGTTGACGTGTGGCTTGCGATCTTCGCCAATCACGAAGGCGGCCTTGGTGAGTGCCTCAACCTGGGTTGGGCTCAGGCGGAACCCGCCGAACCGACCCATGGCGTCTAGCAGCTTGTCAAACACCTCAGCCACGGCGAAAACCTGCTTCTCACCAATGCAGAGCAAGTTGTTATCAAAAGCAGCGCCGGCGATAATCGACTTCGCAGCCCCTTCGATACAGGCGGTGGCATCCACAACCACGGGAGGGTTTCCCGGCCCGGCCACCACCGCACGTCTAGAGCTCCCCAGCGCGGCCCTGGCCACGGCGGGCCCACCAGTTACCACCAGCAGCCTGACCCCCTTATGGGCGAACAGAGCCTGGGCGGTTTCCAGAGTTGGGGGATGGACAATCGTAAGCAGGTTGTCGATGCCGATCGCATCCACAATGGCCCGGTTGAATCGCTGAACCCCTTCGGCGGCAATATGTTGCCCCGATGGGTGAGCATTGAAAACCACCGTGTTTCCCGCCGCCAGCATGTTAATGGCGTTGCAGGCCAGCGTGGGCAGGCTGTGCGTGACAGGCGTGACCGACCCGATCACACCAAACGGGGCGAAGTCTGTGAGCGTGAGCCCGCCATCGCCCGAGTCTGAAAGCGTACGCAGGTTTTCAACCCCAGGGATGGCTGGAATGAAAACGTTCAGCTTGGCGATCTTGTGATCAAGCCGGCCGATTTTCGTCTCGTCTAGTTCCTTGCGGCCAAGCTCTTCGGCATGATCAAAGCAAATCTGCTTGATCACGCGAACAGCCTTGTCGCGGTCGGCCATGGGCCGTTTCCGGAACTCCTGGAACGCCTCTTCGGCTGCGGCAACCGCCTGATCGACGGTGGAGAAAACCCCGGACGTGCCGGAAGCCTTGCCACCGGCAGGGGTACCCGGGCCTCCCATCTGGGAAAGCACCTGCTGGACGACATTACGGATCAGGTCTTCTGTCAACTGCATGGCGTCACCCGGCGGTATTTCGGTTCAATAGATCCGAGAGAACACGTGAAAGACTGTTGATTTGTCAGGCGAACCTGGGTCATGGATTTTCCGAAGAGCGGAAGATGACCGAGCCGCCGAGGTCAACCGAGTCAACCAGGCCAATGACCACGGCGTCGATGGGTAGCTTGTCTGTTTCAGGCGTGAGCCTGGCGCTTGAACCCTGGCAAACCAGTACCATTTCACCCTGCCCGGCTCCCAGGGTATCCACCACCACAAAGGTGCGGCCGGTGGGAACCAGGCGATCTTTTGCCTTATCGTCAACCCGGTAGGGCTCCACAATGAGCAGCTTGTGTCCGGTCATGGAGGCAACCTTCTGAGTGGCCACCATACTGCCGGTCACGCGAGCAATGAACATCGAGCCCTCCGGGCAATGGCGTGTCGAAACAGGTCAGGACCCAGCCGAGAAGAGCAGGTCACGCGTTTGGCGAGCAACCACGATCTCTTCATTGGTTGGAACAACCCAGACAGGGACCCGTGAGGATGGGGTGCTGATCACCGTCTCTCCACCACGGGTTGCTTGATTCTTTTCGGTATCGAGCGAGATTCCGAACCACTCAAGATTACGCAGGACCGCCGAGCGGATGGTGCTGGAGTTCTCTCCAATTCCGGCCGTGAAAACGATGGCGTCGGCCCCATCGAGTTCAAACAGGAACGCACCCACGTAGTGGCGAATGGACTGCACGAAGAGGTCGATGGCTAGCTGAGCGCGGGCATTGCCGGCCTCGGCGGCCTGCTCAATATCCCGCAGGTCTCGGCCTGCTCCGCCAACCCCTTCTAGCCCCGAATGATTGGCAAGTGTATTCAACGCTTGTTCAAGCGTGAGGCCGGTCTCTTTGAGGATGACCGGAAGTGCGAAGACGTCAAACTCGCCAACGCGGTTATTGTGAGGGAGCCCGGTCTGGGGGCTCATTCCCATGCTGGTGGCAATCGACTGGCCGTTGCGGATGGCACATACCGACGAGCTGCCCCCAAGGTGACAAGAGATCAGCTTGAGGTCTGTTCGGCCCAGCAGTTCGGGCATGCGCCAGGAGATGAAGCGATGGCTTGCACCATGAAAGCCCCACTTGCGAACCCCCATGGCGGTCCAGGCGTCTGGAATCGCGTAGCGTCCGGTGGCCTCGGGGATGGTCTGGTGGAAGTCTGTTTCAAAGGCGGCCACCAGCGGCAGCGAGGGGAAGCGTTTGGCCAGGGTGCGCATGGCCTGGATGTAAGGCGGATTATGCGCGGGGGCCACGCTGGAGAATGCCTCCATGGAGGCCAGCAAAGATTCATCGACCCTGTGCACGTGGTGGTGGTCTTTACTGTGCACCGCCTTGAACCCGATGGCCGCCACTTCGCTTGCAGAGCGAAGCACGCCCACACCAGGCTCAGAGAGAGTATCCAGGCAGATTTGCATCGCCACGCCATGATCCACAATGGCCGTGGTCAGCTCTCGCTCACCGCCGGGCCAGGTAATCTTGACGCGGGCCTCAGTGGATCCGATACGCTCGACGGCCCCCCGAGCCAGTAACGGCTCGCCGGGGGCGCCCAGATCGTACAGTCGGAACTTGAAGCTGGTGCTACCCAGGTTGGCCACCAGAATTCGCATGGGTCTTTGAACCTTCCGTCAAGCGGGCAAGGTTGTTTGGAATCAACCGATAAATGCCGCGACCACCGCGGGATCGGGGCGGGGAATCACGTGGGCTGCACGCAGTTCACCAATGCGGCCAGCCGCCTCGGCCGCCGCTTCCACGGCGGCACGTACGCTGCTGACGTCGCCTCGAAAGATCACACTGACCAGGCCGCCGTCAAGCCGGATGACCGTACTTGCCAGCTCAACATTTGCAGCTTTCAACGCCGCGTCGATGGCGGTGATGATGCTGACCAGGCCGACCGTTTCGACCAGGCCGATTGCGCCGTTCATAAGAATGGACTCCAGGGCTCAGATCATTGGAGGAAGATGGTCAGAACGGCCGGATCTGGCCGAGGAATCACATGCGCGCTCACCAGTTCGCCAACGCGGCTTGCCGCTTCAGCGCCCGCTTCAATGGCGGCCCGCACGCTGCCCACATCTCCGCGAACCATTGTGGTGATGAAGCCGCCACCCACCTGCACCTTGCCTGCCAGCAGCACGTTGGCCGCCTTCAGCATGGCGTCGGTCGCCTCGATCATGCCAACCAGACCCTTGGTCTCGATGAGCCCGAGCGCGTCTCCGGTGGGAGTGTACGACACCGGTCGCGAACTTTTGCTATCTGCTACGGCCATGGTTCGCTCCTTGACTTACTTGGACGCTGGTGTGGACTTCTTGCCAAAACTGAGCACGCCCGCCAGGTCGCCGTGCGGGCGAGGGATCACCTGCACGCTAACAACCTCGCCAATCCGGCTGGCTGCTGCGGAACCGGCATCAACCGCCGCCTTCACCGCCGCCACATCTCCCACCACGAATGCCGTAACCAGGCCGCTACCGACCTTGTCCCAGCCAGCCAGCTCAACGTTGGCGGCCTTCAGCATGGCGTCCGTAGCTTCCACCAGGGCCACAAAGCCCTTGGTTTCAATCATTCCCAACGCTTCCATTGACGAACTGGCCATCAGTCGACCTCTCATTTCCAGAACAAAGGTAAGTAAGTCAGTTTCAGACCGTGCTTCCAACCCCATAACCCGCGGGTGATTCCTTGCTCAATCAAACGCTGGCCTTGACCAGCCGCACATTCTTGGCGTGCGGCAGGTCCAGGGCGTTTGCCTCGTCCGTATCAATGTGTACTTCAAGCTTCCAGTCCGGATTGGTTCGGACGAGCAGGTTTTTGAGCAACCCAGAGCAGGGCCCGTCTACGCTCAGGTCCATGCGGTCCAGATGTTTCACACCGTAAAAGTCGGCGTCTTTCTGACCCATGTGAACGTGACGTTCGGCCCGGATGACCCCGTTTTCCAGCATGAGTGACCCGGCCGGCCCCACAATCAAGGCCCCCGGTGTTCCTACAATGTCACCCGAAAGTCGCACCGGCAGATCGAGCCCCAGGCTGATCGCGTCTGTGAACGCAAGTTCCACCTGGCTGAACTTCCGGCAAGGGCCCAGAATTCGAACGCCGGGAATCATCCGCTGCCGGGGCCCAACAATGGCAATCGTTTCGTTCGAAGCAAAATCGGTGTCTTGATACAGCCGCTTCATCACCGTGAGCTGATACCCCTTGCCGAACAGGATATCCACATGCTCTTGAGTAAGGTGACAGTGTCGCGCAGAGATGTTGACCACCAGGTTGGGCGAATAGCCGGCCTGGGGATGTGCCGCCGGAGCAGGGCCCCCCGGACCTGCGCCAGCAACAAACTGCTGCTCAAGGATGTTGCGGATGATCGATTCAACCAGTGGTCGCATTGCCGCATTGCTCATTGTGAGTTCCTCGCCTCTTCGGGCTGGACAAGCCGGGGCTTGACGTCTGACGGGGCAACATGCAGAAGTACGCCCGCGTTCTCAATCTGACGGCGGTCTTCGGGGCTAACCCCCTCATCGACTACCAGGTGCTGAATCTTTTCCAGGCCGCAAAGCTTCGTAAGAGCCTGCTTTCCGAATTTTGTGTGATCTGCCACCAGCACAACCTGATGCGCTGATTTCATCATCGCTTGCTCGGTTTCCACCAGCAGCAAGTTGGAGTTGTAGATGCCATCGGCCATGATTCCGCCGGCACCCATGAACAAGGTATGCACCCTGATCTTCTCCAAGCAGCCGATCGCAATGGGCCCCAGGGCAACCCCGGTTCTTGGATAAACAAAACCGCCAATCAGAATCAGGTCGGTGTCTTTGTGGGGTGCCAGAAGCTGAGCGATGGGCAGGCTATTGGTCACCACCTGCACGGTTCGGCCCACCAGCGCCTTGGCCACTTCCAATGTGGTGGTGCCGCCGTCAAGCAGCACCGTGTCTCCATCTTGAACCAGGCTCGCGGCAAATCGACCGATGGATCGTTTCTCGGCAATGGCCGTGTCGGCCCGATCTTCAAAGGCTGGCATCAGTTCGCGGGTCTCTGCTCCCACCACCGCTCCGCCGTGGGTTCGCCGGATGACGCCCCCTTGTTCAAGTGCTTCCAGGTCTCTGCGAATCGTACTCTCAGAAACCCCCACGGCCGCAACAAGATCCTCTAGCGCGGCAAAGCCCCGCTTCTGAATCAGGTCGAGCAATGTTTGACGCCGGGTTTCCAGCACGCACGATCTCCGTCAGGCTTTTTGGCCGGTTTCAGTCAATAGTTTGCAGTCTCTGTCATCTTCAGTCAATTGCCTGCTTGGTTTTTCTCGTAGCTTTTGGTGGGCAGTGACTGGTTGTGGCCGGTAGGTGCCAGGTATCGCGTTTTCAGCATCAGCTTCCGTAGAATTTGGGACCTGGAGAAAACTGATGCCTGAACTGCCGGAAGTGGAGACGATGGTGCGGGGGTTAAGGCCTGTGATGGCTGGCAAAACGCTGGCCAGCATTCAGGTTTTGGACCCGCACATGCTGGTGGAATGCACCGCAAGCGAGCTGGAATCCAGGGTTACGGCCGCGCACGTAGAAAGTGTCCACAGGCGTGGGAAGTGGGTGGTATTCACGTTCGATGACCCAGCAGGGTTAATCGTCATTGAGCCCCGCATGACGGGAGGATTTTGGCTAATTCCTCCAGAACGACCTGACCACGTGCGCCTGATGTTCACGGTGAGAGGGCGGCGTGATCCCGTCTGGTTTTGCGATACGCGACGACTGGGCAAGATTCACTGGTTCCGGGATTCTGGGGAGGCTCAAGCGGCCTTCCAGCGATCTCACGGGCCCGACGCCTTGGAAATTGGCCTCGAAGAACTCTCTGGCCGACTGGGTAAGACAGGCCGGGCGATCAAACCGGCCCTGATGGACCAGAAGCTGTTGGCGGGGATCGGGAATATCTATGCCGATGAAATTCTGTTCAGAGCCCGGATTCACCCGTCTCGCGTTGCGTCTGGCCTGACCAAGTCGGAACTGGAACGCTTGCAGCCGGCAATCGGGCAGGTTCTGGAAGAGGCGATCAAGGCGGAAGGGTCCAGCTTTGATGCCGGTTACCGCACGGTTCTTGGCCTGGAGGGGGGATTTCTGGCCCAAAACGCGATGTACGGTCGTGGCAACCAGCCGTGCCCATGTTGCGGAGGCCCGATCCAGAAAACCAGGATCCCCGGCCTGATTGGCAGGCCGACCCACTTTTGCCCCCACTGTCAGCCCCTACGAGTGAACAAAAAGGCCGCGACCAAGCGCAAAGCCTGATCACAGACGAATACCGTGAGCGGCCTTTGTGCTTCCTGGGGTTTTGCTGGGCACAACGCCGGAAATATGAGCCCGACGCGTGAGCGAGGGATTCTGCTTCTGATACGAGCCCGAAGCGGTAGCGAGTGGATCTCTTGGGGCTTTACTTGGTTCGGGCCGCAACCTTTGATCAACAGACATTCACAAAGAATCCCTCGCTCACGCGTCGGGCTATCAGGAGCATCCCGTCCGCTGCTTTTTTTTGCGGGCTCTGATCCCACAAGCGCGACTTCAAAGCTTTCGCTTCGGGCTCGTACTCGAATAGGAGATCCACTCACTTGCGCTTCGGTCTCGAATAAGAGCAACCAGGCGGCCATCGCTTCCGGTCATCAAGCCCTTACGGAATTGCCTGGAATGGCTTCCCTTTTGCATCTCTCGAACCCGTTCCAGGTCGCTCTGGTCCAAAATTGGGCGATCGGGTAGCTTTAACTTTCCTGACCGCTACACCTTTTGATTGGACGGAACTTCTTAGAGTTAGCTCGGCGGTCGATTATGGACGTACCCCAGGGCCCCAGGGGGAACGACTTGTGTCGTACCGTACCTTCAAACATCTGCTTGGTGAGACCAGCCTCGAGCGTAAATGCCGCTTCATTTTTGGAGGCGGCATTCTGCTCTTGGTCACCATGAGCTTCTACTGGTACGGTCAAAAGACCGAGAGCCTGGTTCTAGGCCAGAAGACGGAAGCTGCACGCATTGTTGTGGGCCCGATCATTCGCAAACTGCACCTCGAAAAAGATTTGAGCAGCCTGGGTCGAGATCTGGTGAATGAGCTTTCCGACGATGCCTCTTCGCTTAACGATAATCCCAGCTATAAGTCCAGAATTATCTGGGGCTTAAGCGCAGACGATCGGCTTTCCAAGCCTGACGAATTTGAGCAAAAGAAGCTCACCGAGTTTCTGCGGGCCGCCAGCCGGCAAGAAATGGCGCCCCGAGAAGTGGTGGCCGCGGCACCCATTCGCCCCATGTCGTTTGCAGACGGCACCCCAACGTTTGAAGGGCGTCGCAAGCCGGGCTCACTCGAATATCAGTATGTGGAAGCCGTGCTCTACAAGCCGTCTTGCCTGTACAAGTGCCATAACCAGTATCGCAAAGATGCCAGCGACAAGCTGACCATGCCCAAGGCCTACGATCTGGCCACCGTGGTGTCTGTCTCTTTGCCCATGGAACAGACGAACAAAGATATTCACCGCAACCGCGCCATCCTCATTTCCACCGCGCTCGTTACCGCCATTCTGGCCATGGTTGCCTCGTACGTCATTGTTCGCTACGTCATCGTCAAGCCGGTGAAGCACCTCAGAGACGTTTCAGACGCCATTGCAGCCGGCAAGCTGAATATTCGCAGCCAGATTCACACCGGTGACGAGTTTGAAGAACTCTCTCACGCGTTCAACCGGATGTTGCATAACCTGGTGGCCATGCAGCAGGAACTGCGAGATGTGAATGGTGACCTGGATAAGAAGGTCGACGAACTGGCCCAGGCCAACCTGGCACTTTACGAACTCTACAAGATCAAGAGCGACTTCCTGGCCACCATGAGCCACGAGCTACGCACGCCGCTGAACTCGATTATTGGCTTTTCCGAGGTCTTGACCTCCAATGACCAGCTCAATGATCGTCAGCGCAGGTATGCCAGCAACATTCTGACGTCTGGCAAGATGTTGCTGGTGATGATCAATGACATTCTTGACCTGGCCAAGATTGAGAGTGGCAAGATGGAGATCCACGTCGAGGACTTCTCGGTCCGAGACGTTTGTGAGTCTCTGTCAAACCTCATGCGTCCAATGGCTGAAAAGAAGGGGCTAGACCTGAACTGCGACCTGGATGACGCCATTCCGTTGCTTCGCCAGGACCCCGGCAAATTGCGTCAGATTGTGTACAACCTGCTGTCCAATTCGATCAAGTTCACTCCCGAGGGGGGCTGCGTTACGCTCTCGGCCCGGGCCGACGGCAAGCAGGTGGTCATTGCCGTTACCGATACAGGAATCGGAATTGCCGAGGAAGACCGGGAACGGATCTTTGAGAAGTTCCGTCAAGCCGGAGCCACTCGCGCAGCGGAAGGGGTGCTGGTGCGTGAGCATGAGGGGACCGGCCTGGGTCTCTCGATCGTTCGCGAACTCACCCGTTTGCTGGGTGGCGATGTGACCCTGGAGAGTGATCTGGGGAAAGGCTCAACCTTCACGGTTCGGCTGCCTTTGCAGTTGAACGCACACCGAAACATTTCGGTGGCTATCAGTGATCAGTCGGTAGACCTTTCCAAGGCCCGCCGCGTTGATCCCCGGCCAGCATCCTTGGTTCAGCCGCTGGTCTCTAAACCCCATGAGTCCACGGGGGCTCGCCGGCCTGGAGCCGACCAAACCGGGTACACGGGCAATCCACCGAAGAGTTTGCCCCAGGCCTCTTGAGCGCGGTTCCACGCTTGCCGATCTGCGGGTCTGCGATTACCCTGATTGTTAGAAACCGTGTGTTCATACGGTTGCCAGTGGATGCCCCTTGGCTCAACTGGTGATTGATCTGTTTTCTGAAGCTCTTTTGAAGAAGGATCTGGATTCATGTCCGATGCGCGCAAAGGTGAAGTGGCGATGAAGGGGAACCCTGTCGAGCTGGCAGGTCCAAAACTGAAGGCCGGCGACCACGCACCGAACTTTGAGTGTGTGGGCGAGGGGCTCAGCATTGTCACCCTGGCCGAGACTCCCAAGAAGCCTCGCCTGTTCAGCGTTGTGCCGTCGCTTGATACGCCGGTCTGCAACATTCAGACCAAGCGGTTCTCCAAGGAACTGGCCGAGCTGGGCGACAGCGTGGAGGCGTACACGGTAAGCCTGGACCTTCCGTTTGCCATGAAGCGATTCTGTGGCGCCGAAGGGGTGAGCAATATCGTGAACCTGTCGGACGTCCGGAACCACTCGTTCGGCAAGAATTATGGCGTGCTGATCACCAGCCTGCCAATTCCGCTACTGTGTCGGGCCCTGTTCGTCGTCGACGCCCACGGGGCGATCACCCACGTCGAATACGTTTCTGAAATTGCCAGCGAGCCCAATTATGACGCCGCTCTGGCAGCGCTCAAGGCCGCGGCCAAAGCCTGATCGAATCGGTTCTTGATTCATCGATTGCAAAAAAAAATAAAGCACGGCAGGGCCCACGGCCTGCTGTGCTTTTTTTATCAGGTTGAAAATGGTTCTTCATACCGATCCGGGAGCGCAAGCTTTGAACTGGAAGTTCTTGTTATCCGGTCAGGTCTGTCACCCATTTGCGTTAACCGGAACAGGCGCTCACAGCCTGATGAATATCTTGCGGCTGTACATCCACCAGGCGATGAACACGGTAAGGGCTAGCTCGACAAGTACGAGTACCAGGCCGGCGTAGTCGCCCAGGTAAAGTCGGCTCAGGTCGCCGCCCACGAATCGTTGGGCAATCTTTCCGATATCCACCAGGTTGTGAATCATATAAATGCTGATCGAATTCATGCCGATCCAGATGAACGGCTGGGCCCAGCCTCTGAGCTTCCAGACATCAACCACCAGATAGAACAGGGCGAGCAGGATCGCACTATAGCCGCCGGCCACAAGGACAAACGACGAGGTCCAGAGCTTCTTGATGATGGGGAACTGGTAGCTCCAAACATAGCCGAGGACCAGCGAGATAGCCCCCGCCGCCAGCAGAGTGACAACCTTGTTTCGGCTCTTCTCGTTTTTGAGGAATACGCCCGCAAACATGCCCAGCAAGCAAGTGGCAATGGCTGGCAAATTGCTCAGTAATCCCTCGGGATCGTGGTCCCCGTCCCACTTGCGCAAAGGCAAGTACATTTTGTCGACCCAGTTTGTAAGGTTCTGACCCTCGTCGAAATGGCCGGCACCAATACCAGGCACGGGCACGAACGTGAGCAGTGCCCAGTAACCCACCAGAATTCCCGCGCAGGCGATCACTCGCCCGCGTTGCTCCAGGAACGTGAAGATCAGGCCGGCGAAGAGAGTTGCAATCGCAAAGCGCTGAAGCACCCCCATCAGGCGGATCTTCTCGAACGGGGTGCCGAACCCGCCGTAATAGAAAACGCCCAGTACATAAAGCAGTAATGCGCGTCTGACGATGCGCCAGACCGCAGCGGCTTTACCTTCCTGCTCAATCACCCGGCTCAGCGAAAAGACCAGCGAAACGCCAGAGATGAAGACGAACAGCGGGAAGAGCAGGTCTTCGAAGTGGAATCCCTGCCATTCCACATGTTCCATTTGAATGCCAAGCTTCTGCAAGATCGGGCTAGCATTGACCTTTTGAAGGGCTGCAATCAACGCTTCGCCGCCCACAATACAGAACATGTCAAACCCGCGCAGGGCGTCGAGCGAAACGAGGCGGGCGGGCTTGGAGGTGCCAGGGGCTGGGCCAGTCGATTCAGGAGACAGGGGCAAGGGGTCTTGCATGGCGTTCTTGGTCTACCAAAATGGGTTTCGGGGTTGGCTCAAGAAATGACAGAAGAGGTCGCATCCACAGATCGACCATTATAGACGGAGTTCATGTTTGGACAGCGTCAGATAACCGGTCTCGGTCACAACGTAGTTCCGCTCGATCCGAACTCCCCCTTCAAGATCGTTCGGGAAGAGACTTGGTTCCAGGGTGATCACATCACCAGACTGAAGCGTTTCATCACTCTCCGCCACGATATAAGGGGCTTCCGGGTGCCCCAGGCCGAGCCCGTGCCCGGCATGCCCGGGAGTGTCTGAGCGGAGTCCGCAGGTTGCGTACTGCGCACGGATCGCCTGGTCAATCTCTCGGCAGGGTGTTCCCGGCCTGAGCAGCTTCTCACCCACTTCAAGCGCCTGCAGGCAAGCGTTGAAAACCTGGATTTGCCGTGCGGTCGGTTCCCCCACGCAGAACGTGCTGGCGATATCGCCGCGGTAGCCACCCACGATCACGGAAAAGTCCAGGATGAACAGATCACCAGATTGGAGTGGGTGCAGGGTGGGTCGTGTATCGGGTTTCGAGGCTCTTGCGCCGGTTGCGAAATCTCCGTAGATGGTCAGCGGGCGGCCAATCGTCTGACGAGCCGCGCGCTCAACCGCGTGAAAGACGTCAAGTTCGGTGGCGCCCACCTGGGCCGCTTCTCGGCCGGCCACCATGCCGGCTTCGCCAGCCTGCACCGCTTGGCGTAGGGTCTCAATTTCATCGTGGTCTTTGGTCCGACGCAGCCCCCAAAGCAGCCCATCGATTGCCGTGATCTGCAAGCTGGGCCTGGCCAACCTCATCCGGCTGATCAGGGCCTCTGGCACGCACGCGTCTGTGCCGAGCCGCTCTGGCAACTGGTTCCCCAGGGTTCTGATCACGGAGCCGATCTGAAAGGGACGGCGTGAGGAGGCCGACCGGCGCGCTTCATACCAAACCGGGGCCACAACTTCGTCAACAAACGCCTCACGCAAAAATGGCTCAAGCAGGTTGTCGCCCACCAGGGTGACATGGTCTGGCCGCAGCACGGCCATGGGCCCAGCCTCATTCATCCGGAAACTGAACGGACCCGGGGCAAACCCTGTGAAATACGCCAACGCTTCTGGAGAAGCCACCAGCACGGCATCGCATGTGCCGTCTAGCTGGTCCCAGAGCTTCTGACGTCTGGCGCGGCATCCGACCTCGGTGATCATCGTGTTTTCTTCTTTTCCGGGGCCGGATGCTGTGCATCGCTCAAAAAGTGAACATCAATCAGTTCTTGCTGGGAACGATCCAGATATTTCGATACTCAACCAGGTTGCCGTGATCCTGGAGCAGCAGGGGGCCATCAACGCCCGGCTTATCGCCCAGGCCACCGGGCGTAGGATTGATCTTGGCGTCATCAATGATGTTCACGCCGTTGTGCAGCACCGACACATGGGCCTGCTCAACAACCTTGCCATCCTTCACCACGGCCTTCTTGAAGGTGATATCGTAGGTCTGCCATTCCATTGGCTTCTTGCAGGCATTCACGCGTGGAACGACTTGCTGGTAGATACCACCGCAGTCATTGCTCTCAGACTTCAGGCCATAAGAATCAAGCACCTGAAGCTCATGGACGCCGCCCAGGTACACACCGCTGTTGCCACGGGCCTGCCCCTTGGCGTCTGGCATGTAGGGGGTGCGGAATTCCAGGTGCATTGTGAAGTCTCCAAAATTCTTGGAGGTCACGGCATCACCCTTGCCTGGTGCCACAACCAGAGCACCGTCTTTGAGGGTCCAGGCCGTGGGCTTGCCGTCGCGGCCAACCCAGCCGTCCAGCGTTTTACCATCGAACAAGACAACGGCTCCCTCGGGCGGCTTGGCACCCAGGGTTTTATCGTTGGGCGTGTCCTGAGCAACCACCGAAGCCAGAGGCAGGAAGAGTAGCAAACTTGAAACAAGCGATTTCATGGCGAGAGTGCTCCCGATTCAGAATCAAGCAGGGGATTGAACAAGAATGTTCTGAACCTGCCAGTGTACTGGACTAGCAGCCGGGAGCAACCACCCGCCTTTTTTTCAAGGGACCGGGCGGAGTTACCCCCTTGCGTACCACCCTGGGTCTGGGTTTACTGGGTCAATGACACTTGTCGTGGCCCGGTGGTCGGGCACGAGCGGTCACCATCTCTTTCTTTGCTTAGGCACCCGGCCGAATTCTCGGCCCCAGACCATGGAGGATGGCCATGCTTGGTCCGCTTCGAGCACGCGCACTGGCGATTGTGTCTTTGGTCGTATTGCTGTTCTCGGCTTCGGCACAGGCCTGGCAGGTCGCACCTGCCGCCGGCGAGAAACCGCTCGCCAGTTATCTGCCAGAGAAAAACTTGCTCTTTTTGGTGGAGTGGGACGGGCTGGCACGCCACTCGAAAGAATGGGACGCCACGGCGGCCCACAAGATGCTCAGTGAGACCTCGCTGGGCAAAATGCTGCGGGAAACCGTGGTTCAAACCTGGGAAGGGTTCCGGGCCGGTAATCCGCAGGTTCCGCCGCTTTCAGGCGATCAGATCACCGGCCTGGCCGGGCACTTGCTGCGTCAGGGCTTTTTGATTGGTGTTTGTGGGTCGAGCTTTCAGGATCAACCAGAGGCGGTCTCTCTGGTCATTCGTGACGCGAAAACCAACCCCGTTTTCACGCAGCTCCTGGAAGGCAGCCCGCTGGGGCCCAATGCCGGCGGCATGAAGAAAGAGCTGAATGGACGGACCTCCTACCGCTTCGGCCCCACCGAATACTGGTTTGAGGGAAACGATTTCGTGCTTTCCATGGTTTCTGGCGAAACGAGCCCCACCCTTCGGGCCTTCCTGGGTGAGATTCCGTCTGCCGTTAATCATCCGAGCCGAAAGCATATGTTTGATAATCCCGATCTGCTTAGCCCGGTTGGCTGGGGATTTGTTGATGCCACCAAGGTGCCAATTCAAGATCCCAAAGCCAAGCAAATGCTTGCCGGGATCAAAACGGCCGGGTTCCGCTGGGGGCTTAAGGGGCAGGCCCTGGTGACCCAGATTGGTGTGGAAACTGTTGAGCCCAAGGGAAGCTTGCTCAGCTTCCTGGATCAACCACCGCTGGATATCGCAAAGCTTCCACCGGTTCCGGCCCAGGCCGAGAACTACACCTTGTTTTCCGTGTCGCCGGCTGCCACTTATGACAAGCTGATTCGCTTTGCGAGGCAGAATGATCCGGCGCTGCCAGACCAGATTGTGGGGCAGCTTGGCATGGTCCAGCAACGGCTGGGAATTGATCTGAAGCGTGACCTGGCCGACCAGCTTGGCCCAGCCATGGCGGCGTTCAGTTTGCCGTCCAAAAGCCAAGGGTCGATTGGCGGCGGAATGCTCGACCTCTGGTTCTTCCTGCCCAAGGGAGCGCTCGTAGTTGGCGTCAAAGACCGGGCCACGTTTGCAACGACCCTGGAAAAGCTGATGAACTCGGTGAACCGTGAGCTTTCTGCCTTGGGGGGGATGTTTGTGGGTCGAGGTCAGGGCGTGAGAGCGGATTCCACTCAACATGCGGAGTTCCGCAAGCTCAAGGGGGAGGAAATTGCCTACACCCTGGCCATTCCGCCGGCCGTGCTACCCACACCAGGCAGCCTGCACCTGACCGTGATGCTGGGTAAGGAGAACCTGGTCATTGCTACCACGCCAGACGTGGCACGTTCCGTGCTCAAGGCCGAGGGGAACGGCAAACCTGCGGGGTTAACGGAGCTGCCAGCAGGCACGACCGTTTTCTCACGTACGGATCCCAGAGACTCGCTGCCGGAACTGCTGGTCAATATTCCATCGGCGGTCCAGGTTCTGGGGGCCATGATCACCAACCAGCAAAGAGGTATTGCGGGCCTGGCTCCCCACGATGGAATGCCGGCCGGCGATCAAGCCCCGGTGGGTAATTTTGCCTTGAAGCTTGACCCAGACCTGATCCCCGATACCGACGCCCTGCGCGGGTATTTGTTCCCCAAGGTCAGCACCCTGGCCGTCACGGAGCGCACGATTGTCTTCACCACAACCGAAGCGTTTCCAGCCCCGGATGTGTCTATGGGGGCCGGCACCAGCGCCCCGGTTTTGGTCGCACTTCTGTTGCCAGCAGTCCAGTCGGCCCGTGAGGCAGCCAGACGCGCCCAGTGTACGAATAACCTCAAGATGATTGGCCTGGCCATGCACAACTACGCCGATGTCAACGGCGGGTTTCCAGGCAATATCTGTGATAAGAACGGCAAGCCGCTCTTGAGCTGGCGGGTGGCCATTTTGCCGTACATTGAGCAGCAGGCCCTTTATAACAAGTTCCATCTCGATGAACGCTGGGACAGCCCCCATAACATCGAGCTTTCCAGGTATGTCGTCAAGACGTACGCCTGCCCCAGCAGACCGTTCGACAACGCCAAGCCCGAGACTCACTATCGGACGTTTGTTGGAAATGGCGCTCTGTTCGAAAACGGTCAGAATCCCAAGATTGCCATGGTCACCGACGGTACCTCAAACACCATTATGGTGGCTGAGACGCAAGAGGGAGTTCTTTGGACCAAGCCCGATGACATTGAGTTCAATCCAGAGAACCCAGGCCAGATGTTCGGCATTGGCTCGCCCCAT
Source organism: uncultured Planctomycetales bacterium (assembly GCA_903926465.1). Lineage (GTDB taxonomy): Bacteria > Planctomycetota > Planctomycetia > Isosphaerales > Isosphaeraceae > CAIYJE01. The sequence continues at coordinate 23,921 of CAIYJE010000095.1, forward strand.
TCTGGTGGCGCCAATGTCTTGTTCGCCGATGGCTCTGTACGGTTCATCATCAATACGATCAACCTGGAGGTTCTGAAAGCGTTGATCACGCGGGCCGGCGGTGAAGTTGTGGGCGGAAACTATTGAGCATGCCGCTGGAACGGATTGCTGAATCTTTGGGCCAGGGGGAAACCCCTGGCCCTTTTTTTGTATTTTCATAATCACTCAGTCAAATGCCGTGAAAGGCGGGGTTCCAGTGTTCTTTCTTGAAGAGCCTGGATCGTGAGTGACGGGTTGCGCTTTTGGGACCAGAGCCCGCGAAATCGCAGCGGATGCGGTTCTCCTCACAGCCCGACGCATGAGCGATGGAATTTTAGTGAATGTCTGTTGATCAGAGGTTACGGCTAGAGCAAAGAGAAGCCCCAAGAGATCCACTCGCTAGCGATTTTTTATCGTATTCGGATATGAAGTTACGTTGACGCCTTGGGCTCGTATTTCCGGCGGGTTGCCTTGTAAAACCCCAGAAGGCGCAGCTTCAAAGCTCACGCTCTGGGCTCTGTTCAAATCCTTACGCGCATCCACTTCCGGTTCGGTTTTTGGACCACTTTTTATAGCGGTTAACATTTGCGTTGCAAACAGAGTGAGCGCCTTTCCTGGTGTTCCTTTTCCGAATGTAAGACAGCCGCCCTCGGCTGTCTCTGGATTCCTGGTCCGTTACGAAGATGACAGCCGAGGGCGGCTGTCTTACATCGAACGAAGATCAAGACACGGAGGCGTGAGACTAAGCAAATCCTTTCGTGTGCGACCCAATCGTGAACCGCTATAAATTCGGTCGTATCTTTACGAATTCTGCTTCTCGTCTAGCTGGGCCACCCTGAGCTGATCAAATGGCGTGAAGTAATGCCGTAACCGCAGCGAGAGCAGCAGCAATGAGCTCAGGCAAACGGTGCCAGAAATTCCGATGTAGATCAGAATCTGGTAACGAAGGGCGACGGTTGGATTGGCCCCCTGAAGCAACTGGCCGGTCATCATGCCGGGAATGGCCACGATTCCGGCAATCATCATGCTATTGATGGTGGGCGTGAGCGCAGCATGGATGGCCGCCTTGATCGCTTCGTGGGCCGCCTGCCGAGTGGTGGCACCAAGCGCTAACCGCTGTTCGACCAGATCGCGGTTTTGTCGCAGTTCGCTATCCAGCCGCTCGGCCGCCAAGGTCACACCGCTAACGCTGTTGCCCAGTAACATTCCCAGCAGTGGAATCATCACCTGTGGACTGTACCACGGGCTAACCCCCAGCGCCAGCTTGACCGCCAGGCCCATGACCACTGCCACCACAAGCGCCAGGGTTATTAACACTTCAACCCTGAGCAGCCACGAGCCCGATCTTTGTCGCGCGTTCACGGTGCTGGCTGAAACCACCAGCATTACCGCCGCCATCCCCAGGACAACCCAGGGGCTCGTGGTGGAAAAGACCCAGCCAAGAACCAGGCCAAGGGCAAGCAACTGCAGCACCATGCGCGTGGTAGCAATAATCAGGGGCCGGACCAGCCCAAGTTGCTGCCGGGCCAAGATCAGAATACCCACCGCCAGCGGGATCGCCAGCGCCAGGATGCCAGGCCAGTTCGGTGTGATTCCGTCGTGCGCGTTCAAGAGTTTGCTCCCGTTGTCCGTTCGCTCGACGCGCGTTCTAGCCACTCGGTCTGCTGCTTTTCCAGTACCAGGCCAATAGGCCCCTGGTCCACAACACGCCCCTCCTTCATCACAATCACGGTCTCTCCCAGTAGAGGGGCCAGGTCGGGCTGATGACAAACCGCGATTGTGCGAATGCCGGTTTCCTGGCTGAGCCTTTGAAGCGAGTGGGCAACCGTTCTTGCCATTTCAGGGTCGAGCGAGGCGGTTGGCTCATCCAGGGCCAGAATCTCAGGTCTCGCTTGAAGCGCCACCGCAATAAGTAACCGCTGCCTCTCGCCGCCAGACAAACTTGCCGCGTCTCGATCCAGCGTGATCCCCTTCAAGCCGACGTGTTCTAGATTCTCAACCAGTGTGGCGTCTGCGGGTGTTGAAAGCTTTTTTAACATCCAAGGATAAAGCAGATTCTCACGCACAGAGCCGGGCAGGGGGCGGGGCGTTTGGAACACCATGCCAATGGAACGTCTGACCAGCCAGATCGGAAACTCTGTGAGAGGGTGATCGCCAATTCGAACTTCGCCACTTGTCGGATCTTCAAGCCGGTTCAGCAGGCGAAGCAGCGTGCTTTTGCCAGAGCCTGAAGCCCCAACAATGACATAACGCTTTCCAGGCTCGAACGTCAGATCAATGCCGTGGAGGATCTCCGTTGAACCCCGGCTCAACTTGACCTGGCTCAACCGCAGCGGCTCTCCGCGCGGCCATGATTTCTCATTCTGAAATCGACGGGCCCAGCCAGACCGTCCATCCGCCCCTTGCGAGAACAGACTCATTGGCACCACCATGAAGAAACCGACTTCCACGGAATTTTGACTCTGGTTCGAAACATGGCCGTTCGCCTCAAGCCTCGGGATCGTCTGGTCTGCCCACGCTGTCTTGGGAGCTTTACTGTCTCTCAGCGCCTGGTTCGGTGTGGCAAGGGATGCGGGTTCGGCAGCCAGGTACCCGGTCAACTGCTGTCCTCAAGCCCTGTCCAGTCTGCGGAAGATGCCCACGCGCCTTCGGCCCAAGCCTTCGAATACGGAAAAGGGGCAACACTCAGCGGGCTCGCCAGAACACGCGACTGGTTTCGATCTGAAGCCGTTGCCGCCTGTCCATCGTGTGGCTCCAGCCCGGCCGTTTGGGTTTGCCCGGTTTGCAGAGCAGACCTTCCCACAGAAGAGTCTGTTCAGCAGGTGGCCGACGCCGTGCTGATGGGGCCGGCTGGGGCCGGCAAGTCCACGTACCTGGCGGTTGCCCTGACCGAGCTGGAGAAACATGGCAATCGACAAGGATTTCTTCTGGACCCGGCTGATGAATCCACTCGAAATCGGTTCTCCTCAAGGTACACCGAACCAGCCTATGGTCTGGATCAAATCCCTCCCTCAAGAACCCCGCCCACACCATCTTACCAAGAGAAACCCGAAGTAAGCCTGTCTCCCTTGATGTTCAGGATCCGTGGGACCGCAGGTGGACCAGAAGGAAAAAGTAGAACGAGCTGGCTGTCACTGTTCGATTCGGCCGGAATTGACTGGGAACAGCGCAGGGATTTATGGGCCGAGAATGCCGGCTTTCTGGAACGATCGAACGGGATAATGCTCATGATCGATCCCACAAGAATCGTCACGGTCAGGGAAGAACTTCGTCGCCGTGCCGGGCGGTATCAAACGGTGCCGGGTTTGGACGAGCGAATTGAGCGCCGACCGATTCACCTGGCCGATGAAGTTCGAGGGCTCGGAATGGTCATGGAACGGGCCAGTCGCAAGCTACCATTTGATCAGCCCGTTGCGGTTGTTTTGAGCAAACTTGATATCTGGGGGCAGGTTGCTGAGCCTGGAACGGTGCTTGCTGAAATGGCGGACCATGGGGCGATCGATCTGCCCTGGACCGAAGCCATTGAAATGCGGGTGCATGAAGAGATTGAAGCCTTGCTGGTTCGCTGGACGGGCGAGGCGTTTCTTCAGCAACTGGAGCACAAGTTTCCGAAGCATCGATTCTTTGCGATCTCTGCGCTCGGTATTGGAGCAGCCGTTTACCCGACATCTGCCCCGCATCCAGCCGGGCCCTGGATCACACGCCCGCTGCGGTGGCTGCTTGAGAATCAGGGGCTGCTCTTGCCTGAGTGGGCTCCCGAAAAATGATCGCCACGTGAAAGGACGGACTTGCGGGATCAGATGTGTTATAGGCGACTTGACCCACCGGTGAAGTGGAAATACAAGCCCGTAACGCAAGCGAGTGGATTCTGTGTCCATGACCGTTTATCACGGGTTGCGGCCGGAACAAGGAATTGCCCCAAGAGATCCACTCGCTCGCGCTTCGGGCTCTTATTCGGAGAGGATCCCCAGCCCAAGAGATCCACTCGCTGCCACTTCAGGCTCGTATGCGGAGAAGAAGCCAACGCTGATGCGCTTGGCTCATATTTCAGGTGCCTTGCCCAGAAAGACTCCAAGAAGCGCCACTTCAAAACTTGGAATTGGCGTTTGGATCGGACACCAAAACGTGACACGACCGATTCAAGTTCAGACCGGGCCGTTGTGGTGATCTCGCGTGAGCTGGTACAGCTTGGTCATCAGACGTGCCGTTGTGTTTTTGAACGGTGCCACGGCGTCGAGCACGCCGGGGTGGACGAGCGCCTGATGAAAGGCGCGACAGAGCTGGATCCGTTGATCGAACCGATGGTGCCAGGCTCGCTGATATTGCGGCTGCAAACTGGTATCCGCGAGGCTGGGTGTCAAAGCCTTCAGCAGATAGGGCTCCAGCAGTTCCGCCCCAAGCAGGGCCATGGTCATTCCCTGTCCACCCAGCGGGTCTACGGTCCCCTGGCTATCTCCCACGTAGAAGATGCCCGGTACGTTGGGGGTTGACACCTGAACGTGTACGGCGGCCACCGTTTTCCAGGGCGATGCCTCTTGCCGCGCCTCCCAGAGTTTTGCAAGCGTGGCATTTCCTGCAAAAACCCGGTCCGAGAGCCGCATAAGATCGCCCCGGTCCTGCTTCAAGTCTGACTCTTTGAGCAGGCCACACAGGTTATTGAGCCCGCCCTGAATCTGGCAGGTTCCCACATACCCGCCGCGCACCAGGTGCAACCCCACCGTTTCCGGTGGCTCGCCACCATTCGCATCTGGAGCCAGGTGGCACTTGAGTCCAAAATGGCCGGGCCGGCCCCGGCTCCGAATTCGCACCTTGCCCGTTTCTTTGACCAGCGAGGAATGCCGACCATTGGCTGCCACCACGGCCTTGGCTCGGAACTCAACCCGGCCAGAGTCTGTGCGTGCACTTACCCCCACAACTCGGCCCTCCTCGATCAGCGGGCCTGAAACCCGGGCCGGGCAACATAGCTCGACTCCAGCCCCAATCGCCGTATCCAAAATCAACTGGTCTAGCAGGGCCCGACTCAGGCCCAGGGCATGCCGACCATCGGGGCCCGCCACCGTGGCTTCCAGCAGCGAACCACGCGGCGTGGTGAGCCGAAGCCGACGCATGGTGTGGCCCTTGAGCGTTTCAAGTGCGGGGCCAAGACCCAGGTTTTCCAGTAATTCCACCCCCTCGGGGCTCAGGTACTCTCCACACAATTTCTGCCTGGGAAACCGGTGAGACTCCAGCAGCACCACCCGCACGCCACGCCTTGCCAGCCGTAGCGCCAGAGATCCGCCCGCCAGACCGGCTCCCACAATGGCCACATCAAAGTCAGCCAGTTCCAGGTCTTGGTTCGGTTCGCCCGCTTCACGCAGGGTTGCTGGTTCCTGACTCATCGGTTTTGCTCCCGCTGGGTTTGACGGCGGCCCACCAGGGCAAGCTGGAACCCCGCATATCTGCGTACCGACCATTCAAATTCTTCAACGTGCCGGGCCGCCTCCAGCAACTCTTTGGGCAGAAAGCCGCGCCTGACCGAGAGCGGCCCATCGAACCGCACCAGCGGGTTCCGCGTGAACACCCGGCTCCAGGCCACAAAACCGGCGTAGGCCAGCCAGTCTCGTTTAATGTCCAGAACCAGAACGCGAGATCGGCTCACTCTGCCCATTTCCGCCAGCAGTTTCACCAGCGCAGGGCCACTGAAATGATGGGCAAACTTGATGGCGCAAACCAGGTCGCAACAACGATCGGGCAGGGGGAGTTGCAGGGCATCGGCCTGCAGTGCAAAGAGCCTGTCTTGTCTGGCCATCGCCAAGGGAATTGGGTCTCGATCAACCGCCAGGGCGTGGGGGCTGTGGCCAAGCTTCTTGAGCATCTGGTTGGCCTCCAACATCAGGTCTCCGGAACCAGCGCCCAGGTCGAGCAGTGTCAGAGCCTGAGGGAGTTTTTCTTCCTTCGTCCATGAACGCAGTTCACGTCTAAGAACCCAGCCTGCTCCGAAGAACTGCCGGTTCACGGTGCGCAAAACCTGGTGCGCTTCGCGAACGAGTTCTGGTTCCAGGCCTGGCTGGTCCATCTGCTCGGGTTCTTCAGAGCGCTTTGGGGTCCAGAATGCTTGCTGGCGATTGCTCATGATTCACCCGCCAGACCGGCCCGGTTCAGAAAGCCGGCCTTGGAGATGACGAGCGCGGAATTTTTGGAACCAAATCCCATGCAGTTGCAAAGCGCGGTTTCTGCCGGGGTCACTCTTGCCTGGTGGGGGATCAGGTCTAGTTCGCAGCCGGGGTCTGTTTCGTCCAGGTTCAGGGTTGGTGGCAGAAAGCCTTGGGCCAGTCCAAGCCAGGTTGCGGCCATTCCGGCGGCACCACAAGCCCCTTGGGGGTGCCCGATCAGACTCTTTGTGGACGACATGGGAACTTTTGCAACCTTGTCTCCAAACACGCGCTGCATGACGGTAATCTCAACCCGGTCGTTCAGCGGGGTGGCGGTCCCATGCAAATTCACGTAGCCCATATCTTCTGGGCGAAGACCCGCATCAGAGAGTGCCAGCTGGATGGCGCGTACCGGCTCTTCGAGATCGGGTGACATGGAGACTCGGTGCCAGGCATCGCACGTGCTTGCATAGCCAAGCACCTCTCCCAGAATGGGTGCGCCCCGATTTTGGGCATGCTCATAATCTTCGAGTACGAACATCCAGGACCCTTCGGAAAGCACAAAGCCATCGCGATCTTTTGCGAATGGACGGCTTGCGCGTTCGGGCTCGGCGTTCCACTTGTGGCTAGTAATTCCCATGAGATCAAAGCCCTTCATGATCCCAGGCGCAATTGGTGCATCAGAGCCGCCGGCAAGCACCAGCGGGCTCTCTCCGTAACGGATCCGACGAAACGCATAGCCCACTGCGTCTGAACTACTGGTGCATCCTGTTGAAATCACGTGCGAGGGGCCTCGGAGCCCCAGTGAGATGGAGAGTTCCGAGGCGATGTTTCCAGGTGTGCCGGCCGGAACCGCGAGTGCGCTGGCTCTGGCCATTTTGCCTGAAAAATAATCTTCATAAAGCTCTTCGACGTGCGCGATTCCGCCGCCGCCGGTTCCAAGAATTACGCCGATATCACGCCGGGTCGGCAGGTCGAGATTGGCGGGGTCCAGGCCAGCCTCGCAAAGCGCTTCTCGGGCAGCGATGATGGCCAGTGGGGCGGTACGGCTGACGGCCCTGAGGTGCCGCTTTTCCATGACCTCGGAAAGGTCAAGACCACGCACCAGGCCGGCCACCTTGCTCTTCAGGTGCGCGGTATCGAACTCCAGAATGGATTTGATGCCCGATCGCCCGTGCCGGTTCGCCTCACCATAGGCCACCTTACCAATAGCGTTGGGGCTAACCACTCCGATTCCCGTGACCACTACCCTGCGCAGTCTGATCGTTCGCATGAAGCTCTCACTGGCCCGCAACTCCAACCAGGGCCAATCGCTCTGGTTATTCTGACGTCGCGGATGATCAGAAACGAATATAGCACCAGTTGAGCCAGGTTACGGATATTGCTTGTGCAAATATTCACGGCTTGCATTTTGTGCTGTGCGGAATTCGTCTTCTGACCAATCCGCAAGCGTTCCGCAGAGCGAGGAAATGCTGGGGATGGGTCACATCCCCCGCGTGATTAAACGGGGCCGACCCTTCAAGGTCGGTTCCCGTGTTCAATCTTGTACGTCTGGCTGCCCAGGTTCACGGTCACCGGCTCTTCAAACGTCAGATACTGGTTCATCTCTGGCGTTTGCTTGCGAGCCAGTTCAAAGTAGGCATCGCTGAATTGCTCAAGCGTTTGGGCCTGCTTCTCTTGCTCGTCGGTCACCGTAGAGTCCACCCAGCGCTTGCCACGCTTGAAGAAGGTCTTGGAGCCAACCCTTCGCACGTTCTCGGCAACTTGCACTCGGCCCTGGGCATCTTCCGCAAAAACAGAGAGAGCGTTCGCAGCCGGCTTTGCCGCAAACATCGGTGCAGACATGGCAACAGAGCCGCCGCTGCTAGATCCAGCCGAAAGTGCAGGCCGGCCCCCCAAAGCCACCGGTCCGGCTGGCGCATTGGCCGGTTGGCGGCCCATACGGTCAACCAGGAACTCATCGTTTGAGCTGGCTCGGTCTGAGTTCAGGAACCGGCCCTTGGCGGCCCGCTGCGAAACGCCCGATGGCCCTTGAGCCTCATGAAGTTGCTTGAGCTGCTCGCCCGCTCTGCGCCTGAGGTCGGTCACCACATTCAAATCCACCCGCTCGTCCGCCAAAAACGAGGTGTAGGGGGTCAGAATTCCATACTTCTTGCTCAGTTCCACCAGTTCATCGGTCAGTTCTTTGCTGGCCCCATGCAGGTCGATCTGATCAATCAAGAAGCCCACCCTGCGCATAGCCCAAAGGGTTTCCGCAAACCGGTGCGAACTTCCCTCACCCTCCTTGGCCAGTTCGACCGGAAACTCATACCGCTTGGACTCGGAGCCAACCTTCCCTTCCAGTATCAGCTTGCTGGGCCTGGAGTCTTTGTAACGGCCAACCCAGACCACCTGCCCCCCCTCAAACAGGTCAGGTAGATCGCGGGGGTAAGAGCGGTTCACGTCGACCCCTTCAAGCGTCAGCTTCAGGCTGGAAAGGACGGGGCTGGTGAGCTTCCTGAAGAAGCTGGAAACCTTGGCCTCAATATCTTCTTCTGGGCGAACGTAGTCGCTGGTGCCGCCGTTGCCGCCGCTGAGCCGATCCAAGAGCCGAGCGTTGACGTCATTACCAACACCAAACACGAACAGGCGGGCGTGCGCCTCATTGGCGGCGGCGGCATGCTGGGCGATGGTGGCTTCGTTGGTGTCGCCGGCCGTTGGCAATCCATCCGTCAGGAACAGAACGTAGCTCGGCCGTGACCGGTCCTGGACTTGCTTGAGCGCAGACTTCATCGCCTCATCAATGTTCGTGCTTCCGCCCGGATAGATATTGTCCACGTACTTCAAAGCCGCCGCTTTGGTTTCGGCCGTCAGCCGTTGCAACTCTGGCTGGTAGGTATCGACCCGATCATCGTAGGTCAGGATGTTGAAGGTGTCTCCCTCGCGGAGGTTCTCAAGCACAAACTTCAAGGCATTGCGTGCCTGTTCAATCTTTTTGCCGGTCATTGAGCCAGAGCGATCGAGCACGAAGATGACGGTCTTGCTGGGCAGCTCGGCATTTGCGTTTGAAACTTCCGGGCTGGCCAGGACCAGGGCATATCCGTCTTCCCCTGCGCTTGGGCGATAGCTGAGCACCGAGGCCCCCACCGGACCGGAGGCCAGCGTGTACACGAGCAGAAAATCCGTGGTCGGTACCACGTTGGATTGTTCGGATTTGACCACGGCCTCACGGTCTCCGGTCCTGCTGATCTCCAGGGCCATGGGGCTGTAAATTGACTTGATAGGCTCCTGGCTCTCCAGACGCACAGCGATGTTCAGCTTCTGGACCGGTTTTTTCGTGTATTTTTGTGCGGTGAATGGATAGCTGAACTCCACGACATCGCGATTGCGCGGGCAGAGCCTGGTGTATCGAAACGTCACCGTACGATCAGCGCCCGGGGGAATGGGAAAAACGGAGGTACGCACCAGCCCCTGGCCCATGTATTCGAGCAGTGCGGGGTCGCGCTTGGAGCGAACAATCTCTTCATAAATCTTACGCGCCTCGTCTTTGGGTAAAACCTTGGCGGTCAGTTCCTTGCCATCCACCAGCAGCACCATGTTCTGAATTGCCCCGTCGTCTGGAAGCGGAAAGAGGTATTCGGCGTCGATCTGGAAAGAGCCCGGGTTATGAAAGGTCTGGGCAATCTGAACCTCGGCCACCTGATCCTTGATCTTGGCGTCGATCTGGATCGATTTCACTTCATAGACGCCAGACACTGGCACATTGGGACGGCGATCAACGATCAGGCCCTGGCCACGCGCAATCAAGGCCGGAGCCAGAAGGCTGATGGCTGATAGGCAGAGGCTCAAGGTCAAGCGAGTCCTGATCATGGGTCATCCCTCCAGAAAAAAATGTGCGATTCAATAGCACAATCTTATGCCAATGCGGTGCCAGAGGCCGGTTCACCCGACTGTCATTCTGGCGATCACTCCCTGAATGAACACGATTGACCCCAAGTTTTGTTCCAGGGTTTTTCAGATATTTCGTCTGTATGGCGAATAAAAAAGGCCGGGTTTCGCTGGAAACCGGCCGTTGGATGGAACGAGTTGGTCTGGGCGTAACTGGACTCAGGTCTGGCAGAGGCCGATGAGGTTGCCGCAGGTGTCATCAAACACGGCGATGGTAACCGGCCCGGCTTGAGTGGGGGCAGACCGGAACTGGACGCCCAGTTTCAGTAACCGCTGATACTCCTGGTCGATGTTATCTACAAAGAAGGCCGTGAACGGAATTCCCTGCTCGTGGAGCGCTTTCTGAAAGGTTTGGGCTGCAGGATTGATGTTGGGCTCAAGCGCGAGTTCGATTTCCGACGGTCCTTCCGGCGAAACTACGGTCAACCACTTGAACTGACCAACCGGGAATTCTGTTTTCTTCACAAAGCCTAAAATCTCTGTGTAAAACTTCAGGGCCTTGTCCTGATCATCCACCATCACGCTGGTCAACTTGATCTTCATACTTGCTTCCGCGGATTACCTTTGAAACCGGGTCAGGGACCATGAAACCGAGTGTAACCGTAGCCAACGGGTCGTGCGATGCCGATCGGACCGGGAGTCGGACGGTACCTGAATCCGTTTGCGAACGGGTGGAGCAGGGGGGGGGCTGCCAAGTTTGGAACCTACTCAGCCGAATTCCTTGAAAACCTTCGGGACAAGTTGTCTTGAGCCGTGGTGGGGTGTTTCACGATAGCCCAGGTCGTAGCCATGGCAACCGGAAAGCACTGCAATACTTCTTGTTTTCAGGGTCTTGAGCCCTATCGGGGCGACCCAATAAGGCTTGAACCGTCCTGGAAGGCCAAGGACTTTTTTGGAGTCGTATTTCTAAACCAGGGCTGCGTCCAGGGCTATCTTGAAACGGTCCTTCAGTCCTTGAAAACAAGACATTTTGCTTGCATCACGAAATTGGGCTGAATAGTTGCCCACGGTTGAATTCTTTCGAGACCTCGGCCAAAGTCTGGCGTTGACAGCCCCCGTGGTCCCGCATAGTTTATCTGGGCTACCAGGATTTTCCGACATCCGGACGAGTCGGCGTCGATCCGGGGACGCCCGGATTCACGGAACCAAGGCATGGCAGCCACGTTGGTCGAGGGACCGGCCATCACTGCTCGAACAGCCGCGTCACCACTCACACTGGTGGTTGCTGACGCTTCATGGTACTCCACGGCCCACTTGTTCGGCTCGCTTCAGCGGCCCGGCCTGTCCACGCTGTTACTTCAGTGCCTTGACTTTCGCAATGCCCTTCAGCGTGGCTGGATGCCCTGGCAGTGGTCTCGGCAACTTGAGCAACCTCGCGCTGGCCTCTGGCAGCAAGAGCTGGTGCTACCCAGCGGCTGGATGAAGACGTTTCCCCAGTGGGGCATGCGGCCGATCGGCCGAGCGGTCACCGATTGGCGGGCTCAGTTTGCCCCGCAAGGCCCACTGGCGCTGGTGATGACGTACCCCCACTATCTTCATCTCAGGGATCTGCTGAGGCCCGATTTCACGATTTACTACAACATCGACGACTATTCCCAGTACTGGCCTCACCGGGCTGAAAATGTCAACCGCCTGGAGCGAGCCGCGGTCGAGCAGGCCGACCTCACGGTTTGCGTGTCCCGCAAGCGGGCCGACCAGCTCAGAGGTTTCGGAGCCAACTCGGCCGACCGTGTCCGGCACCTGCCTCATGGAACGCCCATTAACAGTGTGGCGCAGGTTGCCTGGGAGCAGCCAGCCCCGCCGCCCGCAGATCTGGCCCAGATCCCAGGCCCCTATCTCGGCTACATCGGGACCCTGGAAGACCGCGTAGACTGGGAATTACTGGATCAACTGGCAGCCGCCCGGCCAGATACCTCGCTGATCCTGATCGGTAAGCCCCACCGTGATTCGCCCGGCAGAAAGCCCACCTGGCAAATCACTCGCCGCCGCTGCCTGGAACGCCCCAACGTGCATCTGCTCGGCTGGCGACCTCAGCAGGTGCTGAACGACTACATTGCCGCCTTCCATGTGTGCATGATCCCATACCTGGTCGATCACCCGTTCAATCAGGTGTGCAGTCCCACCAAGATCATGGATTACATGGGTTCTGGCCGGCCCATGGTCTCAACCGCCCTGCCTGAGTGCATGCTTCATATCGAGCGGTTCGATGTGGCGGGAACAACCGCCGGCTTCCTGGACGCAATCCAGGAGATTCTGAGCCACCGTACAGACGATGGCCGGGCTCAGCTTCGTCACGCGTTCGCCCTGGAAAATCGCTGCGATCGCGTGGCGGAACGCCTGCTTGGCCACCTTGGGCTCTAAAGAACCGAGCAGAACGACAATTACCGGCAAGTCAGTTCTGGCACGCCCCTTGCGCACGGGGTAAAGTTGGCTGATCCTCGCCAGTGTTGAGCCCCCATTCCCTGGGCTTCTCTCGCCAACTGGCTCGCCCCTGCCTGTTCGTTCCTCAGGACTCGCCCATGAGTGCTCCGACGATCGCCAAGCTCTGCGTGATGATGTTCCTTCAGTACTTCGTCTGGGGGATCTGGTTACCGATCTTACCGCTGAAGCTCGGAACCCTCGGTCTGAACCCGAATCAGATCTCCATGATCATGGCCTGCTACGGCTTTGGCGCCATCCTCGGCCCATTCGTCATCGGTCAAATCGCCGACCGTTACGTGGCCGCCCAACGCGTGCTTTCCGCGGTTCACATCATTGGCGGTATGATGCTCATTTATGCATCGACCCTGACCACGTACTGGCCGATCTTCCTGACGCTCTTCATCTATTGCAACCTGTACATGCCCACGATGGGCCTCTCAAACGCCATCGCGTTCAAGGCGCTTGGGGAAGCGAACGCCAAGTATTTTGCCTGGGTTCGGAACCTGGGAACCATTGGCTGGATTGCGGCTGGCTTCTTCTTCACCTGGTACCTCTACAACTTCAAGCCCGAAGGCGTGCTTGAGTGCTTCAAGCTGGCTGGGTACGTCTCTATTGCCTACGGCGTGTTTAGCTGGTTCCTGCCTCATACCCCGCCAACCCCTGCCAAGGCCACGGACCCTGTTGATAAGAAGTCGACCCTGATTGAGAGCCTCGAACTGCTCAAGAATCCGTCTTTTGCCGTTCTCGTCTTCACGGCCGGCGTGATCGGTATCATGCTCGCCTTCTACTTCGGTTGCGAAGGGACTTTCCTCACCGATAAGGTCGGGATCAAAGAGGAAGAAGTCGGGTCCTACATGGCAATCGGCCAGATTGCCGAAATGCTCGTCATGTTCCTGGTCCCCTTCGCCATCACAAAGCTCGGCGTGAAGAACACGATGATTCTGGGTGCCCTGTTCTGGGCGGCCCGATTCGGTCTCTCAATCCTGGGCCAGCCACAGTGGTTGATGATTTCGACCATCGCCTTCCATGGCTTCTGCTTCGGGTTCTTCTTCGTGGTCGCGTTCATGTTCGTGGACAAGGCTGCCTCGGCCGATATCAAGTCCACGGCCCAGAACCTGCTCGTCTTCGTGGTTTACGGGCTCGGTACGGTTGTGGGGAACCTCCTGGTTGGCCCGCTGCGAACCGCGTTTGGGAACAACTGGGCGGCCATCTGGGCCGGCCCATTCGTACTGACCCTGCTCGCCATTGCGGCGTTTGCCCTCTTCTTCAATCCCAAGGAGATTGGCGAGGCAGAGAACCTCAGCGGCGCATCGCACCACTGACGTTCGAAAGCATGTTTCCAGGGGTCCGGGTGGATTTCATCCACCCGGACCTTCGGTTTGCTAGCGGCCCGATTAAGCCTTCAATCCACGCAGTTTACCGTGGTAAGTTCAGCGGAGCCGGGCCAGGGGCGCGGTAAATACCAGAATTGGTGCCGCTGTCAGATGTGGCTGGTGGCTACCGGCCGGCAGGAAAGTCGCGGGCAATTCGGGCGGCCGTGATCTTGCCGCCTTGAACCACCATGGGTAGCCCAGGGCCAGGCTGAACCGATCCACCCACCAGGTACAGGCCTGGAATATCGGGCCTGTAGTTGATGGGGCGAAAGCTCCCTTGCAGCACGTTGTGCTTGGGGCTTAGACCATAAATCGATCCCCGGAATGACAGGAACTTCTTCTGCCAGTCGGCCGGGCCGGTAATGGTCATCGTTTGGATCGATTCTCGTAAGCCTGGCAGCCCCGCCTCTTCCAGCCGGTTCAGGATCTTCTCTGCAAAGCGTTCCTGGAAGTCGGCCGGTAAAGGATGCGCGGGGTCGAGCGCGGGCACACTGATCACGATGAACGGATTGCATCCGCCGGGAATGGCGTCTTGGGGGTCGGTGTCTGAAGTGGTGTTCACATAAATGGGTGGATCTGCTGGATACTCTTTGCGAACAAAGAGTTCTTGGTAGACATGCTCAGACCCTTTGGTAAGCACCAGCAGGTGGTGCTTGAGGTTTGGCCAGGTTCGGTTGCACCCAAGCTGAAGCGTAAAGAACGAGACCGCTGGGTCTGCGTCCTCCGCGCGCAGGGCTTCTACCTCGGGAGTAAAACCTCGCCCTCCATGCAGCATTTGGTAGGTGGGCACGAGGTCGCAATTGGAAACGATAATCTTGGCGTCGATGAATCCGGCCGAGGTTGCCACGCCACGCACTTGGCCCGTGGAATCGAGCTCAATTCGCTCAACATCGGTTTGGGTCTGGATATCGACACCGCGTTCACGGCAGGCTCTCGCGATGGCCAGCGGAATGGCGTGAACCCCTCCTACTGGATACCAGACACCTTCGCGGATGATGGTCCAGGGGATGATTGCCAGCGAGGCTGGAGCGGTGCGTGGCTCGAAACCTGAGAAGGTCGGGAAGCCGTAGAGCAGTTCGTGGACTCTGGGAGACCGGAAGTACTGGTCGAGAAGGGCCGCGTATCCCAGGTTGGGAGAGATGGTGGCCGCCGAGAGCATTAACCGGGAGAAGAAGACCTTGCTCCAGCCGTCGATGATCCGGTCACAGTAGGAATGCCCAAGTCTGCGAGCAAACTTATCGACCCGTTTCATGAACCGATGCAGCCCTTCGCCGTCTGCCGGTTCGATGGCACCAAAGGCCGAGGCCAAACCCGCTTCGCCAGCAGGCACGTCAATCGCAGTGCCATCACTAAGCACCACCCGGAAGGCTGGGTCCAGCCGCCTCATGGTCAGGTAAGCGTCTGGATCCAGGCCGCTCGCCTTGAATAGCTCGCGGTAAACCCAGTTCAAGACGATGATGCTTGGCCCCTCGTCCCATCGGAATCCAGCTTCAACTCGCTGGCTTGCCTTGCCACCAATCTCGGTGTGCCGTTCACACACCGTCACGTCATAGCCGTGCCGCCTTAACTCAAGTGCCGTTGCCAGGCCACCTACGCCACCACCAACCACTACGACCTTCCGAGCCATCCCGTTGAATCCTTTCGTGAGGTAACAGGGCTACTGCCTGATGGATCGATCAGGTCTTCTTGCAATTCATGAATGGGGTGCACACAGGAACAAACAACCCCAAGATACAGCCGGGGGCGGCTGTCCTACACGTGCAACCCAATTGTGAATGACTATCGAAGCGTTAGTCTTTGAGTTTGATGGGAACCTTGTCGATTTTCGCGGCCAGAATGAAGTCATTCTCGGTAAGCCCGCCAACGGCGTGCGTCCAGACCTCCATCATCACGGTGCGGTATCCTGTGAGGTGCATGTCCGGGTGATGTCCCTCATCTTCGGCCAGGAACGCAACCCGGTTCAGGAACTCCATGGCGGCCATGAAATGCTTGCAGGTCCATTCCCTGTAGATGCGGTGGCCGTGGGGAGAGAGGGTCCAACCCGGCAGCGAGTGCAACAGTCTCAACACGTCTCCCTGGCTGAGCAGCGGAACGCCGCCCTCGCAGGCCAGGCACTTCTTGGAAGCGAGCTCGTCGTGCATGGAAGGGGGCATGATGATTTCCTTTTTCTATCGAATGGTTCAATCGTGACCAGGAGCTGGAATGTGCGAAACCGATGCCAGTATTTGCTTCGAATTGGCGTTTCAAGGATCAGGAAAAGCTTTCACGGTCAGTTGGAAAGCGTCGGTGTGTAACGTCGTCTACATAGGCCCGAGCGGCATCTCGAATGGTTGTGGCAAGCTCTGCATACTTGCGTGCAAACCTCGGCTGGAAGGAATCAAGCATTCCAAGCAGGTCATGCAAGACCAGGACCTGGCCATCACAGCCAACCCCCGCGCCAATTCCAATGGTCGGCACGGCGATTGCTTTGGTTACCTCTATGGCCAGCGGTGCGGGAATACACTCAAGGACCACGGCAAAGGCTCCAGCGTCGGCAACCGCTCGCGCATCGTCGAGCAGGGCCTCCTGGTCTCGCTGAACCTTGTACCCGCCCAGGCGATGCACCGATTGAGGCATCAGGCCGATGTGCCCCATCACCGGAATGCCAGCATTGACCAGTGCCGAGATGGTGGGAGCGAAGGCTCGGCCCCCCTCCAGTTTGACGGCACGACATCGCGTTTCTTTGAGTAGCCGGCCGGCCGCGCGAACGGCGTCGGTTACCGAGGGCTGGTAGCTCATGAACGGCAGGTCGGCCACCACCAGTGCCCGGCGGGCGGCGCGGGCTACCATTTCGGTGTGGTAGACCATTTGATCCAGGGTCACGGGCAGCGTGGTCTCGTGACCTTGCACGGCCGTTCCCAGTGAATCTCCAACCAGCAGGCAATCCACGCCGCCTTCGTCAAGCAGCCGGGCGGTTGGAAAGTCATAGGCGGTCAAAACGGAGATCGGACGCCCCTGAGCCTTCCAGCGTGCAAAGTCTGGGAGTGTGACGGGCCGGGTCGGTTCCGATGTTTCAGCCTTCGTTGTCGGCATGATCTGGCTCGGTCAGTTTCAACAGAAGCAGGCCGGGTTCCTGAAAAATCACCCGGTCAACGGAGCTGGGGTCGCCGGGAAACTCAGGGGTGGGGCCCCTGGGATCGGCCATCTCCGCGAAGTATCGAGCGCCACGAAGATGATACCATGAGATGAGCTTTGCGGGCGTGGCCTTCTCTTGTTTCATTTCAACCCCCCACTCACCCAGGGCACGCTTGACGGCGGCCGGATTCCATTCCATCCGCATCCCTCTGCGATTGGCGGCGTAGATCACGGCTTCTCGACCAATCATCAGAGCATCGCCAGGAATCGCCTGGCCCAGTTTCAAACCACGCTCCTGAAATTGCACCCACTCTGGTGGCGTGGTCCAGGTAGTCCGTGCATGGTAAATGCTGGTCCCCAGCAGCGTGAGCATCAGGAAACCACTGATCAGGCCACCACCGTATCCAGGCCTGAGCCGCCGAACGCACGCCAGCCCCTCAACGGCAGCCGCTGCCACGGCCGGCGCCAGCAATAGCCAGTAATACTCGTGGTGCAGCTTGCCGGCCACCAGCACCAGAATTCCCGATGCACCCAGGGCCCAAAGCCTCCAGAGCTTGACCCCTTGGCCCTTCCAAAGGCCCCACGCCGCCAGGACCACTCCCAACGTTGAGAACGCCCTGACCACGCCGAACCTGAAAATCCAGTGTGCAGTCTCCATGGAAAACCACGATCTCGGTTCGAGCACACTGAGCCAGACCGAGGCATTAACCGTTGAAGCGGTGGCTCCCACACTCATGCAACGCGCAGCATGCACGTACCAGAAACAGGCCGGGATCAGCAGCGAGCCCAAAATCAGGACCAGCGCCACAATTCGACGGCGCACGTCGAGCTGGGGGACCGTTTGGAGCCGCTGCCAGATGAGCCAACCCGCAGGCAACAGAGCGAAAATCCAGAGCACCTTCACGGCCAGGCCAGTTGCCAGTGTCAGCCAGGCCAGGTCGGCACGTACGGCTCCACCCTTCACACGCCAGCGATCCCAGAGCATGGTCCCAGTAAGTACCAGCCCTAGCGCCAGCGCGTCGGGCTGAAAGGCCCTTCCGTAGCGCACCGTGACAGGCATGGCCGCAAAGATCAAGGTTGCCGTGGATGCCTGCCACGCACCGGCCTGACGCCTGACAAGGAGGTAGAGCGACACGCCGCCCAGGCCGATTGCGAGCCCAGAAACCGCACGGCCGGCCGCCTCCAGAGAGATGGGAAGCCACCTGGCCAGCAGCACCACCGCCTCTTGATAGATGGGAGGCTCAACCAGGAACAGGCTGGGAAACGGGGCGGTATCAAGCTGCGGAAAGAGGAACCCCGAGCCTCGCTCCAGGTTCCGCGCAACCATGGCCGAAGGGATTTGCCGGCCCACGTAGTTTTCTACAATGGGCTGGTCAATGGCCAGCAGTCGGATGGCCAGGGTGAAGCAGAACAGCCCGATCAGCCAGCAACGCTCGCGCATGGGAAGTTGCTGATCAGTAGGCATCGGGTGCGCCGGGGGTCTTACCCTGAAATCTGGCCCGGATTCGGGCGTAACGCTCATTCATCGAGGTAGGACCGCGCAAAAGGATGGTGAAGCGATCTGGGTCTTGCGACTGCACGTCGGTTCCAAGCGCATCCAGTTCTTCGGTCACCCGCTGCGCCCAGTCGGTGAGGATCGTTGCGCGCTCCTGACGTTCGACCCAGACCGGCGTGCCGAAGCGCACGAACACCTCTGGTTTTTGCTCCTGCCAGAACTCGAACTTTAATGCCACGGGAACGATGCGTAACCGACCTGCCGTATTGAGCAGAGCGCGCAATCCAGGCTGGAAAACCAGCGGCCTGTCATTGTTGGGTGCCACCAGTCCCTGGGGGAACACCCAGATGCCGGCCCGCCGGCGAGCCAGCAGTTCTACGGTGTATCGCAAGGACTCGCGGAGTGAGCTGGGGTTGGCCCGGTCTACCGAGTAGGCACCAATGCGCTGGAAGAAGCGGAATCGACGCAGATTGAAATGCTCCATCATCCCGTAGCCGTCGACTGGAATTGACTCATTGAGGGTATGTGCCAGAAACACATCCCACCAGCAAGAGTGGTTGGCGGCAAAGATGAGGCCCGAATCATCAGCGTCCAGTTCCGCACGCAAGCGATCGAGCCCTTGCACTCGAACGGCGTGAAAGTTCTTGCGAACCGACCGCACGATCATCTGATGGACGGCCATCCTTGGCCAGCCATGCTTGTAGGCCCGCACAATCCCGCTGTCGGTTCCCCTTTCCCTTGTCATAGATCTCCCTGTCAGGGCTTGGAATCCGGCTGGGGCAAACCGCGCCGGAGTTGTGTCCGGCAGCGGCTGCGGTGAATGGTTTCTGTTACTGAGACCATGCGGTGGGAACGCGATCCCAGCGATGCGATCTCATCTTTTGCATCAGGACGGGGTCAAGAGCGGGTCGACCACTCACGCCGCAATTTGCTTCGACATTGCGCAGTTTTCTCATTCCTGGAATGATGGTGGTTACGTCTGGGTTCTGGAGAATCCACCTTAGCGCCAGTTCGGGCATGGTCATTCCTGGCGGAATATCCTTGAGGAGCTGTTCCGCCCGCTCCACGCTGGCCTTCAGATTTTCTGGGTTGAAGTAGCCGTTCCGCCAATCTCCGTCTGGCCAGCGTGTGTCGGCGTTCAGGGTGCCGGTCAGAGTTCCTTCGTCAAATGGCACGCGTGCGATCACCGCCACGTTTTTCTCTCGACAGAGCGGGAAGAGGGCATCTTCGGGCGCCTGATCGAACAGGTTGTAAATCACTTGCACGGAATCAACATGGCCAGATAGCACCGCTCCCATGCCGTTCCATGGCTCCCAGCGGTTCACGCTCACTCCAAAGCCGCCAATAACTCCCTCTCGCTTGAGGTCGTCAATGGCTCGCTGCCAGGTTTCATCATGCGCCCAGGCGTCTTCCCAGACATGGCACTGCTGGAGGTCAATATGGTCCAGGCCTAGATTTTCCAGGCTCTTGTGCGTCATCTCGCGGATGTAGTTTGCCGGAAACACATCGGCCAGCGCAAACCCACGCTGAGATGGCCAGGTCCGGTTCTTGGGTGGAATTTTGGTGGCCACCCGCAGCTTGCGGCTCTTGTGCGCCTTGATCAGCGCTCCCAGCATGGTCTCGCTATGGCCTTCGCCGTAGGCGTAAGCCGTGTCAAAGAAA
Organism: uncultured Planctomycetales bacterium; assembly: GCA_903926465.1. GTDB lineage: Bacteria > Planctomycetota > Planctomycetia > Isosphaerales > Isosphaeraceae > CAIYJE01. The sequence goes on from CAIYJE010000095.1 coordinate 44,062, forward strand.
TTGCAGCCCAGCTCCACGGCCTTTTCCAGAGAATGCCGGGTTTCCGCATCATCGGCGCCTGACCAGCCGGCCAACCCCCACATTCCGTAACCCACCTCACTGACGTTCCAGCCCAGCCGACCAAATTGCCGAGATTCCATCAACCCGCTCCTCCGCGTTCGCAGCCCGTGCATTGTTCAATCGAAATTTCAAAAAGAGGAACCAGCGCCCCGAGTTCGAGGTGCTGGTCCCCGTTCTGAATGAGCGATCATCGGGTATTCACACCCAAAAAGATCAAAGTTCTTTGATATAGATGTTGCGGAATTCCAGCGGGTTACCATGGTGCTGGAGTTCGATCGTACCCATGTTCGGAATTGGAGTCTTGTAATCGGGGTAGTGCTCAAGCGGCACCTCGTCTACCACCTTTTCTCCGTTGAGGAACACGGTCACTTTGTCCCCCTTCATGATGATCCGAAAGGTGTTCCACTCGCCGATCGGCTTATCGGCAACCTTGGTTGGCGTGCTCTTGCCAACCTTATTGTTGTACAGCCCGCCAGAACCAACGTCCGGGCGATCCCAGATCTGGATCTGCGGCAAGCCACGAACGTAGATGCCAGAGTCTGCATCCTTGCCAATCTTCCAGTCCACATACATGTCAAAGTTGCCGTAGTTCTTGCCGGACCGGAGGCTGTCTCCCTTGCCGTCGTACTGAAGAATGCCGTCGCGGACAGTCCAGTGCTTGGGGGCGTCGTGCTCGTCGGTCTTCCATCCGGTCAAGTCTTTGCCATTGAAAAGCGCAACATAGCCGGCGGGCGGCGTGTTGAGCTTTCCTTCCTGTCCAATGGTAGCCAGAGCCAGGGTGCAGGCCAGAATCAGCATGGTGGGTGCCTCTTGCGTGTGGGGGTGAATCGGTACGGGTGGCTGGCCAAAACCAGCAACCTCGTCTGTCCAGTTAAGCGGATGCGGGCAAGCTTGTCAGCAGTTCTGTGCCGTAACCGGATCATTTCGAGGTCAGGGAGCCAGGGCCTGAGCCACATCTCGCCAGCGGCTAAAAGGCCGGAAAGGCTCTCCACGCTCGCCGAGAGCCTGGGCCAGGTCTCCCCTGGCAAACCGCAGGCCAGAATCGGTCAGGAGCGCGGCTTCCAGGTCTGGGTAGCCGTCTCCGGCAAAGGCAATGGTGGCTCCAGCCGTTTGGTAATGCCTGACCACGCCAGCCTTGTCGATCCCGTTTTCGGTTGAGAAATAGGGCGAACCGGCCGGTCGTTCCATGACCAGCCTGCCATCGATCACGGTTCCATCGTTGGCATGAACCGTGAGCATGACACCAGCCTGGTTCAGAAGCCGATCGATGTACCAGCGGCAGCCGGCCGAGACAATTTCCACCTTCCAGCCGTGTTCGTGCAACTGGTTTAGACAGCCTTTGAGTTCCGGTTCCAAGTGCATCTGGCTCGTCAGCGACCAGAGGGCCTCTTCGCCGGGCGCGGCGGCCGCGAAGATGTTCCGCAGGGCATCAAAATGGGTCATCTGGCCGGTTCGATAGGCCGTCCAGTAGTCCGAGGCGTCTCCCTTCAGGTAGCGATCTCGAAAAACCTGATAAAAGTCGTTCTGGGTCAGGGTGCCATCAAAATCCGAGATCAAGACCCGAGCAGGCGAAGCCGGCAGCGGCATTGGGTGGCCACCTTGAAAAGGGAAGGGCGGGCGAGTTACCGGTGATGATAACTCGTCCGCCCCATTTTTACGTTCGATCAATTCACCGGCACGATCACACGTCTTTCGGGTTCACAAAGCGGAACACGAACGCGGCGGCCACGCCACCCAGCAGGTCGGCCACAATGTGAATCCACACGTCGGCAGCGCTGATCAACTTCATGGTGGTGGCACCAATGGCCACGGCGGGGTTGAACGCACCGCCCGAAACCGCACCCACAGCGAAGGCACCCACCACAACGGTGAAGCCGATCGCCAGGCCGTAGAAAGAGTTACCGGCGGTGTCCTTGGAGGTCGCCACGTTCAGAACCACCCAAACCAGGGCGAATGTGAACAGGAACTCAACCAGGAACTTCTCTGCCACCCCGTAAACGTGGGCATTTGCGGCTGGAACCGCGGCCGGTGGATTTCCCTTCACGTACAGCACCAGAACGCCGGCGAGGATGGCTCCCACAACCTGAGCCACCCAGTAAGGAATGACGTCAGCCACGGAAATCTTGTTTCCGCCACGCAGGAAAACACCCAGAGTCACCGCTGGGTTATAGTGACCACCCGAAATGTGACCGCCCGCATAAATCATGATCATCAAAGAGGCACCAATCGCCAGTGGGGCCAGCGGCGAGGCGTCTGGACCCATCACGGTCATCCCGATCGTGAAGACCAGGAAAAATGTGCCGATCAACTCAACAAGATACTTGGCAGGATTCATGAGCACCCTCAAAACTTCTCTTCAATGGGAAAATAGAAAATCTGCGCAGTCTGGGATGCTCGGGCGGACAGTTTGCCTGAAGGACACGTGAGCATACGTCTAGCAAACGTTCACCGAATGTTCATCCCTGAATCGTTTGGCGCAGGACCCCTTGTGGCTAGTACACCAATCAACCCCGGAAGTCAAGCAGAACACGATTCAAAAACCGTCTGAGCTACGATTCCGGTGTACAGTGTTCGTGTGCTTGCCTGATGCTGCGGTGGTGTGATATGGTCGCGAAGGAGTCTTTGTTGAGGGTGACTCTGTCCGGGCCAGGGAAGTGGGTCTGGGCTGGAACGATCAATGGGCCAGGCTGGTGTTGGCCCAACGCCAGGAGCGAGAATCACGATCGATGGCAAGGCGCAGGAGGACGGACGGGGACAGCCCAGGACGGCGTCCTGATCACAATGTGGAATGTGTTTCGCTGGCCGAGGCCACGCGGACCCGGTATCTGAATTACGCGCTCAGCGTGATCACATCACGAGCGTTGCCGGATGTTCGCGACGGACTCAAGCCGGTTCAGAGGCGTATCTTGTACGCCATGTGGGCTGACCTTCGAGCCACCGCGGACGCTCGCTTTGTGAAATGTGCGGCCGTGGTGGGCGAGGTGATGAAGAGCTATCACCCTCACGGTGACACCTCGATTTATGATGCCCTGGTGAGAATGGCGCAATCATTCTCTTTGCGGCTTCCGCTGGTTGAAGGGTACGGGAACTTTGGTTCGATTGACGGCGACCCACCAGCCGCCATGCGGTACACCGAGTGCCGGCTTTCAAGGGCGGCTGGGGCCTTGCTTTCGGAACTTGGCCAGAAAACGGTCAACTTTCGACCAAACTATGCCTCAACCACCGAAGAGCCGGTGGTCCTGCCTGCGCAAATTCCCAACTTGCTGGTGAACGGCACCGCGGGCATTGCCGTGGGCATGGCCACCAACATTCCGCCGCATAACCTGGGCGAGGTTACCAAGGCGTTGCTCGCTCTGCTCGATAGCAATCGGGATCTGCCGATCGAGAAGATCCTCAAGCATATTCAAGGGCCAGACTTCCCAACCGGCGGCGTGATTCTGAACACGCACGAAGAGATTCAGCAGATCTACGGCAATGGCCAGGGTGGAATCCGGCTTCGGGGCACTTATGAGCCTGATCCAGACAAGCCGCACCAGGTGTTCATTACCGCCATTCCCTATGGTATTGAGAAGGATGCGCTTGTTGAGCGCATTGGGGAACTGATTGGCAAGGGGCAAGTTCCCCAGCTTGTGAATGTGAAGGACCTGAGTACCGAAGACGTTCGAATTGTTCTGGAGTTGCGACCTGGCGCCAGTGCCGAAGCCGCCCTGGCTTACCTTTTCAAGCACACTCCGCTTCAGACCAACTTCAACGTCAACCTGACCTGTCTTCTGCCCGCTGAAGAAGGCGAGGTACAGGTTCCTGCGCGGCTCGACCTGAAGAGCATCTTGATGCACTTCCTCGACTTCCGCATGGAAGTTGTCACGCGTCGCTTGCGGTTCGAGCTTGAGAATTTGCTGCACAGGATTCATATTCTCGAAGGTTTTGCAATTGTCTTCGATAACCTGGACGAGGCGATCCGGATTATTCGAGCCAGCGACGGCAAGGCCGACGCCGCCCCCAAGCTGATCAAGCGATTTGTGCTGAGCGATATTCAGGCTGACGCCATCCTGGAAACCAAGCTGTACCGGCTGGGTAAACTGGAGATCCAGGATATCCGTGACGAACTTGCGGAACGGGAGGCCAGAGCGGCGGAGGTTACCCGGTTGCTGGCGGATGACGAGGGGCGCTGGAAGATTGTGCGGGGCGAGATCAAGGAGGTCTCACGGTTGTATGCCGACGACCGACGGACCCTGATCCAGCCGATGACCACCGCCGCCGTGGAGTTCCGGGCTGAAGATTATATTGTGGATGAGGATGCCTGGTTAATTGTGACCAGGGAGGGTTGGATAAAGCGTCAGAAATCGTTCACGGATATCCCCTCGATCCGGGTCCGGGATGAAGACCATGTGGGTTGGGTATTTCGCTCCCGGGCCAGGCAGACTGTCACCTTCTTCACAGACCGGGGCATGGCGTACACGGCCAGGGCGAATGACCTGCCGCTGACCACGGGGCATGGCGAACCGATTCAGAAGATCTTCTCGCTGGAAGATCAGGAACGGGTGATCGGCGTGATCTGCCATGATCCCAGGTGCTTACCGGTTCATGGTGTTGAGGCTGCTCCGGTTGCCACGGGCACTGGACTTCAGGCGGTGCTTCCTGGTGAACCAGGTTCTGCCGCCGCCAAGAATAGCAGTGGGGAAGGACCGACGTCTGCTGGGGGGCTTCCTGCCCCGCCTTATGCCGTGGCGATGACAGCCGGTGGCAAGGTCTTGAGGTTCGCCATTACCCCTCTGGCCACTCCTTCCACCAAGAAAGGCCGGGCAGTTGTCCGGCTGGATGCTGCCGTGAAAGGGGATGCGGTGGTGGGCATTGAGCCCAGCGACGGCAGCGAGAGGGTGCTGCTGGCAACGCGCATGGCGCGAGTGCTGGTATTCTCTGTCACAGATGTGAACGTGGTCTCTGCGGCTGCGCGTGGAGTGACGGCCATCAAGCTCGACCCGCGTGATCGGGTGATTGGCTTCGGCCTCTGTAATCCCGATCGAAAACGGGATGGGATCACCGTGCGTACCAACCGCGGTGCAACTCAAAAAGTCTCTGCCTCAAAGTACCCGCTTACCGGACGGGGCGGCAAAGGTTACGGCATTCTTCAAAAGGTAACCATTGACGCAATTGTTACCGACGAAGTTGAACCTGTTCCACCCATGGATCAGGTCAGCGAAACCGTGTGAGGATGAACATGGCCACAGGCTCGTATTCCGCCGATTCGATCACAGTTCTCGAAGGGCTTGAGGCCGTTCGTCGTCGTCCCGGCATGTACATTGGCGGTGTGGATAAAACCGGTTTCCACCACCTGATCTGGGAAATTGTTGATAACGCCATCGACGAGGCGATGAACGGGCACGCTACACGCATTGGGGTGACGTTGCATGCCGATGGCAAGACCGTTTCGGTCTCAGATAATGGTCGCGGCATCCCCGTTGATCGCCACTCCAAAACTGGCAAATCCGCGCTCGAGGTGATTTTTACTACCCTTCATGCCGGCGGCAAATTTGATAACGATGCCTACAAGGTGGCAGGCGGTTTGCACGGCGTGGGTGCCAGTGTTGTGAACGCGCTAAGCAAAAGCCTGATCGCCGAGGTGCGCCGGAACGGGTTCCTTTACATCCAGAAGTACCGGCGTGGAAAACCGCTGGGCGATGTGGAAAAGGGGGCCCCAGCGCGTGGGACTGGCACCACCGTCACGTACACGCCAGATCCTGAAATCTTTGGTGAGCAGGTCTATGACCCGGTCATGATCGCCGAGCGGCTTGAGGTAAAAACTTACCTCAACCGTGGCCTGGTCATTGAGTTCAATGATCTCAAACTCAAGACCCAGGTGGAATACCGGCACGACGGCGGTGTGGCCGACTTCCTGGACGCCGTCAACCTGCTCAGGAACGATATCAGGGTGGCGCCGGTTCCGTTCGTATATGAGCGAGATGATGACTTCCGGATGGCCGTTTCGTTCTGCTGGACGGAATCCACGGATGAATCTATCCAGTCCTTTGTGAACACCATTCCTACACGTGACGGTGGTACGCATGAACAGGGCCTGAGAGAGGCCATTACCACGGCCGTCAAACGCTATATCGCCACGCATGAACTTCTCAAAAAAGGACCGGATATCAAGGGTGAGGATATCCGTGAAGGGCTCACCGCCATCCTCTCGGTCTGTGTGCATGAGCCGCAATTCCAGGGTCAGACCAAAGGTCGGCTGAACAACCCCGAGGTCCGGTCTCTGGTTGAGACCTCGGTTCGGCCCGCGCTCGAAGGCTTTCTGCTCAAGAATCGCTCGGTGGGCGACGCCATTGCCCAGCGCGTGATTCAGGCAGCAAAGGCGCGTGAAGCCAGTCGAGCGGCCGCCAGCCTGGTGCGCAGAAAAACGCCCGTGGGTGGGCGTTTGAACCTGCCGGGCAAATTGCACGATTGCGATAGCACAAATCCTGACGAGTCTGAACTGTTCATTGTTGAGGGCGACAGCGCAGGCGGGTCGGCCAAGCAGGGCCGCAACCGCGATACCCAGGCCATTCTGCCTCTCAAGGGAAAAGTGTTGAATGCAGAGCAGGCCGGTAAGGCCAAGGTGCTAGACAACAAGGAACTGACCGATATCGTCTGCGCCATGGGCTGCGGCCTGGATCGGGCTTATGACTCTAGCCGGTTGCGATATGGCAAGGTGATCCTTCTGACCGACGCTGATAGCGATGGCCACCACATTGCCACCTTGCTTCTGACGTTCTTTTACCGGCACCTTCCGGGGCTGATTGATGAGGGGCGGGTTTATCTTGCCTGTCCTCCACTGTTCAAGATTAACTACGGGAAAGAGACCTTCTGGGCCCTGACCGATGGTGAGCGGGATAAAATCTTGGCCAAGCTCCCCAAAAACGCCAAACCTACGGTGACTCGGTTCAAAGGCCTAGGCGAGATGCCGCATCAACTGCTGTATGAAACCACGCTTAACCCGGAAAAGCGCAGGTTGATCCGCGTCACGGTTCCTGATGAAGACCGGCCGTACACTGAGAGCACGGTTTCCGAACTGATGGGGAAAGACCCTGAACCCCGCTATCGGTTCATCATGAATGAGGCGTACACCGCCCGCGATCTGGATATCTAGGAATTGTAGCGATAGGCCGTGGTGCCTTGAGTTACACCTTTCCGTACGATTGACCTCACTCCCGGTTGCTCAGTGGGCCGTTCTGCGGGGACGGCCCGGTGAGGTGGCACCTGTGATTTGTGTCATGGGCTTAGTGGATGGCGGGTCTTTTCGCAAGAGTGGTATGGGTCGCAAAGATTCTGACGATTATCGCCCCCTCTCTTTTGGAGGGGCGTATATGGCTTGCCGCACGGGCCTTCTGATGCCTGGCTCTTGGACGATCCAGGAAAACCGCAAGAATTTCCATGAATTCGGCACGTTCTTCAAGGCTCAGAATCCTTCAATCGCACTTGGTGGTGTGTCCGAGTTTAAGACTATGGAACTGTAGGACGTGCATTTTCGAGACCAGGATCGGGTCGCTTGCAGACACGGTCACGGGTCTCTTTCTACGAGTGTCCAAGACTCAGTTGCCACAGGTACCCCGGGTTCCCAGAGATCTTTCTCATGAACTGTCTGGTAATTGCGCTGGCCTTGATGCAACAGGTGGCCTCTGGTCCAGACGTGAGCCCGCCCAGGGGGACCGGTGAGGATCTTACCCTGGTTAGCCCTGAACTGGTGCCCAACCAGGTGGTCTCTGGCTATCCGGTGGCACGGCAGCCGTCGTATTTAGCCACTCGATATCCGGCGACTTATCACCTTCCAGAGGCTCAGTTACCGCTCTATCCCGCGCGACTGCCGGATCCTAATCCTTCGCGATCACTCTGGTACAGCGGCCGGTATGCTCCCTGGACTCTCGGGCACTGGCACTATCCCAGATATGTTGGAGGAAATGAGTCTTACCAAAACGGATTCCAAGAGTCATCATCGGGATGTTCTCATGGGTGTGGCAGATAATCCGTTTGGTCGACAACTTGTTTCATGAAATGCTTATTCCGCGGCCGCAGGTGTGATTTCGGTTGCTGTGGTGGGTAACCGGGAATTCCCTCGAAACGATTCCACTCTGGACGTGGATCGGTTCTGAAGTTCCTGAGTTTTTTGAACGCTGGCCCCACCTGTAATGAACTGATGGAACACCGGGCCGATCAGTACAATGGCCGCCGCAACGAACAGGCATGTGATCGTTGGGAATAACATCCAGAAACTGGTTCGGTTCGCCTGCGCTTCCGCACGCTGCCGAGTCTGGAGCCGGTAACTACTGGCATACTCCAGCAAGGCGGAGGCGGCATCCGAGCCCACCCGTTCCGACTGCTTCATGATTGAGCAAAGATTGCGAATGGCATCGGATGGAACGCGATCGGCTAGCTGATCCCAGCCTTTTTGCATGCTATGAAGCTGTGCAATTTGAAACACCCGGCGAAACTCTTCGGAGAGTTCCGGATAAGCGCGCCGCAAGGAGGTGGAAACCTTCCCAGCGGAATGGACAGGATCTAGGCCCGCTTGCAAACTAACGGCCATCAGGTCCATCGCAAGCGGCAGCCCTCTTGCGATGGCATGCCCACGCGCCTTGGCCTGCATCTCAATAATCAACCTCGGCAGGCTAAAAACCAGAATCAGGGCGATCAGGCCGCCCACCAGAACTGTCAAGAGCTGGGGATCGGGCACGATTACGCCAAGCAGCCCTGTAACTCCCAAGCACAGCAAGACCAGGAGGAACCGGATCGTACGAAATTGTTCGAGGGCAAGCGGATGGTCATAGCCGGCCGTTCTGAGCACTTTCTGGAGCTCTTGCGTTGGATTGGACCCACGATTCAGGAACCGTGATCCTAGCGCATCGACCAGAGAATCCGGTAGCGAGAAACGAGTGCGCTCAACGGATTGGCCCTGAGACATCCGACGCAACCGGTCCCGCTCTGGATCGAGTAGCCGGTTCAGGTACAGGAAAAGTGGAACCGTAATTCCCACAAAAATCGTGCTCATCACGATAGGGCTATTCATCGTTCACTCGTGGTGTTTGCCATGGAATTCAGAACTTGACCCTGAGGATCGCGAGAAGCCAGAGCACGCCCACAATTTCCAGTAGAATCGAAATACCAAGCGCTACTTTCCCTTCGGGTGCCGACAAAAATGAGGTCAGAATCTCAGATTGAGGGGAAAGCGCATAAATCAGAAGAATGACCGGCTGAGCGGCGGAAATGAAGATCGCCGAAATCCGAGACATCGACGTGGCGGACTTCACCTGGAGCCGAAACTCATTGCGAGATCGGGCCGCCGTGGCAACCCGGTCTATCAGACGTGCAAGGTCTCCCCCAGTCGTCTGGTGCACCTGAATCGTGGCAATCAACATATCCATGTCTTCGAGTTGCATCCTGTCTCCCATGGCCGTCAACGAATGAGAGACAGACAAGCCCAGATCGATCCGGTTCAACGCCCTCTGAAGTTCATCCTTGAGCGGTAGGTCGGTTTGCTCTGCGCAAAGCGCCAGGGACCGCTCCAAGCCGCTACCCGCCCTCATCGCCCGCGCCAGTAAATAAAACGCGTCGGGGATCTGGTTCTGAAGCCGTCTTCGTCGGTTCCTTGCCAGCAGACTCAAGATGACCAAGGGAACAGAGAAACCGATGATCATCCCGATGGCCGCCGCCGTGGTATCACTGAGTGCGAGACCGCTTGCAAGCCCACCGGCCGCCGACGAAAGCACGGCAATTCCCAGGAGGCGAGCGGGGCTGAGCTCAACACCAGCCCGGATGAGGGCGTCCGAGCAAAACGATTCCCAATAATCGTCGTTGCGGTCAACATCTTCGGTCGTTTGTAGCGGCAGGCCGCTGGCGTTCAGAAGGCGCCGGCGTAATTGGCGTTCGCTCACGAGTTGCCGGTAGAGCAGCGTTACCAGAAGAAGAAGCAAAAACCCAAAACCCAGCATCGCCAGGGGATGATCCAGGAACCGAGAAAGCAGAGACTCAATGCTCATCGCTTGCCACCTCCGCCCGACTCCAGAATCCGTTCTTCAAACAGCCCTGGAGGTAAGTTGATACCTGCCACCGCGAGTTTCTCTAGAAAGCGTGGGGTTGCTCCACAGGCGTGAAAATCTCCGACGGCATGTCCATCAACAACGCCCGTCTGACGGAACTCGAACAGGTCTCGCACCAAGTACTTGCGGTTCCGATAACCGAGAAGTTCCGAGATCCTGGACACTCGTCTTCGCCCACCCTGTAACCGAACAAGCTGGATGATCACATCGAGCGCCGACCCGATCTGACGACGAGCAACCCCCATGGGAACTGTGACATCTCCGGCCGCCACCATCATTTCCAACCGGCTTAGTGCGTCTCGAGGGCCATTGGCGTGGATGGTCGTCATTGAGCCCTCATGGCCCGTATTCATGGCCGCAAGCATGTCAAACGCCTCGGGACCACGCACCTCGCCTACGATGATCCGATCCGGTCTCATTCTTAAACTATTCCGGACGAGAACCCGCTGGCGAACCTCGCCGGCTCCCTCGATGTTTGGAGGGCGTGTTTCGAGCCGGACCACGTGCGGCTGGCGAAGCTTCAATTCTGCGGTGTCCTCGATGGTCACCAGTCGCTCGTTGTTGGGAATGTAGCCAGAAAGGATATTCAGGAGGGTCGTTTTCCCCGTACCGGTGCCACCAGAAACCAGCAAGTTCAACCGCCCTCGCACGGCCGCCTGGAGCAGTATCAACATTTCCGAAACAAGGCTACCGCTCTCCAGCAGGTCATCCACTTCAAGCGTGGTGCCAAACCTCCGTATTGAAATCACGGGCCCGCCAATGGCCAGCGGCGGAATGATTGCGTTCACCCGAGAGCCGTCAGGCAACCGAGCGTCGACCATGGCCGAAGATTCATCAATTCTCCGTCCAACCCGGGCTGCGATCCGTTGAATCACCTGGATGACATGGGCATCATTGGCAAAGATCGTCGAGGTCTTTTCAAGGACTCCGTTGCGTTCGATATAAACCTGATCAGGGCCATTGACCAGGATGTCTGTGATGCTCGGATCGCTCATGTACCGTTCGAGTGGACCAACTCCAAACACTTCATCCAGGACGCCGGCCACCACCGATTCGCGCTGGAGATCGGTGAGCAAGAACTTGGTCTGGCGAACGAATTTGTGGACCCGCTCTCGAACCTGATCGCGGAGCTGATCAGGGCCTTGAGACTCGATCCGGCGAAGGTCAAGGTTCTCAACCACCTGCCGGTGGATCTCGACCTTCAGTCGCTCGATCTCACGATCCAGTTCTCCAGCAGACATCTCAACACACCGTCATTCGTAGGTGGGAATAGGTAAAAGTAAAAACGTTAGCGAGGACTTGCAATCTGGCTGGCGATTCTTGCCAGTTCTCGGGTGATACTTGAAAAGCGGCTGATCTGCTTGAGCGGAACGCCACGATTTCTTGAAGCGTTTACCTGTGCCGGGGAATTCACAAGTACACCTGTGGGACTCATTCCAAGCGCATCTGCTGCCGATCGAGAGTCCAGTGTTCCCCGTTCTCCTTGGCGATTGAAGATCAGCTTGATGCGTGAAGTGCTCACGCCTCGCTGGAGTAATTCGCCCAAAAGGCGTTGAGTGAGATGAATGCCAGGCACGTCGAGCCTGCAAACCACGAATACCGAATCTGAGATCCGGATCGCTTCCAGATTGCCGGTTGTCCGTTGGTTGGACAGGTCCAAGATCGAGTGCTGATAGGTCACCCGAAACAGAGTCATCAATTGGCGAACCTGTTCGGCCGAAAGCTCCGTCGATTGCAATGAGCCAGGCGCTTCAAGCAGAAGTTCCACTCCCGCGGAATGAGAGACCATTGCCTGGCGAACAAGTGTGGCGTCTAGAAGGTGAGACCGCCTCGCGATCGAGGACAAAGTCGAGTCAGGGTGTTGATCCAAGATCAAGGCAAGCTGCGGTGTAGACGCTCCGAGTTCGGTAAGGGAGACACGACCTGGAGAACCACCGGCCAGCGCAAACGCCAGCCCAGCAGCAATTGTGGTCACGCCGGTCCCTGGCTGAGCCGAGAGAATACAGTGAAGTTGCCCCTGTGCATAATTGGATTCGCGCCGCAAGGCGATCCGTTGAAATGTTTCGCCCAGGCGTTGCATCAACTGTTCGTTGTCTGTCTCATAGTTGATGTAATCCTCAGCGCCGTTGCGGAGCAAGTCGATCATGACCGACGATTCCGTATGCGGACCGACCACGATAGCAGGAATACCCAGGCGTGTGGCTTCGCTCAAGTAATGCCGGGCATTCTTCAGGGCTTCATGGCAGTAAAGGATCAACGCATCTGGTCGACTGGTCGCAAGTGCTCTGTTCAATTCCGAGAACGGGATACAACTGGCCGCTTCGCAACGAGCCCCCACGCCATGCAGTTTCTCACGGAGCGATAACAGCCCTATGTCTGATTCATGACCATACGCCACAATTAATTGCAACAGACTCGGTTCCGCAACAGCATCGGAAATCATGGAAGCAACCGAACCTTTGCAACATAGGGGTTAAGTTGGACAGGTCCAAGTTCGCCTCTTTGCTTCGAACTCAGCTCTTTGCGTGTGATGGCGGTTGCTGACGAGAGCGAGGCCGGCTGGACCCTGATTCGTGTTGGCGACCCAAACTCAACCGCCACGATCCGGGCGGTCATAAAGCCAGTGATCTCTACTGGCGATCCGAGTTCCGTAGATTCAATGGTGAGCGGCCAGATTCGCGCCTGCCCACTGCCACCGACCTGCTCAAGTGATTGCAACAGGTGCTCACGCTGGTTCGTGAATTCCGAACTCGTCATGGTTTTCAGCCGGGCCTGGGGACCAGCCAGCAGAATTTGACCTCCAAGTGAGGCCAGAGACGGCCTGTCGAGTCCGTCCACGATCTGACTGGACGTTTCAGTTGGAACGGTACAGACCAGAGGGATGGTGTTTAACTGGATTGTCAGTGTGATTTCTGGAAGGCCGTCTCCGGCATTGGGGTGGAAGCGTCCTTCTACGCCATCGAAGGCATACGCATCTTGAATGTCGCCAGAGATCAAGGCTTCCCAGCTCAATGGGTCTTTACCTGAAGGATCAGAACGTACAACCATGGGTACCATGGGAATATTCAGGCTTTGCTGGGGTCGGAAGCCTACGATTTCTCGATCAATCTGTGCCATACTTCGAACCGAGAGATCCAGAGGACCGAATAAGAAGAGTTCAGGCAAAACGAGATGGAGTCCGTTCCCAGTCGACCCGCGACGATAGCCGACGCCTTGCACCAGATCTGGAATGGGCTGGGAACTCGGTGTGCCCTGCAACAGGCTTGATTCTTCGAAGAAAAGATCAACCGCCGCGATTTGTGAGGTAGCGTGCTGCGCCGGGGTGATCAGGTTATTTGCCACGGCATACTTTCGACCTTCTGCGCGGGCTCTCTCAATGAGATGAGTACGAACATGAGGGTCGTCAATCAGTTGCTGGTCATCCGTCAGGGCAAGCGCCGCAGCCAGTACCGAAGACTCACATGCCGAATGCATTTGACCGCGAATGGTATACAAGGCCGCGACATCAAGTGCCATCACCAGTGCAAGTAAAGCGAGTGCAAAGCACATCAGAAACAGCAGAGACATCGCGCCACGTCGATCCTCTTGGTGCGTGGAGAATTGGACGGTGTGACCTAGTTTTAAGTGATATCCCAGATTCATACAAAAGGTTTCGGCAAAGGTGGAAGCAATGGGAACGCAAGGTTAATGATCCGACCCCGTGCGCACGGCCGCAGCCGCCGGCCTGAGGCCCGGCTGCTTGCTTATGGTTGGAGGGGTCGGCTTGCGAAATTGAAATTCGGTTCCGGAAGAATCCAGGGATGGATCTTTTGAGGATGTGGCCGGATTCAAATTCGCAGGATTGCCCTCCAAATCTGCCCGACTTTCACGACTAGCCTTCCGATTGGATGCCATATTCGTAAGCCGTCGCTCTGACGAAAACACCATATCATCCTGGCGACGAGTTCCATGATACTGCTCAATTCGAGTGATTTTAGGAGCAGGCGCGGGCTCGATGGCTTGAGGGGCCAGATTGAAGATCTCCTGGAGATTGCGATCACGAATGGGCTCTCCACTCGTCACAAAGTTCTCAACAATCTGCTGCTCTTTTTTGTAGGCCGCACTCGAAGGATCGATGAATGAGACCCGGTGATGCTCAGGGCTCACAGGTTCGTCTTGCTGCGCGGCTTCCATTGCCTGATTTCTTGCAGACTCCAGTTCCTTGGCTTCGCTCTCTGGAATTGCGACCAGGCTAAATTCACCCTGATCTCGCGCAAAATCACAAACCGCTGCACGATATTCATTAGTCTCTATGGTAAAAGGGACAGGCTTATCTGCCGGTAAGGCGCTATAAATGGGGCGTAATGTATTTCGCTTGAGAATGATCCGCGCATTGGGTACCAGCAGTACTCGCTGTGGACTATCCTTCAAGCCTGGTCCGGTGATAACCGTTGAAAAATAGACATTGACCCAATCCCCCACCCGCAAAAGGCCTCCTGTCGAATCTTCGAGCTGGACCGAGAGACTGACCGGACGCATATGCGGTGCAAGGCGTTCGGGAATTCCCTCAGGATTCTCAAACGGCTCAAGTTGATCCGTGCGGATCGGGGTATCGGCCAGAATATTTTCGCCGGCAATTCGAAGGTAGACCGCCGACTCAATGGGCGGCAAATAATGATCCGTAAACCGTAGGTATTCACTTCGCTCTGTTGGCTTGAGCGTTCGAACCATCACTTGACGGGGCTCGATCAGATTCCCCTTCAAGATGTTCTGGTTCGCAACTAAGACTTTGACCGTCGGTTCCTCGGTGCCCGGCGCAGCTGGTGATCGGAATCGGTTCAATAGCCTGAAGGAAGAGACTCCAGCCAGTCCGATAACCGTCGTGACAAGCAACGCAAGAATGGTACTGGATCTCATGATTTACATTCGTTATGCGTCTGGTGATTCATGCAGGGTCTATGAAGAGAGTGAAGGTCGTTTTGAGCAGCTCAATTATTCACGTCGCATCACGCTTCTTACGAAACTCATCTGCTCTCCAAGACCCAAGAGATTCAGCGCCAGTCCGCTGAGCTGTTTGGACTTGAGCCCCACAACCACTTCGATCATGTCGCCAGATCGTGACTCGCTCAAACCAGAGGGAGTGATGATATCCAAAGCCAGATCGTCTGCAGTCTGGAGACCAAGGACCTGCATCACAACTCGATGAACCGCTTCAGGATTTCCAGTCAGTGCTGCAATCCGTACACCCTCGTGCCCGGCTGTTGCCAGTTTCTGTTTGCCATGCAAAAGCAGGCCTAGCTCCAGCAATGCAAAAACGATCAGAATCACCAATGGTAAAACCAGTAGCAATTCCGCCGTAAGAATAAAGCCTTTGCGCGAAGCGCTAGGCCGCTTTCCTGGCCTTGTTCGCCTGCCACCATGGTTTTCTTTCTGAACGTCCACGTGTTGAGCCCTTAATGAGTTGGGGCTTCGCCCAGAACAAAGAACTCCAATGCCGTGATCAGATCCGAACGATAGCACGAAACAACGACGGGTCATGCCTTGATGGTTGATCTTAACTCCGACAAGATCCATCAGAAGCAAAGGCTGTCGTCATTGAACGGCTCCGCCCCCCAGGTTTCAACTTATAGAAGTCAATCACTAAAAGCCGACCTGGGTAACTTCACAGCATCGCGGTCAAAGCCTCCAACTGCATCGCTGGAGTTCAGATTGTAACCAACATGACGATTGTCCGAAAACCGAGCAGGGGCTGCCTGATGCATTCCGACAACAAGCAACAGAACGGATCTCGGGTTGGGCCCAAATCCACTCTGCCGAATAATTCGAATCATCAATAGCAAGATCAAGGGGCATTGGTACTTCAGGCCCAAGATGATCGCAATCGGCCAACCATTCGACAACCCGTCAAGAGATGAATAAACCTGGAACCGAGCTTTTACCGGACAAAAATTACGATGCGACTTCGATCGTTGGTCCACCAAACTCGATCTGGCAAGGGGCAACTCAATTCGGCCCAGACAAGTTCGACAAAGCCCGTTGAATCATTTGAAGAAGACAATAACCACAGATAAGAGTCGGCAAATTTCAACTAGGCTTGCAGTACATATAAAATAAGAAGCGTGACGGAGAATCTCACCACGCTTCTAGTTCCAGTTCGATCGTCAGTGGAAATCGGCCGGGTGGAGCCGCCTGGTGAGGCAACTCCCCCCCCCCCCCCGAATTCAATCAGTTTTGCGGATCGTCAAACACCGTCATGGGGGCGGCCGCAATGTTCTGAGTTGGCATCAAAGGGTAGATTTGGTTCAGGACATTTGTCCCGGCCGTACCTGCGAGCGCGCCGTTTTGAGAGTAATTCCCTTCAATACCAGGGAAGTAGTACGACACATTCAGATAGGTAATCGCCTGGGCCAGTTCGGAGAGCTTGGAAGACACAGCATTTCGAACATAAGACAGTCCAACAACCAAGCCGATCACAAGGATGGTTGCCACAAGCAGGAATTCCGTAGAAATCAGCGCTCCCCGGTCATCATTCCACAGTTTCTTGAACATCTGAGACATCGAAGGCTCCTGGTGACCGAATTCGGCTCGCCGTTGACGCAATGCAACCAGTCCGCATTTTTCCGCAACGTAAACGGGGCACATGACTTTGAAATGACTGAAACTTGTCAGATTCCATGCACAGGAATCAGCAACGACGCTTTTGTTTCAAGATTCAGTCAATCGACGAAATAAAGATAACCAAAAGCATCACTGTTTTTCCAAAAAAAAATCGGATTAGTCGATAATTATCAACATAAAGCACCCAAGTCTTCTATTTGATCTAGCGTGCACAAATTGCCTTTGGTTACATACCACCTACCAGTGCAAAACTATCATAAATGGGCTTGATTACAGGATATTCTTGATCGCAATGAGCGATAGCTGCAGAGATTTAGCCTAATAAAGACGCCACACAAGAAAAGAAATGGCAATAGATGGCCGTTTCCAAGCTCGTCGTTTAAGCTTTGCCGAGGCGCCTATGACTGCCGGTGTACAGAATTTTGCGCAGGTTTGGATAAATTGCGATCGAACTCGGGTGGGTTGCTCGGCCTGGTGGAGATCAAGCTCCCACGCCATGCGACCAAAACGACGATCGCCGTCGAAATTGTCAGGGGCAGAGAGTAACTCACCCGCGTCCCTCGAATGCTGCCGGGGTTCGTAACGGTCCGGTTCCTCTGGTTGCTGGAATTCACGGGGGCTTTGGCAATTCGGTAGACCAAAACCAGGAAGAGCCACATACAGACCAGTGCGAATGATAAGGCCAAGATCACCAGTGATAGCACAGGAGTTAACCAGGTGGACAGGGCGGTGAAGAGCTTGACATCGCCGCCGCCACAGACACCCAGCAACCATAAAATCAGAAAAGCCAAGAACGCCAGAACTCCGCTGGCAACCGCCAGCAATACCGCATCCAGCGCACCCACGAATGGCCCTGGATTAGCCACAAGCCACACCGTCTGACCGTGCATCCCAAACCATGCACCTCTGACCGCACTCATGAAAAGCCCACCAAAGAGTAATCCGATCGAGATTGCCTTGGGAATCTGCAAAATTCGGCTATCGATGTAGGAGGCCAAACTCAGGCCCAGCATCAACAGTGCAAAGGTTATCCAGGCCAAGACGGGAGACGGAAATGCAACTTCTGTCATCTGCGAAAGACCACCTCGTTCGAACGTTGCTCAAACTCATCGCCATTGATTCCAAACCGGCAGACTACCCCAGCCATTAGTTTTGCGGGTCATCGGACACCATCACCGGTTCCACGGTCGGAGTGCCAGGTGGCATCATTGATCGAACCTTATTCTCAACGGCTGTTCCACCCGTACCGGTCAGGTACGCACTCTGGCCCTGGTGTGGGCCTCGATTCGAGAACATTCCTTTCAGACCAGGCAAGCTGTAAGAGATATTCAAAGACGAGAAAGAATGACTCAGTTCGGCGAGCTTGGAGGTTGATGCGGATCTGAGGGAACTCAAGCCGACCACAATACCAATGACGAGGAGGGTTGCCACCAGCAACGATTCCGTGGAAATGAGTGAACCTTCGTCATCATTCCAAACTTCAACAATAAGGCCATTCACGGAATCAATCTCCCTGGAAATATGCCAGAAAAGAATCGGATCGAATATCTTGAACGGCTTGGGGCAACCTCAGGAAAAACAAACCCAAAAAGGTGATCCAGAAGGCGTCGCTCCGTCCGACCGCTTGAAATCTGGATGGCCTCAAGCACAATCACTGACGAGCAAACGCACCAAGCCTGCGTGCGAACGTACCGATTTGCTGACGGCGCAGAATCTAGTAACGGGGAAACTCACCTGAACATAAGAAATATCGCTAGAGCTGCGGCAATCTACGCGATGGAATCGACAGGTGATGAATTAAACCTACGCGTGTGAATTCGATTGTGAGCTATTGAGGTTTTTTGGGATCTCGCGTCCGTGGTTTGCGGTTCCGGCGTGTATCGAGCACAAACGGCTAGACCGCCGGCGATTCTAGACAGGATTGAGCCACAGACATTCATGGCTTGACAGATTGACCCGGCTATTGATGATAGCCACACCAGTTCATGCCCAGATTGGACTCAGCTACGTAGGCTAGACGCAAAATGATGTTGTGAAGGTCTGAATCGGTTCAAAGATGCACCGATTGACTGGTTCCCAAGATCCTGGCAAGGAAGCCAATGTCTTTTGTGAAGCCAAATCCAATCCTGATCGTCGTGCTTGGCTCTGCTTGCCTGGTGGGCTTAAACAGCGCCCGTCTGCTTGTATTTTCAGGGCCAAATCGCGAACGACCCGCGGAACGACCGCCCAGTACGGCACTGGCCGACTCCTCCGAGTTTCATGCCACAAACTCGCAAGACGAAAAGCCGAATGCCGCAAAAAGCCGCAATGGCTTGCTCAGGAACCAGAAGCACCGGAGCCACGAATCAAGCGATCACGCCTCACGCGAATCCGGTTCCAAGCTGTTGCGGGAGAGCACAGCTCCCGCCAACAAACCTCTGCAGAGCCGGAGCTCCGACAACCATCTGGATCAAGCTCGGTTGCAGAGGAATTCCGATTCATTTCTTGAAGAAGCAACCCAGGCACTCGGGGTGACGACAACTGGCCAGCCCCACCCGGCACCTTTGGCCCGGCAAGATTCCCCTGAGAAGGCAACAGCCCAATCGCCGCCACAACTGGATTTTGGATCTGGGACGACACCCGAACCTGTCGCCGGCGGAAACAGCAAGATTGAGGCTTTTGTCAACGAGGCAGCTCGGGCATTGCTCCCTCCGTCATCCAGCCTGGCACCAAGCCCGAATCAATCTGTGCTTGCTGAAGGCTTCGGTCAGAGATCCGACGGTCAGCCTCTCAATTCGCGGCAGCAACTGCGTGCTCAGTCTGCCTCAGAACGCATCGAGATTGCTGCAGCAGCACCTCCTTCCTTCAACGGGCAGCCTGGTCCTGTGCATGATCCGGGAACCAAGGCCGACAGCAACATTCGCGATACAGTGAGGGGCATCCCTTCGGTACCCCGCGTTGATCGAACCATCCGGAGAACCGTGGAAAACCAGGCGCCAGCCACGGACCTATCGCCGCTCGATCCTGAGCTGAAAGATCCCCAAAAACGAGCACTCGCAAAATTCATCGATGAGATTGATGCTGACCGGTTCGACCCATCCAAGATCTTCACACTTTATGTTGGCCTGCCACGGCTGATCAAATTCGATAAACAGCCGGTTCGAGTGCAGATCGGCGAGCGAGACCTGGTTGAGGGAACATTCCTGGGGACCGACGAGTACTCGATTGTTGGTCAGCGGCTCGGCAGTTCGGTCATGAACGTCTGGTTTGAAGACGATCCCAAAACGGCCGAAGATGAGTCAACTCGGGTTCATTCTTACTTGCTTCGGGTGGTCTCCAATCCCGAACTTCGTAAGATGCTTGAAGATAAGTACAAAGAGATTGAACTTGAGATCAACCGCGTATTCCCCGATAGCCGAGTGCAGTTGACGCTTGTGGGAAACAAGCTGGTGCTTTCTGGTGAATGCAAGGACGTGCAGGAAGCCACCTATATTCTCAACGTGGTTCGTGCCAATGTGATGCCGGCTCACAAGGTCTTGCCAGGAACTCAGGACACGGAAGGTGAGGCCAACGCCAACGCCGGACAGGATGCCGGTGAAGGGGTGACAGCAAGCGGATTTGCCGCAGGAACTCCCGGCCTGCTCAATGCCGGGCTTTTTGGTCAGGATTTCATCGTGAACCTGCTCAGGGTTCCGGGTGAGCAGCAGGTGATGCTCAGAGTGGTTGTGGCGGAAGTCAACCGCTCTGCAAGCCGCACCATCGGGATGAACTTTGCGGTCCAGAACGGAAAGAACGTCATTTTCTCTAATTCCACCGGCGGGCTCCTGAACACACTCGGAAACAGTAGTCAGTCTGGAACCAGCGCCCTGGATGGAATTGGAACCGGCCTGAACAATATTCGAGCATCTCTTGATAATCAGCACGTCTTACTCTCCTTCAGCGCGCTCAGGACGCTCGGTTACGCCCGGTCACTCGCAGAGCCCAATCTGGTGGCCCTGAATGGGCAAACCGCAAATTTTCAGGCTGGTGGCGAGTTTCCAGTTCCCATGATCTCAGGATTCACGGCGGCTGGACTCCAAGGCGTCTCTTATGTTCCCTATGGCGTGATCCTCCAGTTCACGCCCATGGTCACCGATCGAGATCGGGTCCGGCTTGCCGTGCGAGCCATCGTCAGTACGCGTGATGTGGCCACAGGCGCACAAATTGCGGGGGCCTCGGTTCCTGGTCAGCAAACACGGAACTTTTCCACCATTGTAGAACTGAGAGAAGGCCAGACTCTGGCTGTTGCCGGCCTGATTCAGAACAACCTGGGAGGCGATTCCGATCGGGTTCCCGGTATTGGTGACTTACCGTTCATAGGAAACCTGACCGGCTTTTCGAGGATCTCCAATGCCGAACAAGAACTGGTGATTCTGATCACTCCGGAACTGGTTCATCCGCTCGACACGCGTGATGGTCATGAAAATCTGCCGCTTCCAGGTGCAGATATTTACGAACCAGGCGATTTAGAGTTTTACGTCAAGGGTCGAATTGAGAGCCGGAGAAGTACCGATTATCGTTCGCCGGTGCGCACGGAATGGGACCGCATGATGGCTTATCGCCACTGTGAGCAAAGCTATATTGATGGCCCCCACGGGCAAACCGTGCAGTGGCAAAAGCCAACCGCACGATCAACCGGGTCTGAGGGCTCGCCCTCAATGCGTTACGCCATTCCGCCCGCAGGCTTCGAAGCTGGAAGTTCCATGCCGGAGATGCCAGAGGCATTGCAGGGGGACGCTTCATTCTCCTCGCAGGTTCCTCGAACAGCCATCGGATTCGATGAGCCTGGAAATTATCTCCCTGGCCGGTCCAAAGAAATGCTTTCCTCACAAGGGTCGAACACGCTTTCACAGGGTCGGCCGGCATCAAAACCAGATCAAGGAAAGTCTAGCTTGGATCCCAGTGCGATCCGGGTCAAAAACTCTTCCCGCTAGGAGCGGACAATGTCCCACGACACGCGCCGACCTCCGCGGAATTACCCCGCAAGAATTCAACGCCTCTTGCTTGTTGTGCTCGTTTTCGCGGGTACGGGTTTGAATGTAGGCTGCCGATCGACTGGCTGTTCAGGAGATCAATGCACCCTGAAGGGGGGGCATTCCTCGGCCTGCCGCATCAACAATTGCGCCAATATTCCGCCAGGGGCGTTGCCTGCACCGCTTGGTCTTCATGTGCGGAGTTTCCAACACGCCCAGACCACCAAGGCGCGTGGCGATCTGTTTGTGCTTTATGAGAAAGAGTGGGTGCCCGGTAGGCATGACCCTGCCGAGTTCACCACAGAACTCGGCCCTGAAGGCGTCAGGCACCTGAAACGTCTGATCGATGCACTTCCCACGGTGGAGGGGCCTATTGTGGTTGAGCCAACCGCGAACCGGAAGCTCAGCAATGAAGAGCGAAGGGAACTCGACGAACGACGCTATGAGCAAATCGTCAATCAACTCTACCTGGAAGGTGTTGAACAGCCGGAATCTCGTGTGGTTCTAGCCTACTCCCGGGCCGAGGGGCTGTTTGGAGACGAGTCACCAAGGGCCTACGCTCGAACCATCATTCCGGGAATCAACAATTACGGAATGGGCGGAGGGCAGGGGGCCGGCATGGGCATGGGCGGCATGGGGATGGGAGGTATGGGGATGGGCGGAATGGGGATGGGTGGCATGGGTGGCCTCGGAATTTTTGGCGGGATGGGTGGATTCGGTTGATCCCATTCTCAGGTCTCCTCAATCCTCTTGTCTTGGCGGCCATTGTCTCGATTTCCTGGGATCTGATTCAAAAAGACCCGAGATTGGGTTCGCCCTTGCTGGCTTGTGGTCCTTACTGCTGGAGCGATCGGTAGCTTATGCAAAACCTGGAGAAAAACTCGTTCCCGATCCCAAGATCGGGTTCCTTCCGTTCGGGGATAGGAATCCAGGGGCAACAATCTACGCCCGTCCAGGCTTTTCCTGGGCCCGCTCTGGGTCCTATCAAGCCGATCGTCCTCCTGGCCATTTCCTCCGTAATGGTTGCGCTTACAGGCTGCCAGGTCACAAAGCAAGCGGCCTGGCTGTTCCCCTCGGCCGTCTCCGGAAAAGATCAGACGCTGAGCCTGAAAGAGAACCTTAAACTTGGGAAAGAACTTCCTTCCAAGGAAGCTGCGCGGTTAATGCTGACTGTTGCGGACGAGGAACTTCAGGCTGGCCTTGAGAAGGAAGCTCAAGCCCATTACGAGCAAACCCGGCGACTTGACCCAACGGTCAAAGGAATTTCGCATCGCCTGGCACTGATTCACGATAGCAGGGGAGAACATGGCCTGGCCCAGTCTGAATACGACAAGGCCATGAGGGAGACCCCCAAGAATGCAGATTTGCTCAATGACCTTGGCTACAGCTATTACTCTCAGGGGGATTGGAAAAAGGCGGAAGATTGCTACCGCAAGGCGATTGCCATCCATGAGGATCCGCGGTACTTGAACAACCTGGGACTGGCCCTTGGTCAGCAATCGCGTTATCGAGAGGCGCTGGAGAGCTTTCGAAAGGCCACCGATGAGGCAAGGGCCAATGGCAACCTTGGGTTCATCTTTCTGACCCAAGGACGAATAGAACACGCTCGACGCGCCTATCAGCAGGCACTTGAACTTGATCCCGGATACGAGCTTGCCAGGCGTGTCCTCGGACAGATGGATCAGGAGCAGAAAGGGAACGCCACCCCCTCTCGGGCGGAAGAACCCCTGAGCGCTCGCTCTGATCCATACTCAGCCGAGCCGATCACCACCAGCCCACGTTGAACCCCCCGTCTTCCGTTGGTGAAGCTTTTGGGGATTGGCTGGAACGCAACGGCTGACCGCTGCGCGGTACGACCCTTTGGAAATCTGCAGGGTACCCATCGTCACCCGGCAACCCGCTTCCAACCAGAAAACACGGGTCAACCTCAAGGTTTGAAGACCGATTCAGGGCAAGAACCGGGATCTATCTGATCTTTGTTTGACCTCAAGGGCAACTCTAGGCTATAATTATCTTATTGAGATTGAGTCTCAATTGCGACCGGGCCAAAAGGATCATGAGTGTCTGCTCTTGATGGTGCGAGGTTTGGTTCATGAATCACCCATCGGTAAATGAGCGAGCATGTGCTGGGGCCGTCCCCCTGAATGATCTTCAGGCTGGACAGAGTGGCCTGGTACGAAGTGTTGACGGTGGCGGAGACTTTCTTCACCGGCTGCGTGAGATGGGTCTTTGCGACGGTGTTGAAATTTGCATGCTGCGTCCAGGCTGCCCCTGTATTGTGCGTCTGGGTGGTCAAAAACTCTGTTTCCGATCGACGGAACTCGATTCTGTGCTTGTGGATCGGGCCATCTGACAGGTTCAACGACTTGTTTTGGTTGGTGGAATTTGCATTGAGATCGAACGCTCGAGTTTTTTGATTCTGACTTTTCAATGCTCAAAACCACCCGGTTGAGAGAAGGTCCATGGCTTCCCGGGCAAAATCAACCCGACATCTCACGGTCGCTTTGATCGGGAACCCGAATACCGGTAAGTCCACGCTCTTCATGGCCCTTTCCGGCGTACGGCAGCACGTTGCGAATTATCCAGGCGCAACGGTGGAGAAGAAGGTTGGGACAATGTCCCACGGCGATCTCCGCTGGAGTCTGATCGACCTCCCTGGTACGTACAGCCTGGCTCCACGTTCTCTCGATGAGATGGTCACCGTCGATGTGCTCTTGGGCCGTCGTGTGGATGTTGAGCCGGTCGATGTCATCTTGTGCGTGCTGGATGCGAGCAATCTGTCTCGGAACCTGTACCTACTCAGTCAGGTACTGGAACTGGGGCGGCCGACCGTGGTCGCCCTGACGATGATGGATGTGGCGGAATCGCGTGGAATCTCCATCGAGTTGCCAGAGCTTGAAGCACGACTTGGCGTGCCAGTGGTGCCCATTCAGGCGAGTCGGGGCTTGGGGCTCGAAGAACTTCGCCAAGCGGTTGAGCGTGTTTCTGACCAACCAGCCCCAGCTCGCCCCAAGGTCTTTCCAGAGATCTTCCAGCGTGAAGTGGATTCGCTGGAAAGTGTATTTATTGGGCCAGAAGCCGTGCCCCAGACCCCTGGGGCCTCTGCCAAAATCCCCGACCGATTCTTGATCGAACGGTTGATTCTGGATCGCGATGGATTTCTGGAATCCAAGCTACTGGAATCTCACTCCCCGGCGGTTGCGCAGGCTGTTCGAACGGCTCGCGAACGGTTGCTCGCAGCCTCGTGTCCGATACCCGCCGTGGAAACGTCGGCGCGTTATCAATGGGCTCATGACACGCTGAAGGGGATCACGCGGAGCAATCCCAAAAAGACGGAAGGGGTTGGTGATCGACTCGATACGGTGCTCACTCATCCGTTCTGGGGAATGCTAATTCTTGCAATCGTCATGCTGGTCATGTTTCAGTCGGTCTTCAAATGGGCCAACCTGCCCATGGAATGGATTGAGACGGGGGTGGCAACGCTGGGCGGGCTGGTTGAAAGCTCAATGCCCGAGGGGAGTTTACGGAGTCTGATTGTCGAAGGAATTATTGGCGGAGTTGGGGCCGTGGTTGTCTTCCTCCCGCAGATCATGATCCTGTTCTTCTTCCTGGCCGTGCTCGAAGATTGCGGCTACCTGGCGCGTGCGGCCTATCTGATGGACCGAACCATGGTTCGGTTCGGTTTGAGTGGCAAATCGTTCATTCCCTTGCTCTCCTCCTTTGCGTGCGCTATTCCAGGCGTGATGGCTGCCCGGGTAATTGACGATAAGCGTGATCGGCTGGTCACCATTCTGGTTGCACCACTGATGAGTTGTAGTGCACGACTACCGGTTTATGCACTGCTGACCGCCGCCTTTGTTCCAAACCGGCCGGTTCTGGGACCGTTCCTGGATCTTCAAGGCTTGACGTTCTTCAGCCTTTACGCCCTTGGAATTATCACGGCCGCCGTTGCGGCCTGGGTGATGAAGAAGACCTTGTTTCGAGGCGGCTCCACCTCATTTGTGATGGAGTTGCCGCCGTATCGCAGGCCGTTGCTGCGAGTGGTTTTGTACCGGATGTTTGAGCGCGCCTGGGTCTTCTTGCAGGGGGCAGGAACCCTGATTCTTGCGGTCTCCATTTTGATGTGGGCGGCGCTGTACTTCCCCAGACTTCCGGAAGACGTGACGAAGCCAATCCACGAGAAACAGACACAACTGGAAGCCGCCGCCGAGACAGCCAAGTCTCAGAACGATCTCGCATTAGCTGCTGAATATGAAGAAGAGGCAGGCAAGCTGGCAGGCATGCTTGCAGGCGAGCAAAGTCGGTACAGCGTACTTGGTCGCTTTGGACGCGCGATCGAGCCCATCGTCCGTCCACTGGGTTGGGACTGGCGAATTGGGAGTGCGGCAATTGCATCTTTCCCTGCGCGTGAAGTGATTGTGGCCAGCCTGGGTGTCATCTTCGACGCTGGTCCAGAAGCAGGAGAAGGAGCCGATTCGGGACGACTGCGAGATGCACTCAAAGCCGCTCGATGGCCCGACTCCGGAAAACCACTGTTTACACCGGCGGTCGCACTTTCGCTGATGGTGTTTTTTGCGCTTTGTGCCCAGTGCACTTCAACGCTGGCGGTGATGCGAAGGGAAACGAACTCCTGGCGATGGCCCACGTTTTGTTTCGTTTACATGACGGTGCTTGCGTATGTGGGAGCCTTTCTCACTTACCAGATCGGTAGTCGAATTGGCTGAGGCAAAAAGCTCGGGAGTCAAATCATGAGCGTTCCAATCGAATGGCAGGATGCAACCACGCTGCTGATCACGCTTGGAGCGATTGTCTATTTGGTTCGGAAACTGGCTGGCACGTTTGGGCCGACGGCTCAGGGCTGTGCCAAGGGATGTTCCAGTTGCCCGAATTCTTCGACAAACCCTTCACCCTCAGCAACCGGCGCGGGGCCAGGGCTCGAACTGGTCCAGATTGGCTTGCCTGGAGGGGCTCAGAAGCGTCGGAACTCTCAGGCTTCGCCGCTCTGAGTCCAGCTTGATCAGGCTTGATCGACACGAATTAGAATCTTTCGCGTTCCCGGTGTTCCTGCGTGGGTAAACGCCGCTTCCACGCTTGAAAGCGGATATTCAGCTTCGATCAAGCTCAAAACGTCGAACTCGCCAGTGAGCAAGGCATCAATGGCAGTCTGGAATGGTCCACAACGAGACCCGATCACCCGGATCTCATCGATGACGATCGGAGCGAGGTTCACCTCGTAATTGGCCGCCACGGTTGTTTTAAGAATGACGGTTCCACATGGACGAACCAGCCCCAAAGCCGTGGCAAGCCCCGTGGGTGAGCCGGATGCGTCTACCACCAGGTCGAACGATTTTGAAAGATCTGGGGCGTCCTTGAGCAAATGGGTATTCAGGCCAGCGCCACCCAGGGCAAGCTTGGCAGGGTGCTTACCAACCCAGTGCACCGCCGCCCCCACCGAGCGCAAGACCCAGCAGCAGAGCAATCCGAGCTTGCCGTCACCCACCACAGCAACCTGATCGGATTTCTGAACCTTGACTTGTTCAAGAATCCTGAACGCCGCAGCCAGCGGTTCAATGAAGACGGCCTGCTCATCGCTCAGGCTGTCGGAGATGAAATGGAGGCAATGGCCAGGCACCACAACCTGTTCCGCAAAGGCCCCCTGCCGGCCAACAATCCCCACCACGGTGCGGTGCGGGCAATGATTGCCCAGGCCGCGCTGACAAAAGTCACAAGTTCGGCAGTTGGCGTTGATCTCGGCGGTCGCTCTGCGGCCGTCTGGGGTTTGTGCTACAAATTCATGCCCAGGGGTACCAACAAATCCCAGGTAGCCCCGGGCAATCTGAAGGTCCGTATCACAGACCCCCGCCAGCTGGACGTTCAAAACCACTTCATTTGGCTTAGCCTGAATTTGAGGCAAATTGTCGCGAAATGAAATCTTGGACCCATCAAACCAGGCGCCTCGCATGATATTTTATTCACGTTGTTGAATTGTGTAATCACTTCCGAACGGTCGTGCTTCAAAAAAAGTCGTTGGAAGTAATCGGACATGGATGTAAACTTTAAGACATCGCCGATCTTAAAGTTTGGGAGTGAAAATCACGACTAGAAAAATTAGAAGAGTCCGAGCGAGGTTTCTCGCTTGAAATGTCCTCTTTTAGTAGTGCTTGTGAAGCTCAGCACCTTCTGGTCGATTGGCTTCTCTTTCTTACCCAAACTACCGACACACAGGGTCTGGTTGAAGAAAAGATTCCCGGATCTCTGTCCTCCGCCCGCCAAGCCGCTTCCCTTCAAGGATCGAGTATGACGACCACGACCGTATCACCCCCGCGACAGCAGTACATTTCGTGGGGCGCTCTTCTGGTCATTGGTGGAGTCCATGTGGCCGCCCTTCTGGCCTTTCTCCCACAGTATTTCTCCTGGTCCGGGGTGTTGATTTGTGCGATCCTTCACTGGGTCACGGGTGGCATAGGTATCACCCTGACGTACCACCGGCTTCTCACGCACCGAAGCTTTGCTGTACGGCCCCGATGGCTAGAGTACATCATGACGGCCATTGGCTGTGTGGCGCTTGAGGGTGGCCCCATTGGCTGGGTGGCAGATCACCGCCGTCACCATGCGTATTCGGATGAAGATGGAGACGTTCACAGCCCTGCGCGAGGTTTTGTCTGGGCTCACATGATGTGGTGGATGACCCCTGACGTGGCCACCCGCCACACACCTGAGTATTTCAAGAAGTGGGCTCCAGACCTGTACAAAGACCCCGCACTCCGATTCTTGAATACCTGGAACCTTGCATTCCCCATTCTCACGGGTGTTGCGCTCTACCTGCTCGGAAACAAGTTCAATGCCGAGCATGGCGGTGGAATGTCCTGGCTGGTGTGGGGCTGTTTTATGCGTACCGTGCTGGTTCTGCACACCACCTGGTTGGTGAACTCGGCCGCCCATATCTGGGGATACCGAAGCTACAAAACACGGGATCAGTCTACGAATTTGTGGTGGGTCGCTCTTTTGACCTATGGCGAAGGCTGGCACAATAATCACCACGCCTTCCAGACCTCTGCCCGCCACGGCCTGGCCTGGTGGGAGTTTGACGCCACCTACACCATGATTCGCTTCATGCAAATGCTCGGGATGGCTCACACGATCAAGCTTCCTAAAAAAGCTCGTGGTCTTGCAGTGCCCATTGAAACCGACGAAATTATTCCTGGCGAGCCACTCGATCAAACGATGTCAATGGCCAAAGAAGCCACGGCTTCGGCTGTCTGAGCGAACCTCCGGTTCTGGGAGAAATCCTGAACGGATCAAAGATTCAGGGGCGGCATGCGTAACGGCTGCTAGCCCCACAATTTATTATTATGCGGCCCTAGCTCAACGGCAGAGCAGGGGACTCATCTGGAAAAGGTGACATCGAGGGGTAACCTTCGATTGCAAACCGGGTGAAGTGCGGGAACCCTTCGCCAGGTTAGCCTGGCATGGCAATCCGCAGCCAAGCCTGGCTGGGCTTCGGTGGCCAGGAAGGTTCAGAGACTAGCGGGGTGAGTCCCAACAATAACCCCCGCCCAGAGCGCCCGGCCTCCTTGCAATTCCTGGAATTGCTGGGAGGGTGAGATAGTCCGAGCCCTGTGGAAACACAGGGAATTCTCGAATCCCTTGGTTGCAGGTTCGAATCCTGCGGGCCGCATTGCCACTGCCTTGTTCCCAACTGGTTCCCTGGTCGAATGGATCCAACTCCGCCAATCGAACTGAGTACCCAGGGAAACCGTTATCAGCCTGAAAGCCCATCGAGTCAGGAGCTTACGGGATCGCAGCGGAGTTTTCTGAACCGCTGGCTTCCCTGGGTGGTTGCGCTGGGCTTGTGTAGCCTTCATGTCGTGGGCATTACGCTAGCCATGGGTGGTCTCAAGGGCGTCTGGAGCCCTTGGCC
Source organism: uncultured Planctomycetales bacterium (assembly GCA_903926465.1). Classification (GTDB taxonomy): domain Bacteria; phylum Planctomycetota; class Planctomycetia; order Isosphaerales; family Isosphaeraceae; genus CAIYJE01. The sequence continues at coordinate 73,707 of CAIYJE010000095.1, forward strand.
GTTGTCGCTTCACGACCACCCGATCTATGTTCACACCACCTGGATTGGACCAGATCTGATCCGGCTGACCGGCACCGATGCTGGTTATGATCCCTACTTCATGGCCGGCGCACCCAAGAGTGTGATTTTTCCTCAAACGGCGGCCTATTTTGAACTGTTTGGAGTGGCCGCAAGACCATTTGGTCTAGATCCGGCACGGGCCCACAAGCTTGCGGTTCTGCTTGCCACCATCCTTCCGCCGTTCCTGGTTCTGGCGGCCTGCATGATCTGGAGATTCTCGCCCGAGGCCACCGGGGCGGCCGTGCTCTTGTTTTTGATTTATGTTTGGACCAATGGTGGAGGGGCAGGCTACCCCTTGAATTTTGCGTGGTATGGCATGGTGCCATACTTGCTGGCGGTGCCATTGAGTTTGGTGGGGCTTGCCGTGATCACACGCTGGCTGGGCGTAGGGGGGCTACGGGGCTGGTTGGGTGCAAGTCTGCTTCTTTCGCTAGCGTGGTTGGTGCATATCACCACCCCGATGCTTCTGGGTCCTGCCGGGCTTCTGGCCTATATTTCTGTCTGGAATGCAAACGCTCATCGATTGAGCCTCAAACGCCACCTGGCGTTGTGGTCCATTCTGGGCATGGTTGCTGTCCTCAATATCTGGTGGTGGTTGCCCGGCCTGGCGCTGGCGGAAACTCGGGGTGATAGCAAAATTGCGTTCTTCCACCCGGAGCCGGTTTGGCAACGCCTACGTGAAATCGTGACAACGGCTCCACCGATCCAGGCGTTGCTTCTGGCCCTGGTTGGACCAGGGCTTTGGCTGCTTAGAAAGCGTGATCGAACCTCGGCCTGGGGCTTGTTCGGCTTCTCTCTGGCCGGTTTTGGCTGGGGATATCTTGCTGGCGGGCTCCGGCAGATAGACTTTCTGCAGCCTGGTCGGCACACCTATGCTTTTTATGTCGCCTGCGCTCTGGCGGGTGGCGTTGTCTGGGGCGTGGCAGCCGAGCAACTGACGAGGTTCTCTCGGCGCTTGAAACTGCTCTGCGTTTTGGGACTTCTGGGGCTTGGGTTTCGTCTGTTTGGACCGCCGGTTATTGATCAGGTTGGCAGCCGCCTGGGAATGTCGGGGGGCCAGCCGTTCTTATCAAGCCAGCCGTCCGGCCGATTCCTCTGGATTCTTGACCAGCTTAAAACCCACATGCAACCCGGCCAGCGATTGCTGTATGAAGAAAGTGGCGAGGACCTACCTGGAATTCCAGACCCCTATCAGGGGCATCGTTACAGTGGCCTGCTGCCCTGGATGACCGGCGTGGAAGTGATTGGCGGCCCTTACCTGCGCGTGGCCCTCAGTACAAACTATGTTCAGTTTGGCGAAGATAAGCTGCTCGGCCAATCGGAGTGGGGGCCTGAGCAGTTTCTCTCGGCCTGTCGCTCTTACGGTCCCTCTGGGATGGTTTGCTGGAGTCCGCGAGCGATCAAATTCTGTCGTGAGCATCCAGACCTGATCCAGATTGTTGCCGAACACGAAGAAACGTTCCGACTGGTCGAGTCTCGTACGGGTCGGATGGTGACTTATCCGAGCCGGCTGATTTTTGCCAAGATTCTTGGCAATTCTGGCCCTGTGCTGCGAGGGACAGCCGAGGTGATGGCTTGTGCTGGGGCGATTGAGGTGAAGGGGGCCAGGACGGATGAACTTGACGGTCTTGTGGTACTGAGGTATCACCTGCTGCCATGGGTACGAAGCAAGCCTTCGGTTACCATCAAGCCAGTTCGTGTCATCGGAGATCCTGTACCCCTGATTGGCTTTGAGCCCATAGACGGGCCGGTCCGGTTCGAACTTGATCCTCCGCCCTGATTTGAGCGGCAACGCGTTGGACCTGACCACCAAACAGTACGGATCCCCAGCCTCCAAGGAAGGAGCGCCCCGTGAGCTTGATCGAGCCGGCCCCTGATTCAACCCTTACGACCTGGCCTGCAAAAATGCAGCGGCTTGTTTGGGCGGGCTGGACCGTAGCCATGCTCGTGGCGGCGTTTACCTACGCCTGGAAAGCGGCCGATTCACGATCGGCCTTTATTCGATGGCGGCATCAAGTTCTTGAAATTGGTGACGGCGTTGACATCTGGGCGAGGTACTACTTTCCCAATCCGCCCATTGTGCCGCTGATGTTGTACCCGCTGATGGTCTTGCCTCCGGTGGTTGGGGCCATGATCTGGTACGGCCTGAAGGTGGCCATGGTTGCCTGGTGCGTGGTATTCCTTACCCGTATGGTCAAAGGGAAAGATGGGCCACGCTTGCCGGCGTGGGGTCTCGCGCTCATTCTGGTTGCAAGTCTCAGGCCGGTGCTGAGTGACTTGCAGCACGGAAACATCAATCTCCTGATTCTGTTTCTGGTCGTTGCCACCATTGAATTCTGGAGACGCGGTAAAGACTTGCCCGCAGGGGTAACTCTGGCCCTGGCCATTTGCACCAAAGTGACTCCCGCCCTGTTCTTGCCCTACTTCTTATGGAAGGGCTCCTGGAAATCGGTCGCCTGGTGCCTGGCGACCATCCCCATTTTCTTGTTCGTGATTCCCAGCACCATTCTGGGCCCAACATACACTCTGAAGGGACTGAACTCCTGGCGCAGCAATATCATCAGTCCCTTTGTCGAAGGGGACGTGATCAAGAGCACCCAGGAGGTCAACCAGTCCATGGTGGGAGTCTTGACCAGACTTCTGACCGAATCTCGGGAACTGGCTCCCCATGGCAACGGCGGAACTCAGTTTGATTTGAATTTGCTCGACCTTGATCACGAAAAGGTTGCTCGATTCGTGAAGGGGTTGGCAATTTGCGTGGTGCTGCTGGGGGCGTTCGTCTGCCGGACCCGCTACACCGATCGCGGAGATCCCAGACTTCTGGGCGAATTTTCGCTGGTCGTGCTCACAATGCTGTTCGTTTCTGAGCGAAGCTGGAAACATCACTATGTGACCCTGATACTTCCTCTGACGTATCTTTGTTATCGAATTGCAACTCCGCTCCTGGATTTGAAGACCCGTAAACAACTGATGGGTGTTGTGGCGCTCTTCGCAATTTTAATGGCCACAACCTCAAGTGAGTTCGGGGGATTCTTCGCCGGCGGCCAGGGCCACGAATACGCGCTTTATTTTGGAATGTATTTCTGGTCGGGCGTTGTCCTGTATATCGCAACCGCCTGGAGAGTATGGACGGAGCGTAAGACCTCTCCCTACTCCAACCCACCGGAATCCGACCAGTCCAGCTCCGTTTCCAAGCCTCACTTTGCCAAGTCGGCACAACATTCCGAGCTCACCATCTGAATCACGGGCGTGATCCAGTTGAGTGTTAACAGCTCAACGTTCACGGTCACGCCCGAGGCCGAGTATCGTGCACGCGAAACGCAGCCGCCAACTCTGCTGGGGCTCGCGTTCGGTTCGCGGTGCGTCGGGGCTCGTTCTGCGATTTCCAAGGCTCCGCCGGCGGAATTGCTCAAGGGTTGGGTTGTAGCGGTCGAATTATTTAGATGTAGAGCAAGGATTGCTCCGGTTGATTGCATGCGTGGAACAAGTCCCCAGGCAATCATAACCGCGTATGATCCGATACCGTGCCGGTGATAGGTCGGAGAAGATTGAGGCAATTTGCCTCTTCTGAAACCGACGAGCCCACACCCGAAAGCGGGTCAAGGAGGACCGATGAAACCGTCGGAAACCAGGAAGCGACGTCTTGCATGGTTGCCAAAGGCAGAGGCCCTGGAAACCCGTCAGGTTCTTTCGGGTGGGGCCGGTAACACCATTGCGATCATTCCCAGTCAGATCAGCAATCCCTCCCAGACAACCGACATCCAGTTCACCATTGATCCCAAAAACTTCACCGCCCCCAGCTCAAACAAGCTACTTCTGGGTGTCGCGGCCGTTTCCAATGGATCTGCCGCCACTCCACAGATAGCTTCGGTGTTAACAGCCCAGGGCAAACGGATTTCAACCTCCACCTATGCTCAGGGCGCAGCCGCAAAGACTACCAGCGGTACTGTGATCAACCCTTCAACCGTGGCAGAGATTCCTCTCTCGACCACGCGTGGGCAGGCCTCGGCTCGGACCTTCGTCTTGAAGCTTAAGGGTAAGGACAGTGGAACCGGTTCGGTTCTCACCGGCTATTACCTGGTGGGTGACCAAAATGGTGACGGCAAAGTGACCAAGGCCGATATCACGGCTATTCGTAAGCTCATTGGCACCAACGCCACGTCCACGACCTACGATTTTAATGCCGACGCCAACCGCGATGGAAAAATCACGCAGAAGGATCTTCAGCTTGCCCAGCGCAACCTGGGAGCCAGCGTTTCCATTCTCCCGCTTATCTCGGCCGACTTGACACCCACAAACACGGCGCGGGTTGTTACAACCCCTACCGCCCAGATTAATGGGGTGGCGTCGGCTGGAGCCACGGTTGCTTACACGGCCAGCGGAAGCACGACACCGGCTGCGTCCACCACAGCGGATACCAGCGGGAAGTACTCGGTGAATCTGCCACTCGTGGCCGGATCCAACCAGTTCACGGTTTCTTCGTCAGACTCGTTCGGCCAGTCAATCAACGGGTCGATCGCGCCTATCAAATATCAGCCGCTCAAGGCCTGAGGTTTTTCTCAGGTCCCAGTTGCCCGGACACTCACAACACAACGAACGTGAAGTGTTGTGGCCACGCAGAAAGCCCGCCGATTTGGAACTCGCAATCCCGAGTTCCAGATTTGCGGGCTTTGTTCATGTGGGCTGGCTGGTATTAGGCCCATTCGATCCCAAAATCGCCCGCTCCACGGCCTCTCGCACCGCTGGGTCTGGATCTCCTCGATGCGCGAGCATCGCTTCTTTGGCCGTAGGCGAATCATAACGACCCACAGCCCATGCCGCAGATGCCCGGAGCACCGGCTCTGCATCGTCCAGCAAACGAATCAGGGCTGGAAGGGCAGCTTCTTCCCGACGCGTTCCCAGAATGAGCGTGGCATTGCGTACCAGTCCCACTCGCTTCGATCGTTGCAAGGGCGTTCCCCGGATCTGCTGACGTAACAGCTCAGGATCTGCCGCTAGCCAGGCAATCAAATCTGGCAACGTGTGTTCAGGGCGAGCGTCTAGCCCCGGCTCTCGTCCTGACGGGGCTTTGCGATTCCAAGGGCAAACATCCTGGCAGATATCACAACCAAAAACCCAGCCATGAAGCTGATCGGCCCACTCATCCGGAATCAGTCCGCGATGCTCAATCGTCCAGTAGCTGATACACTTTCGAGCATCAAGCAGCCCTGGAGCCGTGAGTGCAGAGGTTGGGCAGGCATCAAGGCAACGGGTGCAGGTGCCACAGCGGTCGAATGAGAATGGGGGATCGCTCTCCAGTTCACAGTCCAGCAGTAATGCGCCAAGGACTGTGAAACTCCCAAGCCGAGGGTGGATCAGCATGGTGTTTTTGGCCATCCATCCCAGGCCGGCCAGCCTCGCAAAATCTCGCTCCAACAGGGGTGCCGTGTCTACCACGGATCGCCCGGTCACTTCCGGGTGCTGTTCTTGGACCCAGGCCAGCAGGGTATCCAGCTTATCCCAGAGAATGTGGTGATAGTCTAGCCCCCGCGCATAGCGTGCCACCTGGCCCTGGGTAGGGCCAGGTTGGGCCTGGTCTGGTTGACCATAAACCATGGCCACAACCAGCACCGACTTCACCGGCGCGTGAATAAACTGTGGGTGGGAACGTGGTTCGGCCTGTCGTTCCAGGTACCCCATTCCGGCAGCGCAACCCGCCTTCAACCAATCCAGGAAATGGGGGTACCCAGGCGGAGTCGTCGCCCGAGTGATTCCGGCGGCATCAAAACCCAGTTTGAGGGCCTGGGTTTTGAGTTCGGTAGACGATAAGCCTGGGCCCTGGGATGGTTCCATGTTTCTTATCAAACAAGCGCGGGGGCCGGGCTCCGGAAGCCATCGGAATCGGTCACGCCCAGGTTCGCGTAGATCTGACGGGTCGCATCTGACCTGTTCAGGGTATAGAAGTGAATTCCACGAACCTGGTGATCGAGCAGGTCGCGGCACTGCTCCGTTGCCCAGTGAATGCCCACTTTGCTGGCTGACACCTCATCCTTACAACGTTCAATGGCTCGAAGCAAAGGAGCGGGCACTCGTGCACCAAGGGCAAGGTCGCACATGCGGGAAAGCCCGCCACGGCTCGCAACCGGCATGATTCCCGCGAGGATTGGAACCCGAATTCCAGCGAGGTCGCAACGTTCACGGAAATCGTAAAAATCTCGGTTGTCGAAGAACAATTGCGTGCAAATATAGTCGGCTCCCGCATCGACCTTTTGCTTCAAATAATCGAGTTCCCGCAAACGGTTCGGACATTCGGGATGCCCTTCCGGGAAACCGGCAACACCAATCCCAAATCCTCGGGAGTCTGAAGGCACGCTGAGCCCTCGAAGAAACTCAACAAGTTGTTCAGCAAACTGGAATGCGTCTTGGCCACGGTCATAGTTTGGCCGGTCACGCGGCGGGTCGCCCCGGAGCGCCAGGATATTATCAATCCCGGACGTTGCGTAGCGCTGGAGGATTCCCTCCAATTCCTCTTTACCATGACAGACACAGGTGAGATGAGAAATTGCGGTCAAGCTGGTTTCTTTTTGAATACGAACGATCAGGTCATGGGTCCGTTCGCGAGTCGACCCGCCCGCGCCATAGGTCACCGAAACAAAGGAAGGCCGCAGTTCCTGAAGTTCCGCGATATTGGCGAACAATTGTTCAGAGGCCTGATCCGTTTTGGGTGGAAAAAACTCAAAGCTAAAGGTGATGGGGTCCCTGGCGAAAATATCAAGAATATGCATGAATGAACCTGAAGATGTGGGCAGTGGAAATGGTCCCCTTCGCAGATTGTCTCTGGTCAGAGGGTCTGTGAGCAAGTACAGCTCAGGAAGTGATGCCAAGACGAGGACAAAGTTCAGCCAATGCGCAGTTTTTGCACGACGGCTTTCGAGAAATACACGTGGTTCGCCCGTGTGCGATCAAACGGTGACTGAAGTCGACCCATTCCTTTTTGGGAAGCAGGGCGACCAGATCCCGTTCGATCTGTTCAGGGTTCACAGACTGTGTGAGCCCCAGCCGGAAAGATAACCTTTTGACATGGGTATCCACCACCACGCCAGAGGCAATTCCAAACGCCGTACCAAGTACGACATTGGCTGTCTTCCGCCCAACGCCCGGCAGTTCTGTCAACGCCTGAAGATCTTGGGGAACTTCCCCTGCGTGGTCCTTTACCAAGGCCTGGGCCATACCAATCAGGTTTCGAGCCTTCGCTCGAAAAAAACCTGTCGCATGAATCAGACGCTCAACCTCCTCGGGTTCGGCGAGTGCCAGGGCCTTGGCGTCTGGAAACCTTTGGAACAACGAGGGGGTTACTTCGTTTACCTTCTTGTCTGTGCATTGCGCAGAGAGAATAGTAGCCGCAAGAAGCTGGAACGGATTGGCGTGAACCAACGCGCAGAAGACATCGGGATAGGCAAGTTTCAATTCACGAAGCACACGCGCCGCAAAATGCCGAGGTGCCTGAATGTCCGGATTTGCCTTTTTCATAGCTCGACACCAAAATCAGTCCGATCGAGAGTAAACTTGAAGCCGGTTTGCAAGGACTTGTCGATCTAAGACGAACACCTACAATCGGTGGACATTCGGTCTCTACAAGAATAGCGTGCAGCACAGAGACTGGCCACAGGCTCAAAACCTGTCCAGGCAGGCTCGGCTGGTTGTTCGACTGTTTCCCGGATAAATCGTGCCCCATGAATGATGATTTTGACCTGAAAAACTTCCAGGGGGTCACGCGATTATTTCCGTTGCGGCAGCTCGTCATGTTTCCGCATGTGATGCTGCCACTTCATATCTTCGAGCCGCGTTATCGGCAAATGACCGAACACGCGCTTGAAGATGATCGTTTGATCACAATGATTCAAAGTCTGGGAGTAAGCGGAGCCAGCTCTGGAATTGCGACGGTTGGTTGCCTTGGTCGCATCTTCCGCAATGATCGCTTGCCCGATGGCTGCTTCAACATCCTGTTGCTTGGCAAGACCAGGGTCCAAATCAAAAAAGAACTGACGGTTTCAACGCTCTATCGACAGGCTGAGGTCGAAGTTCTGGATGAGATCGATGATCAGGTGGCTGATCCCGAGTTGCGTGATCGTTTGATCTGGTACTTTGAGCGGTTACACTCAACTTCGCTTGAACCCGAACTTGGAAAGTTGCTTCGGCTCGAAATGACATTGGGAACGCTCTGCGATATCCTGGCTCATTCAGCCAAGTTTTCCGCGGAAATCAAGCAATCTCTTCTGGAAGAAAATCACGTTCCGGCTCGGTGCGAGGCACTGCTCGACCTCATGGCCAGGGAATTGCGAATCCAGAAGGGTGTGGAGCCGTTTCGTGTATTCCCACCCCCTTTCAGCCTGAATTGACTCCGGGCCAATCCACTCTAGAACCCGACCCAATGAAATAGTGGCCCCCAATGCATCGTCACACCCCCATGATCCTAGTTACGAATCATTCAGAAATCTGAACGAGGACCACGTGTCAAAACCCTCTGAAAAATCGAAATCTGCGAACGGCTTTGAGCACATGGCAAGCGCCCATGACGAGTCTAGTCCAGACCGTTTTCACTCGGTGGTAGACCTGGATCGGATTCGGGCTGCCGTTCGTGAAATTCTTGCCGCGGTTGGAGAGAACCCAGACCGTGAAGGGCTCTTGGAAACCCCAGACCGGGTTGCCCGCATGTATGCGGAAATGCTCTCAGGGTTACACGTCGATCCCCGGCACTACCTCGAAAAAACCTTCACGCAAACCTATGACGAGATGGTTCTGGTCCGGGATATTGATTTCGCCAGTATGTGCGAGCACCATTTGCTCCCGTTCACCGGAAAAGTGCACGTGGCGTACATTCCCCTGGGGCAGGTTGTCGGTCTTTCCAAGATCCCCAGAGTGGTCGAAACTCTTGCCCGCCGCCCCCAGCTCCAGGAACGCCTGACCCAGCAAATTGCCGAACTTCTGATGACGACCCTGCAGGCAAAAGGGGTAGCGGTGGTGATCGAAGGCAGCCACAGTTGCATGACCATTCGCGGCGTTCGCAAGCCTGGTAGCAGTATGGTGACCAGCGCCATGCTCGGGACATTCCGAGACAATCACGCCACTCGAACAGAATTCCTCTCCCTGATCCGGAAAAGTGTAGACTGAGAGAGCGGAACCGGGCTGGAACTGAGATTTTGCTCCGCAACTTGAGAGAGGGACCCTTGGAGGAGCAACAATCTCGTATTTATGATGACCTGAGGGGCTTGATTGGTGGTGAACTCTCCTTCACGCCCCTTTCCATAGCACCGTACCGCTATGATGCTGGACTTTACGAGGTCTCTCCACTCGGGGTTGTCGCTCCCAGGTCCGAGGCTGAGCTTGCGGCGCTGGTTCGTTATGCCTCGGATCAAGAGATCTCGCTTCATCCCAGAGGCGCGGGTACAGGCCAATCTGGTGGCTGTCTTGGTGGTGGACTGGTTGTCGATCTGAGCCGGCATTTCCGGAGAATTCGACTGGAGGGAAACGATGTCGTTGCCGAAGCTGGCGCGGTGGTCGACTCCGTTAACCTGCTGCTTGGCTTCAGGGGGCGCCAACTGGCTGTTGAGCCAGAGAATCCGGAAGCCTCAACGATTGGTGGCCTGATTTCCAGAGACGCTCATGGCCGGAACAGCCATCGAGTCGGGTCGTTTGGAGATCAGGTGATTTCCCTGCGCGGGGTCTTATCCAACGGTGAGATCGTCACGCTTGTTCCATCCTTGGGATCTACCGCTGACTTTGATGAGAGCGATAGCCTTGGGCGACTCAAGAGCCGCTTGAAGGTGGTTGCCCAGTGGTCTGGCAGTCCGTTGGTATCCGACGCACTGGGCCACGTCGTCGATGGCTGTCCCCGGTTTGATGCGCTGGAGTCAAACGGTCGGATAGATCTTCCGAAACTGGTGGCCGGTTCCCTCGGAACATTGATGATTGTGACCGAGGCCACCCTGGTAACCAGGCTGATTCCTCGATCGACGGCCCTGGTTTTACTACCATTCAGCCGCCTTGTGGATGCCGCCGAGGCAGTGGGTTCGGTTCTGGCCAGTGCCGCCGAAAGTTGCGAACTGTTTGATGGGCGAACGTTGAACCTGGCACGCGAAAACTCCTCCACAATCCGAGAACTGCTGCCGGAAACCTCCGATGGCTTGCTTCTGGTCTGTTTTGAGGGGCAGGTGGAATCTCAGGTGCTAGATTCGGCCAGGCGACTGGCTGATCGCTTTAGCGGATGGCCAAGCCTGGTCTCTGACCCTGTCGAGGTCTCTCAAAGATCCCAGATCGACCTGTTGCTCAAGCTCCGCCGCTCGGTGGATACGTTCCTGGCCAGAACCTCGGGTTCCATGAGGCCGGTTGAGCCCCTGGCTTCGCTACGAGTACCTCCATCGGCGCTTCCGAGCTTTCTCCTTCAGCTTCAAACGCTGATGCGGCAGACCGGAGTCTCGGCAACAATTGATGCCCAGGCGGCCCTTGGACAGGTTCGGTTCCGTCCGTTCCTGGATCTTTCCGATCCTGCGGGAATGGAACTGGTCGACCGGCTGGCGATGGATGCCATTGCGGCCGCTCACCGATGCGGTGGAACTGCGGCAATTGGCCGTCGGCCAGACCGAGGCATGTGGCTCAGGGACATTCTGGGCGATCGGTTAAACGCGGTCCGAGAAATCAAGTACGCCTTCGACCCCAAGAATCTGCTGAACCCGGACGTGCTTTCGGCCTCGCAGTCGCCATCACGTTCCTCGCGGTTGCGTTCCGTCCCCACCAATCAGGCCATTGAGAAACTGCTGATCACGTCGCAGGTGGGCAGCATGGTGCTGTCTTGGCCTGAAAAGTCTCGCGGGGAACATCTTGCCGCGTGTAATAACTGCGGGAGTTGCCGCTCAATTGAGCCACAACTGAGAATGTGCCCGGTTTTCCGGGCCACCAAGGCGGAAGCTGCGGCGCCTCGCTCCAAGGTCAATACACTCAGGCAAGTGGCGTCTGGAGTACTCGACCCTCGGGAATGGGGGTCCGACGAATTTCGTGCCCAGGCCGAACTTTGCGTGCATTGCAAACTCTGCGAATCGGAATGCCCATCGGGTGTGGATGTATCTGGATTGATGCTTGAGGCCAAGGCGGCCTACGTGGCGATTCACGGATTGACTCCAGAAGACTGGATGCTCGGCCGGATCGACCAGTGGGCCAGTGTGGCCAATCTCGCACCCAAGCTTTTCAACCGGATGCTGAACAGTCGTGTGGTCCGCTGGACCCTGCAACGAGCGTTTGGCCTTTCTCCCTCCCGGCAGTTGCCACAGGCCGAACGGGGTTCGTTCTTACAAAAGGCCGAGAAACTGGGCCTGACGAAGGCCAGGCCGCAGGAGCCTGGCCCCAGAATTGCTCTTTTTCTGGACATCTTCGCCAATCACTTTGATCATGAACTGGCCGACTGTCTGGTTTCCATCTTCCGCCACCTGGGCGTGAACTTGTTTATCCCTGCTTCACAACGGGGATGTGGGATGCCAGCCCTGGTGACTGGCGATATTGATCGTGCTCGAGATCTTGTCCAGGCTAACCTCAGAGTTCTGGGCAACGCTGTGCGTGATGGCTACACGGTTGTCACAGCCGAGCCAACGGCACTGCTGATGTTGAAGCGAGAGAGTCTTAGACTCACGGATGATCTCGACGCCGCGCTGGTGGCCCAAAACTCCATGGACGCCGGCCAGTACCTGGTTGGGCTCCTTTCGCAAGGGAACACCCCACAGCCCACTTCGCCGGTCCATGCCAGGGTTGGGTACCACCTGCCTTGCCACCTGCGTGCGCTTGATGTTGGCTCGCCGGGCCTGGAATTGATCCGCTCCATCCCGGGAATCGAGGTCGATTTCCTGGATCGTGGCTGCTCGGGGATGGCTGGAATTTACGGGCTCTCCGATCGCACCTATCGAGACTCGCTCAGAGCCGGTCGGTCTCTTCTGAAGACCTTGCGGCACGCGGATTATCATATTGGCTCCACCGAATGCTCCGCGTGCCGGATGCAAATGGAGCAGGGCTCGTCGAAACGGGTTCTACACCCCTTCAAATTGCTGGCGATGGGGTATGGATTGAATGTCGAGGTTCAGCGGCATCTCCAAGAGCCCAAACCTCGGCAGTCGCTTTCGTGAGCAGCCGCTTGCCTGGTTTCACCAGCACTCCCAGGCTTACAGGCAGGAAACGGCAGTGTACCGTGACTCACCTGCGACTCGGGTTGACGTGATCAACCACCCCGGCTAACTTCCCGGCGTATCGTCGCGGGCTTGCCTCCTGCGCGGTTGAAATCGACCTTCAGACCTAGAACAACCACCACGAATATCCACCCGTCTTCAGGATTCGGTTTTTACCCTCAGGAGTAGCCGGACGTCATTCATCAGTGAATTGAACGTGGATCAAGGACGGTCCATGACAAGATTCACTCAGCGGTCTCGGGGGTGTTCACGGGTGCGAACGCAGTATCGCTTTGTACTGTCGATCGGCCTGATTGGCCTTGTTCTGGCACTTCTTCCCACCACCAGTTTGTGGGGAGATGAGCCGGCAAGTCCTGATTCCTCGGTGCGCGCAGACGATAACGCTAACGCGACCGTGACGATGAAGGCGAATCGGATCCGGCACTGGGATTTTGGTGGTGACCGCTGGGTTTTGCTTGAGGGCGATGCCAGCGTCTTCACCGGAATAGATGGCCCTGTGCTGGCGCCCTCGGCGCTGGCCAGAGTCAGCCTGGAAGGTCAGGACGGCCAATCCGCACGGATTGATCTCTACTCCATGGACCTTGCAGCGGCCGAAGATCCGCTAAAACATGATCCAATCTTACAGTTGAACACACGTCAGCGTTTGATGCTCCGCGCCCGCACTCCAGACGGCGTTGTGGCACTTCAGGAACCTCCACTAGGTTTCCGGACCCTGGCGGATGGGACACCACGGTCAAAAGCCACTGAGAATTCCGAAACACCCGGTCAAGCGACCGCCGGTAAGCCTCAATCCACGCAGATGGTTGCTCGGAACGTGAGTGCGGCGCCTCAGGCCCAGGCCGCCAACGGCTCCAAGCCTGCCGTCTCAGCGAACCGCGTGAGCGAGCCATCCAGTGACCTTGCACTTCTGGATCAAGCGGTCAACGAAGCCAGAAACGAACTTGGCGATGCTTCCAACGATGCAACACGGCCTCAAACCGTGGCGGCCAACGCCCCGGTAGACAGTCCGGCTGCTCCAGTAGATCCGCGCGTCTCCAGAACGCAAATGCCAGGGTTTGACCCCAACGCGTTTCCCGGCGGAGGCTCTGGTGGGTCTATGATGCAGGAGGACCCTGCACCCAATGACCCGATTGATGCCGGTGGGATGCCTGGGGCACTCAACGATCTTGAGCCGCTGGACAGGGAAGATTTTGCCGAGCCCCCATCTGATGTCGAGCTGCCAGGTTCAATCAATCCTGACAGCCAACGAAGCTGGTCGATCAGTCCTCGTTATGGTGCGCGTCAGATTCAGCTTGATACGAGAACAACTGCCGATGGCCGAACCGCCTACATCATTCGCGGCGGCGTGATCATTGTAAGTGAGGTTCCTGGACGTGGTCGGGTCGATCTCTCGGCCGACCATGCGGTTCTATGGACTCGAAAAGCGGCTGGAGGCGAAGATCTGGAGGCTCCCAATCCCGGTGGCGGCGCCATTTCTCAAGACGCCAGCCAAGAGCTAGAAGTTTATCTGGAAGGGGATGTCATCATCCGGAACGATCGGATGAAGTTCGCAGGGTCAGCCGATCAGTCCATGTTCAAAGCGAACTCGGCCTACTATGACTTCCGAACCGAACGGTTGGTTGCCCTCGACGCGGAAATCAACCTGTTCGCACCGGGGCTCATGAGCCCGATTCGAACCACATCGCCATTGATCAACCAGTATCGAGAGCAGATGGTTGGACCCGATGGCGGGATGATTCTCGGTACACCTAGAATTACGGCCGAACAAAGCAGCACCACCGGCAGCCGATTCCCGCAGCCTGGATACCGGTTCAACAGCCGATCCGTAGACATCACGCAGATTGAAGAGCCCTTGCGTGACCCCTACAGCGGTGGAGAGGTTGCCGCCCCAAGGAGCCCGCTTGCTCCCAAGGAAAGCAACTGGCTGGTCGATTCCCGGTCCAACACGTACTACATGGGACCCGTTCCAGTCTTCTGGTGGCCACGCATCAAAGCCACCGATGATTTTGATCCACCGATCCGGAACCTGTCCTTCCGCTACGGCAATTACTTTGGCTACCAGGTCATGACAGACTGGAACGCCTTCAAATTGCTCGGCATGCGGAAGCCCAGCAATATTGACACCTGGAACATCGACATTGACTACCTGAGCTTGCGTGGCCCCGCGCTCGGCAGTGAAGTTGGTTGGTTCGGTCGAGATATTGTGGGCGACATGTTAGACCCGTTTGGCAAGCGCGGACGCGTGGACTATGCCGATCAGCCCTACTTCGGGTACTCCGATGCCTGGGGAATCATGGACAAGCACAACGACGTGCTGGGTCCAGGGCCGGCAGTGGTGACCAACGGTCCACCGGGCGCGGGCAAGGCTGGATACCAGCGAACCGATGTGCCGAGCTACCAGACCTACCGCGGACGCACACTGTTCCGTCACATGCAATCGTTGCTCGGACCGAACGCTGAACCCGACGACGATTTCAGGGTTCAGGCGGAGATGGGTTCGTACACCGACCGCAACTTCCTTGAACAGTATTACAAGCGACTGTTCGACTCGGGCCTCGACCAGAACACGCTGATCTACGGAACTTACCAGCACCGAAACCAGGCTCTGACGTTGACCGGCCAGGTCAACACCATGGACTGGATCACAGACACGCAATGGTTGCCGAAGCTGGAATACTACCGGATCGGTGATTCGCTGCTCGACAACACGTTCAGCTACTCATCCAACTACGGTGTCGACTACGCGAACGTTCATACGGCCACGGAAGTTAATAACCCGAATCTCTTCGCGTTTATCCCTTACGATCCCATCTCCAATACCAGCGGGCCGTGGAGTTCAGGTCGAGCCTGGACCACACAGCAGATGGAAATGCCGATCAATCTGGATGTGATCCGGATCATCCCCTATGGCCAGGGACAGTTCATGGGCTGGTCGAATCAGCTCAATAACCAGCCCACGGGCCGAGCCTGGGGCGCGTTTGGCGTACGGGCCAACATGATGGCCTGGAAGCTATTCCCCACGGTTGAGAGTGAACTTTTCAATGTGCATGGACTGGCTCACAAAATTAACCTGGACGTAGACCTTCGATCCGCCTACTCGAACGTGAGCCTGAACAGCCTGGGGATCCAGGACAATCTTGACGACGACACTTATGAATGGGTGCGCCGATATTTCGCACTCACGAATTACACAGGTGGCGTTCTGCCGGCCCAGTATGACCCCCGGTTCTTGTTGCTCAGACGGTCACTGAACCCGGTGGTTTTTGCGCCCGATGTTCAGGGAACCATTTCCACCTTGAACATGGCTCTGCACCAGAGGCTCCAAACCAAGCGTGGTCCTGAGGGACGTCGAAGAATTGTGGATTACATGATTCTGGACCTCCAGTCGACCTTCTACCCGAACAGGAACCGAGACAACTTCGGCCAAGCGTTCGGCCAGACCATGTACAATTACGAATGGTACCTTGGCGATCGAACGAGTTTCGTTTCGACTGGCTGGTTCGAATTCTGGGACATCAAAGGCAATCCGATTCTTGTGACGGATCCGCGTCACACCAATGATCCCTTTGGACTATCCGTGGTCACGGCGGGCCTTTCCATCAATCGGCCGCCCCGGGGCAACGTTTACCTGGGATACTCGATCGTGAACACCGGACCGATCTCGACATCGGCCTTGAACTCGGCGTTCAATTACTGGCTGAGCCCCAAGTGGTATGGGTCCTTCGCCATGTCTTACGACTTCGGTAACGGCATCTTGCTGGGAACCACATTCTCACTCACCAAGATCACCGCCGACTATCTGACATCGGTTGGCCTTTCGGTCGACCCACAGCGGCAAAACTATACGTTCGGGTTTGAAGTCGCGCCTCGTTTCAGTCCCACTGCAAAGCTTGGCTCGGCCGTAGGTACCCGGTTCGACTCCCGATTCGCTCCAACGCAATGAAATACCCACACTTCGCCAAATACCGTGCTCGATCAGACGCGCAAGGCGAGTCAGTTTCACCCTCGGCCGTGGCTTCAAAAGCGACCGTGGGGCCGAGTACGGACGAAGAGCTTGAGGCTCGGCTTGCCGAGTTTGCAGAGACCGACCTGTGGACGCCACGCGTTGGTCGCAGGGATATGAGATCCAAGCTCTGGGCCGCGCTTCGGGGCCTGAAGCATGCCTTCCGTGGCGACTCCAGCTTTTTCGCGCACACCTATCGCGGCCTCTTCTTCGCAATCACCGCCTCACTCCTGGGCCTGGGTCCTCACCAGTGGTGCCTGATCGTTCTGGCTGGCGGCCTTGTTTTCATCGCCGAGTTGAACAACAGCGCGGTCGATACCTTGGCACGCGCCCTGGGAGATCCTGAGGCACCTGGCCCGCTTGTGGCACGAGAGATTGCCTCAGCCGGCGTGCTACTCTCGGTCCTGGTGTTCCTCGCCGTGGCGATCATCGTTCTGGTCACCAGGCTCACCGCGCTCTTTGGCTGGTAAACGGGCTCACGTCAAGTGACCGGTTTTTTCGTGACGAACGCAGCTTTGTGCAATATACGCTTATAGCGGTTAACATTTGCGTTGCTCACAGAGTGAACGCCTTTCCTGGTGTTCCTTTTCCGAATGTAGGACAGCCGCCCTCGGCTGTCTCTGAATTTCTGGGCCGTTACGAAGATGACAGCCGAGGGCGGCTGTCCTACATCGAACGAAGATCAAGACACTGAGGCGTGACACTCAGCAAATCCTTTCGCATGCAACACAATCGTGAACCGCGATAAAGACATCCCGTCGATTCGTGCTCTTCGATTTCAAGCGAGTGCGGCCGGCTCAGCATGAGTACAGGCTCTCACGGCTTCGAGATGTCGGTCTCCAGTCTGATGAGTCACCATGAAATTCGGTGGCTTTGTCTTTCATATTGCGAGGTTCCACCCACGCCGCTCGTGGAACCTGTACCTGGCCATACTTCCTTGGACTTTGATCTCCCAAAGGAATCGGGAAAATCATTGAGTGATATCAAAGCAAAATGCATTCGCTTCACCGGTGAATCCCAAGTACTCTTATACTAACGTTGAGAACTGGCGATGAACCTCCGAAAACCCAAGCCGTTCCGTCAAAGCAGGCTCCGCAAATTCTTGTATGATTGCGGGATCATGCCCAAGAAGATGGCTAGGTTTTGAGTAAAATGGTTCACAGCCATTGGATCAAAAGAGTCGAGCCATGCGTTTGAACGAAAACGTGATCGAGGGGACGATTCAAGCCGATGGGACCTTGGTGCTGGACGAACCAACGACGCTGCCGGCGGGCCGAGTGCAAGTGATCGTGCAAGCCCTGCCCGAATTAACGGACGGCGATCCGTTCTGGGACATGATGAAGTCCATCTGGGCTGGTCAGAAAGCACGTGGGCACATTCCTCGAAGTGCCGAAGAAGTTGAAGCGGAACGGCGGGAAACCCGAGAGAACTGGGACGAGAGGCAACAGGCAATTGAACGGTTGCAGGAAGAGTCACGCCGTCTCCGAGACCTGCAAAGATGATAATTTGCCTGGATACAAATTGCGTCATCTACCTGATCGAAAAGAACCCACTTTGAGGACCGCAGATTGTAGCTCGATTGGTGACGGCAAAAAATGCGGGGGATACGGTTGCCCTGTGCGACCTTGCCCGAGCAGAGTGTCTGATTGGACCGCTCAAAAATGGAGACGCTCCTGTACTGTCGGATTATCAGCGTTTTTTTTCGAGTTCGGCTGTGCATATGCTGCCTATAACGCCCCTCGTTTGCGAGCGTGCCGCTGAGATTCGGGTGGCTTCCGTCATGAGAATCAAACTGCCAGACGCCTTGCACCTTGCATCCGCCATCGTCCACGGCTGCGGGCTATTCTTGACGAACGACGAACAGTTAAAAAACTGCGGCGCTATCAACGTTGAAGTTCTAAATTGATCAGGAAAAATGTGGAGATCCTAAATGTGACGAAATGAAAGCGTTCAATGATGATCGCGAGAGTGGCTTTTTTTCGCTATCTTTACTACAGGTGTTGGCGGCCGAAGAGAGCTTGTCTGGCATAATTGTTGGAGATGGGGACGGGCCGTAATGCGTTGAAGCCAAGAGTCTGCTGGTCTGAGAACAAAACGCTTCACTCATCACCGATTAAGGACAAGTAACGGAAATTCAGGTCCATACGCCCAAATCAGGACAGGCGTCTCGAAGATGTCGAAATGAGTCCCCGATTTGAGACTGCCGACCTTATGCAGAAGTCAATGAGCCTAAATCTCAAGCATGAGTCAACGCTGCTGAAAGAATATCGCTTTATAGGCACTCCTATACGGGAATAGTTACCATTGCATCGTCAACAAATAGCGGACAATGACAAATATTCCAGGGTTTTACCACTGCTGCGATCCGTGATCCTTCGCTTCCTGCTCCCGCTGATGAAGCGCCTCATGCTCGGCATCGTTGGTGGGTCTCGTGTCGCGCCCTTTCTGAATCGTGAATTCGATCCGGTTCAAATATTTCACGTTGGCGCAATCGTCTAGCTCGCCCGTATGACAAACGGCCGGATCCTTCACCAAAAACCGGATCGGGCCATGATTCTCAGCTCCAAGCGGTAGGCCAGCCAGCTTGTACACAACAATTCCCTCGGTCCTCAACGGATCCAGGGGAACCGATACGTGGAAATCATCGCGATCGGCATGAAGCGTGACGTAATTGGAATCTGCTAACGGCCGGGCTAGCGCTAATAACGCCTGGAATGTTACGCCATCTCCCTTGCGTTTAGGATGAAACTGAGAGACATCCGCAACCTGTTCAGCGACTGAAAGCCCAAGCAGATCCTCAAAGCTCAGACGCAATGGACGCTCCACGGCTCCATCCACAACCAGAATCGTTTGCGAATTTGACATCGGTTTTCTTTCTGCGGGTGCCATACTGGGCTCTGTTGATGTGTGTTTGCGACAAGCTTATTGGAAGCGTCTGGCAAGTTCGACTGCGCCAGAAGCCGGATCAGAGATCAGGGCAGGGCGCACCAGCGTGCCCGCCGCGTGGAGCAGCTCCAGAAGCGCGTTGCGGTACCGGCTGGAATTCAAGATAAAGCCACCCGCCAGTCCAAGTGGTACCGGGGTGCCTGAACCACTGTTCCAGCCCAGGGCACGGTAAACGGCCGTAACCGCCAGGGCCAGTTCCCCGGCTCCCCAGTTCAGCACCTCAACAGCGGCCAGAGAACCCGACTCCGCAGCCTGGCTGACAGCGGTTGCCAGAGACGCAATGAAGGCCCTGTCAAACGCCCCTTCGTAAAGCAGCGAGACCCATCCTTCGGAGTTCATCGTTTGCAAGCTGTCATTCAGGTGGCTTCGAAGGAGACTGTCGCCGGTTGTCGCCTGGACCCGGCCATCATCAACACGCACCACCCGACGCATCGCCTCGATGGCGATGCCGTAGGCGCTCCCCTCGTCTCCAATCAGGTGGCCCCAGCCGCCAGAGCGGGTGAACCGACCATCGGCCGACTTTCCAACGCAAATCGAACCTGTGCCCGCAATCAACGCGATCCCCCAGCCCAGGGGATTTGCCGCGGCAATGACCAGTTCCGCATCATTCACAATCGAACGATTCACCGCCCAAGGCTCGATCCAGGATGCAACCTCGGCCTTATCTGCTTCTCGGTCCATTCCAGCTAGCCCGAGACAGACCGACCCAATGGCATGGGCCACCAGTCCTGCCTGAGCAAAGGCATGGTTCCTGGCCTGCTCCAAGGCAAGCCTGGCCGCCTCTTTGCCCACGGACTTGGGGTTGGAAGGTCCCCCTTCACCTCGGCCGATCACTTCCCCAGAATCTGCAAGCGCCAGCCACGCCATGGTCGAGGTGCCACCCCCATCAACGCCAAGCACCAGACGGCCAGAACCCAGATTCATCGTGTTCGCCTTGCGCCTTCCAGCAAACTGGGCCCGCTTCTGACTTTCGATCATACAAGAACAGAGCCCGACCTTCAGGACTCTGTCTCTCGCACGTTATATTCCAGTTTCCAACGCCCAGTGTCTCTCGTGGACTGACAGGAAAGGTCCAGCGTTCCCACCGCTGTCACGTGGGCATGCAGCCTGACCGGCACCGCCTGGCCGGCATGGTGCCCCGCACCCGGCGGTAAGATCGCCTCAAGCGCATCAAGCTCCACGAGTTGGTCGGGAGACCAGCGATCCAGGACCAGGCCAGGCGTATCATCGCGGCGAACCGTTGAGCCAAAGAACCGAAATTCAGCCGGCTCGCCCACGATCAGCCCAAATTCAGGGCCAGGCACATCGGCTTCCGTCCCTTCCTCCATCCCCATCGGTACCACACAAAGCGCCTTCAAGGGTGGGGTCAGACCTGGAACCGCCGGCGCGGATGTTTCCAGGCCAATGTAGTAGGCGCGTGAGGTTCCTCCCCGAATCCGGATCCCCTTGCCGCTGCGGGTTTGGCCGTAATACACCGCCCCATGGGCCACTGCCACGTGGAGGTTGGCAACCGGTAGTTCCGGCACCGGCCGGCCAGCCCAGAATTCCAGCAGATCCAGCACTCTGCGTCTGAGCGGCGAAGCTTCAAACACGCCACCATTGAAGAGGACCGCGGACGGTAGCACAAGACTGCCACCCGTCTGAAGTGAGCTGGCCTGCCGGCTCAGAAAGCGGGCCAGGTGCCGAGAAATGGCCGGTTCCGCTTCGTATGGCAAGCCGATTTCGGTCAGGCCAATGCGCCGGCCGCGCTGAGGTTGGTCGGTTGCTGGACAGATCGGGAAAAACCCTTCCTGCAGAATCGTCTCCAGGTTTTCACGCGTGAGCTGGGTCTTGATGGAGCCACCAATCACCCGGGAGCTACGGCCCAGGATGGCAATTGGGGCCGAGTCTTTCTCTGGATGAGCAAAGAGCGTTTCCTTGGCGTTGCGGCAGGCATACGTCAGGCCCAGTTGCTGAATCGGGTCCAGCCCCTCAATCCCACCTGGCAGCGTTGAAGCCACCGTATAGGCCAGGGCAAGGTCCATATTGTCGCCGCCCAGCAGAATGTGCTCACCAACCGCAAGGCGGTTCAGCGTCAGGTCGCCGTTCTCCTCACCAACCGAGATCAGGGTGAAGTCGGTCGTTCCACCACCCACGTCGCAGACCAGGATCAGATCCCCCACCTTCACGTGAGATCGCCAGGCGTCTCCGTGGCTGGCCAGCCATGCATAGAACGCAGCCTGAGGCTCCTCAAGCAGGGTGACGTGTTCAAAACCGGCTCCACGAGCTGCTTCCACCGTGAGCTCACGGGCCGCAGCATCGAACGAGGCTGGGACCGTGAGCAAGATCTCTTGCTGGCCCAGCCGATCGGCTGGATCTTGGCCAAAGCGATCGTTCCAAGCATCGCCAAGATGGCGAAGGTAGGCGGTAGAGACCTCGACCGGTGAGAGCTTCTTTACACCTGGGTCCGCCAGCCAGGGCAAGATCGGAGCCCGACGATCAACCCCCGGGTGAGAGAGCCAGCTTTTGGCCGAGGCAATCAGCCGACCCGGAACCCTGGCGCCATGCTCACGGGCGAACCAGCCCACAACCCCTTCCGCGCCCGGCCGAGACTCAAAGTCTACGGACCCAGGAGGGAACTCTTTCTCGGCGGGTAGGTAAAGAAACGAAGGCAGGACCGGGCGATCTCCAATTTCACCAGGCGCCACCACCTGGTGAATGCCAAAGCTGCAAATGGGTGGAGCCGCGGACCCGTAACCTTCACGCCCATCGCTGAAAGCAAGAGCGCTGTTGGTTGTTCCGAGATCGATGCCGACGACAAAGCGGGACATGTGGCGGTCTCGTAGAGTGGAGGGAAGAGCGGCCAGCTTTTCCTGGATTCCGTGCCACTTCGACAAATTTCGAGGATTAGCTAATTTCAACCTCTGCCGGGGCAATAATCGAATGGTCACCCACGCTGCCGGGCAACGCTGGAATTCTGGCCGATTTCACCCGCCAGCCATGGTGCTTCAAACGCCCATGGAATGGAGGCGTACCGCCCACCTGGCCACTGAGTCGGACCGCGGCGGGATCAAATCCAGAAGCAATGGTCACGGCAACTTCTTCTTGACCGGGCATCACAGGCTCCAAGGTCAAGTAATCCTGCAGTGACTTGCGGCAACCGCGGTGAATATCTCGGACGGCCGCACCAATTTGTGCGTCTGAGTAGTCGTCGATCTCTTCCATCAGGAAATCGACGAGCCGACCATCTCGTTGAAGCACAGCCAGAATGCGAAGGTCTGGCCCTTCAGGAGAGGGAGAGTAGAGAGCTTCCACTCGCGCGGCAAACTCTCGATCGGTCAAAGTACGCCACCAGGTCTTCAAGGCAAGAATCAAGCGATTCAACGTGGGCCCCCAACGCGAGCCTCAGCAGTCCCAAAGATCCCGGACCGCCCGGGGCGATGTTTCCTGCTTCTCTTGCAGTTTAGCGATCCAGGCCTGGGAAAAGAAACACGGCTCATGGACCGATTTCCAATCCACGACGTCTAGTACCTCATCCGAATTCCGGTTATCACAGGCGGAACCAGATGATTTTGAGGGGGATTTCACAACCGAAGACAGGCAGTGTACGGACCTGAAGCCGCTTCCAGTTTCGAACCGGCATGCGTAGCGAAACCATAAGACACAACACGACAGCGGATTCCGCGCATATTGGCAACAAATGACCTGCGAACGGCAACAACCAGCCAGTTCCCAGGCTGGGACCGCGGTCCTTGCTGCCTAACAGACTCAAAGACTGAGCTCTGGCCGGTTCAATCACGAACCTGGTCAAAATCGAACCGGTCGGGATCGTCGGCCGAATCCAGGCGGGCCTGAGAGGAATTGGCTTTGTTCGACGCAGAACGGCGAGCCTGCGAGGAGCTACCTTTTCCCTTGTCGGAAATGGCCGTGTCGGAATTGATCAGGGGTGGCTCGGAGCCAATGCCCGACGACCCCGGGTAATGCATTTCACGCTTGTGTGCGCAGCCCACAAGAAACGCGGAAACGAGTACAACAAACGAGAGTATGCAACGCCGCTGAGATGCGGACATCGGCTTATCCTTGGTTGCGAATCGGGATGCAATGAGTCCAGAAGAAGTCTTTCGGTCGCAACCGGCTGGCAACTTCAGTCTTTTTTGGAATTTGGTGTAACTGGAGGAAACGGCTCGATTGCTTCCACTGATCCAATCGGCCTTAACGCTTTCCTCGTCACCCTATCCTTTTTATATCGCCCGAACTCGTGCAGCTTTCCTCAGGAGCGTGCCGAATTTAGAAGATGTATCCAGGAGGGCAGGGCTTCCAATGGCCTTGCACCGATCTTGTAACCGCTTCACCCATCGGACAATGGCTAGACGTTGATTTTCCACATGGGGTGAACCGGTTGCGATTGAGGGTTCTCGTCCAGGTGAAACTACAGCCCGGGTGCGGCTCGCGAAGGGAGTCTTGATGATGTCGGAGAACAAGCGGAAGCGGCCCGATCCCATTCGCCTGGCACGTCAGCCTCGCCGGGCAACATTTGACACACTGGAACACCGCCAATTGATGACGGGCGGCATGTATTACTATGCGGGAGTCTATCCTCCCCGCTTTGTCGATCACAGTACAGCGCCTCTGGCTTTGCCCAAGCCGATCGGATCTAATCCTTCCGTCTTGAAGTACCTGGATAATGAAGGCCAGGTCATCAGCGGAACCGATCGCCAGGGGGACCAGTGGACGATCACTGTGCATGGCCCAGGCGCGGTGATTGTGACCGACATCACGCCCAATGACGGCGTGCTTCACGACGAAATTGATACCATTCAGATCATCAACAGTGATCCCAATAAAACCTACGTCACGGGTCAGGTCGTCGCATCCTCGACCGTGATTACAGACGGCACGATTAACTTCAATCATCTGACCGCCGAGAAAGGCGTTCATTCCATTCTGTTGAACGGCTTTAACCTCACCAATACCACGCTCCCATACACCTCGGGGCAGCCCTACAACGTAGGACCAGAGGTTTACCTGCCGAAGGGGGTCCAGTACCTCCAGTTCAACAATATCGAAGCTGCAATTGATACCTCCACCAACACGCAGCCGTTCGAGATTGTGATTGGGGCCATCAATACCCCGATCAAGAAGCAACCGAACATCAAGATTGGCAGTGTGTTCAATTCGGTGGTTGATTCCACATTGACCACGCAGCCTTACGGATCTCCACAAACCACGCCGACCGTCAACTTCGTGGTCAACGGTGGAATCCATAAGATTGAGATGGTCTCGGCCACGGCTCACCCGATCAGCAACGCGGGTATGCAGTATAACTACCCTGCGGCCACGATCACCGGCCGTACGGCCATTCGTGCGACCAGTATCGGGTCACTCAAGGTGGATGGCGCTGCCACCAACCTGGTTGCCTCCCGAGCCGGTACCCCCTACCAGGTCCAGAACGGCCAGGCTGGTGTGCCTGCACCAATTGCACCCACCACAAAGCCGTTTGTTAGCACAAACAGCGGCCTGAAGTCTCTCAAACGGGCCCAGTTTGGTGGTCCGACCGATGGTGTGGGGCTCGATGTCCAAGGCAAGATTGGAACATTGAAGTTTAACAAGGGAATTGGCAACCCCACGGGCGTTCTACCAGGTGCCTCCAACCTGGGCTACAACGCCGCCCAGCAGGGTTATGCCAGTTACGGTGACCTTGGCGGCTTGATCAAGGCCCAGTCCATTCACAAGGTTCTGGTCGGTCCGGCCAATATGAACCTGAGAACCTCGACAAACCCCAACTTCCAGCAGCTCCATCGTCGCGGATCCACCACGTACTACGCCGAGCCAGGCAATGCTCTGACCTCCACAGCCATTGTGACCCAGGGCTCCATCGGCCAGGTCCACATTGTGGGGAACAGCCAGAACAGTCAGATTGCTACCGGCTTCGATTACCAGTCTTACATCCACGGCTTGAATCCCGTCCGCTCGCCGAGCGTGATCAAGCGATTCAATCAGCGTGGCAGTTTGGTGGATTCCGTGGTCTCCGCCAGCGCCGTGCCTGGGACGAGCGGGGCCTACAAGAATGGCACCAATCCCCCGGCAACCGACACCATCTATGGGCCAGGCGGAGTCACGGGTGTTCTCACCGGATCGGTCTACTCTACCAGCACCGCTTCGTCGCCCTCGGTCACCGCGCTCGGTTACCAAGGGGCAGGGGTGTACGCCCGCCACAAGCATGGGATTTTGCCGCCGCCCAACCTGAAGACTCGCCCTCACGGCACCTACGTCCGTCCTGTTTAAAGTCGTTAGGCCGGGCCTCGATTTTTGAATGTTTACTACCAGCCGGCGCTCCCTTCCTCTGGAACGGATCGCCGGCTGTTCTCGTTTGCAGCCACGGATCTGAGCTGACGTGTCCATTCACAATTCTGAAGATTGGCTTGAGCGTGAGCCTGAACGACATCTTTGGGGATAACGTAGGCACGTGTTCTCCTAGTCAGAGCCGCGAACGGAAGTGAGCGACCCACTCAGGAAGACGCCGAAGGGCCGTGAACACCAGGTTCTTCGCCGGCGAGAAAGATCAAAACGCAACGTCCTTGAACCTTGTGTTGCTGGTCCTGATCTTTCCAGGAGAGTGG
>CAIYJE010000096.1 GCA_903926465.1 uncultured Planctomycetales bacterium
CACCGGCCATCACCCGGGGGTTGCGGGCCCTGATCGTGCCAGCAGAGTGGGTCGCTCACTTCCGTTCGCGGCTCTGTATGATGAAATCGCGTGGCTAGGGAACCTGGTGTTGCTGGCCCTGATCGTGCCAGCAGAGTGGGTCGCTCTCTTCCGTTCGCGGCTCTGTCGGAGCGGTGCACGCCACGGCGGCGGTACAGAACCTGGTGTTCTTGGCCCTTGGGCGTCTTGCTGAGCTGGTCGCTCACTGGCATGCCGGTCCCCATTTGGTCCTGTTTGCGGAACTTACTTTCCGGGTTCGGTTGGGTTCAGGCGTGGTGCCAGAAACTGGGCGGTGGCTGCGGCAATGGCGTGGTAGCCAGCCAGGTTGGGGTGTCGATCGTCGTACCAGCCGGGCAGGTGTCCGAAGTGGGGATCGAGCCGGTTATCCATCAACCGGACTTCATCGCCGGAAAGGAATGGGGCGGCCAGCCCGCGCTGATGGTTGGGGATTTTGGCCAGTGGGTACCGGCGATAGTTGAGGGCGTTTTTGCCGTGTTCGAGCTGGGCCTGGTATACGGCGTGCAGGTCAAAGAGCGGCAGTTTTTCAGACTCGGCCACCTGTTGGATCAGGCCGTTGATGGTCTGGTCTCGTTCTGGGCCCAGGTAGGGGATGATGAAGGTGGGGACGATGACGGCGTTGGGAAAGTTTTGCCGGAGGCGCTGGATGAGTTCGTGATAGTCCAGCGGGAAGTTGGTGTTGAAGTCGGCCCGGCGAACCGAGTCATTAATGCCATAGCGTATGAACACATAATCTAGCGAGCCAAGTGGCTGAATTTCCTTGGTGTACCGGTTGCTGGCGAGCAGTCCTTCGATGGTTTCGCCGTCACGTCCCTGGTTGATCACTTCGATGGAGGCGGCTGGTCGGCCGGTTTCGGCCTGGATTGCCTGGGCCAGTACCTGTTCCAGGTGTGGGCCAGAGGGATCAACCTGGCGGCAGACGCTGCCGATGGTGGTGCTATCGCCCAGCAGCAGGATCCGGAGTTTGCCTGGCTCGCCGGCTTTGGAGCCGGCCCCTGGAAGCAGAAACAGCAAGGCGCATCCGAGCGCTCGGGCGGTTTGACGAAGGGAACGGCTCATGGTGGAAAATCTTTGGTTCAGGGCAAGTGTGCTTGTTCTTGGGGAAGTGACCTCGATGATTTCCGGGAACTGAGGGCTGTGTCAATGTGTTGGGGTGGAAACGGAATGCCCGGGCCTGTCAAACACGTGTGGCCTGGGCGCTGAACCACTTCTCCCGCGGTGCGGGAGCAGGTGGCCGGCACGGCTTCGTTCTCGTTCATTCCGTCCATACCGTCCATTCCTCTGTTCCTCTTGTAAGATCCGTGGCTCCATTCTGTCAGTGTTGATGAACCGCTTCTCCCGCGGTGCGGGAGCAGTTGGCCGACACGGCCGGTTCTTGAACGCACAGAATTGGATGCCCCTCACGCGTTTGTTGCACGCCACAATGGGGGACAGGCACCTCGAAGCCGTCGGAGCCAGTCCCCATTGTGGGCAACGGGGCCGGATCTCTGTTGTGAACCCAAGAGACCCGGCCCCGTTTTTTGAGCCAACCTGTTTCCTCAGCTTACAAAACCTTCGAAGATCTTGGAGAAGTCATACTTCTGCTGGGCCAGGCTGCTGGAGGTGCTCTCCACGTAGGTAATGGCCCCGTTGGCGTTGGCCTGGTCTCGGTTCAGGGACCACATGGCCAGCCGGCCGATCCCCTTGCTTTTGGCCCAACTGGTGAGCTGGGTGGCGGCCGCCTGGTCAAAGACCTCGGTGGTGTCGTCGTTCATGCCAATCATCGGGGTCACGCCAATCATGCTGTAAAGCTGGGCGTCGGTCGGGGCGCTGCCGTACAGGGTGCGAAGCTGGCTGAACAGGCTAACGGCCGACTGGATGGCGTAGGTGCCCATCTGGCCTTTCGGGTTAGGCGCGGCCGAGGCGCCATAGTCCATGGCCATCACGTTCACGCCGCCCAGTCGCACGCCGTACTTGAGCGCGGATTGCAGAGAGTACAGGCCGTCGGCCGTGAGCCCGCTGGGGAGCACCGGCAGCGTGTACCAGACCTCCAGCGGCTTGTTGGCGGCGGTCATGTCTTTCTGGACGGCGGCAATGGCCTGGTTGCGGCGGTCGATCGACGCCTTGTCGGCTCCGGCCGCCCCTTCAACATCGAAGTCGATGTGGGTGAGGTTGTAGGCGTTGATCACCTGCTCATAGGCGTTCTTGAGCGTGGTAACATTGGTGATCACCTGGGCCAGTTCCTGGCCGGCCGCACCGCCGAACGAAACCATCACATCGCCGCCAATGGCCCGCAGGTTGGTAATCTGCTGGCGGACTGAGGTGTCAAAGGCGCCACCGTCTACCCCGTAGCTGGCGTACCCGCCCCAGGCCGGCTTGCCGGTGGGATCGGCCGTGATAAACGCCAGACTGAAATTCTTGATGCCGGCCGACTTGGCGGCCGTCACCAGATCATAGGTAGGATAGAGCCCCATATCCACATAGGGTGAATACTCGTGCGCCGTCCAGGTGGGGGGTGCCGGCAGCATGAACACCGTCATGCTTACGGTGGCCGTGGCGGTGCTGCCCAGGCTATCGGTAATGGTGTAGGTCCAGGGGTCAGACCCGGTGAACCCGGTCTTGGGGGTGTAGGTTATCGTTTTGTCAGCGTTCACCACCACCGTACCGCTGGCCGGCTGAGTGACCGAAGCAATAGAGATTGCCAGGTTGTTGGGATCGGTATCATTCGCCAGTACGTTTACCACCGCGCTTGTGGCGGCGTACGTGGTGGCCGTGTCATTCACGGCCACAGGTGCCTTGGGGGTAGTGGTTCCGCCGCCGCCCGTGCTACCGCCAGAGCCCGTGATGGGCGGCGTAAGCACGAAGTTGGTGGGCACGGCCGTACCGCCCCCAGGCGTGGCGGTAAAGCCCACGCTGGCCGTGGTGCCCGCGGCAATGGTGCTGTTCCACGTGGCGGGCGCCACCTTGTAATGGTTCCCCACGTGGGAACTCATCGTGGCGTTCCAGATCGAGGTGATCTGGCCAACGAAGTCAAAGTCGAGCACCCAGTTGCTCACGGCGGTGCTACCGGTGTTCTTGATGTCGATCTGGCCGTTGAAGGCGGTGCCCCAGTCTGACGTGTTGGTGAAGGTGATGCTGCCGCTGGCCGGCGGCGTGTTCAGGTTATGAATGGTTCCCACGGCGCTGGTGGTGGCCAGGGTGGCGCCACTGGGGGCGGTCAGGTTCAGCGTGAAGGTGCTGTCGGCCTTCCAGGTGGCCGAGGCCGGCACCGGTACACTGATCTTGAGGCTGGTCTGGCCGGCAGCAAACGACAGGTTGCCGCTGGTGGCCGTGTAGTCTGTGCCGGCCTTGGCGCTGCCATCGGCCGTGGCGTAATGCACGCTAATCGGGCTGGTGGCGGCGGCCGAAAGGGAAACGTTGAACACGGCCGTGGTGGCGGCCGTGCTCCCTACGTTGGCTGTAACATTGGCCGTGCTGATTGCGGGAGTGGTAACGGTGGTGCCACCGCCGGTACCCAGGGGAACGCCGTTGAGCACGTAATTGGTGGGGCTGGGGGCCGGTCCGCCGGGCGCGGCCACGTATCCCACGTCAATCTGGCTGTTGCCCGCCAGCGCCAGGTTCCAGCTCAGGCCGGAAACCACGTAATGGTTGCCCGTGTGCTGGCTCACCTGCGCATTCCACATCGACGAGATCGACGCCGGCAGGTCAAACTCCAGCTTCCAGTTATTCACGGGGGTCGCATCGGTATTCTTGAGGCTGATCTGCGCCTGGAATCCAGAGCCCCAGTCGTTGGTCATGGCGTACGTCTGGGTAACGCCTGAGAGCAAGACCCGGTCATCGAGCCGGTCTACGAGCAGTTGAATCTTGCGGGAACCGGTTCTGGTGGCCTTGGCAGTGCGCGCAGGCCGAGCCGTACGATTGACCAATCGCTTGAACATACCATCGCTCCTTGTTGTGGATCTTAGTCCCGCCACGAACTCCGAATTGGTTCGCACCGGCAAGCACGCCGTTTGGGTGGCGCGTGCCGGTGCTTCCAATCGGCTTCAAGAACACGACCTGTGCGGCCTGGCAGAGCCGCAGTTCGTCAGAATCCGGAAGGCCATTTTTCGCAACACAAAGACTGACACGAATTCGGGGGCAAATCGTACAACCTTGCGAATCGACCTTCTGATCCTAGCCTTACGGCGGAAAACGATTGCGTTGCACATGTCGGACAGCCGTCCTCGGCTGTCTTTGGGGGTTGTAGTCGTGTGCAACCTGATCATGAACCGCTATCGGTGCCTGCACTCATGAATGAATGCAGTAATCCGTAGGCAATACGAACTCATCTGTGTGGCGTGACACCGGCTTGGAAAAAAAGTTTCAGGATGCCTGAATCTCTCAAAATGAGGGGCTTCCTGGATGGATTACGAGCGGGGTAGGGAATCTGTTCGGTGTGGGTGGGTGGGCAAGGGCTTCTCCCCCACCGTGGGGGAAGGTGGCCGCAGGCCGGATCAGGGCAACCGGGCCGAACTTGCTCTTGGGAGTCTGACGCGCGAACGCACATACGCCTAGATAGGCCATGCGCTCCCGAACGCCATGGTTTGCCGTGGGTCTTGAATGACTCGGCCAATTGGATGGTCCTTGCCAGATTCCAGCGTGAAATCTGTGAAATCGACCGGACCTGTCCGGGAACTGTTGGTGAATTATGCGAAGAGGCTCGGCTCACCTGAGCCGAGATTTTAGGCCGGGTAAAGCCTGAAAAGCATGGCACTCCAGCGTCGTGCGGCAATCGCCGGATGCGCGACGGTGTTGAACGAAAGAGTGCCGCGTATGATCCTAAAAATCAAGGTATATTGATTTTCGAATCCCAGAAAAAAGCCTGACGCGAGGCCGGTGGTAGGTTGACGGGGTTGTTTCGATTAGGAGAGAATGCCGTGTTCGCTTGGCATCTGGCCTGAATGCTCGATTCCGGCGAGCTTTGAGATTCGTCAGTTCACATGACCTTTCGCTTGAAATCTTCGTGTTTCTCTTCACATGCTTTGGACTCAATTCTTACAGATGATGAACGCCGTTTCCTGCCGTCGAACTTCACCAATCATTTCTAAAAATTTCAAGAAGCACCTGGCCAACTGGAAAATCTATGCCGTGGCGGGAGGGGCTGTGGCGGCCACGGGCACGCGGGCCACGGCAGATGTGCTTGTGTACCAAGGCATTAATCAAACGCTGGTCGCGCCTGCCAGTGGGTCGCGGAATGCGTACGCCCACCTCAAAACCGTAGGTGGCGCGGTTCGAAATCTGAGATTGGTGATGGGGATCAACCATACAGACAGTGTGGCCCACACGTCCAACTTGACCACGGTTCCTCCGTTCGGTGGAGCCGCGCTGGCAGGTAGCGCGGGTCTGAAGTTTTACCATGCGAACGCTTCGAGTGATTTGGCCAAAACCTTCGCGGCAGGGGCTGCGCTGCCTGGATCGCAGCCAGGTCAGTCGGGATCACTGGCACGTGTGAGCTATAACCACAATTTTACAATGAGTGCTGGAACCAAGTACCTGGGGTTCTACACCGCGGGTGGCGGGGCCGGCTGGATCCGCGTGAATGTGGCGCACCTCAATGGGGTTGCATCAACACTTCAGGTGATCGACCTGGCGTATCACGCTTCGGGTGGTGGAATGATGGCTGGCCAGCTTCCTTCCGCCGCCCAGCCCGTGCCGGGTTCGATGGCCTTGGCCATTCTGGCGGCGGGCTCTGACGGCCTGGTGGCCATGCGCAATGCGAAGGCCCAGGTGGCTGCCCAGCCCGTAGCTTGAATTGCGCGGAATTCTACAGCTCTGCGAGCTTCCGGTGAGCCGGACAAGCGTGCGACATGGGCCTGTAGCGGCTTCTCCCGCTGTGCGGGAGCAGGTGGCCGGCACGGCTGGATGAAGGGTACCGGGCCGTGTTTGCGGTGCAATGTGGCGGGTGAACCCAATTCGCGCTGCCGGGACCTGGTTCTAGCCATATAATAGAGCCGATGCCACAGATCAGATCCAGAGGGGGAGCTTGCTGTCGATGAGTGATATCAACCCCAGCGCACCGCTGGCCGACCTGGATGAGTGGGAACTGGCTCACACCGCCAAAAACAAAGACGAGTTCCGCAATTACGGCGATGGCGTGGCGGATCGGGTGCGCACGTTTTACCAGGCGAATCATCGGGCCCAGACGGTGGATTTTGTGCGTGCGAAGAAGGCCGAGTACCTGCCCTTGAAGCGCAGGCGGATGGGAATCTGGGAGGCGATGGAGTTCCTGAACACGCTGGTGGACGAGAGTGATCCGGATACGGAGCTTTCGCAGATTCAGCATCTGATGCAAACGTCGGAGGCCATTCGAGCCGACGGACACCCGCGCTGGTTCATTCTGACCGGCCTGGTGCACGACCTGGGTAAGATTCTTTGCCTGTGGGACGAGCCCCAGTGGGCGGTGGTGGGCGACACGTTCCCGGTTGGCTGCGCGTTTTCCAGCAAGATCGTGTTCTCTGAGTTCTTTGCAGAGAACCCAGACCAAGCCAACCCCGCCTATGCGACCGAGCTGGGAATTTACCAGAAGGGGATCGGCCTGGACCGGGTCGAGCTTTCCTGGGGGCACGATGAGTACCTGTATCATGTGCTCAAGCCGTACTTGCCCGAGGAAGGGCTGGCGATGATCCGCTATCACTCGTGTTACCCAATCCATCGCGAGGCAGAGTATAGCGCGCTGCTGAATGATCATGACCGGTACCTGATGGACTGGGTTCGCAAGTTCAACCCCTATGACCTCTATTCCAAGGGCCAGGCGCCGCCCGACGTGGCCGCTTTAACCCCCTATTACCAGGAACTGATCGCCGAGTTCTTTCCGCCCGTGCTGGACTGGTAAGCCACGCCCCAATAGAAACGACCGATCGAAAAGACGGGAACTCAGAAATGGACGGTATGGACGGGATGGACACGGATGAAGTCAGGTCAGGTCAGGTCAGGTCAGGTCAGGTCAGGTCAGGTCAGGTCAGGTCAGGTCAGGTCAGGTCAGGTCAGGTCAGGTCAGGTCAGGTCAGGTCAGTGCCTTGGGTC
>CAIYJE010000097.1 GCA_903926465.1 uncultured Planctomycetales bacterium
CAAAAACCGGTCGCCATCGATGATGGGAAACGAACATCGTCCTTGATGCATGCGAGTCTCAGCCTCCATGTTGCTTTGCTAGTTGCCAAACACAAAGTAACATGTGGCTGGGGCTTGCGTCTAATTCAACGGTATTGGGTTTAAACCCGGATGTCACCCAACCATGAGGTAACCGTGGCACCCAGTCGCCACCCACGCGGGTGAGCCTAACCGCGCCCCACGTGATACTGGTGGCCTGAACCGCCACTTCCGATTGCGGGAGAAGGTGGCCGAAGGCCGGATGAGGGCGACCGGGCCGGTTCTTAATTGAGCCGACCACCGTGATCCCAGTGGCCTGAACCGCTTCTCCCGCCTGGCGGGAGAAGGTGGCCGAAGGCCGGATGAGGGCGACCGGGCCGGTCTGAATCGGAAGAATCTCACACGCCGACACGCGCGTGCCCATAACCGCGCCCAACGAGATACCGGTGGTCTTAACCGCTTCTCCCGCCTGGCGGGAGAAGGTGGCCGAAGGCCGGATGAGGGCGACCGGGCCGGTCTGAATCGGAAGAATCTCACACGCCGACACGCGCGTGCCCATAACCGCGCCCAACGAGATACCGGTGTTCTTAACCGCTTCTCCCGCCTGGCGGGAGAAGGTGGCCGAAGGCCGGATGAGGGGGGACCGGGCCTCATTCCCCCACGGGCACCCGGGTGTAAGCTCACGCACCTCTACCGCCTTGGACGGCAAACCGCGCGAGGAATTCGGGACTGGCTCCGATGGCTTCGAGGTGGCCTGTCCCCATTTCCAAACGGTGAGCCGGACAACGTGAAACGAGCGTGTGCAGGCTTGCGGCCGGAACAACCGAATAAATCGCTCGTTTACGGTTATCTGTGCAATACCGCAATAAATTGCTATAGTTCGCCAAGACGTGAGGTGAGTGCAGAAGATCCTCAAAGCCCCGTCTAATTCCACAAACGAGGTTCACTCCCGCGATGAACAAACTACGCATCATCGGCCGCATTGCTGCACGTTCGATCAAGGCTACCCAGGCCATGGCCTGGCTTACACTGGTGCTGCTCATTGGTTCATCACAGGCAACCGCGGCAATTACCTATCACCTCACAGACCTGCCTTCGCTTCAATGGGGAAAACACCTCATGGGCGACATCACCCTGAGCGCAATTGGAACAAACCTGGACCAGACATCGGTGATCTCCTGGTCGTTTACCATCACCGATTCGGTTGGAACCCCCCTCGGATCTATGGACTCCAACCACGAGAATGCCAATGTTGGTACCTTTGGGTTCGATGCCACAAGCACCGCGATCACCCTTAGGCCGGGCGGTCTCTTTGCCTTGCGGGCCAGTGGCATTTCCTGGTACCCGAACTATACTTCGATCCAGTACTACAATGCCTACTGGAACGCAGATCCCCACACCTACATGAATTACTACCGCGCGTTCAACCTGAACATGGAACCGTTTTGGGAAATCCAACCTTCCCCAACAACCAGCACATACGCAGAGGGATCGACCTGGGTGATTGCATCCACAACCCCGGTGCCCGAGCCATCAACCCTGGTGCTGGCCATGCTTGTGGGGGCAATGGGCCTGAGTGGAGCCGCCATCCGCACGCGAACGCAGGCAACCGCAACCCACACGCCCGACGACGCGAACCTGTGAACTCACGGAAGCAAAATTTGGACGCACACGCGGTACACCAGGTAGAATCCGAATACTCCTGACAACGAATGAATTTGAGGATCGCTAGACTACGTTCACAGACCAGGCACCTCAGCACCACCAGACGTGGATAGCGCCTGGATCCACCCAGGTGCCGCTTCCTTGGCCGGTTCGCCCCGCATAAATTCCGGCGTATCACGAAGGAACGCGGATGTCTTCCAGCAGCGAACGGCAGGCAACCAGCACGGCCCCCGAAGATCTTTTCGCAGAATTGTTCACGCAGGTGTTCGGACCAGAGAAAGCCCTGTTCCTTTCACCTCAGTATCCGGTAATGGACATTTATGGGAGCAGCCGATTCGTGGATCTTGCGCTCCGGGCGCAGGGCCAGAAGATCGCCTTTGAGATTGATGGCCTGACTTGGCATGTGCCCGATCTGGTGCCGGCCGCCAAGTATGAAGATGATCTGCTCAGGCAAAATAGCCTGGTACACCAGGACTGGCGGGTGTTCCGCTGGACCGATCGTCAGGTAATCCAAGAACCTGAACGTGTCAAAGAACAACTCGCGCTCTTCCTGGAGAAACTGCCCGGGCTGCTCTCGTTTGATGAGTTCATGCCCCGCCAGACAGGCGAATGGATTGAACTGCGCGAACACCAGGAAGATGCCCTGCTGGCGCTTGAGCGAATGCGCGCCGAGAAGAAGACCATCGCACTTCTGGAACACGCCACCGGGGCGGGCAAAACGGTGACCGCCATCACAGACGCCAGGCGCATGGGGGGCCGCACGCTCTGGCTGGTGCATCGCCGCGATCTGGTGACCCAGACCCAGGCCGAGTTCCAAAGACTCTGGCCCGAGGTCATCACCGGGCGCTACTACGCAGGCACACATGAAACCAGCACCTACAACCTGGTTGCAGGTATCCAGAGCGTTGCCGACCGGCTCGACGAGTTCGGGCCTGGCGAATTCTCATACCTGGTCATCGACGAGGCCCACCACGCGGCCGCAAATTCTTATCGCCGCATCCTCGAATACTTCAAGCCCGATTTCATTCTGGGACTTACCGCCACCGCCGACCGCGCCGATGGGCAAGACCTGCTGGAGCTATTCCGCGAAAGCGCACACCGACTCTCGCTTCAAGAAGCCGTGGAACGCGGCGAACTGGTGCCCATTCGCTGCGTACGCGTGAAAACCAACGTCGATCTTGGCCACGTCCGTTACAACCAGGTCCAATACAACCGGCGCGATATCGAAGAACGGATCGCCATCCCGGCCCGCGATCAGTTGATTGTACAAACCTACCTCCAGCACATGCCGAACCGGAAAGCCGTGGCATTTGCCGTGAACGTACGGCACGGCGAAGCACTGGCCCAAGAGTTTTGCCGGGCCGGTTTCTCTGCGCGCAGCATCTCGGGCCGGATGCCCGCCCAGGACCGGGAACGAACCTTGCAAGCGTTCCACGCCGGTGAAATTCGCGTATTATGCGCCTGCGACATTTTGAACGAAGGCTGGAATTGCCCGGATATTGAGGTGTTGCTGATGGCCCGGCCAACCCTCTCTCGCGTGCTTTACCTGTAACAGCTTGGACGCGGCACCCGCAAGGCCCCTGGCAAGGAATGCCTGGTCGTTTTTGATTTTGTGGACAACGCCACTCGCTATAACCAGTCACTGAGTGCGCACCGCGTGTTGAACAAAAATGCCTACCGCACGGGCGGGTTACTGCTGGCCCCACCTGCCCTGCTTACGGCCGAAGAGGCGGCGCTGGCACGCGATGAGCGGCCCACGATGGTGCTCGAGATCGGGCTTTGGGCCAGGGATTACGTGCCGGTTGATATCTTCAACTGGCAGCAAGAGCTTGCCGCCATGATCACCCTGACCGATCTTGAACGCGAGCTGGGCGTGGGCAACGGGCGTATGCGAAACGCCGTGGAGCGGGGCGAGATCAAGCCCGACCATGTGGTTGAGCTGGGCGAGAGAACGTACACCTACTTCCACCAAGAGCGGGTGGAAGAGGTGCGCATAGCGATTGGCGCACCCAAAATGGAAGAGTATACCATTCGCGATCGGTTTCTGGAGTTCATTGAACGGATGGACATGGCTCATTCTTACAAACCGGTGATGCTACTGGCCCTGCTGGACACCGTCGATACCCACGGCCGGGCGCAGGTGGTGGAGGTCGCACGGCGGTTCCAAACGTTCTATAAAGATCGCCAAGCAGCCGGCCAGGTGGTGGAGCGGCCAGGGTCTCGCAAGGTGCCCGTGAACGAGATGGACGAAGCGGGTGTGAGACGGTTGATGCTGGAGATGCCGTACGAAAAGTTCGAGCGCAGGCGGTTCCTGAAATATGATTCCGATCTCGCCTATATCCGCTTTGAGCCACGGTTGTGGCGGCAGTTTGCAGCTGCCGACCTGCAACAGATCGGCGACCTATGCGCTCGCAGTATTCACGCCTATTATCAGCGACTGCAAGCAACGGACGAGGAAAAACCAACGGATGACCAAACCCCGCATAGAAATGGGTAAGCATTTCGCCACTGTATCCCAGAGAAAACGCCCTCATCCGGCCTTCGGCCACCTTCTCCCGCACGCGGGAGAAGCGGTTAAGACCGCCGGTTCGATAAAAGCCGATGGAACAGGCGATCATCTGTCAGATCTTATGCCAAGAAACGTACCGGGCAAGCCCTCTCCTGGCTTCTCCCGCACTGCGGGAGAAGGTGGCCGGAACGGCCGGATGAGGGAGACCGGGCCTATCTTGAACGCGTTTACAAGATGATAACGTGTGCATTCACTTACAAGATTCTAATAGTCCAGGATTCATTAGGGTTCAATGAAAGCCACAGATGGTCGATCGTGTGGTTTCATTTCGCCACCGTTTCTAAGTATGTCCTTTGTCTTAGCTTCATCATATGAAACACCCGTCTTGCAGAAACGGACGGTAGCGTTTTGCACATCGGATTTAACGATTTGTATAATCGGTGTTAATGTTAAACCCTTTCAAACTCAGCGCCTTCATTCTCTTGCTGTTTTATTACCCGGGCGACTTCAACGCCTTCTATTTTTCTCCATTCTTTTACAGCTAGAACTTACGCAGTTAGTGGAAGGACGTACATATTGCGCGATTACTGATTCGATCTTAGCATTCTGGCATGCAACCCCCGAAATGCTCGGATCACGACTACATCGACTTTCTGATCGCCTCACCGCGTTCTTCGAGCTGTTGTGAGGCTGCGCGAACGCAACCCGAGGCCATTAATCCAGCCGCATACGACGCTTTTACACGTCTCCTACACCGTATCGAACCCGATCCAGAAACACTCTTTCGTGAAGTAACCCCTTTCGTTGATAAGAACGATGGCGTGCTCGTGATTGATGACTCAACACTCGACAAGATCTACTCCAAGAAGATCCAGCCTGTTCGCTCGCAATGGTCAGGAAAAGACGTTGCGCACTGAGCGACCAATGATCTGACGATGAACGAGATGGTGCGTCTGGAACTGGCGGAATACAGTTGGTCCATCGAGGAGTATCACCGTACCCTGAAACAGTGCTGCAACATCGAGCGATGCCAGTGTCGATCGGCACGGGCTCAGCGAAACCACATCGGTATGGCGATTCGAGCCTTTGCCCGATTATCGTGGAATTTCTACCGTACGGGTGTGAGTTGGCACGAGGCAACGACGGAAATCACCCGGGAGGCGGTTCGCAGATACCGGACAAACCCAGGCTACCGATTGGGTGGCACCGCGTAAGTCCTAATTTTAATGACCGTTCGATCGATTAAAATATTTTTCAATGATCGCACGTCCAGTATGCCGGTCGCGTTGCCAATTGGCGCTTTAAGTTCGCTGCTATCCAGGAGGCCGCCAAGGATGGCTGCCCTACACTGGCATCAGGCTCGCACGGCGAAGCGGAGCTTGGCCGAGCTCGACCTGGGATTCTCGCGGCGTTCTTCGGCGGTGGGGCGCATTACCTCTTCACAGATCGACGCATAAACGCCCGTGCAAAGTCCTTCTTTGAGGGCATTTTTCACGCGGCGATCTTCGCCAGAGTGGAACGAAAGGATCGCCACGCGGGCGCCAGGTTTCAGGCAGCCGGGCAGTGAGCGCAGAAACGCGTCCAGAGATTCAAATTCGTGGTTCACCGCAATCCGCAACGCCTGAAACACGCGGCGCACGGTGTCGTCAATCTCGTCTGCGCGCTGGAATTGCAAGGCCGATTGACGCACCACCTCCGCAAGTTTGTTGGTGGTGGTAATGGGGGTGCGGGCGTGGGCACGCCCAATCAGGGCGGCAAGTTTGGCGGCGTTTGGCTCGTCGGCGTTCTCAACCAGAATCTCGGCCAGGCCGTTCACGCCCAGATCGCTCAAAAGCGCCGAGGCGGGCTGGCCTTTGCCAGGATTCATCCGCATGTCCAGCGGTCCGTGAACCTTGAAGCTAAAGCCACGCGCAGGGTTGTCGATTTGCATGGACGATAGTCCCAGGTCGGCCAGCACCACGTCGGCCCCCTCGGGGGCCAGGTCGGCCAGCACTCGCGCCAGGGCGGCAAAGTTCGTGTGCCTGACAACCAGCGATGCTTCGGGATAACCCAGCGCTTGCAGGCGGGCTTCGGTTTTGGGCAGCTCAAGGGGGTCGGCGTCCAAACCAATCAGGCGGCCGCTGGGCTGAATGCGCGTGAGCAGTTCACGGGCGTGGCCACCAAAGCCCAAGGTGCAATCCACGGCGGTTTCGCCCGGTTGGGGCTGCAGCACATCAAGAATTTCCGAGACCATGATCGGCCGGTGCATGCCGGCGGGCGTTTTGCCGGCGGCCAGCACCTTTGCAACATCGTCTGGATATTTTTGGGGCTGAAGTTCCTTGTACTTCTGGTGGAAACCCCTCGGATTTTTGCCCCCGTAGCGCGGGCGTCGTTTCGGTTTTTCGGGGGTAGGTTCGGTCATGAGCTTCTTGAAGTAAAGCCGCACCCAGTCTGACCGGGATCGGCCAGGGGATTGGCGGCCTGAAAATGGACGGGACGCTGGAACCTGTGCAGTTCACGGTGGCGTGGCGTTCGGTCGTCCGCACTCCCCAGGGTGCTCGCTCCAAGGGTGGGCCAAAGGTGCTTGGGGTCTGCACCGCCCATGGAAGGCTAGCCCCGCGTGAACCCCCACACATCGCATGAAGGTTCAATTTACCGTATTTCGTTGAAACCCGGTGACAAAATAGGGGGGGGGGGGGTGGCTCGAATGGCGGCGAGGTGCCTGTCTCCATTTTGGACCATAGCAAACGGGCCAGGAGGATATGATTGAAGCCAGGTGTGGCCAACCACGTGTGCCGGCGCCGGCAATTTGCTCTCCATCGAGGGCGAACCTCCAGGGTAGCCATTATGCCTATGTTTGCACGCGTGGTCGGTGCAGATAAGAACCGGCCCGGTCGCCCTCATCCGGCCGTACCGGCCACCTTCTCCCGCCAAGCGGGAGAAGCGGTTCATCGCGTTTGCGGTGTACTTGTCCGGCTCACCGGGAGGTTCGCCCTCCAGGGTAGCCATTATGCCCATCTTTACACTCGTTATCAGCTAGTGAGGCCAGATCAAAATGGGGACTGGCTCCGACGGCTGCGAGGTGCCTGTCCCCCATTTTGATCTGGCAACAAACATGCCAAGCGCATACGATCCTGTGCTTGCAAGAACCGGACCGGTCGCCCTCATCCGGCCGTACCGGCCACCTTCTCCCGCCAAGCGGGAGAAGCGGTTATGCGCCCTTG
>CAIYJE010000098.1 GCA_903926465.1 uncultured Planctomycetales bacterium
CAAACCAGCGAGCCTAGGGTACGACGATTGGTGGTTGGAGGTGGAATGGTTGGAAGGTCACATCCTGTAAGCGGAGAGACCTGGGTGATCCAAGGTTGGTGTTCATGCTCGAAAGCGAGCCGAAGAGCCAGTCGCCCAGGAGTCAGAGCACCCATAGTAGCGTGGAAGCCGGGTAACTCCGGGGGAGCGAAGGGGTGCAGGAAGGTGGAGACGTGATGTCAAAGTCGACGGAAGATCAACCGGCAGTAGTGCTGGAAACAGCTAAGCGCACCGGAGACTCCCCGCCCCAATGGGGTTGGGTGGAACCGTCGGTTTGGACAGAGCGGATGCTGACAGCCCTCGAACAGGGGGTCAAGGGAGGCCGATGGTTTAGCTTGATGGACAAGGTACATCCTGAACGAACGCTCATAGCAGCGTTTGAAGCAGTCGCCCGTAACCAAGGGGCGGCCGGGGTGGATCATGTCACAACAACGATGTTCGAGGCACACCTGGCATCGAATCTGAAGAATCTTAGCGAGGACTTGCGGACGGGTCGTTACCGCCCGCAGTCGATCCGCCGACACTACATCCCCAAACCTGGGAGTGAGGAGAAGCGACCGTTAGGGATCCCCACTGTTCGAGACCGGGTGGTCCAGACGGCGTTGCGTTATGTGCTGGAGCCGATATTTGAGCGGGACTTTGCGAAACACAGCTATGGCTTTCGCCCCGGTCGGGGCTGCAAAGACGCGTTGCGTTGCGTGGAGAAACACTTGAAAGAAGGCTACACGTATATCGTGGATGTCGATCTGAAGAGCTACTTTGACACGATACCACACGATGGCCTGCTGTCTCTGATGAGCCAAAAGGTATCGGATGGTCGGGTGCTGTCGCTGGTGCAAGACTTCCTCCACCAAGGCGTATTGGACGGCCTGGAGGAATACACGCCCGAAACCGGCAGCCCTCAGGGTGCGGTAATCAGCCCGCTATTAAGCAATATCTATCTGAATCCCCTGGACCACTTGATGGCCGAGGAAGGTTATACGATGGTGCGCTATGCGGACGATTTCGTGATTCTATGTCGGAGTGCGGAGGAGGCGCACCGCGCATTGGAGCAGATTCAACACTGGACGGCCACCGCCGGCCTGACGCTACACCCCACCAAGACGCGGATTGTAGACGCAACGACCGACAGCTTTGACTTTCTGGGCTACACCTTTGAGGGCGGCACCCGCCGACCCCGCAAGAAAAGCCTGACAAAGTTCAAAGATACGGTTCGTTCCAAGACCAAGCGTAACTCTGGCCGAAGCTTGCCGAAGATCATCGAGAGTCTTCACCCAACCCTGCGGGGTTGGTTTGAATACTTCAAGCACAGTCATCGTTGGACATTCGAAAGAATTGACGGTTGGATACGGCGACGTCTCCGAGCCATTCTTCTTCGACGCGGTGGTAAACGTGGCGTCGGTCGGGGACTAGCCAACTATCGATGGCCCGATGCGTACTTTGAGGAGCGTGGGTTGTACAGCCTTCAGACGGCCCATGCTCTCGCCTGTCAGTCCTTGCAAAGGTGAACCACCTTCGGGAAAGCCGTATGCGGGAGAACCGCCCGTACGGTTTGGAGGGAGGGGGGGCACAAACCAATGTGTCCTCCCTACCCCTATCATGTTAGCCGAGGGTGATACCACTCGTTGTAAATCACAGATCTTGAAACCCTCGGGAACAGGCCTGCTCTGGTGGCATGGATGACACCGTCTGCGGGTCATACGTGAAGTGTGACAAACGACACGTGCCTGCTCTGGTGGCATGGATGACACGTCTTCGGGTCATCCGTGAAGTCAAGCCATGGGAGAGGGCCTGCTCTGGTGGCATGGATGACGCCGTCTGCGGGTCATACGTCCCACTCAGTGCTCAGCCAATAAGCTGGCGAATGGGCTGGGCGGTAGGCGGCAGTACGAACGAAGGCCGGCCGGTGCGGTCTTCGATCATGCTGCCAGGGTCAATACCCAGGTTGTGATAGATAGTGGCCAGCACGTCGAGGTAGTGAATGGGGTTACCAGCAGCGTAGCCGGCCGACTTGTCGGTGGTGCCGATCGTTTGCCCAACATTCATGCCGCCACCAGAGAAGAGGGCGAAATTGACTGGCGCCCAGTGATCTCGTCCGCCGTCTTTGTTGATCTTGGGGGTGCGTCCAAACTCACCCCAAACCACCACGCTGACGTCA
Source organism: uncultured Planctomycetales bacterium (assembly GCA_903926465.1). Taxonomy (GTDB): domain Bacteria; phylum Planctomycetota; class Planctomycetia; order Isosphaerales; family Isosphaeraceae; genus CAIYJE01. Next base: position 2,198 of record CAIYJE010000098.1, read on the forward strand.
TCTTGCAGCCCACGCATGTAGATATCATCCACAAGGGCACTGATCCCCTGGTCAAACAGAGGTAGGTGCTGCTTGAGGTGGCTAAAGTTGGCGCCGTGGGTGTCCCAGAAGCCGTAGGCCACGGTTACCACCCTGGCACCGGCTTCCACCAGACGACGTGCCTGCAGCAACTGGTCGTTCCACATCGGAGCGCCATCGCCCAGGTGTTTGGGCGAACCCTTGCCGTACCGGTCGCGGATTCGAGGATCTTCTTTATCCAGGTCGAGCGCAGTGGCCACCTTGCTGGCAGAGATCACTTCAAACGCGCGACCAACCATGTCATCCATGCCGGCCACGGGCTGAGATTCAATCGACTGCCGCCAGCCATCAAACGCCGTGAGCAAATCACGCCGGCTTTCAATCCGATCGGCCGCCACATGTGTGGGCCGCATCAGTTCCACGTCATCGCCACTCAACCGGGCCGCCCGGTAAGAGGCGCCAACACGACCGGGACCTGGTGAGTTGTAGGGACGGTGCTGCATCACCGGTGAAAGGTCCACAAACGGTGGCACCACGGGATCGACCGGCCCCTGAATCTTGGAGACTACCGAGCCGAAGTGGGGGGTGCCTTCGCTTTGAGACGCCGCCATGAGCTTTCCAGTCATCTGCTGGAAGCTCGAATGCTCATCCTTTTGACCGACCAGCGACCGAACCACAGCGAGCTTGTCGGCCACCTGAGCCAGACGAGGCAGGTGCTCACCAAACGAGATTCCCGGTACGCTGGTGGCAATTGGCTTGAACTCGCCACGCACTTCGGCTGGCGACTCTGGCTTGAGGTCGAATGTGTCTTGGTGGGCCATTCCGCCCGAAAGGTAAACCAGGATCACCGATTTATGCGATTTTGCCGGACGATTCTCGGCCCGAGCTTCCAGCCTGAGCAGATCGCTGAGCGCCAGGCCACCGAACGTCAGGCCGCCGACCTGAAGAAACCCACGCCGGGAAACCCCATCGCAGTAATTCCAGGCCGGTCCGTTTATGCGCAGCATGATCAATCTCCCCTCTATCGGTTTACCAATTAAAGTTTAACATTTTTCACGCCAGAAGAAAGCCATTTCCGGGCGATACCTGGCGGCGTTGGTGCAAAAGCCAATCGAACAATCCAGTCCAGATTTCCTAACCACTGAATAACAATTGCGATAGGTGCTAGACCCAGGAGCAGATCACCATAGGATTTCCGATGAAGGGCAGCCGCCCTCGGCTGTCCCTTGGGGTTGTTTTGATGGGCAATTTCATCGTGATCCGCAACCGAAACGGCCAGCCCCAGCATGCAACCCAGTACTCTGTTCAACCGACGCGATTTATCCCCTGTCAGACGCCCAGAGGATGCCGGCTTCAGGCTCGCAGCGGCCCAAGAGATTGGGCTGGGCCCACCGGAAACGGGTGAGCCCAGCCCAATCCAGAACTCAAGGCGTAAGCAAGTAGAACGGAGCCGTGATCAGCAAATGCCCGCCATGAGGTGTCTCACGGCTGGCCGAGTCAATCACCAGCAGCGCTTCCCAGGTAAGCGGCTTGTGAATCACGCCGTCATTATCGCCACCCCAGTGCGTCCCCAGCGCGGCCTGATTCAGAGGGATCCGGATCGGGGTCCACTCATTGGCCGGCGGGGCTGGAAGGTCAATCTGGAACACCTGGCCGGTGGCGTCTCGCAACCGAGTCCGCAACAGGTCGCCTTTCAGGTCGCCCAGAACCCAAAGGCTCGCAGCTTCCGCCGCGGCAGGTACAGCCAGCGAGCCGTTCGGAACCAGGCTCACATATCGCCAGCCCTTTTCGAACTGGTAACTGAAGTCCAACCCCGCCACCGAAGGGGCCGTGGGGTCAAGCGCCACCGCCGCAACCGGCACCGTCTGCTCGGCCTTGTTATCCACCGAAAGTACGCTGGACCAGCCGGTCTTGACCCCCGGAGCGGTCGGGAAACCGGCCAGTGGGTGAGCCTGCACGGTCACCGAACTGGTCACCGGTTGCTTCTTCTCATCAAGCAGGTAGTAATCCAGCAGCGCGGCCGGCCGAGCCAGACGCGTGGTGAATTGCTCATCTCCATCACCAATTACCACGGGCTGAAGTCCAACCACCGCCGGTGGCTGCCGGGTCATCACCTGGAGCAAGCCTTTGAAGCCTTTGCGAGCGGGGCTCTTCACCGAGACCCGCACCCCAGTCGCATCTGGCACGGCCGCCAGTTCCAAAGGATCTGCACGCCAAAGATCGACCAGGGTCGAGAATTCTGTCTCGGCTTCGCCTTCAGCCCACTTCACCAGAAAGTACCGGTGAGGAGCCCGAGTGGCCACCGGTGCCAGAGGCAAACCGAGCGCACCGGCCGAAGGTCCGTCGAACTGGAACCGGGGATTGGGCGTCCCCTGGCGAATGGTGGCAATAATCTTGATGGGTGCGCCTGTGGGCGTTATCACCTGCAAGGGAACGTGATCTGGCTGGTCGCCAATTTCCGCAATGGCTCCCGGGGCGATCCGGATCATGGCCAAGGTGCGCAGATCCTTGTAATTCGGGTGATCAGACCCCACGCTTTCAATCTTGGGCAGATCGGTAGACCGCTTGCCGGCCGAATCGGGCTGCCAGCTCACCAGCAAGTAATCGTTCGCGTCTCCCTTCTGGAACAGCAACCGCCAGGTTGGATCATCGGCGGCCGCAAAAAGCCGGTGCCGGAAGCTATAGCCATTGAGCGCGGAAATGAGCTTCTTGGCGGCCTCAAACGACGGTTTGGGGGTTAGATCCTGACGTACCGTGCCAAACCGGTGCTCGGTTTCCGCCGGGTCCGCGCCATCGTCTTTCCAGTCATAAAAAACGGACAGGTAGATCCCCTGGCTCAGATTCACCAGCCACTGGCGAACCAGATAACTGGCTTGCTCATCCTCTGTCAGACGGCCGTTGGCGGTGCTGTATCCCCACTCAGATGAGATGAGGGGCAACTGGCGTCGATCTATGGTCGAGTAACGCGCAATCAGGGCCCGAAGTCGGCCGTAATCATCGACCACGGTCTCTGGGGCCGACTCACGATAGGGGTGTACCGAGACCGCATCGACCTCGTTCAGAAGTCCCCAGCGAAACAATTGTTCGAGGTATTCCCAGGGGAACCCGGAAGTGCCAGGCCCGATCACCGTGGCGTCTGGATCAGACGCTCGCAAGGTTCTGGCCGTGGCAACTGCCAGCTTGGCGTAAGCAGTTGGGTCTGGTGCCGGCTTCCAGAACTGCGCCAGGTTTGGCTCGTTCCAGATCTCCCACATGACCTGCTTGCCGGCAAAGTGGCGGCCGGCCTGGGCGGCAAATTCCAGGAAGGCCGTTTTGGCCTCATCGCTGGCAGGGGCTTTGCCGCCATCGTACAGGTCGTTGCCGTAATCCAGGATGAACAAAATCCGTCCGCCGGCCCCTTTCACCGCGTCCACCAGCCGGTCATAGGCAGAGAAGTCAAACTTCCCCTTTTCACGCTCAACGGCGGCCCAGGTGAGGTCGGTTCTGACCCAGTGGTAGCCGGCCTCGGCCCAGCGTTCCATCTCGCCAGGCTGGGGGTCTGTGAAGTGAATGTTGACCCCAAGACCGTCAGGCACTTCCGCCGAGGGAAGCGCACCGGTCTTACGTGTCAGGCCAGGGGTTGGAATCTGGGCAAGGAGGCAGGCACCCAGTAGTAACGTCGACGCCGTCATGGTTCGACTCCGAGAGACTTTGTTCGGCCGGCCCAGCGTGCGGTTGCCGCACTGAGCCAGTCGTCGGGGGGGACATGGTACGGTCGGAACTTCTCAAGCCGCGTCTGATCGTCGGTCACGAACAAAGCGCGGTGTGGGCCCAGGCGGTTGGCCAGCGGACTATCAATGATCGAGGCCGAGTCATTCGCACTCATCGAGAAAAGAATGCGCATCTCAAACTCCCGGAGCAAAGTCCGGTCCAGCACGCGCTGGAGACTGTTCAGGGTATCGAACCAGGTCACAATGTGAATCCCAACTGCGGGCCCTTCTCGAACCAGTTCGCCAAACTGCTTGGATGGGCTGGGCTTCTGAACCTCGTCAGATTTGCCGAAACTGTAGCCGAAATCGTCGTCGCTTTTGCGAATATCCCTGAGCCTGGCCGCATCAAACAAGAGTAAAAACGCGGGTGGCGAGCCGGCGGCATCAACCTGGCGCTGGGCCAGGTCGTCCGACAGCTCATCGAGGAAGCCGGGAAGCTCCCTGGGTCCACCCACCTTTACATGGTGGGGTAGGCGGGCAGCCAGAGACCGCAAAACCTCGGCCGCAACATCATCGGTGGCCGTGGGATCCACCAGATAGATCCGTACCGCCCCAGGCGCGTATTGCGCACACAGACTCAACATGGTGGCCCCAAACAAACCCCGGGCACCATCAGAATCTTGCCCCACCACCAGTAAGTGGTGCCCACCCTGGCGACGGAACACGGCGGCGGTTGGATCTTTGATCGCCACGGCATCTCCAAGCCATGCACGCGGCGAGGCCGGTGGAGTGGGCCAGGAATCGGCCTGGATCAACTGATCGAGCGTCACATTCTTCCGCAGGTCTGAGGGGAGATTCCCCTCGAAGACGATTCTGGGCCGAATCTTGCCGGCGTCTCGGGTTCGGGCCAGCTCTCGAATGGTGGCCAGGTACTTTTCCCGGTGCGCATCGGAAAGCCAGACCACCTGGAACACGTGGTTCCCTTCCACCATGCCGTTGGCATCATTGTAAATGGCCTCACCAGGACGAGACAGCAGCCGAGCCGCCGCGTTGTCCTCGCTCAGAATCAGGTGGGCGTCTGCCTCGCTGCACTGAAGCGCAATTCGTACCGCCATCTGGCCCAGAGTGCTGCGGGCCAGCGAGTAGGCACCGCTCAGGGTCTGAGAACCAAGATTGACATGAATTCCGAACGCTCGCCCCTGGCGCACCAGGCGGTCGAGCAGCAGCGCGGCATCTTGCGCAACCTTGTCTTCCTCGATGAAGAACTCCTGGAACTCGTCAACAATCAGCAGCGTTCGGGGCAAGGGGGCGGCCCCGGGCACCTCTCGGTAGCCTGCCATATCTTGCACGCCCATCGTTCGGAACAGGTCGCCGCGGCGGGTCAGTTCTTCATCCAGCCGCTGGAGCACGCTCAGGCCAAACTCACGTTCGCTCTCAATCGCAATCACTCTGGCGTGCGGCAGTTCTTGCTCCGCGTAGGTCTTGAATTCCACACCCTTCTTGAAGTCGATCAGATAGAACTCGATCTCATCGGGACTGTAAATGAGCGCGGAGTTGGTGATGAGCGCATGCAGCAGTGAGGATTTGCCGGACCCGGTGCGGCCCGCAATAAGCACATGCTGTGACGTTCCCCGTCCGAGCTTCATCGACTGGAGCTTGGTTGCCCCCGCGCGTCCGAGCGCCACATCGATTCCGTGGCGGGTGTCGCCGGTCCAGTAACGGTCTGGGCTAGGCGCAACGGCTTCAAACGGAACCTCAACACGACTGGCCGACCGCGTGGCCTCTCCAATTTGATGCAGCAACGGAGTAAGCACCGCGTCGGCAGGCGGCACGTCGGGCTCTAGCTCGAAGGGGGCAAAATCTCGGTTCTTCCAGAGAAACCGTGCGCGTTTCGGCTCCCATACCAGCGTTTCAGCGTGCGCTTCAAGTTCTTCAATCTTGACGCTGGCTGGTAACGGCTGGTCTTCGTCTACCATGAGCAGCGTGTAAATTCCGCAACGAGCACCGCCGGTGGCCAGGCTCATTAGCCGTTGCGCACTCTGATCCTGGAAATGCGCGGGGAAGTGAGAAACCACCAGCACTCGGTACGGTTCGGCCACTTCGCCAGCCTGGTGGTTGTACTCTTCCAGAGTCTTGAACTCGTTCCTGAGGAACTGCTGGATCACATTTTCCATGTGCAGGCTGAGGTCGGCCAGACGCTGCTCAATTTGCGCGGGTTCGGTCCAGATTCGGCTGTTGACCATCTGTTCCGAGTAATCGGCCAGGTGCATGAAGGCCGCGAAGTGCCTGCCCAGCCCCACGGGATCGAGAATGGTGAACCGGATCTTGCCTGGCGGCAGCGACGTCAGATATCTCAGCATCACGCCTTGCAAAATGGGCACGCCTGCGGCTTTGCCGGCCCCGGCAGCCCTGATGAGCAATGAGCCGCGGTCTGGGAACGTCAAAAGCGAGGGCAACTGACCTGTTCCCGGAACCTTGGGCGTTAACTCCGGGAACGCGTGACTTGGCACACCGTGGGGAATCTTCTCCAGGTCGATCGCCATCTGGCCAAACCGGAGCGCGGGCGGCACCTCCACAGACGGCTTCCACTGGACCGGCGATTGGTTCCAGTCCAGGAACCGCCTACTGGCCTCTGCATTCACAAGGTCAATCGCCCGCTCCGCGCTCTCCAGCCCGCCATTCCAGCGTGTGACCAGGCGAGACCATTCTCGCTGGTACCGCTCTTCGGTTTCCTTGGTGCCCAATGCAAGGTCGCTCTCAATCCTTGCACTCTCCGCTTTCAGCCGCTGCGCGACCTCTGTTACCTTCCGCGTCTGCGTTTGCTCGGCCTCGGCCAGCTTCTGGTCCCGAAGATTCTTGGCCTTTTCCAGCCTGATCTTTGTGCTCTCTTCCAGCGCCTCCAAGGTGCTATTCGTCCGCTCCTCGATTTCCGACATCCGGCGAGCGAACACCTTGCTGACCTTCTTGATCTCCGTGTCTCGTTTGACTTGCAGTTGCTCACGTTCGGCCTTCAGTCGGCCGGCCCCCTGTTCGCCGCACTGGCGTCCCAAATCCTCAGACCTCCGGAGCGCTGCCAGCAGTTCTGGGACCCGGTCCTGAATCTCAGCCCGCGCCTTCCCTTCCAGAAATCGTTTGATCCCGAACCCGCTCGCCAGAGCAACCAGAATTGCCACCGGAATGCCAATCCAAACGTTGATCAGAAACCCAAGGACCACTCCCAGAACGATCAAAGGGCCCAGAAAAAGCCAGGTTACGCCGGCGCCAGCAAGAAATTGAGGCAAACTCAAACTTGCCAGTTCCAGGATTCGCTCTTCAACGTCCGTCAACGCCTCTCGAAGCTTGGGGAGCGGCTCAGCAGAGTCTGGCTCTGGTTCCTCGGTGTCTGGTGGTACATCCGTGGAAATCTGATACTTTGCATACGAGTCCAGAACGGTCTGGGCCTCTCCCTCCCTGAGCTGGAACCGGCTTCGCTCATCGGCCAGTTGTTGCTGGAACCGCTCGTATCCCGTAAGGCTGTTCTGTTCAGATGCCTCGGAAAGCGCATTCGCTTCCCACTTGGCCTGATCGTGGGTCTGAGTGGCCTCGTCTTTATCGTCGATAGCCTGCCGGGCAACCTTGGCCCTGGTAGATTTGTCATGCTCGCGAGCGGTCAGGGTTTCCGTTTCATACTCATGCAAAACGTTATTGCGAACCCGATCAAATTCCGCCTCGGCCTGACTTTGCGTCTTGCTGGTTTCCGCTTTGAGGGCGGCAAGTTGATCTCGGTGGCTGGTTCCCGCAGACTGGTTGCGTGCCTCCCTCAGAGAGACGACCTCGCTTTCGCCACGAGCCCGTTCGGCCGCCAGCGTTTGCAGCTCACGTGGAATGAGCGCGGGGAGGCTGGGCCATGGGGTATTTGCTGGAAACGGCGATGGAACATCCACAGGCTTACCAGCAGTTTCTGGGGGGTTGGCCGGGTTCTGAGAGGGTTGTAAGTTCATGGAGGAATCACGGGGCTCAAGAAAGGTCGCGATAGATTTTGGAAAAAAGGTCTCGAAGATCATCCATCGCCCGCAGGGCCTTGGACGCGTGATTCAGAAGGGGCTCGATCTGGTGCTGCTCAAAGTCTTTCCGCACCTGATCACGCCAATCATGCTCTGTGCCGTCCCAGGCCTCTTTCAGCGCCTTGGTGGCTTGCGATAGCTGGCCAATACCGGATCCAAAATACATGACTTAACCCTCGGCTGTCTCTGGTGAAGGAATCTGGGCCTCATTGGTTTCCGAGCTGCTGTGAACTTCTGGAGCGGCAACCGCAGGCTCAGAAGCTGTCGAAGGATGACCGTCGCCGGCAGGCTCGTCCAGCGGCCTGGCCACCGAAGCCCTGAGGTTCTCGGCCCGCACGTCCCGGGTGGTCTGCGTGGATGGCGGCCCGCCAGAAGCATACTCTTCCAAGGCGCGGATCATCCGATCAAGCATCGCCAGGCCGCGTTGCAGGTCGCCACTCACGCAGTCACCCAGCGGCTGTGCGGCCCCTCGATACTCCATGAGGGCCTGCTGGAGTGGCTGTTGCCAGCGTTTAACCCTGGCAAGCTGGGCCTCTGCATACTCCAGCTTTTTCGTGGCCATCCGCACAAGCTCCTTGGGCTCTGCAAGGTTCCCCTCGTTCCCCATCACCTGCGAGGTTCGCTTCCTGAACAATTCCGCCTTGTAGGTGGCCAGTTCCTGACGACAGTGGCGAATCTGGCTATCCCAGTAAAGACGTCGATCGTTTTGCAGCCAGTTCACCATCCGAGAAATTTCCATCTCGGTGGCTGAAAGTGCATTGCGCGCATCGTCGCCAAATAAACAGAGCGCCGTGTGCACATCTCGCAGAACCTGGATACTGGATACATGGACCGGGAGCGCCATTGAAATCTCCTCTTTGCCACCACCAGGGCGAAACCGCTGAATTTCCCGCCAAAACCGATACGCTCCGGTTTCCAGTAGGCACCTTTACTGCGATTAACGATTGAGGCGCACAGCCGGGAAAGCCGCCCTCGGCTTTCTCTTGGACGTGTTTGTGCGTGCAACCCAATTGTGAACCGCGATCGCCGCTTAACGCTGACGCAGGTACTCCTCAGCGCGATCGGCTTTTCGAAGCAAGAAGGGGACGTGCTGCTCTGAAGACTCCAGGAACCGCGCAATCACCTGGGCCGTCTGCTGAAACTCATCGACAAATTTATCGTGCTCGCGATCTCGCCAGCTTGTGGCCAGACCAGCAAGCTGGCCATTCAGGGCCTGCATCTGAGCCTGAAGCTGGCCATTGAAATTCTTGAGCGAGAGCGCGAAGCGGCGCAACTCGGCCGGATCAACATGGGCCTGAGACATGAGAGGACTCCCGCAATGCGGCCGCGTGGAGGGAGGGAAAGACCCTGGATGAAATGCCACACACTAGCGTACTCCTGTCCACCCGCCGACTCAAGCGGGCCATCACCCACAACGCCATTCCGCCATGGCTTTAATCCTGTTTTCGCCAATTGCACAAGTTATGGTATTCCCAAAAAGCAACCAGGCCAGGAGCATGACTCCTGGCCTGGTTGCCTTTGATCAGAAATCGTTCAGGGCCGGCAAGAACGGCACGAACAGCCGCTCACTCGGGTTTGGCGGAACCCTGCTTCAGATCGATTTTGGGCTGGGCTTTTTCAGGCAGAACGAGTGCTTCCGGAACCTGCTTGAACTCTCGACGAATGGCGTCTGCCCCGTTGGCCCCATCGATGTAGACCCAGGTCTTGCCATCGTCGCCCGAGTAACCGATCAGGAACGATTTGACTGTGAGCAGAGCCACCGGCGTATCAAGCACCAGGGTTGTTGGGATCACGCCATAAAGACCGTCTGCCCCCTTGACCAGTTTGGAAGGAGTTTCGGTCTGGCCTGAAGCGAATTTGGTTCCTTTTTTCGCCATCTCCCCCATCCCCTTGGAAACCAGTTCGATCATCTGCTCTTTGCCGCCAATCCGCTTTACAACATCCGGGTGAGTCAGGTCCGCTAAGGTCCTGAAATCTCCATCGACCGTGGCCTTGAGGCATTGCTTGGCACCCAGGTCCATCGCCTCTCGCTGAGGATCGAGCTGTCCCTGAGAGATACAGGCCAGAAGCAGAATACAAAGTGCTTGCATCGGAAAGTGCCTGGTTGAATGTGAGGAAGTGAAGGGGCCAGAACAAGAAACCAGTTCAAAACCGGGTCTGGCTCAAGGTCCGCAAGTCGCCTGTCCCAGGTTTTGAAATCGCCTCTACGTGAAGGAATTTCAGTTCCGGGAAAGTTCCTACAGCCTAATTCATTGTCTCAAGAATGGTCAGGGGTGGTCAATCAGAGAGTGCTGAAACGATTCAGGCGAGCGGTTCCAGGCAGGTATCAAGAACCTCGCGGCGGCAAGGCTTGCACCGATTTACCACTCTCCTTCAGCATCGCTTCAGTAGCGTCCAAATTCCTTTGTGATAATCGACCTGGTGAACCGACCCGGTCGGGCAAGAACGGCGGATAGGCCGCTCCGCAATTCACCGCCAGCCGTACGCAACAGCCATTGAAGCAGAGGACAAATCGACGGGCACTGCGTCTTCTTGCTCTCTGGTTCCCTCCTTTGCACCAGGTTTAGCAATACCTGTGCTTTTTGCCCCCTTCATCTTTTTTATCCTTCGCCGGGTTTGACTGGCCCTGATCGCCATTCGCCGGATAATACTTGGATGGAGAGACCTGCTCCCATTGCCCCAGCCTTTGTGAAGACTCCACCGGATCCTTTAAAGATGTTACAGATCAAGAAATACGCGTTTGTTATCACCCTGGTGCTGCTGGCCCGGCCGGCACTGGTTCGGGCCCAGGGGGCGATCCACGCGGTACGCTACGAGCCTTCCAGCACCACCGGTGAGCTGGTGTTTGGCGTGACCTATCGCGTCTGGATTCCCGAGGGGGTGAAGCGGCTTCGGGGGGTGATCGTACACCAGCACGGCTGTGGCAAAGGGGCGTGTGAGGGGGGCCTGACCGCGGCCGATGACCTACACTGGCAGGCGTTGGCCGCCAAGTGGGACTGCGCACTGCTGGGCCCCAGCTTCGAGCAGGAAGACGCCCAGAACTGCCGGCTTTGGTGCGACCCCCGCAACGGCTCGCGGGCCCGGTTCTTGCAGGCCTTGAAGGATTTGGCTCAGAAGAGCGAACACCCGGAACTGGCCACCGCGCCCTGGTGTCTCTGGGGCCATTCCGGTGGCGCATTCTGGGCCAGCCTGATGATGATCTCAGATCCCGACCGTGTGGCCGCCGTCTGGCTCCGTAGCGGCACGGGCTTTTCTGCCTGGGAGAAAGGGGAGATCCCCAAGCCAGCCATCCCCGAGGCCACCTACCGGATTCCAACGATCTGCAACCCCGGCCTGAAGGAACGAGACGAATCGCAATTTTCCGGCGCATGGACAGGGGCCGAGTCAATGTTCAAGGCCTACCGGGCCCAAGGGGCCCTGATCGGCTTTGCCCCCGACCCCAAAACCAGCCACGAATGCGGAGACAGCCGGTACATGGCGATCCCGTTCTTCGACGCCTGCCTGGCGCTTCGACTGGGAGACGGCGACAGACTTCAGCCCGTTCCCGTAAACCAGGGCTGGCTGGCCACCGATTGGCAAGCCCCCGCCGTCGAATTCGCCAAGTTTGTAGGGGACCGATCCCAGTCCAACTGGTTGCCAAGCGCCTCATTCGCCCAGGTATGGCATGAATACCTGACTACCGCTCAGGTGGCCGACTCAACTCCGCCACCGCCCCCCACGACGCTCAAGGCCACGCCTACCGGTACCGGCGCAATCCAGCTGGACTGGCATGCCACCGCCGACCTCGAAAGCGGGCTAGCCGGTTTTGAGATCCTCAGAGACGGCCAGGTGATCGGACACCTTCCGGAAAAACCGGCCGGCGGCTTCGGCAAACCGCTGTTCCAGGGCATGAGCTACCACGACACGCCCAGAACTCCCATTCAGAAAATGGAATTCGTGGATGCGACCGGCAAGCCGGACTCCACGTATCAAGTTCGTTCGATCAACACGGCCGGGCTGAAATCGGCGCCGGTTGGCTCAAAATAACGCGTTAAAACCTGGCAACTTGAGTTTGCACCGGGCTACGTTTTGCAAGGCCCATCGCTGCACACCGGCAACGGAATGGATCAAAGACGTGGAGCAGAAGAGGGCAGGCATTGTATCCTTCTGCCCTCTGTCTCCCTGGTATGCACTCCATCGTGCATTGCCCTTCATTTGTTTCTTTTGCAGGCTTTCAAGTTCCGTGGATCACGTATGCCGCTGCTCACGGAATCTTGGTAGACCAATCGGCGTGATGATCACGGCTAGAAACCACAGCATGGGGCCGCTGACGGTGGCAACATTGAGTTCAATGATGCCCGATGTGACCAGTGCAAACAAGAAAGCCATGTCTCCAATTCCGATGACGAAAACACCAATTCCATAAGCAGCCCACGACGCCTGCCTCCAGATCATGATGCCGACAACGATCCCCAAAACGCCATAACCGCCAACGTCGAGGCAGAAATTCAGGATCAACTGGGCATGAGCGGATACTGTGGCCGGATCTGTTGCGTGCTGAAACGTGGCTCGGGGGGCATTCTTACCACCAATCAGCATCTCCCATTGGCCTTGCCCCTTTCCGACAAGATATTGATGGATTCCCTCGTATCCCACCCAGAGATGAAGAATTCCCCAGAGAACGAATGCAGCCGCTCCGACTTTTGCGGAAATGCCAATCCCGTTCGTCTCTTTCGTCAGATTCATGAGCTTCTCACTGTATTTCGATGCGAAATCCCTTGGACCACGTTATAGTAAACCTAAGGCTCAAAAGGTAAAGTAGGCACCTTTTGGTAACCTACGCACCCCAAGGAATCCATGTAGATGTCTGATATCCAAGAACGGTTGCGTGTTATGGGTAAAGACTGCCCACTCTGGCAGATGTTTGACCTGGTAGGGGACCGCTGGTCAGCGATCATCTTGTTCGTGATTGGGGATGGCGTTAAGCGGTACAGCGAACTGCAAAAGCAGATTTCCATGGTCAGCAAGAAAATGCTGACCCAAACGCTCAGAAATCTGGAACGTGACGGTTTAGTTGATCGCAAGGTGTATGCGGTCGTTCCACCCAAGACGGAATATCGACTGACCGATCTGGGCAAGAGCATCCTGAAGCCGATACGTGGCCTGACAGATTGGGCCAGTGAGCATCAGCAAGAATTACGTGCGATTCAAGCGAAGCGAGACAAAGGCGATTAATCATTGACATCGGTTCATAATAGAAAAACCACACACGCAATAAACACCAAGAAACAGCCGGGGGCGGCTGTTCTAGATGTCAACCCAATCATGAACCGCTAACGATCGTAGATTGCCTTGTATATTGGTTCTTCTTCAACTCAACTTCAGCATCGCTTTAATGGCGTCTAGATTCTCCTGCGATAATCGACCTGGAAAACCAACCCGTTCGGGCAGGAACGGCTGATAGGCGGCTCCGCAGTTCACCGCCAGCCTCGCATAACAGTCATTAAAGTACCCATGCAAGTGAACTTCCGTGACTTGCTGAAGATTCTGGCACCAGACCATGTTCACCAAGCCTGCTCCGTGGGTTCCACCCAGCCGCTTGGCGTTCATCAAACGCTGAATTTGTTGCTGAAAAGCGAGATCCTGAAGGTAAAGCACCGTCCAGCCACATTCGGACGCTAACCTGTCTACCCGCGCCGTATCATCACAGGAACGCTTTTCGTTCACCCGCCTCCCAACCCAGATTGACTCTCCCGCTGGGCCGTTGGGGGTCAAGGGCCCAGCCAGATCGTTTCGAAGGGTACAGACCAGTTCCTTTCTGCAGAAACCAGACTGATCCACTTTCCTTGCAATGAGCAACGTTGGCATACGCAGTGGATTTTCATGTTTGTATACCTTGAGAGTTTGGCCTAGCCTTGCTTCCAAAATCTCCAAGGCACCCATCACATAAGGTCCGACTCGGCTAGAGATCAAGAGCCCAACATCGGGCATCTGGTTCAAGACGGTGATCAACAGAGGCAAAGACTCCGCCACGAAGTGGAAGTAACCGAGATCGTCGACCGCAAGATAAGGTCCGTCCGCAGGCCCAGGGACCGTTTTAACCAGTGTCCGATGTTCCATGAAGCCTGGAATCTGCATGCGAACCAGGCCGCCCGCAACGCTTTCCTGAATCGCATCGCCACCTGGCACCCAGGAAAGTCCGGATCGAAGATCCACGCACATATCTCGAACCTGGCACAATGTCAGGCGATCAAAAGCCTTAGAAGGTGTGAAGAATGGGCCAAACTGGCTCAGGCAACGGTAGTCTTCTACAACCGGTGGATAGAGTTCCTTGACCCAATCCAGTCGGGTTGCAAGCTCAGGCCGGTAGCATCGGGTTTCGATACGATTGATCGAACCGTACATCTGGGAAACGGTGCCCCCAAAGACAAACCGCTCCCAGCTTTTCCAAGTTTTCCTCGCACGAATCGCCCATGAATTCCTGCTGAGGTTCGAGATCAAAGGAGACATGCATCACTTAGCTTTCACGCTTGCCGGGAAGCGGCCAGAGACCAATACAAACGCACCAGAATTGTCCTGGAAACGCCACGTAGTATTCAAAGTCCCTCGACTCTCCGAGTCGAGCCTTCGGGCAGGCCAAAGACCAAAGAACACGACTCGGAGAGTCGTGCGACAATCAAACAAATGGAGACATGCATCAATTAGCTTTCACGCTTGCCGGGAAGCGGCCAGTGACCAATGCAAAACACACCAGAATTGTCCTGGAAACGCCACGTAGCATTCAAAGTCCCTCGACTCTCCGAGTCGAGCCTTCGGGCAGGCCAATGCCCAAAGAATACGACTCGGAGAGTCGTGCGACAATCAAACAATAAGCGGTGATGTTCAACGAGAATTCGCGAAAAAGCCAAGCAGAACAACAACTGCCCACGGCTTTGTCTCGGTCCTCAATTCCAAGAATCCGTAGCCGGCTTACCTTGCCGTGAACAGCGCAAGTCAGGCAGGCTCAGGCCAGGAGCTTCGAAACGACCTCACCATAAACATCGGTCAAGCGATAGTCACGCCCTTGAGACCGGTAGGTCAGCCGGGTGTGATCCAGCCCCAGCAGATGCAAGATGGTGGCCTGGAGGTCATGAACGTGAACCGGATCCTGAACCACATGAAAGCCCAGGTCGTCGGTGGCGCCCAGGGTTTGGCCAGGCTTGATCCCGCCGCCGGCCAGCCACACGGTATACGCCTGGGGGTGATGGTCTCGGCCCTGGCTGCGTCCCAGCGCGGCATTGGATTCCACCATTGGCGTACGGCCGAACTCGCCACCCCACACCACCAGCGTCTCGTCCAGCAAACCCCTCCGCTTCAGGTCGAGTATCAGGGCCGCGCTGGCCTTATCGGTCTGGCCACATTGGCTCTTCAGGCCGCCCGCCACATCCGAGTGATGATCCCACCCCTCGTGATACAGGTTAATAAACCGCACCCCCCGTTCTACCAATCGGCGTGCTAGCAGGCAGTTGTTCGCAAACGAGGCCTCACCTCGCTTCGCACCATACATTTCCAAGGTCTCAGGCGTTTCATCAGACAGGTCCATTAACTCAGGCGCGCTAGACTGCATCCGGTACGCCATCTCGTACTGGGCAATTCTGGTGGCAATTTCAGGGTCACCCACCCGTTCGTGATGCTGGCCGTTGAGTTTACCGAGCAGGTCCAGTGAATCACGCTGAAGCCGTGCGTCCACGCCCGTCGGGTTCGAGACGTTGAGGATTGGGTCCCCCTTGGATCGGAACACCACCCCCTGGTACGAGGTGGGCAGGAAGCCGCTCGACCAGTTGGCGGTTCCGCCGCTGATCCCAGATCCAGACGACATGACCACAAAACCAGGCAGGTCCTGAGACTCACTTCCCAGGCCATAGGTGACCCAGGAACCCATGCACGGCCGGCCCGGTATCGGCGAGCCGGTGTTCAAGAAAATTTGCGCAGGAGCGTGGTTGAACTGGGTGGTGGAAACAGACTTCACAATGGCAATGTCATCCGCCACGGTGGCCAGGTGCGGCAGCATCTCGGAAAGTTCAGCGCCGCTCTGCCCGTGCCGGCTAAACTTGAAGCGTGAGGCCATCAGGCTGGAATCAGGTCTGATGAATGCATAACGTTGATCCTTCACCACCTCGGCCGGTACCGGCTGACCATCAAATCTGGCCAGTGTGGGCTTATTGTCAAACAGGTCAAGCTGGCTCGGGGCACCTGCCATGAACAAGTAAATGACATGCTTGGCCCTGGGTGCGAAGTGGGTAGGCTTCACGCTCAACGGATCGGCAACCGGAGACCGGCCTTCGCCCCCGCGCGTAAGGGCAGAAGTGGCCATCATGCTGGCCAGCGCCATCTTGCCCACACCAATGCCGCACTGCTCAAAGAAGTGCCGGCGGGTCGTCTGCAACAGGTCGGCACCAGTACGCCGTTTATGTTCACAGTTCATCAGCGGTCACTCCCGGGTCAGGGTTTCGTCAAGGTTCAGAACAACGCGCGCCAGGGTTGTCCAGGCCGCAAGCTGTTTGGGTTCCAGGTTGCCCACCTGGTCACCGGCCAAGGGGCCGGGGTTCAGTTCGCCACTCTCCATCCGAGCAAGCTGGGCCTGCAGGAACTGCGCAAGTGTGGATTGTTCGCGAGGATCGGCCGGCCGGCCCAGGCAAAGCTGAACCAGGCGATCAATCCCTGCGCTGGTGTTACCAGGCGTTTCCTTCAGAACACGCCTGGCCAGTTCACGGGCCGCGTCTACAAACACCGTGTCATTGAGCAGGGTCAGGGCCTGGAGCGGCGTGTTCGACCGTTCGCGTCTTGCACAGGTGATATCCGAGGTTGGCCCGTCGAAGGTGATATTTGCCGCGTAAGGCGCAGTGCGCTTGACGAACGTGTAAAGGCCGCGCCGGTAACGATCGCTCCCCGCGCTGGTGGGCCAGCTTCCGTTATAGGCCAGAGACGTGGCGGCGGCAGGCTGGGGTGGGTAAACACTCGGCCCACCCATCCGCTGGTCAAGCAGTCCGGCTGCCGAGAGCGCAATGTCTCGTACAACCTCGGCCTCAACACGAAACCGGGCACCACGCGCCAGCAGTTCGTTCCTGGGATCTCGCTCAAGCAGGTTCTCAGGCACGGCCGATGCTTGTTTATAGGTCGCACTGGTCACAATCTGTCGATGAAGCTGCTTCCGACTCCAACCGCTGCGCTGGAATTCGATCGCCAGCCAGTCCAGGAGTTCGGGATGCGTGGGCCGCTCTCCACGGGTGCCGAAGTCTTCGACCGTATTGACCAGACCTCGTCCAAAAAAGGCCTGCCAATCTCGGTTCACCACCACGCGTGCCGTCAACGGATTCTGTTCATCCACCAGCCAGCGTGCGAAGGCAAGCCGATTGACCGGCTCTGATTCCGGTAGCCGATGGAGCACACCTGGAACGCCCGGCTCAACCGCGGCAACCGGTTTCAAGAACTCACCGCGCTCATGGCTGCGTGTAATCCGTTTATGCTGAATGGGCCGCTCTTCCATCACCAGCGTTTGAACCGGCGCGGGTCTCTGCTTCCGCAGCTCTGCAATCTCCGCGCGGGCAGCCGCCAGCTCTGGCGCCACCGCAACAAACTGGTTCAGAATCTGGGCCACCTGATCCGCAGAACGCTTAGCACGCAACGTAAGCAGCGCCTCTTCCACGTTTGCGGGGACTGGCGTGGCCTTGACCTGGCCCCCTTGCGTGGTAACCGCCAGGCGGAACCGCCCGATGGTCATCTGGTGAATGCCAAACTGATGCAGCACCAGTCGGATCTTACCTCCGCGCTCGCTTTGCAACGGCACTTTTAGCGGGAAAACCGCGTGGTGCGGCTTACCAACTGCGCCCTGAATTGACCACCCCGTATCCTGCTTGCCGTCAATCGCCTGACTGACTTCCTTGCCACCCTGACTGAAATCGGCCGTGGCGTTCTGGAACGCCAGCGGGCGTGTCTGGCTCTTGTCACCGTCTGGCAAGAATGAGCCTTCAACCTCGGTCAAAATGAAGTCACCCACAGAGAAGAGCGGGGCCCGGCCAGGGCCGCCGTCTGGGTGGCTCTCATGAGGCAAAACCTCAAGCCGGATGGCCGTCACCGGTCCCAACTGTGCTGGAATGTCCAGTTCCAGTTCGGTCACGTCATTATTCGGCTTGTCGCCAGAAACCAAGACCGAGCCGTCTGGCAGCAGGTCAAGGCTGGCCCCCTTGCGTGAGAGCATCGACTCTGGGCGAACCACCCACCAGCGAACAGGAGAGATGGCGGCTTCCCAGGCAGCTTGCTTGCGGGACAGATGAATCGCTCTCCGTTCAGGCTCGGGCTTCGTATCCGTTCCGCCGGCCTGAACCGCCGATCGGCCAGAGACCTTGAACCGACCCAAGGTGTGGTTGCCGCCATACTTCTGCTCAAGCACCATAATCAAGCGAATTCCTTGCTCGCCCGGCAAGACCAGCGGGCTGGCAAGCATCAGGGTAAGGGCATGGTTGGTGTTCAGCCGCCCAGAGCCCTCGTCAACCGCCCAACCCGAGCTGTCGTTTGCGTCCAGCACTCCGGCTGGGTCAAACTTCGGCTGGCTCAAATCTGCAGTGGCCTGGGCAATAGGAACCGCCACGGATGCGCCACCACCAAGCGGCTCGGCTTGCACCTGAACACCGGTCAAAACAAAGTTTCCATGAGCCGTCCGGCCTGGCCCCTTGCTGGGCAAACCTGCGTCGGTTAGCGCTTCCAGCCGCAAATGGGTGAGATTGGTCTGGCTGGTGGTCAGTTCCAGGGTGTAGGTGACCTTGTCGGGCGAATCTCCGCTCACCAGAACCGATTGATCTCCCAGGGTGGCAAACTTCACGCCTGCAACGTCTGCAGCCACAACACCGGCCGGCATGAGAACCTGCCAGCCTTCTTCCGGATCCTCAGCGGGAAACTTGGAGGGCAGTTCCGCGGTCTTGGCCACAATCTGCTGCTCAATCTCGGCCCGCTGGGCTTCCCGTTTGGCATCCGGAACGGTCATCTCTGGTTCATCAACGTTATCCAGAAACGCCATCAAGCGGTAATATTCATTTTGGTTGATAGGATCATACTTGTGGTTATGGCACTGGGCGCAGTTCAAGGTTAGCCCCAGCCAGGCGGTTCCCGTGTTCGCCACCCGATCAACGAGAGACGCGAACCGGAACTCTTCGACGTCGATCCCACCCTCTTCGTTGGTCATGGTGTTGCGGTGGTAGCCGGTGGCAATCTTCTGCGCGGGGGTGGCGTTGGGGATCAGGTCGCCGGCAACTTGATCGATGGTGAACTGGTCAAAAGGGAGATCGGAGTTGAGGGCCTCAATCACCCAGTTTCGGTAGGGCCAAATCGGGCGATCTCGGTCTTTCTCAAAGCCGTTGGTGTCTGCATAGCGGGCCATGTCTAGCCATCTTCTGGCCCAGCGCTCACCATACCTCGGGCTATCAATCAGGCGATCGACCAGCCGCTCGTAGGCATCGGGACGGCTATCGGCTTCAAACGCCGCCACTTCTTCTGGGGTGGGCGGAAGCCCGATCAGATCGAGCGATAATCGCCGGGCCAGGGTGCGCCTGTCCGCTTCAGGCGAGGGCTGCAGGCCCTCATGGTCGAGCCTGGCCAGCACAAATGCATCAATGCTGTTCCGCATCCAGCCTGGATTCTGGACCTGGGGAAGTGTAGGCCAAACTGGCGAGCGGAACGACCAGTGATTCAGGGCTGCGGCCTTCACAGCCGAGTCTGTGGTTATCGGCCCGCCGGTCCAGGCCGCCCCCTGTGCAATCCAGTCCTGGAGCAGCCGGACCTCGGACGCTGTAAGCTGGGTGCCTTTTCCCTTGGGGGGCATGATCCCGGCAGCATCGGCCCCGCTCACCTTCTCTAGCACCAGGCTATTTTCTGCCTGCTCAAGATCAACAGAGCTACCGTTCAATCCACCGGCAAGCCAGCCGGCCCGATCGGCCAGCGAGAGCCCCCCTTTGTGTTCTTCAACGCTATGGCAAGGGAAGCAGCGGGTGGCAATCAGCGGCCGGATCTGCTGTTCGAAGCCGTCGGGGCCGGCAACCTGGGGCTCATCTGCACCGGCGGCAGGCGAGTTCAGCAAACCCAAGGCGAGCCAGGGAACCACACAGCAGATCAACCGGAATCGAGGAAAGTCGAAAACGCGTAACATCGGCTGTAGCTCTCCGGCTCTGGTCAGGCGGGGCAGCCCGGTCGGTCTTGAACGGCATAGGTTATTCTATCCAGACCGGGCCGGCGAACCACCACCCCGCCCGGTTCACAACCAAGACCCACTCCTCGTTTGAGCCGCTGACCAGCAAGAGATCCAGAACCTATGCGCATCTCTCAGGTTGAACTCAGGAAGGTCTCATTGCCGCTGGTCCGGCCCTTTCGGACCAGTTCGAGCTATCGCCAGTCTATTACCCATGTTCTGGTGCGGGTGCAGGCAGAAAGCGGACAGGTGGGCTGGGGAGAATGTTCGGCGCCGGTTGACCCTTACTATTGCGCAGAGACAACCGGGACCTGCTGGCACATTTTGAAAGAGTTTCTCGTTCCTTCGCTTCTGGAGCAGGATTGGAGGGAGCCTGGAGAAATTGCACCCCTCTTTGGCCCGATCAAGGGGAACCGGTTCGCCAGGGCCGGCCTGGAGATGGCCTGTATCGACGCCTGGTGTCGTGAAAATGGCCTCTCGGTGGCCCGCTGGCTGGGCGGAATCCGAGCGCGGATTGAGTCTGGGGTGAGCCTTGGAATCGAAACCGACCTGGGCCGATTGTTCGCGATCATTGACCAGCATCTGGCCGAAGGATACGCCCGGATCAAACTGAAGATTGCCCCAGGCCATGATCTCAACCTGGTTCGCAGCGTGCGATCGGCTTATCCCAGCCTGAAGCTCCAGGTCGATGCCAACTCGGCCTACACCCTAACCGACACAAACACGCTGCGGCAGCTCGATGACTTGCAGTTGCTCTTGATCGAGCAACCGCTGGGGGATGACGATCTGATCGACCACGCCGAACTCCAGAAGCAACTGGTTACCCCTTTGTGCCTGGACGAGAGCTTGCACTCGCTGGACGATGTGCGAAAGGCCCTGCAAATTCAGGCTTGCCGGGTGGTCAACATCAAGCCTGGGCGGGTGGGCGGGCTGGTAGAGGCCAGGCGTATTCATGACTACTGTCAAGCCAGAACGATTCCGGTTTGGTGCGGCGGGATGCACGAATTTGGGATTGGCCGGGCGGCCAACGTGGCACTGGCGAGCCTACCGGGATTTTCCTTGCCCGGAGACGTTTCAGGATCGAGCAAGTATTTTGAACACGACCTGGTTACGCCGGCCATCGAGGCGGAACGAGGAACGATCTTCGTCTATTACGAACAGCCAGGGCTGGGAGTTGAACCCCAGCTTGACCGCATCGAGCATCACACCACCGCCTTCTGGAGTTCCGCATCGTGAGCCCGATCCCCATAGAACCCAACCTTCTGGCCACCCGACTGGTGGAGTGGCTAGAGGCCAACCGTCAGAACATGGTGGAGGCCGCTGTTGAACTTGCCAGGCATGAATCGCCCAGTTCAGACCGCGTGGCCTTGGAAAATCTTGCCACGCTCGTCCGGCAGCGCTTCCAGGATGCCGGCGCAACGGTGGAAAGCCTGACTGTTGGAAACTCGGCCCCCAACCTCAAACTCCGGTTCGGTACACCAGCCGTGCCAGGCCAAAGGTCAGTTCTGGTTCTGGGCCATTATGATACGGTCTGGCCCCTGGGAACCCTGGAAACCATGCCAATTCGGCTCGAAGGGAGCCGGCTGTTTGGGCCTGGCCTGTATGACATGAAGGCCGGCCTCATCATTTTTGAGTTCGCCCTCAGGGCCATCACTGCACTCGGCCAGACTCCCGCCCAACCTGTGCATGGCCTGATTACCTGCGATGAGGAGATTGGCAGCCCCTCGTCTCGTGAATTGATTGAGACCGAGGCACGCAACGCGTGTTATGCCTTGGTGTTAGAAGCCCCACTCGCCGACGGCCGGCTGAAGACGACCCGAAAGGGGGTAGGGGCCTATGTGCTGGAGATCCAGGGGCGGGCCGCCCATGCGGGGGTTGAGCCGGAAAAAGGGGTGAACGCGTTCCTGGAACTGGCGCACCAAATTCTTGCAATCTATGCGCTGGCATGCCCTGAACAAGGAACCACGGTGAACATCGGCCTGATTGAAGGGGGGCTTGCCAGCAACATTATTCCGCCCCACGCCACGGCAAAGATTGACGTGCGGGTATCCACGGCCGAGGAAGCAGACCGGATTGATGCGGCGCTGCGTGCGCTTAGCCCGGTGCTACCCGAGGCAAAACTGACGGTCTCTGGTGGCTTGAACCGGCCACCCATGGTCCGTACCAACGCCGCCGGCCAGCTGTTTGAGCGAGCGCGAACGCTTGGCCATTTGCTGGGCGTTTCTCTGGGGGAAGGGGGCACCGGCGGCGGCAGCGATGGCAACTTCACCGCCGCGCTCGGTATCCCCACGCTCGACGGGCTCGGTTGCGCCGGCGCGGGGGCACACGCCACCCATGAGCAGATTCTTGTGGATTCACTCCCCGTTCATGCGGCTTTGCTGGCCCTTTTGATCCTCAATCCCGATCTGGAGCACGCTCGATGATTGACCGGGTAACCATCCGCCGCCCCCAGAGCCCCGCGGAATATCTGGCCCTCCAGAATGTCCAGCGCCTGGCTTGGGAACTGACCGACGATCGGTACCTGGTGCCGGTTGCCACCCTGATTGGTGCCGATCGCCACGGCGGCGTGGTGCTGGGTGCATTTGAGGAAAGCGGCGAGGCGGTTGGAATGTCGTTTGGCTTCCTGGCCCGGATTCGAGGCCAGATCGGTTTGTATTCCCAGCTCACCGGGGTAGCTGCGGGGCATCAGGGTCGGGGGATCGGCAAACGGCTCAAGCTTGCCCAGCAAAAGCTGACCAGGGTGCAGCAACTCCCGGTCATTGCCTGGGCGTTTGACCCGCTCCAGTTCCGGAATGCCCAGTTCAACCTCACCCACCTGGGAGCGGCTGGCCATGAGTTCGTTCCAGACATGTACGGCCCACGCACCGACCGGCTGAACGCCAATACCCCAACCGACCGCCTGATTGTAGAATGGAAAGTGGAGCCGACCGCCAGGCGTGCCGTCGCTCCAAAGCCTCATTCGGAGGCCCAGGACCTGGTCACCGTTCGGGAACTTGTGCCCAGATTCTCAGGATTTGTGCCAGCCGGCCATTCCCCCGTCCTGATCTCAATTCCCACCAATATCGGCCTGCTCCGTCTGCAACGGCCAGACCTGGCCCAGGCCTGGCAGAACGCCGCGAAAGAGGCGTTCCTGACGGCATTTGCAGCCCTTTATGTGGCAACCGGGGTCCAGCTGAACCCCTCAGACAGCCGAACGGCCCAATACATTCTGGAACCCGCCTCCTGGCTTCAGGAACGGGCCGTGACGGTCATCTCTGGCCCTGATCACCGAGAAAACCGGCGCATGGTTTGAATCCAAGCGATTGCGACCGAGCATCGGCAAGGTTATAAAACGATCTGACAGTCCGGCGTCGGCCGACGCCCCAGACTCATTCCACACCGGCCAGGAACCCCACCATGCTCCGGCGCAAAGATGAGGCACAGGCCCTCGAAGCCATCCAGAAAATCGGCGGTCGCGTTTACCGAGACGAAGCCGCCGATGGGAAACCCGTTGATCAGGTTAACCTGGGTGCCACCAAAGCCACCGATGCCGACCTTGAACACCTGAAGGCGTTCCCCAAACTCAAGAAGGTCATGCTCAACGGAACCGGCACCACAGACGCCGGCCTGGCCACCCTGGGTAGCCTGAGCACGGTTGAAAAGCTGTACCTGGTGGATTGCAATATCTCGGACGCCGGCCTTGACAAGCTCAAGGGGCTCGGTAGCCTGCAAGTTCTCAGCCTCGTCGGTACCCCGATCACGGATGCCGGCCTGGACCACATCAAGGCCATTGGCTCGCTGAAGCAAGTCTTTCTCTCGGGGACCAAGGTCACCGACGATGCCGTCAAAAAGCTGCAAGAAGAAAAGAAAGACCTGAAGATCGAACGATAATGAAGCGGTTTAAACCCGGGACCGGCCCCAAGACGGCAACACACCTGTCCCGGGTTTGAAATCTCCAGGCGCAAGCCTTGCTCCAAGCCACAAATCCGGCTCAGAGCGCTTCTTCTAGCAACGGCTCTGCAAGATTGTGCCCCGCGGCAACTTCAAGATCGGCCGCAGTCACTGGAGCATCATCCAGTTCGGGAAGTCGCTCTGTTCTGGACCGGTTCAAAAGCGCGATCCGGGCTGAATTCAGGCCGGCCAGCCAGGCAGACGGTACCAGCACCAGCATAAATCCCAACGCCATCTGCGTATGGATTTGCCGGCCCCAGATGGCAATATCCAAGCCGAGTGCAAACACAACCTGAGTCAACCCAATGACCGCCATCCTGGCGGGTTTACCATTGGTATACGCTTTGGTCAGGCAGTATTGGCCCGTTGTGCCGGTAAGCGTTACCCCCAGCATGAGCAGCAGGGTCACTCCGTCCGTAGACAGGCCCTTGAGCACGCCAGGCCGAAGGACCAAGCCCGTGGCCGAGATCACGGCCGCAACGCCAGCAAAGTGCGCGATGACCGCCAGCGGGGCAACCGAGCGAAGCCGATTCAGCCCCAGCATGGCCACGGCGGTTGAGAATGAACTGACAAGCGCCACGGTAGAGGCCAGGCTGTCTCCATCCATGTGAGGCTGTTCAATCAACATAATTCCAGCGATGCCACAGAACACGCCAAGCCACTCCCATACCGAAGGAACCTCTCGCAACGCCAAGGCTGTTAGCAGCACAATCCAGAGCGGGTAGGTGTGGGTCAGCGTGAGGGCATCGGCCAAGGGCAGCCTGGCGAGTGCATAGAAATTGCAAACCAGGCTAAAACTTCCGGCCACGCTCCGGATCCAGAGGCTACGAGGACGGGCAAAAACCAGCCGGATGCCCGACAGGCGTGCCAGTACCACTGCGGTCAGGCACATGAACGCCGCCCGCACAAAGGCCACAATCAGCCAGTCGCACCGATCACCAAGCGCATGGGTCATGGCGCCCATCGAGGCAAAGCTGAGCGCTCCCAGAATCATCCAGAACGAAGCCTCGAATTCACGATTTCTCTGCAGCAAACGCATGTCCGCCGGTCTTCTGACCAGGCGCTCCAGCCTGGAACGCGGCCAACCGCCGTCCTCCTTGAGGCTCGATCGCTTACCTCAGAACTTCTGACAACCGCTTGTCAGCGCTCATTGCTCGATCCTTTTGTGGGCCAAAGGCATGAGTAATCCCAAAATGACCAGCAGCAGTGCAAGCACCGCACTGGCCAGAACCCCCAGAAAGATCTCACCAGGCGTACGCCCAAACCGCACAGTTCCGCGCAGGGCCAAAATCATGACCCCAGGTGCGAACACAAAACAGGCCAGCTGAGCCATGGTCGCCACTCTCTGATCGGTCGCCACGTGCCGCTCCAGAATCCGCTTCCAGTTCAAGCTGCTCATGGATTCGAACTCGCTGACAAAAGGCGGAACCGATGGCTGCAACAACCGGCCTTTCGGTCTGGCCAATCCAAGGTCTGAAGTATACCAGTTCCAGGGGCGATACCAGAAGTCTGCCTGGATGGCTCACACCTGGCTCGCCCCGTGCCGTATCATGGATATTCTGAAGTCAGACAGTGCGATTGACTGTGAACTGGGAGCGGGGCTGGTTGATGAGCGAGCAAGCGGCGGAAGCCCCTTATGATGTGGCTGTACTTGGGGCAGGGGCTGCCGGCCTGATGGCGGCAATTCGTGCAGCCGAACTTGGCGCACGCGTGATTTTGCTGGAGAAAAACCGCAAAACCGGCGTCAAGATTTTGATGTCGGGCGGCACGCGGTGCAACATCACGAACGCTCGGGGGCTCAGAAATCGCTCCGTGGTTACCGGGCCGGCCGATCCACTCTACGATCCCCGAGAGGCCCGTGGCGCGGCCAGCATCATGGCGGCATTCGGGCCTGGAGGCCCGTTCCTGCGGCCTGCCTTGAAAGCATTCTCCGT
The DNA here is from genome assembly GCA_903926465.1 of uncultured Planctomycetales bacterium. Taxonomy (GTDB): domain Bacteria; phylum Planctomycetota; class Planctomycetia; order Isosphaerales; family Isosphaeraceae; genus CAIYJE01. The sequence continues at coordinate 28,008 of CAIYJE010000098.1, forward strand.
AGAGCAGTCGGTCTCGTTCTTCGAAGCCGAAGGGGTTGCCACCAAAATCGAGGGGAACGGGAAAGTTTTCCCGGTTTCCGACCGCTCGGTTGACGTTCTTGAAGCACTCCTGCGCAGGCTTGAACGCTCTGGCGCAACCCTGAAAACCTTGAGCCCGGTCCAGAGCCTTGAGGATTCAGGAAATGATGCGCAGCGATATTTCCGGGTACGCACGAACGATCACGAGATTCTGGCCAAGAACGTGATTCTTGCCATGGGGGGCCAGTCTTTTCCGGGCTCCGGCACCACCGGCGACGGCTTTGCCATCGCGCGCCGGTTCGGCCATACGATTATTGACCCAAAGCCAGCACTGGTGCCGTTACGGGTGGCACCCGAATGGGTAAGCGACCTCCGCGGAATCACCATTCCAGACGTTATTGCACGCGTGGTTGATGCCTCGGAACGAACTCTGAGCGAACGCCGGGAGGCCATTCTTTTCGCGCACTTCGGACTGACCGGCCCGGCAATTCTGGATGTGAGTGGGGCCGTGGCCCGCAACGATCGGCCAGCCGAACTCTCGCTGCGGATCGACTTTGCGCCCGACCTCACAGAACCAAAACTCAACGACGATCTTGCCCAGCGGGCCAGGCAGGGCCGCCCTTTGGTCGCCAATTTGCTCCCCGAATTCCTGCCACGCAGACTTGCCGAAGCGCTGATCACTCACGCCGGTGTGCCGGCGGGCAGATTGGGCCCGGAACTCACGCGTGACGAACGGCAACGGATTGTGGCCGCGGTCAAGCGGCTCTCGTTACCGATCACGGGCACGCTCGGTTTTGCCAAGGCCGAGGTCACCTGCGGAGGCGTGTCTCTGGAAGAAGTGAACCCGGAAACGCTGGAGAGCCTGCTCAAGCCTGGGCTTTTTCTCTGTGGGGAAGTGCTGGACCTCGATGGTCGAATTGGCGGCTATAACTTCCAGGCCGCCTGGAGTACCGGCTGGCTGGCCGGCCAGATCGCGGCCAAGCCCTTCCAACCATCGGCACATCCAAGCTTGACTGTTTGAAACAGGCGAGTGGTGAATTCAGCCTGGGTTACCGCAGCACCCTTCTAGAAGAACAGCGAGAGCTCCAAATCAATGGCGATTTTGGGATCAGAGCCCGCAAAAGAAGCAGCGGACGGGGTACTCCTACTAGCCCGACTCGTGAGCTTTAAAGTTGCGCTTTTTGAGCCCCGAGTCCCCAAAATAGCAGCGAACGCGGTACTCCTGTTAGCCCCACGAGTGAGCGAGGGATTCTTCGTGTCAGTCTTTTTTCAGGGGTTTTATAGCGGTTAACATTTGCGTTGCACACAGAGTGAGCGCCTTTTCTGGTGTTCCTTTTCCGAATGTAGGACAGCCGCCCTCGGCTGTCTCTGAATTCCTGGGCCGTTACGAAGATGACAGCCGAGGGCGGCTGTCCTACATCGAACGAAGATCAAGACACTGAGGCGTGACACTAAGCAAATCCTTTCGTGTACAACCCACTCGTGAACCGCTATAAACTTAAACAAGAGAAGCCAAAAGAAATCCACTCGCTAATGCTTTGGGCTCGTCTCAGAATAGAATCCTTCGCTCACGTCTCGGGCTCATATTTCCGGCGTTTTGCCTATCAAAACCCCAGGAAGCGCAAAACGATTCCCTGCAAGCCCGCTGAATGATCATCAAAAGGAAAAACCCAGGGCGTGGGAGGCACGCCTTGGGTCTCGTAATTCAATGCACGCCAATCGAGCACAGAGAGATCACACGCCGACCAAGTCAGACGTGTAAGTTGGCTCTAGATTGGGTGTGGTTTCCGCATCAAAGAATGTAAATTCGGTGAAGAGATCGTCACCGTTCGCGAAGGTGGTCTGGTAATCTTCATGATCCAGACTACAGGCACCCGAGCCGAGCCAGAGGACTAGGAATGATCCAGCAATCACGGCCAGCGGAGTGAGCGTTGGTGATAGCCACAGGACATGATTGGCACTAAGCCAAGAGACTTCATAAAGCTTGACGAGGGTGAACAGGCTGAGCAGCGAAACCTGTACGCCAAGAAACGCGGCGACCCGGCCAAAATAACCTAGCACCAGCAGCAGGCCAGAAACAATGGCCACACAAGGCAGCACGTCTAGCAACCAAGCCTGAAGTGGAGTGCCGGCTTCGGCGAGGGTCGTTTGTAAGAGCGTGGGTTGAACGTAATGCGCCGCACCGGCAACCAGTAGCGGCAGCCCAGCGGCCAGCCGAGGTACGAGCATCCATCGGCCCGCATCCGTCTGCTGGATCGATCGCAGGGCACTTTTCATCGGTCCAAAACTCCTTCTTCAAGGTGTCGGATCAGGTTTCTAGCAGTGCTTTTCCCAAATAGTTTTGGGAGGACACCGCCCTGAACCCTGTGGGGCCAAATGGCCCGCCTTGGCTCACCCTGTCTGTGAGCACGATAGGGTGGATTGCAACCACGGTGCCAGAGCGATAATATTCTCATAAAATCGACGCAAGTCGCTACATTGAAATAACTTAAATCGCATAGAAATCCCGATCAAGAAACTGGCACGTTCTCCGCCGGTGCCTCTGATCCAGGCATGATGCTGATTTCCTGGGGTTCAAAGGCAATTTCATCGTCCTTTGCAAACCCGATTCTGGCAGGCCCATGGCATGAGCCTTGAGATATCCTGGAAATCCCAAGGGCCGGCCAAGGAGCCATCGTCTCTCTGGATCAAACCGCCAGCATATATCCTGGGTAAAACCCAGCATTGGTCATCAACGCTTGAATATGAACCAAGGAGAACATTGGAAAGATCCGTTTTGAGAACTTTCCAAGCATTCAAGCGGTATTCCGTTAACAATCGGCCCTCGCTCTTTTCCGGACTGAAGGCCCGGTTCCAAGAGCCCAACCCATTGAGGGGCACCCCATGCCTCACGATCTGGAGAAGCCATTCTGACAAAGTCGCTCGCCTCTCCGAGGCGAGTTCTGGTACCTGCAAGGGTTGGCCTGAGTGAACGCAGTTCACAGCTCGAAAGAGCCGTGAGACGTTCACAGGATTACTCAATCCCTGGGCGGACAGAACCATCCTTACAGCAGGGAAACGGTCGGGTTTCGACGGTTCTGAATCAGGCTGAATGGTTACAGTTTTTTGTCTAGCAGGACCAGACGTCTCGCTTGAGCTTTGATCTTTCAGGCCCCAAGACCCACTGAGAACTCGAAGCCTGTGGGCCTTGAAAACAAACTGGCCAGGCGTGCATTCCAGGGTGTGACCACCCCGGAATGCCTGGAACCCAAAATTCAAAGCCCTGATCACACTTTGGCTTCGGGGTGCAAGAACTCATAGAACTCGCGATTCACCAGCAAGCCGGAAACGCCGGTCTGGGGGCTAAACCAGACATGCTGCGGGTTGTAAAGAAACGAGCCAGGCACAATCGCCCCTTGAGGATCGACCATGAAGTGCCCCAGAACCTCTTCCGGTTCAGGCTCCTCTTCTGGACCGATCTCGCAACGAGGATCAACCAGGTAAAGCGGCTGGCCGGCCACCTGCTGCGCTCCACCATTGAGTTCGGGTGAATGCTCTGCCTGAGTATTCATGAACGCGGTGAAAGATTCTACGAACTCCGGGTTGGGTACGAAGGTGTTCACATCGAACTCACCATTTTCATCCGGTGTGAAGTCACCCACAAAGCAACCACTGAAGATGCCCACCGAGCCGGCAAGCACAGGGTCTAGATAGGCAACCACATGCCTGCTCTTCCCTTCATCGTCGATCTCATACATGTTCAACAAACTGAGTTCTTCACCGCTCTCGGTCTCTTCCATCGGTCTCTCCTCGTAATCACCCGATTCGCTCAACAATGAAGGGTCCGTAATACCTGGCCGGGGCAAGTCAAACTCTCAGGCCGATGATTCCGAGTTTTCAGAGCATTGCCCGCATTTGCCGGTTGCTGGATAAACTTTGCGGAATGACGCAACCAGATCGTGCTTACAAGATATACCGGCTGAGATCCTCGTCCTGAACCAGGTTATCCAGCCGATCACGTACGGTCTGGGCGCTGATGACCACTCGCTCTCCCGCCTTGTCGGCCGCGTCAAAGCTCAACGGCTCCAGCACCCGCTCCAGCAAAGTATGCAAGCGTCTGGCACCAATGTTCTGAGTGGTGCGGTTCACCTGGTGCGCAATGTCGGCCAGGGCGTCGATCGCGCTATCGTCGAACGTAACGTCGACCCCCTCGGTGCTCAGCAGGGCTTCATACTGCTTGATCAGCGAGGCGCGTGGTTCACGCATGATCCGGGCAAAGTCGTCGCGGCTCAGGTCTGAAAGCTCGACCCGGATCGGGAACCGCCCCTGAAGTTCGGGCATCAGGTCGGATGGCTTGGACTTGTGAAAGGCCCCCGCGGCAATGAACAAAACGTGATCCGTTCGCACAGGGCCGTAACGGGTATTGACCGTGGTTCCTTCCACAATGGGAAGCAGGTCACGCTGCACCCCCTGGCGAGAAACATCGGGCCCCTTGCCGCCATCCTCGCCGGCCACCTTGTCCAGTTCGTCAAGAAATACAATTCCAGACTCTTCGGCCAGCGTGACAGCCTGCTGGTTCACCTTTTCAGGCTCAATCAGGGCCTCGGCCTCTTGCGCAATCAAGATTGGCCGGGCTTCTTTCACGGTCATCTTACGATTTTTGGAAGGCTTGGGAACCAGCTTCTCGAACATGGATTGGAGTTCCACCTCCATCTGCTCCATGTTGTTCCCCGCGCCCAGAATGGAGACGGGTGCCATGGCACGCCCCTGGATCGAAATCTCCACCTCGCGATCGTCTAGGTCGCCCGCTTCCAGCCGGGTCCTGAGTTTTTCGCGTGTCCGTTGCCGACGTTCGGCTTCTTCGTCGGGCGGGTTTGCAGTGGCCCCCGTAGGATCGAACCAGCCCCTTGCCGGCCCAGCAGACGGAGGAACTGGCAGCAATAGGTCGAGCAGGCGATCATTGGCCCGCGCCTCGGCATGCTCTTGAACCCGGCGGCGCTCGGTTTCTTTGACCAGCAAGATTGCCGCCTCGATCAGGTCGCGGACGATGCTTTCCACATCGCGACCAACATACCCAACCTCGGTGAACTTGGTGGCCTCCACCTTCACGAAGGGAGCACCCACCAGTTTTGCAAGCCGCCTGGCGATCTCGGTTTTGCCCACGCCGGTGGGGCCAATCATCAAGATATTCTTGGGCGTAATCTGAACGCGCAGCTCTTCAGGCAACTGACGTCTGCGCCAGCGATTCCTGAGGGCAATCGCCACGGCGCGCTTGGCATCAGACTGGCCCACAATGTCACGGTCAAGCTCGGCCACAATCTGACGCGGTGTCAACTCGGTCAAGGTAAAACCTCCAGCGTCACAAACTCGTTGGTGTAGATGTCGATACCAGAGGCTATTGCCAAAGACTCTCGCACAATCTCAGGCGCAGTCAGCGTTGTATGCTTGATCAGGGCCCGGGCGGCGGCCAGGGCGTAAGCCCCGCCAGAACCGGCCGTCAAGATTCCATCGGAAGGTTGAATCACGTCCCCCATTCCACTCACCAGCAGGCTGTGCCGGGCGTCGGCCACAATCAGCAAAGCCTCCAGCCTGCGCATTGCCCGATCGGTCCGCCACTGCTTGGCCAGCTCGGTGGCCGCCTTGGGGACATTGCCATTGTATTCCTTGAGCGATCCTTCAAAACGCTCAAGAAGGGCAAAGCCATCGGCGGCGCTTCCAGCAAAGCCGGCGATCACTCGCCCATCCAGCAGCTTGCGAACCTTGGCCGCATCGGCCTTCATGATGGTTTGGCCCAGAGTCACCTGACCATCGCCGCCCACGGCCACCACGTCTCCCCGGCGGACCGAAACAATGGTCGTGGCATGCCATTCCAACCTTCCGCGATCCCGATCCGCCATGCGGCTGTCTCCCGCTTGATTCCGTGGAACCTGGCCGTTAAGACGGCCGCCCGCGTTTGGGTTTGCGCTCCCCTTCACACCAAAGGACAAGCCGGCAGGCTCGATCGCCGAGTATCTTGGGAGCGGATGACCGTTTTCCTTCGAGCGCAAGCCATCATCTTAACAAAAGACCGACCAGGGCAGGGCACTGGCCCAAAATCAGCCTTCAGGCCTGGATGCACTTCCGCGTGAGCCTGAGTGCCGCTTGCAGTCCAATCAGGGGAGCTTCAGTTCGACGATGTGGGTCTGGGTGGCGCCGTTCTCGGTTCTCACAATCTGGAACGCATGCTGGCCATGCCCCATGAGAATCTTGGCGAGATCGGCTGGGCTGGAGAGGGTGCGGCCATCGATGGCCTCGATCAGGTCCCCTTCATGAAACACACCGGCCAGTGAGCTTCTCGGTTCGATACGGGTGATCAGGACCCCCAATGCGCCTTCGGCCAGGCCAAGGCGACGAGCCGCCACGGGGCCATCTACCTGTGCGGTCTCCAGGCCGCGGGTCTGAGCGGGCGCGGGGGGCGTTCGATTTGAGGGCGGAGCGTCGGCTCCCTTGGGCCGCTTCATAAATCCGCCAGGGGCTGTGCGAGCCGCCTCTGCGTTGGCCGGCTTCACCAGTTCAGACCGGTCGGCCACCTTCACTTCCACAGAAACCGGTTTTTTGTCTCGCCAGAGTTCCAGCGTGGCCTGGTCGCCAATGTTGGTGGTGGATACCAGGTTGATCAGGTGGTTGTAGTTGATCACGTCGGTTGCATTGAATTTCAAAACGATGTCACCCGGGCTAATTCCGGCAACCTGGGCAGGAGATCCGGGCTGAACGGAGCCCACCCGAGCACCCCGGGGCCGTTCCAGGCCGGCGTCGGCTGCGTCACGCGCAGAGAGCTCTTGAAGTTGGACGCCGATAGCTCCCCGGCTCACGCGACCAACCCTGACAAGCTGATTCATGGCCCAGCGGGCCAGGTTGATGGGGATGCTGAACCCCACCCCTTCGTTTCCTCCACCGTTGGAGGCAATGGCCGTGTTGATCCCGATGACTTCCCCCTTCATGTTCACCAGGGGGCCGCCGGAATTGCCAGGATTGATGGCGGCATCGGTCTGCAGGAAGTCTTGATTCTCAACCCCATCGTCTTCCAGTTCCGCCTCGTATCGACCCCTGGCGCTGATAATTCCCTGGCTCACCGAGTGGGTCAGGCCGAACGGGCTACCCACGGCCATGACACAGGTACCCACAATGGCCTGATCAGAATCCCCCAGCCGGGCGGCCGGAAGATCGACCTGATCCAGCTTCATCACGGCGACATCGAGCTTGGGGTCATTCCAGACCTGGAGCGGCTTGATCACACGGCCATCGTTCAGGAGCAGGCTGATCTCGGCGGCCGTTGCCCCTTCCACCACGTGATTGTTGGTCAGGACAAATCGATCTTTGCCGCCATCAAAATCGGCTCGCGTGATCACACCAGAGCCGGTCTCCTCAAAGCGAGCCGGTGTTCCGTCCTCGCGGCGACCATTCTTTCGCGAGATGATATGAACCACGGTGGGAGAAACGACGCGTGCCACTTGCGAAAAGGTGCGATCTATCCCTTTAAACTGCTCATATTGCCGAGCAAGTTGATCATAAGGGTCATCCACGGCCGCAACGGCCGATTTTAGCCCAGCCCCAGGCTCTGCCTGGGCAGACAGCGACGGGCCGGGAACGAGCCGGGCAAGCCCCCACCCCAGGCTTACTCCAAGAACGAGCCATCCCGCAAAGTACGGCAGATACTGGTGGCGTGGCATGGGATGGATCTCCTTGGGATGGTCGGATCAGCTCGACTTCCGCCGATCGTCGGCCAGACACCGGAGGTCATTGGCCCGAACGCTGGTCAATTTAGTCGGATCGATTCGGCCTGTCAAAGACAGATCCCCACTTGGAAGCTGGAGAAACGCCAACGGCCGCCCAGAAGGGGCGGCCGTGGACAGGTTCGGGCAGTTGATAGAGACCTATCAGCGACCGGTCTCGCTCAGGTCCATTTCGAAATCGCTCAGATTGATCGGGGTATCACGTTCCGAATCGTCTGATCGCTTGTCGTCGAGTTTATCCCAGCGTGGGGCCGAGCTGTACCCGCGAAGTCCGGAGGATGAGCCAAATTTCTCGCTCTCACGCTGGCACTCAATGCAGGTACTGGTGTAGGGCAATGCGTTCAGCCGAGCTTCTGCAATTTTTCCGCCGCAGTGTTCGCAGCTTCCGTACATCCCTTGCTCAATCCGTCGCAAGGCATTCTCGATCTGCTCCAGCTCGCGGCTTTCAATTTCCGCAAGTTGAGTGCTGATCTCGTCATTCGCCGTATCCACGGCGGCATCCGCTGTATCTCCAACCTCGAAGGTGGATGCATATTCGCTAAGCGATTCAAGATCGCCTGATAAAGCTTTACGAAGGGCATCGCGGCGCTTGACCAGCCGTGAATGCAGTCGGATCAGTGCGTCTTTGCGAGCCATGATTTTCTCCGGGTGTGTTTCGCGCACCGTCGAGCGGGTCTGACTACCGGTCTCGGGACGGTCGCTTGATCTTGGTCCAAACCCAACCGAAGCGAGAGAGTACGCCTGTTAGCACGTTCCCAGTCGGCCATCGGAAAGTTCAAACGCCAACAAGGCATCCGGTCAAAGGGCCGGTGGAAAACGTTCCACCGAGTGCGCTATCCCTTGAGCCACCGCAGACCCAGTGCTCGAGTCACTGCACATTATGCGCCATGAGACAAGGGCAACCGGTCAGAAACAGCAACTCGAAGTAATTTACGATCGATTCGACCGAACGGTTTCCGAAAATCCGAAAAACCGTTGAATTCATTGGCAGAGAAGGGGCCGCACAGAAGTTATCCTCCGCAAAGTCGCAGATTGGTTTTTGGAATTTTCTCCAAATTACCAAAATTGACTTGGTAACCCTGGAACTTAAGACAGCGAACCAGAACCTGAACAAGCCCATGCCCCAATGAATGCATGCAAGACAGTTAGGACCAAAAAGAATAGTCAAACGAGAGGGCTTGGGTCAACTGTTCCGGTGGGGCAGTTTACTTCAGTCCGAATCGACTGACGACCGTTGGGGGGCTTCCGGGCTTCTGAACAAACGTCACGACTTGGAGCGAGTCTCCGCCGGTTTTGAAAACCCACTGGATCACGATATTCCCCTGGGTGATCTCGATTGAGCGGTAGCTAGGCTTCCCCTGGCGGGCCAAAACTTCGTCGGTGGTCAGGCCAAGCAGTGGATCTTCCCCCATGTTCGCCGGCCGGTCAGAATCCCCAGCGGGGCCAGCTAAAGAGGTTGGGCGGTCTGCTCCGGCCTCCAGCCATCGCCCCCCCTCCTTGCGAAATCCCAGTTTCCGAAAACTCTCGATGGCCGACTGGGGATCGATCTGGTCGGCCTCGTTCAGCAAAGCAACTGCCGTGGCTTTATCTTGGAGCCAAAGCAAATACTTATCGGCCAGTCCCACACGTCCTTCGGCATCGCTGGGGCCCAGCTTTCTGATTCGCTGGTTGTTGAGCCAGGAACGCTTCAGCTCCTTGGCTTTGTCTGGCTGGTCTGCAATTTCAAACTGACGGGCGAGGTTGGTGACCTCGCTCTCTCGCAGGTTGGCCACATCGGCCTCGGCGGCGGTCAACCCCCGATCTCTGAGCTGGATGGCGAGTTGCGGCCGATCTGGTAGCACGGTTCGAGCCTGGGTTGCCAGCTCAAAGGCATCACTCGGCCGGGCCTCAACCTGGGCCATCAGCCCCTTTTCACGCACATCGGCCAGCAAGTTCCGGTCCAGGGCGGCACGGATTTCCGGGTCCGCTTTGAGGTAAGTTTCTTCGGGGCTGGCCCGATAGGCGGCAAGCGTTTGGGCCCAGCCGGTTGGGGACGCGCCTCGCACCCGCTTGGAATCTGGAAAAAGTTCCTCGACCTCGGTGGCCAGCTTCTGAAAATCGTCGGGTTTCCGAGCCGCGGCCAGAAGTCCCAGTAAGCCACGGTGCGCCACGGCTGAAGGCGTCGGTTCTGCTACCTTCGCCTGGCGTGCTTTCCGAGCCACGGCCACAACGGCATCGGGCGTTTTGACCTCAGGCGTGGCGGCTTCAATTCGCACACACTCGGCTTCAACTTCCTTGGCCCGCTTCAGCAGAGGCTCATCCTTGTACATGGCAGCCCTGCGCAACGCCCAACGAGCCCACCCCTGACGCCTGGGCAGTTCACCTGCCGGCAACGGTCGAAGTGCCGCTTCGAACCGCTCCAGGTCTGGTGCCTGAACCTGGAGTGAGCGAACCTCCACCACCAGCTTGTTTCCCTGACGTTTCAGGGTTCCCTGTGCCCGCACAGACTTTTGCTTGGGCGCTTCCTTGAAGGCGAGATTGGGCGGCAAGACCAGCGGCACCGTGGTCAGGTCGAGTTCGATCTCGTCGTAGCCTCGGCTGGGATGAACGTGATAGTAGATCACCCGGCCATCCACCAGCAGCTCCTTGCCCACGAGGTCGGCTCGTTTGGCAAGCTCGGTCACCTCCACCTCTGGCAAACCACCCCCCTGGAGCGGAGCGAAGACGGTCGCGGTAAGCGCGACCAGAAACGTGCCAATCATGGTGCGGGACTCCGTGCGGCCGAAGCTTCGATACTGATGGTCTCACGAGGCGACCAGCCCTGGCGTTTAAGGTTCTCAAAGCGGGTCAGCAAAACACCACTCTCGGGCTCAAGAGAAAACTTCCACTCCCCACCTTCCAGCTGGCAGCCTGCCAACCGGGCCCCGAATAGAACCGAGTCTCCCTCTTTCAGAGACTGGCCTTCAAAGAGCTTGAATTGCTGGAGATCAATGCGACCGATTTTCGAGGGGGTTGGGCCTCGACCCAGCAGCACGCGATAGAGCAAGGGGTAGGCCCCAGCCGAGGCCCCAGGGGGGGGAGGGCCTTCGATCTCGGTATCCAGAATGATGGCTCGCCCTTTGTATGCAATTTCAAATCGCCGCTTCCAGGCCTCAGCATCGGTCCGAGCCGCCTCATCAAGGATCTCGTCGAGCCGATAGGTGCAGAGATCCGCAAAAATGGCGGCCTCTGCGGCAAACTGGACCGCCTGACTGGTGCGTTCATCACGGCTGCCGAGCGTCTTGAACGACGCTGCGGCACGCCCTAGCTTCAGTTTGGCCTGGTCATAATCTGCCTGCTCAAATGCCTCCATCCCCTCAACAAAGTTGACCTCGGCCGTGTGCGGCAACTGCTCTCTGTAGGTTCGCCAGGCATTGTAGGCCAGGGTCGAACAAACCACCCCAATCACCGTCAAAACCGACAGCAGGCCCTTTCGGCGCACCGCCCAGCGGGCCAGCCGAACCTTGAATGGCTCGTACGCAAGGTCATCGGAATCGTGATCCTCGACCTCGTCAAACTCGTCCGCCTGATCGGCCGCATCGCCCCGCCCTCTGCGGGAATCTCTTGAAGTTCGAGGGGCTGCGGAACGATGATCAGATCCAGAGGCCGGCGGTTCCGCAGTCTGAGAACGGCCGGCGGGCACAGGCTGCGAGGGAGACTGGTACTCAGCAAGAATCTCTTCATCCGACAGGGAGAGTGGCTCACTGGCGTCCTGCGACGAATCTTCATCGAGCCAGACGATCTTCTTGGAGCCGCCACCGGTTCTGGCCCCTGCCGGAACATCGGAATACTCGATCGGGGAATCTTGCAAAGCCGCAGCTTCGCGTGCACCTTTTTGAAAAGCTGTGCGTGTGGACGGTTCATCATCCGCGGAAACTGGCGGCAAGTCGGGCAGGGGAGACCGGGGAAGCACAAAGATTCCGCTGCCACAGGTGGGGCACCTGAGGGCCTGGTAGCTCTCTGTACGTGTTCCGTGCAAATCATGGCCGTGCAGGCAACTCAGCACGTAGTGCTGAATCTGAGGTTGAACGCCAGTCGATTGACCCGGGATCAATTTGCGGTTTCGGCCAAACACGGGCAACCTTGCCTTGAGGCCTGGAGAGTGGAATCTCACGTCTCATATTCACTGGAAATACTTGATCCTTAGATTATCAAGCACATGTCCGTGGCGGTCAACGCGCTGGAACGCTTCACGTCTAAACCTGAGCACCGCCAGACCGCCTTGAAGCTCAACGATCACGCCGGGCGTGAGCAGGTCCCACGGAAAGCCACCCGCGAGCCTGGGACCAAAACGGCCTACTTTAGCCACATTTCTTATTAGCTGGGCCAAGCAACCGGAGCCTTTTTCAGAGTTCTCTGGAGAGCTTGCATTTGACGGCAGCAGCCGAGAGCCTTACATTATTGGCTCGGGAATTTTTTCGTGGACAGCTCACATAGCCACAGAACGGTTGCTTTGCGTCTTTTCGCGTGAAGAGTCTCAACCGGGAATCAACGATTTTTCGAGGAGCAGAACCTTGGCACTTGCGGTCAAAGACCTGATCGACGCCGGCGTACACTTCGGACACCGTGCCAGCCGGTGGAATCCGAAGATGAAGCCGTACATCTACGGCAAGCGAAACCTGATTCACATTATCGACCTGAAGGAAACGGTTCGCGGACTGCTTCGCGCCACCAAGTACTTCAATCGCGTGGCCTCCCAGAACGGCCTGATCCTGTTCGTTGGAACCAAGCGACAGGCGGCTGAAATTCTGGTTGAGCAGTGCCAGCGCTGCCAGATGCCTTACGTGACGGAACGATGGTTGGGTGGAACACTCACCAACTTCCGCACCATCCGTAGCCGCCTTGAACGGCTCAGCGAACTTGAGACCATTCTCGATAGCGAGCAGGCGCTCAGCTATTCGAAGAAGATGATCTCTACGCTCACCCGCGAGCGTCGCAAAATTCAGCGCAACCTGGAAGGCATCCGCAGCATGACGCGGCTGCCCGAAGCCCTCTTCGTGATCGACCCCCACCGCGAAAAAATCGCTGTGAGCGAAGCCCGCAAGCTGGGCATCAAGGTCGTTTCACTTCTGGACACCGACTGTGATCCAGACCTGGTCGACCTGCCGGTACCCGGCAACGACGACAGCCTTCGATCCATTGAGCTCATCATGACCGCGCTCGTGGACGCAATCATCGAAGGCAAAGCCTCTGCCCCGCCAGAGCCCCCACCACGCCCTGAAGGCGAACGGGATCGTGAACGCGGTGATCGACGCGGAGATCGTCGTGGCGGCGGCGGTGGCGGACTGAGCGACCGTCGTGGCGGTGCAGACCGTCGCGGACCAGCACCTGCTCCTCGGACCGAGGCCGTAGCGCCTGCAGCCGCAGAGGTTGTGGAAACCGCAGAAGCCGCTCCAGTTGTGACCGAAGTTGCCGAAGTCTCGGTGGACGCTGTCACCGAGTCTTGAGCCGCTCCCCGATAGCTTGATTCAAAACATACGCCCGGCACACGCAATTGTGCCGGGCGTATGTCCATGATTTCAAAAAAATCCCGTTCGAGTGACAAGTCAGGAATCACAGATTTCGGGGTTTGAGTGTAAGACCCGATCCATGATCTTTCTCCCCCTCTTGATGATTCCTGGCAGGTTTGCCTGTAGCGCATTCCGTCCTCGATGACCTCAATTCAACGATTCATCACGCTCAAGGAGTTTTCGACGTGTCCAATATCACCGCCGCAATGGTCAACGAACTGCGACGTACAACCGGCCTCGGCCTGATGGAGTGCAAAGCGCTCTTGAAGGAAGCCGAAGGTCAGATGGAAAAAGCTGTTACCCTGGCCAAGGAACGGGGCCTGAAGCACGCTGAAAAGCGGGCCGGCCGATCTGCAAATGCTGGCCGCGTGGAAGTCTCTTTGGCGCCCGACGGGCACTCTGGGGCCATGGTCGAACTCAATTGCGAGACCGACTTCGTGGCTCGTAATGATGACTTCAAAGTACTGGCCAAAGAACTTGCGGAACTGGTGCTAGCCACCGGTGGCAATGATGTTGCCACGGTTCTGGAGTCGAAACTGCCGAAGCAGGGCAAGACTGTGCGTGAGGCTTTGACCGACCTCAACGCACGGACCGGCGAGAACGTGATTCTGGCCCGCGTGGCTTGCTTCAAGGGAGCTGGCCAGGTGGACTACTATATTCACTTCGACGGCATGAAGGGGGCCCTGATCCAGTTGACCGGGCCTGCCGAACCAACGCTGGTCAAAGATATTGCCATGCACGTGGTGGCCACCCCTATCAAGCCTTCAGGCGTGAGCCGCGAAGACGTTCCTTCGGAACTCGTCGCCGAGCAGAAGCGGATCTTTGAAACCCAGATCGCGAACACCATGGGAGACAAGCCCGCTGCGGTTCGTGAGAAGGTTGCCGGCGGCAAGCTGGATTCTTGGTACAAAGAAACCGTACTTCTGGAGCAGGAGTTCATCAAGGACCCTGCCAAGAAGGTGATCGACGTTCTGACTGCGGCCAGCAAGTCTCTGTCCGTGAAGGGTTTTTCACGGTTCTTCGTGGGTGAGTCTGCCGAAGCACCTGCAGCCGAGTGACCCCTGCGAGTAGCGGATTTCTATACGCGGGCGGCTGATAAGCCGCCCGCTTCCTCAAAGAGGTACCTAGATGGACAGCAAGAACCCGATCGGCCCTCCTGTATTTCGACGCGTTCTGCTCAAGCTTTCCGGCGAGAGCTTCGGCAGGGCCCAGGAAAACATTCCGCTCAGCGTCGAGGAGATCAGCAAGGTTGCCCGGCAGGCGGCCAGGGTCTCCAAGCATGGGGTTGAACTGGCGATTGTTGTGGGTGGAGGAAACCTGCTGCGTGGTGCAACACTTTCACGCGGGCAAACCGTCATCAAAGAATCTACAGCCCACTACATGGGCATGATGGCCACGGTTATCAACGGCCTGGCGCTTCAAGACGCTCTTGAAGGCGAGGGAATTGAAACCCGGGTCATGACCAAAATTCACATGGCCGAGGTTGCCGAGCCATTCATCAGGCGGCGGGCGCTCAAGCATCTTTCCAGCGGCAGGGTGGTCATTCTGGCAACCGGAACAGGAAGCCCGTTCGTAACCACCGATACAGCGGCGGCCGTGCTGGGTCAGGAAATTGGCGCAGAGGTCTTGATGAAAGCCACCAAGGTGGATGGCGTTTATTCCGCCGATCCGGAAAAGAATCCGCACGCCGTTCGGTATGACAACTTGACCTACGAACAGGTGCTTCGCGATGGCTTGAACGTCATGGACATGACCGCCATCGGCATGTGCCTGGATAACAAACTCCCGATCCTCGTATTCAACTTCAAGAAGGAAGGGAATATCGAGCGGGCCATTGCAGGCGAGCAAATTGGGACCTGGCTTGGCCCCAACCCAAGGCCCAAGCCCGCCAACCTGGTCTAAGTTCCAAGCTCGGCTTGGTTGACTCATCCGGTAGGCTTACTCAAGATCCAACGACGCGGAGTTTTTCCGCTCTCCTCCATTCGACCATTCAGACGTTTGGCCCACCCGGTAGGGTGGGTCTCCGTGCCCCAGGAATTCGTCATGAGCAGCATTGAAGAGATCTGCATCGAAGCCGAAGAACGCATGGAGAAGACCATTTCCCTTCTCGGCGATCACCTCAAAGGAGTGCGCACCGGGCGTGCCAACACCGGTCTCGTGGATTCGATCCGCGTTGAGTACTACGGCTCACCAACCCCGCTCAAGCAACTTGCCAGACTCAGCACCCCTGAGCCTCAGCAGATCCTGATCCAGCCGTTTGATCAGACCGCCATCGGAGACATCGTCAAGGCAATCCAAACCAGCCCGCTGGGCCTGACGCCGGTCTCTGATAACAAGGTGATCCGGCTGAATATTCCAAGTCTCTCGGTCGAACAGCGCAAGAAGCTGGAAGCCCGCGTGAAGGAACTGGCCGAAGAGGCACGCATTTCCATCCGGAACATCCGACGGGATGCCAACAAGCATGCCGATACCTCGATGGCCGATAAGGCACTGACCGAAGACGACCACGACAAGTGCAAGGAAGAGGTCCAGGACCTCACCAAGAAGTTCGAAGGCAAGGTCAACGAGATCGCCGAGAAGAAAGCCGCCGAAATCCTTCAGGACTGACCGATTGTCGATGTTGAGCCACGTCCTGAAAACGTCTCCGCTCCACCCCAAGTTTGCCCAGCGAGATCTAACCGAAGTGAACGCAACACGAAGGTGTATGCAGAAGCTTGCCGAGGGTGGGGTGCTTACGACCGATGAGGCCGACGCCGCCATCACCCAGATCATCGATGCCCAGGCCAGCGAAGTCGAGATCGCTGGTTTCCTGGGCTTGGTTGCGGCTTTGGGCGAGACCGCGGATCTGCTTGCGGGTGCCGTTCGAGCGGTCAGACGACGAATGACGGCCCTGGAGCTTGCCCCAAAGCTCAGACCGGTTCTAGACACCTGCGGCACAGGCGGCGACGGTGCGGGGACCGTGAACATTTCCAGCGCAGTTGCCATCATTGTGGCGGCCTGCGGGGTACGCGTTGCCAAGCATGGCAACCGCTCTGCCTCGGGTCGCTCTGGCAGTGCCGATGTGTTCACAACGCTCGGCATCAAAATCGACGCCGTTCCTTCGATCTTGGAACTCTGCCTGGCAGAGACAGGCATCGCATTTCTCTTTGCCCCCCAGTTTCACCCGGCCCTCAGACATGCGGCCCCGGTCAGAAAACAACTACCGTTCAGGACCCTTTTTAACCTGGTCGGCCCCTTGGCCAACCCCGCGCGTGCGGAATTTCAGTTGATTGGCGTGCCCGATCGTGAACGGGCCGAACTGGTTGCCGCCACCATCGCCCGGCTTCAGCAGATCGACGGATCAGAGGCATGGCCCCGCCAGGCAGTTGTCGTTTATTCAAGCGATGGGCTCGATGAAGTTTCATTGGGGGCCACGACCTACCTTCACCATGTGGGTAGCAACCAGGCAGCCCGCGTGGAATCGGTTGATGTCCAAGACTTCAAGCTTCCTGCCGTGAAGATTGAAGACCTGGTGGTCCCAGACGTTGATGGATCAGCCCGCGCCATTCACGCGGTTCTGGCCGGAGAGCAGGGCCCCGTGCGAGACACGGTCCTGGCGAATGCCGCAGTTGCGCTCAAAATGGTGGGTAAGGCCACCGATCTGGCTGCAGGAGTGCAGCTCGGAGCCAGAGCCATAGACACTGGAGCGGCAGCTAAACTCCTGAAGAGCTGGGCCGACATCAGTCACCAGACGGCGAGTTGATCAGGTTGCCCCAGATCTGCTCATAGACCTGGTATCCACCAGGCTCAAACCCCGCAGCTCGATAAACCTGCTGGGCATGAAGATTAGCATGCTCCACATAGAGCCGTAACCCAATCACATTCTTCTCAAGTTCGGCCGTGCGTCTGATGTGGGAAATCAGGGCCCGAAAGACTCCGCAGCGGCGATGCTCGGCACCCACGTACACACTCTGAAGCCACCAAATCCAGCCGTTGCGCCAGTCACTCCACTCGCGACTGATAGCAGCCTGGCCCACAACCTGCCCCAAACTTTCAACCACCCAGTAGCGGAGTCGCTGATCAGGTTCGACCAGGGCCTGGCTCACTCCGGCTTCCAAGATCGTGAAGTCAAGCGCCTTGCTCTCGGTTTCAAACGCCAGGGCAGAGTTAAACCGCACCACCTGTGCAAGGTCAGACGGTACGGCGTCTCTGACGACAAGGGATATCGTTCCTGGATCACTCATGACCGTTCGCTGCGTCGCGAGCGGGCTCGGCGGCTAGCCTCGTCGAGAATGGTCTTTTCTTCCTCGGTCAGTGCCAGTTTTCCTTCACGAAGAATCTTAGCGAGCACTTCATCCAGCCGCGTATCTAGCTGATCTTCAGGCAGTGGAGGAGCCACTGCGGGCCGAGCGCTCCGACTGGTATCCGTCCGGATCGTGGCCGTTTTGCGGGAGACTGGCTCGCGATCGGGTGGATCAATCACGCGAAGTCGGGGCCGGTGAACTCTGGGCTCAAAATACTGGCTCAACCGCCAATTGAGTTTGCGGTACGCAAATCCAAACAACGCGCCCGAAAGGTGGGAAGCAAACGCGATTCGGGTCCCTTCCGGGGCCTTGCCATCCTGAAATTGCTGGAGCAGAGAGAGCCCGTCGAACGCCAGGTAAATGACCAGCATGACCCACATCCGCATGGGCAGGATGAAGAAAACCAGCACTTCGCGGTTGGGGTAGAACAGCGTGAAGAGCACAGACACCGCCATGATAGCGCCAGAGGCGCCCATCATGCGTGTACCTGGATCACGGCCCCCCGGCATGAGGTAATCAAACACGGCCCAAACGAACGTGCTGAACACGGCTGCGGCAAGGTAAAAGAAAGTGAACTCCTTCGTGCCCTGGAGCGACTCCATTTCACGGCCGAAGAAGTACAGAAACATCATGTTGAACACGATGTGATAGATGTCGACCGGACTGTGCAGAAAGGGCGCGGTGATTAACCGCCAGATCTGAAATTTCTCGAGAATGGCAGGACTGTTGGCAGAAAAAGCTTCAACGAGCCAGCTTTTTCCGAACGGCCCTTGCGAGAAAATTTCCAGAATATAAATGGCAATATTGATCACGATGATCGTTCGGCAGGCAGGCGCCATGCCGGAAAACCAGTTCGAAAACCTGGAGTCTTCGCGATAATACTCGCGGTCGTAAATTCCCATGGGCCCCCACGCCCGCACGTTAGACTGGCAAAAACCATTGCATCACTCGGTGACGCTCCGTTTCATTATCATACTGACCTCCTGATTGGGAGTGTCAACGATTTTTGAAGATTGCTGGAAAAGTTGATTAAAAAAATTGACCGGCCCTAGCATTGCGGCCCATCAATCCGAGTTCAGCGCATCAAGCGCTTCACGCCGGCTGTTATAAATAGGCCAAAGCGTATCAAACCGCGTAATCTTTAAAAGCTGGCGAATATCGGCAGAGACGCCCGATAATGCCATATTTCCGCCCCGTTCGGAGATGGTTTTCCAGCAACGAATCAGCATGGCAAGGAAGGGCGACCCGAAACTGCCAACATTTCCGAGGTCAATCACCAAAAGTGGCGTGCTCGCCTCTCGCAGAGGTTCCAGAATGAGGGCGGCAGCCCCCTCGGCAAGTGCGGGAGGCATGCGTTCCAGACTATGGGCTGCAATCACGACCAGAATGTCGCCATGCTTCTCAATGATTAAAGCAGTTTCGGAGTCGGCAGAGGAACGCATGGGTCTAGCTCTTGGACAGGCACCAGAATGGAGGCTTTGTCACCCCAAACTAGTGGTCTGAGAGTTTTCCCACAACCATACCCTGGCCGTTTTTGGTTACCGTTTCACCCGCTCCAGTCGAATCTGCCCTGAAAAGCAGGTGAGCCGACCCAGACTGCTCAGGCAGACGGACGGTAATTGGCAAAGGCTCGAACCACTTCGTACAGGTCGGGGGTCACCAGGACCTTGTCCTGCTCAAGATCACGCAACCAGGAGTAGTTGTCGCGAAACGCCTGAGACAAGATCGGATAAAGGTCAGCCAGGCGAATCGGGATTCCAGGAGAATCGGTATCCTGAATCGACTCATCATCGGGGCGGGGAAAAATTCGAAGACGTGCAGTAGCCATGGGTTATCCCCCTTGATCTCGACCTGCGCCTCTTCCCGCCCCCAGACGGCGGAAGAAGGTATCAGGCCTTGCTCCTAGTCCAACCGCTTCCCAGGGATTCCCCTGTTTGGCAAAGGTCGGATCTCATTCCAATTTTCATCATCGGTCCGATTCTGCCGCTCCCATCATTCTTTTTCCAACGATCTTGACGATTGCAACGAATACCAGAGCCGGCAAGCCCACACCGGCTTCATTTTTCTGGAGCCAGCGCAGGGTCATCGGACATACTGAAATGGAAAGCTGCTCCAGACTTGCAGCATGATTGGCTCGCCAGTTCAGAAATCTACACCCACCAAGCCGGGTCACAGCATGAAGCCTATCCACGGAATTGTTCCGCCCCTGCCCACACCCATGACCGCAGATCGCTCAGCAGTTGATCTGGGCGCTTTCCACAAGCTGGTGAGATATCACCTTGATGCAGGGGTCCACGGACTCTGGATTCTTGGTACCACCGCCAGGTTCGACCTGCTCACGGACCACGATCAGCGCAAGCTTGCAGAGGTGGCCGTTCAGGAAAACCGCGGCCAGGTTCCGCTGGTTCTGAATGTCTCCGACCAGGGGACCATGCGAACCCTGGCCAGAGCCCAGCTCTTCAAGGACCTTCCCTACGATTACTACGCGGCACTCCCTCCGTGGTATCAACCGATGACCCGGGCCGAGATCCTCGACTACTTCGTCTCGCTGGCCGATCAGCTCGACCGACCGCTCTTCATCTACAATGCGCCTTGGATTTGTAACCAGCTCACGTTCGAGGAACTCCGGAAGCTGGCCGAGCATCCTAGAATTGCCGGCTGCAAAGATGTAACTCCCGTCCTGGGCCGACCGCTGACCTGGAAGGAAGACGAGCGAAAAGACCTGAACTTCAGCTATTTGCACGGGTCAGACCTCATCGGCGAGTCTACTGAAATGGGGTCCGATGGGTTCGTCAACTCCCTATCAGACCTTGCCCCCGCCCTTGCGGTTGCCATCTGGAACGCATCAATTGCCAAGGATCACGGCCGCGTGGAAAGACTTCAGGCCCAGTTCAGTCGCCTCGGACGCGCAACCGGTTTTGGGTCATTCCTGAGCTGCCTGGATGCTGCCGGACGGAACCTGGGACTCTTCCAGAGCATGCTCCCCGCTCCACTCCGCCCCCTCGATGCCGAGACCGAAAAACGAGTTGTCGCCGTATTCCAGCGTACCGGCACTCAGCCAGCCCCCAGCTCCTGATCCAGGGCCCGCTTGCTCCGTGGCTCACGCCATAACTGAGAAAGCTCCACAGGGAGAAGGGCCCATGACCACGCCCTTCTCCCTGTTTTTTCTGTCAGCCTGCTTTCCAGACCTCCCCGCAATCGACACGCCATAAGCCAATATCAACAATAGGCTTACGCTTCTCAAAAACAGGCCGGAATCCACGGCGACAGTCTTGGGACGATTTGTTAAAGTTCCGACCTCACCTGGCCGAAGGATTGGCCAGAACGACTCGCGAAGCCTCAAGGAGGAGCCACGGCATGGGGGCGATTTCCCTCCGCGCAAGCGGTTACAGTCTCTGTGCTTGTACAATAGCTCTGGTTGTAACGTCGCTCATTCCCTCACTCTCTTACGGGGCTGGGTTCCGCACCCGAAATTTTGTGGTAACTGCCCCCACCGCCATGGCCGCAAAAACGGTGGGCGAGCGAGCGGAAGCCTACCGGAAAACGATCGCAATTGCCTGGCTCGGCCAAGAATTGCCCGCGTGGTCCAAGCCATGCCCGATCACGGTCAAGCTGACCGGCGGCGAGGCTGGCGGAGTGACCACGTTTGACTTTGATTCCAAGCGGAACGCCGTGGCGGATCAGGTCATTACCGTGGAAGGCTCGCTCGAACGAGTTCTGGCATCGGCGCTGCCGCACGAGATCACCCACACCGTTTTCGCTGCATTTTTTGGCGGCCCCATGCCCCGCTGGGCCGACGAAGGGGCATCGCTTTTAAGCGAAGACCTGCGTGAACTCAAACGCCAGGACCAGATTGTGGCCGGCCTCCTTTCACGCAAGGGAGATATGCCGCTAGCCGAACTGTTCAAGCAAGAGGAATACCCGCCCGATCTTCTGGGCTTTTACGGCCAGGGATACTCGGTTGCCCGGTTCCTCATTGAGATTGGCGGACGCCCTCGCTTCTTGCAATTCGTACGTGATGGTCAGTCTGCCACCTGGGACGACGCGGCTCGCAAACATTACGGCCTGGCCAACAGTCGAGAACTCGACCGGGCCTGGCGGGCCTGGTACATGGTGGCCATTCGCCAATCCAATGGCGGAGATCCGCCATTACTGGCGCGGGCTCAGTCTCCTGAAGCTGAGACGGAATAATTTGTACCCGTTCAGCCTAATTCCGTAAGCG
This sequence comes from uncultured Planctomycetales bacterium, assembly GCA_903926465.1. Taxonomy (GTDB): domain Bacteria; phylum Planctomycetota; class Planctomycetia; order Isosphaerales; family Isosphaeraceae; genus CAIYJE01. The sequence goes on from CAIYJE010000098.1 coordinate 49,810, forward strand.
ATGCTGGAACCCTTGTTTTCTGGGCGGAAGGCCCGGTTCCAACAGCCCGGCTTGTAATTGGGTCGAAGTGCGACGCCCCATGGCTCACGCCCCGGAGGAGCCGTTCAGACAAAGTCGCTCGCCTCGGTCGAGGCGAGTTCGTGTTCCTGCAAGCATTGGCCCCTGTGAACGCAGTTCACGGCTCCAAAAGAGCCGTGCGACTTTCACAAGATTTCCGGTTCCTGGTCGGACTGATCCGTCTTTCTAGCACGGAAACTCCAGGCTCTCAGATGGTGGCATCTGGAAGCCGACGGTATGGATGCCCTCAAGAATTTGAAGCTGGACTTTATTCTGCCCGGGATGAACCTCGATACTCAACCCACGGTCTGGTACTCTGACTGTACTGGCGAATTTACCACCAGGTTGAATTTTAGAGGTGACCCTTGCAAACTCCCGCGATTAACGTCCAGCTGAGCAAACCGCTGGCCTGCACAGACGACAGCGTGACCATTGATGTTCTCGTCCAAATTGTTCCTCCGCACCCCAATGTTCAGGTAGAACGGCCACCGCTCAATCTTGGTCTGGTGCTCGATCGTTCCAGCTCGATGGCCGGCGACTCCAAGCTGCCCTATGCCATCAAAGCTGCCGTTTATGCCGTTGAGCAGTTGTTACCCACCGACCGGGTCAGCGTGACCCTGTACGACGATAAGATTGAAACACCGGTGCCAAGTACGCTGGCCACCAACAAAAAGGCCATTGTTCAGGCCCTTGAAAAGGCCAGACCCCGAGGTTCTACAGACCTTTATGGCGGCTGGCTCAACGGCATGACCGAAGTGCGCAAGTTTCTGATGAAAAGCGGAGTGAATCGCGTCTTGCTGCTCTCAGACGGTCAGGCCAACCAAGGAGTGACAGACCCCAACGAGATCGCCAGAGGGGTGGCAGATGTGGTTGGGCAGGGGATCTCCACCAGCACCATCGGCGTTGGAACAGACTACAACGAACATCTGATGCTTCAGATGGCCCAAGCTGGTGGCGGCAACTACTTCTTTGTGAATGACCCGGAAGGGTTCCAGGCCATCTTTCAGACCGAACTTCACGGCCTGATGAACATGGTGGGGAAGAACGTCTCGCTCGGAATCTCAGGAACCGCAGGCGTGACAGTGATCGACCAGCTCAACGACTACGGAAAGCTCCCAACCGGCAACTTCAAGCTCCCAGAAATGGTTGCCGGAATGCCGATCGTTTCCGTTTTTCGCTTGAAGGTTGCCGCAAGGTCCCAGGCTGGAATCCTTTGCAGTATTCGCCTGGCCTGGGACAACCCCGCCTCCGGTACCCGAGAATCGCGCACCACCCAGGTTCCCACGCACTCCCCGGTGCCCTTCGCCGAGTGGAATCGACTGCCAAACAATCCCGAAGTCACCCAGCAAGCCGGCCTCCTCTTCAACGCTCGCGCCCAGCGCGAGTTCAGCGAAGCCGTTGAAGCCGGGAACCACGAAAAAGCCAAGAAATTGCTCTCCCAAAATCTCGAATTTCTGGCCTGCCTCCCACCCTCGCCCGAGATCAGTAACGAAATTGCCTACGACATGCAAACCATGGCGATTTTTGAAAGCGATGCCCTGCATGCAAAAAAACGCGGGCACTACCGATCCGCTGCTCGCCAGCAGGCCCTGCTTGAAAAGATGAAAGATCTACCCGGACAGGAACCCCCAAATTCCAATTCCTGACCGTACATTTCACCACCCAATCTCCTGAGTCTGGTCCGGCTCAAAAGACCTCCGAAATCAAAATGAATGGGTCTCGCTGGCTCCAGAATGAAACTGGTGCCAGCGCTCATTCCTTGATCCACGGCTGATTCCCTGACCCCAACTGGAACAGGTTCGCAATGCGGTTGCGAACCTGTTCCAGTTGTGGTTCGAGGTCAGGCTTCCCCGGTTCGACAGCCTCCCTGGGCTATCGCTTGGGCGAGTTTCTCTTCTGTCGCCCAATCAAGAACCGCTGGAACCGTGACACGCGATCAACCGCACTCACCAGCCAACGGTATTGATGTGCCAGCGAACCGCCTGCATGTGATCGCTTTTGAACGGGTTGATCCAGCCACGTAATTTGCGCGGGGCCGCGACCTGAGTATCAACAACCCCCGAACGATTGGCGGGTTTCCCGAACCCACTTGCCCCCGGCACCCAATAATGATCGACCCGGTTCGCCGCCGATCCTACCGCCTGCTGGTCAAAAATGACCTTATGAGAAGAGCCCACGGGGTCTAGCAAGATCACCTGGTCCAGCGGCCGACCCGTGAGCGCCACATAATGCCTGGCCGCTGCCGCCACCACCGTGCAACCCGCACTCTGACCGATTAGCCGGATGCTGGCTGGATCAAGCCCGGTCCCAACCAGGGCCTGTGCCAATTTTTGTCCCTGGCTCACCGCACGATGCTGGTCTGACTCCAGAGAAACCCCCAGCGGAGCCGCCGCGTTCCAGTCCCAATCCAGCACATTCACGGCATTACCGGAACGCGCAGCCAGCGAGTCGGCATATCGCTGGGCAACAGAAACATGCATCCACGGGTGCAGCGGATTCAGCCCGTGAGCCACCACGAGGGTCGGTTTGGTCGGATCGGGCGGGCTTTGGCTCGGCACGCCGGCCGTTCGATTCACCAGAGTTCCAGGCGAGTTGTCCCTGCCAAACTCGAACAGTCTTACGGCAGGGGGTGCGGGATCGGCCGCAAGCAGAACGATTGCCGAGATAAGCGCAAATTGCATGGACGTGCTGCATTCAAAAGTCGGGAGGTTCTCAGATGTACTTCAACCTTAGCACCAGCCAGATCAAGAGACGTTCCGGACCGGCTGGGAATGTTCCGGAATGTAGGGATTGAGACGACCAGGAAAGACTATCCGGTCCGCCAAGATCCCAGCGAGCTTGATGCCTGAGCTTGTTACAATTGCACGAAGTGCCGCAGTCATGGCAAGATAAGACAAGTTTCCTGCCTTCGTCTTTCCCACCCTGCCTTAATTCCTTCCCGCCTCTCAAGCTGGAGCGATCTCATGAACAAACCTCGGTCCTCACGCCGTACGTTCCTGATGAACTCGGCGGCCACGGTTACCGCCACCTCTGCGCTGGCCACGCTTGACATTTCACAAAATGCCTACGCCGGCGGCAGCGACCTGATTCGCATCGGACTGGTAGGCTGTGGCGGACGTGGCACCGGAGCCGCCGAACAGGCACTCACGGCCGACTCCAACGTCAAGCTCGTGGCCATGGCCGACGTCTTTGCCGACCAGATTGAGTCTAGCCTTTCAACCCTCAAGGGATCGACGGTCGGTCCACGTGTTGACGTGGCAGACTCTCACAAGTTCACCGGGTTCGATGGCTACAAAGCCGTGATCGACGCCGTGGACCTGGTGTTGCTGACCACCCCACCTGGGTTCCGCTCCATCCACTTCGCGCACGCTGTGGAAAAAGGGAAGCACACCTTCGTTGAGAAGCCCATGGCCGTAGATGGCCCCGGCCTTCGCAGCTTCCTGACAACCGCCAAGCTCAGCAAGGAAAAAGGGCTGTCCGCGGTCAACGGCTTCTGCTGGCGTTACCACATTCCTCGCCGAGAAACCATGAAGCAAGTCTTCGATGGTGCCATTGGCAACATTGTGGCCATTGAAACCACCTACAACTCTGGTGGTGTTTGGGAACCACGTCGGACCCGCGACGAGTGCAAGAGCGAAATGGAATACCAGCTCCGCAACTGGTACTACCACGACTGGTTGAGCGGCGACCACATTGTGGAACAGGCTGTGCACGGCATTGACACCATGGGCTGGGCCATGGGTGACAAGCTCCCAGAGAAGTGCTGGGCGGTGGGCGGCCGGCAAGCCCGGACCGACGCCAAGTACGGCAACATCTGGGACCACTTCTCCGTGGTCTATGAATATCCCAACAATGTTCGCGGCTACCACCATTGCCGCCACTGGCCCAATACCCCACCCCAGGTAAAAGATTTCGTTCTGGGCTCAAACGGTACGGCCGACGTTTTCGGGAACCGGATTGAAGGTGCCAACAAATGGCGTTACCGGAACACCGAAAATCAAGAATTCAACATGTATCAGAAAGAACATGATGAGATGTTTGCCGCCATTCGTGCCGGCAAGCCAATCAATAACGCAGAGCAGGGCGGCCTGAGCACGCTGCTGGCCATCATGGGCCGGATGGCCGCCTACACCGGCCAGACCATTACCCCCGAAATGGCCTTGCAGTCTGAAGAAGCCCTGGTACCAGCCACCTTCGCCTGGGGCGATGCCCCCAAGCGGCCCGTTCCTGTTCCCGGCGTTACCAAGTTCATCTGATCGGGTCGCGGAATCCAAGCGGATCCCGCCATCGGCCTGAGCTCTCGTAGCCTTCTCCGCTCGACAAGGGACAGCATCTGCCCCTTGCCGAGCGGTTTTTTTTTTGAAAAGATCGCTCTCTACCGGTTTACCTCTCTCTCAGCAAAGTCTTCAGTTTTCAGGCGGAACAAAACCGCAAGGAGTGTGATCGATGGTGCGCTGGAGCTGCCTGGCAGTCCTCTCGATAGCGTCGATCTTGCCGCCTGCCGCCATGGCTCAGGCTGAACCAGGATGGGTCGATCTGCTCGCAGAGAAAGACCTTGCAAATTGGATCTTGCCGCATGGGCAATGGCAGTTTGTCTCGGGAGTATCACTTCGCCAAGGTGATGCCACCCTGCTCACCGCAACGGAACCTGCCGGCCCCATCCTTTACAACGGACCCGCCGGGCGCACCCCCAACCTGCTCTCCAAGGAACAGTTCGGAGACGTTGAACTGCACACGGAGTTCTTGATCCCCAAAGGATCCAACTCCGGAATCAAGTTCCTTGGCGTCTATGAAGTTCAGATCTTCGATAGCTTTGAGGCCAAAACCCTCTCGGCCAGCGGCTGTGGCGGCGTCTACCCTCGCGCGGAACTCGTTCCCTATCACCATATTGACGAAGGCTACCCACCCCTGGTCAACGCCTCGCTGGCGCCTGGAACCTGGCAAACCCTCGACATTGTCTTTCGGGCCCCAAGATTCGATGCCCAGGGCCGGAAGATCGCCAACGTCAAATTTGAATCGGTGGTGCTCAACGGCAAAACCATTCACTCTCAGCTCGAAGTTCCGTTCCCCACCGGCCACGCCTGGCGCGGGCCGGAACAAGCCGAAGGGCAGATCCTGCTTCAGGGAGATCACGGCCCGGTAGCCTTCCGGAACCTCAAAATCAAACGCCTGGCTCCACCAGTGCCAGCCACCCAGACTCCCTCGGAAATTAACAAGCAATTTGTAGACCCCAGCCTGGACCCAAGCGCATTTGTGGCCAGGTTTGAGACCGAGAGCCGGGAAATCTTCACGAAACGTGATGCAATTGCCGCGCTGGTGCAGGCGCAAGCGGGTGAGTCGATCGCGGATGTGGGCGCGGGCACCGGACTGTTCACTCGCCTCTTTGCCACCCAGGTTGGTGCGGCCGGCAACGTTTACGCGATTGATATTGCCACGCCATTCTTGTTCCACATCGCCGAGAACGCCAAGAAAGACAAGCAATCTCAGATCAAAACCGTCATCGGTCGTTCAGACTCAATTGTGATGCCGAATGAGTCTTTGGATGCCGTGTTCCTGTGCGACACCTACCATCACGTGGAAGCGCCTGCAAAATTCCTGGCGTCCATCCATCGCGCCCTCAAGCCAAACGGGCGCCTGATCCTGGTGGAATTCGACCGGCAGGAAGGGAAAAGCAGTGAGTTTATCCTGAAGCATATCCGGGCCGACCAGGCCACCTTCAAACGAGAAATTGAACAGGCTGGTTTCCGCCCCGAGGCCCCCGCTTCCACCCTACCACTCCAAGAAAACTTTGTGGCCACGTTCCGCAAGACAGACGCCCCCCGCGATCATTCCCAACCCGCGGAAAGCGAACGGGCACGATGACAAGCCGCCCGGTAGCCGTTTCAGACCAGCCGGTTCCTGAACCGCCACACCCAGACCACCGGACCTTTGGCCTGGGCACTGCCACGCTGGTGGTGGTGGCCAGCATGGTTGGCTCTGGCGTGCTCACAACGTCTGGCCTGACGGTCTACTTCGTCGGCAGCAATCAGCTCATGCTCTGGCTATGGCTGGCGGGCGGCGTGCTTGCCATCTGTGGCGCATTGACCATTGCGGAACTGGCCTCCAGCCTTCCCGAATCGGGCGGCGATTATGTTTTCTTGCGCGAGGCTTACGGCCCGCTGGCCGCCTTCCTCTCTGGCTGGGTTTCATTTCTGATTGGTTTTGGGGGCCCAATTGCGGTCTCAGCCTCGGCCTCGGCCCGCTATTTCATTGAGCCCTGGAAACTGGCGGAGCCAACCAGGAGCCTGGTCCAGCATGGAATTGGCACGGTTGCCATTCTCTTGCTGGCGCTGGTGCACGCGTCTGGACGTAAACAAGGGGCCTACGTCCAGGTGGGAACCACCCTCATTAAATGGACCGTGCTGCTGCTGTTGACGGTCTTCGGCCTGGTTGCCGGATGGGGGAACTGGGCCAACCTGCAAGATCGGCCGCCGCTGGACGTAAACCGATGGACGGCAATGCTCTATTCGCTCGTTTATGTTTCTTATGCCTACACGGGCTGGAATGGTGCCGGCTACATTGCCGGCGAGGTCAAACAGCCGCAACGCCTGATCCCAGCTTCGATTCTGCTGGGAACCGGGGCCGTGATGCTGCTCTATCTGGGCCTGAACCTGGCTTACGCTCTGGCGCTCTCGGCCGATGACGTACGGCAGCTCGTGGAAGTTCCAGGACAGCCCGTGGACCCCAACCGGGTGGCACCGATCGCGCAGATTGTTGCCGATCGGCTGTTTGGATCGACCTGGAGCACGGTGCTATCAACCGCAATTGGGCTCACGCTTTTGGCGTCCGTGAGTGCATTTGTACTCACGGGTCCGCGAGTGGCGTTTGCCATGGCCCGCGCTGGGCAATTTCCGGCATTTGCGGGAAAACTCTCGGCCCAGGGCACACCCAGCAACGCCACCTGGCTTCAGGCCGGCTGGGCGATCCTCTTGCTCTGGTCGGGCACGCTTGAGAGCCTGCTCAGTTACTCAAGCGTGGGCCTTGCCCTGATCTCGCTTCTCACAATCAGTTCCGTCTTCGTCCTGCGCCGGAGCAGACCTGAACTCCACCGGCCATTCCGAACACCGGGGTACCCCTTGGTACCGGCCATCTATTTGCTTGGAACAGGGCTACTGACAGCCGCCGCATTTGTGCGGAGCCCGCTGGAATCCAGCCTTGCCCTGGGCTCGATTATGATTGGCATCCCTTGCTACTACGGCCTGGTTAAACGGGGGCCGACCAGGCCGGCCCCAGACGCGGTAAACCAGCTCGGCAGCGCCGATCAATCTACCGCCACGCACTGACCAGGCTCCAGCACCACGGGCCGAGCGGTGGTTTCGGCCTTCACCCGTGAGGCCCAAGCCTGAGCATCCTGGGCAATGAGGTCGAACGTGCCGTAATGGATGGGCATCACGGTCTTGGGCTGGAGCAACTTCACAGCCTTGATCGAATCATCTGGGCCCATGGTGAAGTTGTCGCCAATGGGGAGAATGGCCAGATCGATGCCATCTTCACCAATGAACTTCATATCGCCGAAAAGCCCCGTATCACCGGCGTCATAAATCCGTAGCCCATCCTTGAGGAACAGGTGTAAGCCTGCGGGGTTACCGCCATAAGAACCGTCTGGCAACGCTGACCCGTGAATGGCCTGGGTCAGCTTGAGTTTGCCGAACGGGAACAGGTGGCTACCGCCAATGGACATGGGGTGGGCCTTGGCAACCCCTTGGTTCATGAGCCAGGTGACAATTTCGTAGTTGGAAACCACGGTTGCACCCGTTCGGAGCGCAATGGCGATGGTGTCTCCCAGATGGTCTGAATGGCCGTGGGTGACAAGAATGAAGTCGGCCGCCACGGCATCGGCCGTGGTGGTTGCCATGGGATTCCCGGTCAGAAACGGATCGATCAGAATGCGAACCCCATCGGTCTCCAGCAACAAGCAAGAATGGCCCAGCCAGGTCAGTTTCGTGGACATTGAATTAACTCTCCCAAACCCGCTCAATCGAGCAATTTTTCCGGTATTGGACCCTGGATTTTATGACCATACCGAGCGGCGGCCCACTCGACCAGCACTCTCTCGCCCAGCCCCTCCGGCCGCGCGATCTGCGCAGCCTGCAAAACCGCTGTATTGCAGAGAATCCCGACCCGGAACCAGACAGATGTTCGCGTTCGGCTTGACAGATCCTGGCAATAACCCATAATTAATCCTGCAAGGGCGATTAGCTCAGTTGGCTAGAGTACCAGCATGACACGCTGGGGGTCACAGGTTCGAGCCCTGTATCGCCCATTTTGAAAAGCCTTGTCGTTAGCCGCTAAGGCTGTCACGTCAAGCAAAAGTTAAGCGATCTGAAAAGCTCATGAAACCGGTACGATTCCGGTTTCATGAGCTTTTTTTATTGACTACGTTTATAACGAAGTGTTCAATTCCAGCATTCCTCCGGTCATATACCGGTTATGTAAAATTGTTGGCAGGATGAATCATCAATATCAGTCTCTTCTTGCGAGTGGCCTACAACGGTTGGATTCGGCTGAGTGGCTAATATTTTCCACCAGCTCCCTGAAGCGAACAGGCTATGATTCGCCGCTTTTTTCGAATGAGCGAGCGAATACTCTCTCCAGAATTGCGAATCCCTTGTAATGGAGAAAACAAAGCCTGTTCTCGATACAGGGTTGTGAACAGTCATCATCAATCGCGTGACAATCTCACAAAGACGGCTCATCATCTAGAGTCCAGAGACCAGGACCGATTTTTTCAGGTATCCTTGATTTTCCACAGAGAATCGCCAGCCAGAGCAAGGTTGAGTCGGACCAGACGTCCTGCCAGTTTGTGAATTGAACCGATCGAACTAATGCCCGACCGTCCAGACCTGTCTCCGAGGACTGAAATCATGCCTGCAACTTTCAAGCTGACATCGGCCACGGTCATGGGTGACGGACTCATCCTTCGGATGCAATACGAGGCTGGGGTGGCTGTTGGCCAGCTTCCCCTGAATCGGTTGACAGCCACCGGCCTCCCAGATTACCTGCCCGGACTCAATCAGGGGCTGGTGGTCACGGTAAATGAGGCCCCTGCGGAAGTGATCGGCCTGCAGTCTGAAGATTACAACATGCCGCTCCCCTGGCTGGTGCCACAAGCCGGGCAGGGGGGCCAGCCGGCCGATGGCACCTACTTCTTCCTGCTGGCCATTCAAGACTCGGCCGGTAACGAAGTTCTTGTTGGCCCAGCAATTCTGGGGTACATGGCCGACGCCGCCGAACAGGGTACGTTTATCGGCACCAACCAGTTGGTGAAATTCTCGTGGCGCAAACCGGTGCCACGCGGGGGTAAGCTTAACATTTACGCCTGCAAGAAGCTGCCGCTCTACGGGAACCTGAAACGGATCGCCTCGATTCCCTCAGAAGACCTGACCAGCCCAACAACCTTCACCCTTGGAGCATTTGACGGAGATTACGCCACGTTTGAGCCGAAGTCGGTCACCTGGACCGTCACATGCAAGCTCAACACGCCCGTGGTCATGGGAGCGCCCGCCAAGGTCAATGCTCCCGCAGCATTGATCGTTGACGAACGAGGCAACACCACGGCGGCAGCTACAGACTTTGAAGCAGTCAACAACTCGGTTGTGGGCACCAACGGCTTTCTGGCCACCAAAGAAAACCCCACCGCCACCAGCGACACCTTCAAGTTCAAACGTACCGTTCATGTTAGCTCCAGCAAAGGTTCAGACTCCAAGGGAAACGGCTCACTGGCCAAACCGTTCAAGTCGGTCGGCCACGCCATGAACCAGACGGCAAGCGGATCTAACGTCTGCTTCCGTTTCCTCCGTGGCGATATCTGGCCGGCCGATGTCTGGACCCGCGCGTACTGGGGCTCGGGGGTTAGCACCCCAAGCCTGTTTGAGAGTTACTGGAACCCCAAGTATGGGGAAGACCCAGGCATTAGACCAATCATGAGCGTTGGCGACCCGTACTACGGCATGCCGAGCAAGAATCTGGATGCCTCAGCCGTCATCTTTCAGAACGCCAATGATTCCACCCGATCAACCGTGGGGAATGGCGATAGGCCGTATCTCTACTTCCGAGGAATTGCATTCCGGGCAGATCCAGACTACCCGAACCCTCAAACTGTCTGGCCGGCCGTCACAGCCGAAGATTTTGTGGTGCTCAGTGACTGCGAGTTTCAGAACATGGTGCTGATGGGAACCTATGGCGCGCCCCAGTTCAATGCCCCCGTGGGCTGCATGTTCCATCGCACCACGGTCCACTCTGTGCATGGCTCACCCCTGAACACACATGCGGATAAGGGCTCGGCCGGCACAACATTCGTGTTTCCCGATCGGTTTATCAACCCTTGGGCAGGCTATGCCTCGATGGGTGCCAACCTGATCGTTGCTGGCCAGGAATATATCCGGCTATTCAACATGAGTACCCGCTGGAAAATCGGCGGCTGGAAGGTCACCGTCAGCGAAGGCCGAAACCACGAAACCAAGGTCTTGACCAAGCATGACGACGGGAGCGGCTCCAAGTGGGCCGTAGACTCACCTTTCACCGGCACCTATTCCCGAGAAGGCTGCTCGATCTCTTTGGATCCCACAGATCAAAGATTCAAGATCCTTGCCGGCAAAGGGGCCAGCGACAAGACCTACTCCATTAGCAAGTACAACGCGGCAAAACGAACGGCCACGGTTTCGCCGGCTCTGCCCGAGGTTGACTTCACCAGCAAAATTGCATTCCTGCCGCTGGGCGCCTGGGATCTGGGCGGCCATATCCAAGGCTTCTACGCCTCCCATTGCGGAGACTGGCTCTTCTCCCAGAGTACGTTTGACAAGAACGGCTGGAACTGGCACGACGACACCTCGACCTACAACGACATTTATAATCACAACATCTATCTTTCTGGCATGTGCAGAGACGTGGTTACGCATAGCTGCTACTTACTGCGTGCAAACTCGCTAGGCCTTCAGCAGCGAGGCGGCGGCGTCACCGCGTACAATGTGTTCGCAGAGAATACACACGGATCTAACATGCTGGGCGGCGGTACGGTTTACAAGAATTTGTACACGAACCAAGGGCTGCTTAACTTCTCTCTCTCCACGGCACCGTCTCATTTGCCAATTTCAATCTATGATTCCAACATCGTATTGAAATCACACGGTTGGACAGAAGCCCGCGTGGCGAATAACACCTTCACGGGGATGTGCGGAATCAATATTTACGAGATTGCTTACGCACACAGCCATGTGGCGTTACGGCACAACACCTATGTGGATGCAGGTTCCATGAACCTGGGCAACAGGCTGCCCGTGCCGGGCAAACTCAAAATGCAGTACAACCTGATTGTGAACCGACCGAAGACCGGGGTCGACTACAAAGGCTCTCCCTTGCAATCCTTGGTCCTTTCACCGTTAATTCCAAACTGGCAAAACAACGGAATTGCCACGGTCGCTCCCAATCTGGCGAACCAGGTGGATATTGACTATAACGCCTACCTGATCTCCGCCCAGCCCTCTGCGTTCGCCTGGCCAGATATCACCACACGCAATTTCTCGGATTGGAAAGCGAAAGGGCGTGACAAGAACGGAATTGCGCTGGCCAAGCCACCTGCCTTTGCCGAGGATTCTTACTCCCTGGAAAGCTGGGCGAGCGCTAGCGGCATGGGCAACAGTTTCGAGTCTTTTTGGCAGGAACTTCGAGAACGCCAGGAAGGAGTCTGGGAGCCACACCATGACGCTGCCAATTGCTATCAAGCGTTTGCCGCAGCTTATACACCAACGCCAGCCAGCGTGCCAAAAATCAATGACAGCAAGACAGGATTCTATGGGGCTTCCGACAATCGGGCGGCCAAGGATACCTCTCGGGCCAAGCCTGGTAAGAAGTAGTCACAGTCAGCATCCCCAGTGAGTTACCAAGGGTGAGCCATGCCTTTCCGTTCTGTCTCTGGCCTGGCCGAGATAAGGATCGGGCATGGAGCCTGGAAGAGTCTTACCTACGACCAGGATCGCCAGTGGGACCAATCCCAATTCCACTGCTATGCCGGCATCCTCGACATTTTGTGGATTTTCTGACTCCAGGAGATGTTGCTCCTCGGCTGCAAGGCTTGCATTGTTCATTCCACCGAACACTATGGTATTATCCCGGTTGATGGCAAAGGCCGCCATGAATGCCCTGTTCAAGAAAACCTCATGGTCTTCCCAAAAGCGAACGCCCCGCAGCCAATCTGAAGTGCAAGGCGAGTTCCGGCGATCCGTTTCCGCAGATCGATCAACGAAGTGAGGAGTTTGAGAAGGTGATCAAGAGCGTGTCCAGGGTGATCGATGCCATGCCGTTGCTTGCTCAACCTCATTTTCGGCGCCAGGCGTTTGCGAGCGCAGAGCGCGCGGCAAGACGATCACTCCCGCTGGGGATACGGCGTCTGATTTCTCATGGTACGGCCTTTGAGTGCCCGGTTTGCGAAAGCCGAGTCTCCAGGTTTCGCGATTTCGGCAATTGCAAGAACGCGTGGTGTCCGGTTTGCGGATCGATGCCGTGGCACCGGCTCGCCTGGTTGTTTTTCCAGAACAAGACTTCGCTCTTCGATGGTTCACCCAAACGGTTGTTGCACATAGCCCCCGAGCCAGAACTGGCGAAGCGCTTCCTGGCTGTGAAAGGCCTGGATTATTTGCCTGTCGATCTTGATCCACGCAGACCTTATGTCAAGGAGCGCATGGATATTACCGAGATTGAGTATCCAGATCATTCGTTTGATGGAATTCTGTGCAGTCATGTCCTTGAACATGTGCCCGATGATCGTAAAGCGATGCGCGAATTTCAACGTGTGCTAAAGCCAGGTGGCTGGGCGTTGATCATGGTACCGCTGCAACTCAATCCGACCGTGGAAGATCCAACCTGCACCGACCCCCGAGAACGCGAACGCCGGTTTGGTCAGTTTGACCACGTTCGGATCTACGGCCCGGACCTGGCAGATCGACTGAGTGAAGCTGGCTTCAGTGTCTCGCAGTTCTCGGGCAGGGATCTGCTTTCCTCCGATGCCGAAGCGCACCGCATGAAGATGTGGAGCAAAGCGTTCCACTGTAGCAAGTAAGCCTTGGGCCGTTGAGTCATCGGTAACCAGATGTTCCAGGTTCCGTTCTGGTCCGTCTATTCCTCGCTTCCGCTTGTAAGATTCGTGGATTCATTTCGGTTAACGATTTATGTAATCGTTTCCAAACCGGGACTGGCTCCGAGTCCGCAAGGTGCCTGTCCCAAGTTTGGAAATCACCTCTCAGAGAAAACGCCCTCATCCGGTCTTCGGCCACCTTCTCCCGCACGCGGGAGAAGCGGTTAAGACCGCCGGTTCAAAATGGGGCGACAGTTCCACGTTGGGCAATTGAACTCATAGAGATGCACGATTGCCTTTGCCAACATACGTGCCCGATGAGACTAAGACCCGGGCCGGCCTCTCATACGGATTCCAGCCCGAAATAGCGCGCCCTTGGCTCCAGACAGTCGAACAAAAGGTTACATGCCAGTCCGCTAACGCGCTATTTCTGGCTGGAATCCGTATCACTCACGCGGAAGGAGCGGTTAAGACCGCCGGTTTCACATGGGCGAAGGGTGATGAAAAGAAAGGCCAGAACCGGCTTCTGGGAGTGAATTCCAGGAACCGGTTCTGGCCTGAAGACGTGGCACATTGGCCAGCAACGCTAGCCGAGGTTACTTGGCAAACCGTGGGTCATCGGCCTTGCCGCGCGCCAGGGTATACGCCAGCAGGTCGAGAACTTCTTCCTCGTTAAGCTGGTCGAGCAGTTCACGAGGCATCAAAGATTCCAGCGAGCCCGCAACCTCTTCGATCTTCGCCCGCTCAATCTCCACGAACTTGCTGGCATCTTCGGGATCAGTGATCACCACAATGCTCTTGGGGTTTTCCGTGATAATCCGGCCGGTCAGCGTTTTGCCATCCGTCGTCTGAATAACGCTTGCCTTGTACTGGTCGGAAATCACCTTACTGGGCATCACAATCGCCTCTACCAGGTCTTTCACCTGAAAGCGACCGCCAGCCTGAGTGAGGTCTGGGCCAGTGGCACCACCGTCGTCACCGTAACGATGACACACGATGCAGCGGGCCGCCGCAAACGTTTGCTTGCCGTTGTTGAAGTCTCGGCCACGGGCCAGTTTCTGATCAGCCACGGCCAGCAAGTCTTCCATCGACCAGGCACGACCAGGCCCCTTGGGCTTGGGCAGCGGTGGCGGAACGTAAGGCTTGAGCCCAAGAATTGCCTGCATGGCCTGCAGGTCTCCCTCAGACAGACCCGTGAAGCTTTCTTTCTCAATGTTATCCAGGAACTTGCGGAAGCTGTTACCACCCGCCCATTCCCTGGCCCGATTGAACCAGGCGTGGTAGGCCTTGCGGTCTGCCAGCGTCCAGGCGTCTTTCTCATGCACGTTGCGCACTGCGTAGGCATAGTGCATCTGCAGCAGGTCCGACCGCTTTTCAAGCGACTTCTTCACGTCACCGCCGTATCCGGCGTTCCGGGTAATAAGCTGCTTGAGCTCTTCTTCATTAGGGGCAAGGTTGGTGGCTCCCGCCGAAACGCTCGGGGCGGCCAGCATTCCAACCAGCTTGGTCACAATGCCAGGAGCCCGCACGGCCACCAGCAAGTTGGAAAGCTCGCGGTCCAGGTCAAACGCACCACTGGGGAACAGCGGAGCAAACCGGGCGGCAATCGCGGCCTTCACCTCGGAACTGGGGGCACCAAGACGAATAAGAGCCAGTTCATAAGCACGAACAAGGTCAATCTTGGCCGCCGTATCCAGCGATGTGATATCAATCGAATTCAGGGCTGCCAGCACGGAGGACTGGGCCGAAGGCTCAGCCTGGCGGGCGACGGCAATCGCGGCAGCGGTGCGGCCACGTGCGTCCTTGATAGCCAGAGCTTTGTCTTGCCAGAGCGTACTTGGCTGATGCTCAAGAGCCACCCGTGCAGCATACCGCAGGAAGCGGTCTGGGCTAGAAAGGTGCGTCAGCGCCAGGCTCACGGCAGCCGCCGGATCAGCGGCGAGCTTGTGGAACGCTTCCAGATCATGCCGTGCCTTACGGTCGGCTGCGTTGGCCGCATCGTGGGCATCTACGGGAGTCACGGGGTCTTTGCCCACGTAGGTCACACGGTAAAGCTCACTCTGGCCACCACGGCCACCCACCGTGAAGTACATGGCACCATCTTTACCAATGGTCACGTCGGTCAACGGCAGGGGCGTACGAGAGACGAACTCTTCCTTCACACCCTTGTAGGTTGAGCCATCGGGGCTGAGGTGGATTGCGTACATCGTGCCGAAGGTCCAGTCACAGATGAAGAACGCCTTCTGATACTTGGCCGGGAACTTGGCCCCGTACCCGAACGTGGCACCCACGGGAGAGCCTGGTCCAATATCCGCGAGTGCGGGCAGGCTGTCTGGGAAACTGGCAGGCCACTTGCCTGAACCGCTCCGCCAGCCCAGTTCACTACCGCTGGTGGCGTGATTCACGCGGGTTGGCCGGTACCAGGGAGAACCAAAGTCCCACTCCATATCGGCGTCATAGGCAAACAGTTCGCCATCGGCGTTGAAGCCCATGTCATACGGATTGCGATAGCCACTGCTCCAGATTTCCCAAGACTTGCCCTGGGGGTCTGTGCTCACAATGTATCCGCCAGGAGCCAAAATGCCGGCCGCGTGGCCATTGGAGTCCCACATCCGCGTGACCATCTGGTCTTCGTCCCAGTTGGCGGGTACCCGGCTGCTGCCGTCACTTGGGAGTTCCACCCTGCGCTGGTTGGTACGGATACCGCCCATCGTCTGGGGCTCGGTGATATCTTTGATCTCAAACGGTGGCTTGGTGTGATTGCCCAGAATGATGAACAACCGCTTACCGTCTGGAGAGAGCAGGATGTTGTGCGGGCCGTGTTCGCCACCGCCAGGGAACGACCGCAGCTTCTCAACCTTGTCCAGGGTGTCATTGCCGTCGGAGTCGGTCACGCGGTAAAGGCCGCTGCCGGTCCCGCCGTTGCACACCACGTACAAAGCGTCAAACGCGAACAAGAGTCCCTGCGCACCGGTGATCTGGGCGGGAACCTTCTCCACCAGCGTGGGTGTTGAGCCATCAAGAGCGGCCGGGGTAATACGGACCAACCCCTTGTCTTGCTGATCGCTGGCAATCAACCGCCCCTTGGGGTCCGCGGTCACAGAGACCCAAGAGCCAAGCTCATCTTTGGGCACGTTGAACAGCCGCTCGACCTTGAATCCCTCGGGCACGTTGAAGCTGCTCTCGGCTGGGCCAGAAACCTCTCCAGCGAGCAGGTTGCCATAGGGCTGGTCGCCGGCCTTGGCCACAACCTTGGCCTTCACGGTATTCGCGGCGGGATTGGCTGGATCCGAAGACTCCCAAGACTGATCGCTCTGGATCACTCGTGTTGCGCCTGCGGAATCGGTAATAACCAGCCGGCAAGAGAAGCCCGCAATGCCCCCGTCGTTCTTGACCACAGCCGCCAGTTCGTTGTCGCCATCATTGAGCAGCTTGGTGACATCGACTGAAATTGGCCGCTGCCAATCATCGCTCTGGGCAACCTGCTTGCCGTTCACGAAGACCACCATGCTATTATCGCAAGAGGCCACGAGCACGGCGGACTTGCCGGTCCCCTTGAAGCTGGTGTGCAGCTTGTAGCTCTTGTTGGCATCCGCTCCCCATATCCAGGGAGCCACGGCCGGCTTGGGATTGGCTGGAGCAGGCGCAGCCGCCGCCTTGACAGGAGCCCCTGCAATTGCCGTGGGCATCACTTCGGCGGCTTGCTTGTAAACCTCACCGGTACGGCTTGGGGTCTGGAAGGCCCAGACGCCGGCCAGCGGAAACGAGACAGCCACGGCCGGCAAAAGTGCCGCCAGCGCGGCCCGTCGGAAGATCGATCGGCGGGCAGAACCCACCGGCAACGAGCGAACAGTCGCGTGCATCAAAAAGCCTCGGTCACAGGATAGAAGTGGTCGCCTATGGGGCGACCATGGCGGTGTTCGGTTCAAAGTCCCGAACAGAATGTGCGGGGCGGGAGAACAGTCGACCCGGGCGGGTAGGAAAAGAGCGGCTGTACGCCGCTGAAGTTCAACAACAGATTGTCAACCGGCCAGACAATCCGGTCAAGCACGTATTCTCACAAGCCAGACCCAGGTTCCGGAGCTTCGCCAAAATTCTACGTACTTAATCCCGATGGTTCCCTGAGTTCCCTTGATCGTTTGGTGAGACCTTGGGGCTGAAGACGCTGGACAATTCAGATAAGCCCCATCAGGCCAAGGCATTCACCGGCTTCTGGGTCTAGACCTCTGACCCAGAAGCCGGCCACACCGATATGTGTAGCGTTGGACCGCCTTTCGATACTTCCATCGCAACCAGACATTCCAGGCATAATCAAATGGAACTTCCGGAGAAAGCTGTTTTCGAGCAGCCAGCATGACCAGGTAATAGACGCCCGTGAGCTTGGCAAGCCGGTGCTGACCAGGCTTGTCAGGCCTCGCTCCAGAAACAAACACACGGGGAATCTCACGCTCAAAGACTGCGATACCGGAAAACGTACTCCCTTACGTCCCCACGAAATAGTCAACTTCCCTGAGCAGCAAAAGGTCAACGAGCGCCTCTTGAATCGAAACCATCTCATTTCGATCGAGGCTGGTGGGCTGGGTGAAGACAACGCGGTTCGGAAACCGTTCCAGAAAGCATTCCTTGACTCCCTGAGTGCCGGTTGATTCTTTGGTTCGCGGGTGGATGGCTCCATCATCGGTGCAAAGCAAGATGCCCGCGTCTGGCGAAATCTCCAGATAACGGTCAACATTCTCCAGGACCGCTTGAAGGTCGGGCGCAATCTGTGTGCTCGGGTAATCTTTCTTAAAATCTCCCCGACGAAGGTGCACGCCAATCATCGTTGGCCGAAAATGACCGGCCTTGAAGCTGTCAACGGCCCTGCGAACCGGCTCTACAGGCCTGAGCATCGCAAGTTGTTCGCCACAGCTACGCTGTAAACGAGCATGGCCTGAATAACGCTTGGGTGCAATCAACATGCCCCAGACATCAAAGACCGGATGGGGATCTTGGCTTTGTACCAGATCAGGAATCGGCTGATACGAAAAAAATGACCGAGATCGACTCTGGGTCAGCTCGTCTGGCACCTGCTCAAGAATGTTCCATGAATTCTCGAACAGATCCGAAAAGCGAGCCGCGCATGCCGAAGTTCTGGGCCAGAACATCCGAAAATGGCGATCCGTTTCCTCGGCCAACACTCGTGCGGAAAGCAAGACATAAAGGCGATTACACAGCCCATTCTTACAGTAAACGGTCAGCGTTCGACCATGGTCACGATAGAACGAGGCAGAGTCTTCCTGGTTGCCTTGCATATCGAGGTCATCTCAAAAAGCTTGGAGCCAAGGGTAAATTATCGGCACGAATCAGGCCAGCATCCCCTTGACCACCTGGCCGTGAACGTCGGTCAAACGATACTGCCGTCCCTGATATCGATACGTCAATCGGGTATGATCAATACCACAAAGATGCATGATCGTTGCTTGCATATCATGAATATGCACCGGGTCGGCCGTAACGTTCCAGGCAAAGTCATCGGTTGTGCCGTGCACATGCCCAGGCTTCACGCCACCGCCAGCCAGCCACCAGCTATACGCTTTGCCAAAGTGGTCTCGCCCTTGCGGGTTGGCCGGATCTCCCTGACCGAATGGCGTGCGCCCAAACTCGCCACCCCAAATCACCAGAGTGTCTTCCAGCATGCCACGCTCTTTCAGGTCTCTGACAAGCGCAGCGGATGGGCCCTCTGTATCTTTGCACTGCTGCTCAAGCTGGCTGAACAGGTTGCCGTGCTGATCCCAGCCCGAGTGCATCAACTGCACAAACCGCACGCCTCGTTCCAGCAACCTTCGAGCCACCAGACAATTGTTTGCAAAGGTCCCCTGTTGCATGACGTCCGGCCCGTACCTCGCCATCACGGCCGGAGATTCCCTGGAAAAATCCACCAGATCTGGCACGCTAGTCTGCATCCGAAACGCCATCTCGTACTGCGTGATCCGGGTATCAATTTCCGGGTCGCCGTACTCGGCAAGGTGGGCCTGGTTCATCGCCGCCATATCATCCAGTAACGCCCTGCGCCCCGCGGCACTCATGCCGGCTGGGTTTGCCAGATAAGGGACCAGGTCGCCCGTGTTCCGGAACCGAACCCCCTGGTACCGGCTCGGCAAGAAACCGCTGCCCCAGTAATAGTCAAAGAAAAGCTGCCCGCAGGTTTTCGCCTTGTCACTTGAGGTCATCACCACAAATGTTGGCAGGTTATCACTCTCTCGGCCCAGCCCATAAGACAGCCAGGCTCCCATACTAGGACGCCCAGGCGTCTGAGCCCCCGTCATAAAAAATGTCACCCCAGGCGCATGGTTGACCGCCTCGGTATACATGCTCCTGACCACGCAAATCTCGTCGGCAAGGGCCCCCACGTTGGGCAGCATCTCGCTGAGCTCCAGCCCAGACTCTCCGTACTTCCTGAACGGCTTGATTGCCGGCAACACTGGCCATTTACCATACCCGCTAGACATGGTTGATAGCCGAGTTGTCCCACGCACGCTTTCAGGAATATCCTTGCCCGCCAGTTCCTTCATCACCGGCTTGGGGTCAAACAGGTCCACGTGCGAAGGGCCACCGCCTTGCCAAAGTATTACCACGCGCTTCGCCTTCGGGGCGAAATGAGGAATATCTGGCAGGCCCTGTTCGCCTCCGTTGGTAGAAAAAGGAGAAGCTCCGGCGCTGGAACCATTGCCCAGCAAGGAGGCCAGGGCGGCCATACCAACGCCGCCAGCCGCTTTGCCAAACAACTGGCGTCGGCTGACCCTGGACAGATTCTCACGATAAAGATCGTTCATGAGTAGGTTCTACGCTTCGTGAGCAGGGGTGGAGAGGTTATTGAGAGCCCGGGGCCGTCTTATTCGCGAGACAGCGACTCGTCCAGATTCAAGATGGCCAGGCAGACTGCGGTGAGCGCCGCATGATCAGTGGCATCAAGCGTTTCGTCCCGTTTCGACTCGCCTATGGCCAGGAATGCGCTGGCCGAGGCGGGATCGCCCGCGTAGATTGCCCGTTGCTTGTCGTACGCCCGATGCAAGACCTGGAGATCTCGATCGGTTGGGGCCCTGCAAAGCACACGCTCAAACGAGAGCCGAAGCTGGGCGTCCAGTTCGCTCGACTCTTTCATGGTACGCTGAGCGAGCGTACGAGCGGCCTCGATCCAGGTTGGATCGTTCAGGGTGGTCAGCGCGTGCAGTGGGGTACTGGTGGGCGTGGACCTCACGCGGCAGGTCTGGCGATTTGAGACATCAAACATATTGGCCGGGCCAACCGTCCTGCGCCAGAAGGTGTAAAGGCTACGCCTGTAAAGATCCTGGCCTTTGGACGTGGGGTAGGTGAAGTCTCGTTCTTTGGTAATGGCCAGTGGTTCCCAGATGGCGTCTGGTTGATACGGGTACACCGGCTTGCCGCCAACCCGGGGGTCAATCAATCCAGAGGCGGCCAGGGCCCAGTCTCTCAGCAGCAAGGGAGACATCCTGAACCGGCTGGCCCGCGCAAAGAGCCGATTTTCCAGGTCGCGGGCCAGTAGCTCGGGCGAAACGCGGGTCGTTTGCCGGTAAGTGGCGCTGGTCACAATCAGGCGATGGAGTTCCTTGGGGCTCCAGCCACACGCCACGAACTCGGTAGCCAGCCAGTCCAGCAGTGCCCCGTGCAGCGGATACTCACTTTGAACTCCAAAATCTTCGGCGGTTTTCACAATCCCCGCGCCAAAGAAATGCTGCCACATCCGGTTCACCTGCACCCTGGCGGTCAGAGGATGTTCTGGCATGACCAGCCAGCGGGCGAAACCGAGCCGATTGCCAGGAACCCCTTCCGGCAGTGGCGGAAGAAAGGCCGGCGTGGCGAACGAAACCTTTTCAGCAGGCTTGAGGTATTCACCTCGGCTCAGGATGGCGGTTTCACGGGGCTGAGCATCGCTCATGATCATCACACGCGGCATCTGGTCGCCACGGTAGGCGTTTAACTCTCCGCGAAGTCCGTCTATTTTCGAGACCGCAGGCAGTTTGCCAACCAATCCGGGTCGAATCTTCTCCTCGAAGTGCTTCCGAAGGCCTGACTGAAGTTGCGTCTTCTCGTCATCGCTTCGGGTGTTCTCGGCCTTGGCAAGGATGGCAAGCAGTGGGTCTGGCAAATTCTTGCCGTCGGCAGGCTTGTTGTCGGCCAGAATTCCCACTCGCCAGCCTTCGAAGGCTGATTCCGTGGCCAGGATCGCGTCAGGTTCGGCGGCTTTGATTGAGGTCTCAAGAGCGGCGATGCGGGCCTGGTTTTCTTCGGTTGGCAGTTCCAGGAACGGGGCGGCCACCCGGATTCTGGAAGAGAAGTACTGGGGCGTACCGTTTTCGGGCACCCGGTTGAACGCGTCGAGCAGGCTGTAATAATCGCGCTGGGTGATCGGGTCATATTTGTGATCATGGCACTGAGCGCAGGCCATGGTCAGACCAAGCCAGGTGGTGGCGGTGGTGTCGATCCGGTCGAACAGGTTCACGAACCGCTGTTCTTCGGCAATTGCCCCGCCTTCACCGTTAAGAAGGTGGTTGCGGTTGAAGCCGCTGGCCACTTTGTCGTCGCTGGTGGCATCTGGCAACAGGTCGCCGGCCAGCATTCGGATTGTGAACTGATCAAACGGAATGTCGGCGTTGAGGGCTTTCACCAGCCAGTCTCGCCAGAACCACTGCCAGGTATCTCCATCCTGCTGAAAGCCATTGCTATCGGCATACCGGGCGGCGTCAAGCCACGGAAGCGCCATTCGCTCACCGTAATGGGGGCTGGAAAGCAGTCGATCGACCAGCCGTTCATAGGCTCTGGGATCGGTGTCGTTTAGAAAGGCGTCAACTTCCTTGGGTTCAGGTGGAAGCCCAGTGAGGTCAATGGAGAGCCGTTTCATCAGGGTTGCGCGGTCAGCCTCTGGCGAGGGAGTCAGCCCTTCCGCTTCCAGCTTGGCCAAGACAAATCGGTCGATGGGGTTTCTCACCCAAGACTCTTGCCTGACGGAAGGCTCAGCCGGTTTCACAGCCGGAACAAACGCCCAGTGAGGCGCATAGTTCGCCCCTTCCTTGACCCAGCGCTCTAGCAGTTGCTTCTGTTCCACAGAAATCCGCCGGTTCGATTTCGGCGGCGGCATCAACTCGTCTGGATTGTCTGATTGGATCCGCTGCAGGGCCTCGCTGGCAAGTGGATCTCCAGGCGTAATTGCGCCGGCCTGGGTTGCCGCGTCTCGAACATCCAGCCTGAGGTTTGCCTGACGCTTGTTGGGGTCTTGCCCATGACAGTAGAAACAGTTCTCCGCCAGAATGGGCCGGATGTCCCGGTTAAAGTCCAGGGGGGCGGTCTGGCCCCAGGCCATATTTGAGAAGCTGGAAAGCACGACCAGAACCAAGCCTTGAACGGCCACCACCGCATGGGAGCAAACCAGGGCTCTTTGTCGACTTTCTGGCATGGGATTCCCCTGGAAACGTGCGGCGTGGGAGGCGGGCAGACGTTCCTGGATCGGTTCGGGTCCAGAGAAAACGCCAGGATTTTGCAAGGAGGGCATGGCGGCTTTTGCGGGCCGCCATACTGGATTCGATCACCTTGGAACCGGCCCGTCAAGCCATACTCGAACCCAAATGGCAGTCAGGAATCGGAATTGGCAGCCCGCCCTGAAGCCGGAAGGGCCAAACCTGGAACCGTTCCCAGGTTCTTGGGGACTTGACGAAGCGAGGACCAGCCGTTGAAACTTCGATCTCCAGTCTCAAAAAAAGAACAAGAGTCAAAACCTGTTCTTCCTTCGAATCGAATCAAGATCCTGGGCAAGGCAACCAAACGCGAGGCCACCTGATGAAATCTGGCAACCCTCGGGAACTCGTCCGAATTCATGGCGTCCGGCTCCGATCAGTCTCGCACGCCTGAACCAAGAACCATCCTGGGCCGGCTGTTCCATTTCGCTCAGTTCCTTACGGTGCTGGCCGCCTGGTTGTTCACAGGCACGCTTTACGCCCAGTCAGAGCCCAAGTCGCCCAAAACTTACCGAGACTTACCAACCGATATCCCAGCCAAGTTCGAGGTGAAGCGAGAAAACTTCGACCACGAAAAACGGGACGTGATGATCCCCATGCGTGACGGCGTCAAGCTGCACACGGTAATTCTGATCCCCAAAGGAGCCAAGAACGCCCCCATCCTGCTAACCCGCACGCCGTATAACGCCTCGGCGCTCACCGGGCATGCCGAGAGCACCAATCTGGCGGCCGTTCTGAACGGGTACGACAACGCCCTCGATGTGATTATTGAAGGTGGCTATCTGCGCGTGGTGCAAGACGTTCGCGGCAAGTACGGCTCTGAAGGCGACTATGTCATTAACCGACCGCAGCACGGACCCCAAAACCCAACGCCGGTTGACCATTCCACCGACACCTGGGACACCATTGACTGGCTCATCAAAAACGTACCAGAGACCAACGGCAAGGTCGGAATTCTCGGGATCTCCTATGACGGATTTCTGCCCTTGATGGCGCTCTTCAACCCGCACCCTGCGCTCAAGGTGTCGGTACCCATGAACCCCATGGTTGACGGCTGGATGGGGGACGACTGGTTCCACCATGGCGCGTTCCGGCAGATCAATGTGAACTGGATCTACGAGCAGATGGCCACCCAGAAAAATGAACTCAAATGGTGGGCCAGCCATCGAGACCTTTACGACACATTCATCCAGGCCGGTTCGGCCGGCGACCTGGGATACAAACGGGGGCTTGACCAGGTTGGCTTCTGGAAGAAGCTGCTAGAGCACACCACCTACGACGCCTTCTGGCGCGATCAGGCCGTAGATAAACTGCTTGCCAAAGAACCCCTGAAAGTACCCGTGATGCTGGTCCACGGCCTCTGGGATCAGGAAGACATTTACGGCGCACCGGCCGTCTACAAAGCCATCGCACCCAAGGACGTTGACCACAACAAGGTCTATCTGGTCATGGGCCCCTGGTTCCACGGCCAGCAAATTGCCGATGGAAGCGCACTGGGCGCCATCAAGTTTCATGCCGATACCGCTCGCGAATTTCGCCAGAACATCCTGCGGCCATTCCTGGACCAGTTCCTGAAAGATGACGCCCCCAAGGCCGACCTTGCCCCAGTCACCGCATTTGAAACCGGCACCAATACCTGGCGGCGCTATGATGCCTGGCCCCCTACCCAGCACAACCCAGCCGAGAGCACCTCACTCTTCCTGAAAGCGGGCCAGAAGCTGGGCTTTACGCCGCCCACCAAGGAGGATGCACCTTTTGAGGAATACATTTCGGACCCTGCCAAGCCAGTGCCGTTCCGATCCAGGCCGATCCTACCGATGCAAACCGGTACCTGGTCTCAATGGCTGGTGGATGACCAGCGAGACGCCTCTAGCCGGACCGATGTTCTGACCTTCACCTCCGAGGTGCTAACCTCGCCACTCAAGATTGCCGGAGAACCGATCGTCAACCTTGTGGCCTCGACCTCCGGAACAGACTCAGACTGGGTCGTCAAGCTGATCGATGTCTACCCAGACCAGGTTGTTCCCCAGGTGGAAATGGGAGGCTATCAACTGATGGTCTCTGCCGATATTTTCCGTGGCCGCTATCGCGAAAGCTACGAAAAGCCCCAGCCAATTGCCCCCGGCCAGCCACTGGCCTACAAATTCCCGCTGCCCAACGCCAACCACGTCTTCCTACCCGGGCACAAGATCATGGTTCAGGTCCAGTCTAGCTGGTTCCCACTCTATGACCGGAACCCTCAGTCTTTCGTCCCCAACATCTTCTGGGCCAAGCCCAAAGATTACGTGAAGGCCACCCAGCGGGTCTTTCATGAACCAGGCAACGCCAGTTCCATCCAGTTGCCAACCATCTCCCATCCCTGAGAAAACCCTACAGGCAGCCAGCGTTACTCTTACGGAACTGAGCAATATCGAAGCCAATCCCTGACAACCGTGCCCAGAGCGGGCCAGCCGATTGACCTCATCGCTCCGGCATGCTGCAATTCTTATCAGCGATCACCGCACGCATGCGGGGCCGATCGTAACGACCACACCTGGGAGGCTTTGTGATGAAAAACCTGTTTCTGCTGGCATTTTTGCTAGTTGGCCAGGTGGTGGATTCCACAATTGCCGACGAAGTGGATTACAACCGGTCCATCAAGCCATTGCTGGCCAAACATTGTGTAACCTGCCATGGTGAGGCACGGCCCCGCGGCGGTCTGAGGCTCGATCTGGCCTCGCTGGCGATCCAGGGAGGCAAAGGCGGGCCAGCCCTCGTGGCCGGCGATGCTCAGAACTCGTCACTCATCGAGTATGTTTCTGAGAACGCAGGGCCGGAACGGATGCCGCTGAAACGCCCCCCGTTGACCACGGTTGAGATCCAGCTCCTGACCGACTGGATCGACCAGGGGGCCAAGTTTCCAGAAGATGAAGCCCAGACCACGCTCCAGGAAACGCACTGGGCGTTCACTGCTCCCACAAAACCGACTCTTCCACACGTTTCGGATTCGAACTGGGCCGCTCATCCGATTGATGCGTTTGTGCTGACCCGTCTCGAACAGGAAAAGATCAGCCCGTCGCCCGAAGCGAGTCGGCAGACTCTGCTCAGACGGGTGACCCTGGACCTGACCGGGGTGCCACCAATCCCAGAAGAAACTGTGGCGTTTCTAGATGACACGCGACCAGACGCCTACGAGCGAGTGGTGGATCGGCTGCTGGCCTCGCCCCGGTTCGGTGAGCGCTGGGCACGCCCCTGGTTGGACCTGGCGCGGTATGCCGACTCCAACGGGTACAGCATCGACGCTCCACGAACGATCTGGAAGTATCGAGACTGGGTCATTGAGGCAGTGAACAGCGACTTGCCTTTTGATCAGTTCATCATGGACCAGCTTGCCGGCGACCTGCGTCCCAACGCCTCCCTGAGCCAGCGCGTGGCCACCGGTTTCCACCGGAACACGCAGATTAACGAGGAAGGGGGAATTGACCCCGAGCAATTTCGGGTCGAGGCGGTTGCGGACCGCGTTAACACCACCGCCACCGCCTTTCTTGGCCTGACCATGGGCTGCGCCCAGTGCCACGACCACAAATACGATCCTCTGTCCCAGCGCGAGTATTACCAGCTCTTCGCCTTCTTCAACAGCGTGGATGAGCCCGAGATCGAATTTGCAACCCCCGAGGAACTGCGCGAACGAGACAACGCCCAGGCCGCCTTCAATACCTTCCTGGACGAGTTCAAACAAACACACCCAGAGGCCGACGCCAAGGTGCGAAACTGGGAAGCACAGCTCGCTCCCGCCTTCAAAGTGGGTCAACCTTCCGCGACCAAGAAAACGTTTGATGTGGCGATTGAGAGCCGAACCGCGGCCCAGAATCGCTTGATCCTGGAACTGTACCTCGTCAATTCCACCGATTACCCACAAGAACAAGCCTCGCTCCTGGTACTCAAACAGAAACTTAAGCATTTCGTCCGCTCCATGGTGGTGCAAGAGCGTGCGGTTCCGCGACCCAGTTACATCCAGCTTGGCGGAGACTTCAGCCGCCGGGGCGAGGATGTTCAGCCGGGTGTTCCCAAAGTGCTACCAGCGCTCTCCAGCGGCTCTGGGCAAGCAAGCCGGCTCGATCTGGCCAGGTGGCTGGCCGATCCAGGCCACCCCCTGACTGCGCGGGTGGCGGTGAACCGGGTCTGGCAGACCTACTTTGGCCTGGGCCTGGTGGAGACCGAAAATGACTTTGGTACCCAAGGTGCCCCCCCTTCGCACCCTGAACTGCTGGACTGGCTGGCCACGGAACTTGCCTCGAATGGCTGGTCGATGAAAACCATGCACCGAAGAATTGTTACGTCAAAAACCTACAAGCAGGCATCGACGCTCAGGCCCGAACTTGAGCGTATTGACCCGGCAAACCGCAAGCTGGCCAGACAGTCTCGGCTCCGGCTCGATGCCGAACTCATCAGAGACGCCACGCTGGCCAGTTCAGGCTTGCTCGCGAGCAAGCTGGGCGGGCCGAGCGTTTTTCCGCCCCAACCCGAGGGGGTGATGGGCCTTGGACAGGTGAAACGGACCTGGACCGTTAGCCAGGGGGCAGACCGATATCGGCGCGGGCTTTATACCCACCTCTGGCGGGCCTCGCCCCACCCGGCGCTCACCGTTTTTGACGCCCCCAACGGAATTCAGGCCTGCACCAAACGAGGCCGTTCCAACACACCAGTTCAGGCCTTGATGCTCCTGAACGATGAGGCGTTCTTTGAGGCGGCCCAGGCTCTTGCCAGCCGCGTGCTCAAAGAGTCTCCCTCCAGCGATTTGGCCCGGCTTGAGCACGCATTTCAGATCTGTTTAAGTCGGTCGCCGTCTGACCACGAACGAGCCACGCTGGAAGCCCTGCTCGCTGAAGAGCGAGCCGCGGCGGGTGCTCCCTCTGGCGGCTCGCCATCGCAAGACCAGTCCGCCTGGACGACGGTCAGCCGGGTACTCCTTAACCTCGACGAGTTCATGACGCGGGAGTGAAACTGACCAAGATGGAACACCATCCCGACCAGCAACAGACTCGGCGGCACTTCTTCAAGAACTGCCAGATTGGCCTGGGCACAATGGCGCTGGCCAATTTGCTGCAGCAGGGTCAGAATCGGGTTCGGGCCACGGAATCCAGGAACCCGCTCGACCCGCATCCTGGCCATTTTCCGGCCAGGGCTAAACGGGTGATTTATCTGTTCATGGCGGGTGGTCCCAGCCAACTTGAACTGTTTGACCACAAGCCGCAGCTTCAGAAATATAACGGCGAGCCAATTCCCGATTCGTTCATCCAGGGACGCCGTTTCGCCTTCATGGATTCGTTTACCAAGAATCCGCCCAAACTGCTGGGGACCACCCGTAAGTTCTCTCAGTATGGCCAGTCTGGCGCCTGGGTCTCTGACCTGCTGCCGCATTTCAGCCAGGTTGTGGATGATGTAGCAGTGATACGAACGGTGGCCACCGACGTTTTCAATCATGCCCCCGCCAAGCTCTACGCAAATACCGGTTCCCAGCAGTTCGGCCGGCCCAGCATGGGAAGCTGGGTCACTTACGGAATTGGATCCGAGTCTAGTAACTTGCCAGGCTTCGTTGTGCTTCAGTCTGGCCCCAGAGGGCCACGAGGCGGAGCCGTGAACTGGGGCAGTGGATTTCTGCCCACATCTTATCAGGGGGTACCACTGCGATCTGGGGGAGACCCCATCCTGGACCTTTCCAACCCCCAGGGAGTGACGGCCACCCAGCAGAAGCGCACGATTGACACCATCTCCAAACTCAATCGCGAACATCTGGAAGTGACGAACGATCCAGAAATCGCCACCCGGATTGCCGCCTACGAGATGGCCTATCGAATGCAGTCAAGCGCGCCAGAGCTGATCGACCTCTCTGACGAATCGGCCGCAACCCTCGCCCTTTATGGCGCAGAGCCAGGCAAGCCCTCGTTTGCCAACAACTGCCTGCTCGCCCGCAGGCTCGTTGAGCGGGGGACCCGATTCATCCAGCTTTACCACACCAACTGGGATCATCATGGCGGGCCCGGTGAAACGCTGAACAAAGATCTGGAGACCGTCTGCCGCGAGATTGATCAACCGTGCGCAGCCCTGCTGACTGACCTTAAACACCGTGGTCTGCTTGAGGATACCCTGGTGGTTTGGGGCGGCGAGTTTGGCCGCACGCCGATGGGCGAAATTCGTGAAAACATTGGTAGGAACCATCATATCGATTGCGCGACGATGTGGATGGCAGGCGGCGGCGTACGGGCCGGCACCAGCCTGGGCCAAACCGATGAGTTTGGATTCGCCCCGGTGGAAGACCGGGTCCACATTCATGATATCCAGGCTACCATCCTGCACCTGCTGGGCCTGGAACACACCAAGCTCACCTATCGCTTCCAGGGCCGTGACTTCCGGCTCACGGATATCGAAGGGAACCTGATCCAGAAATTGCTGGCTTGAGCTACGCCGGCCGAGTCAAGTGGGCGGCCTGGAACAATTTTGGAATGCAATCGCTGCACAGGTAAGGCCGCGGCTTGGGCAAAACGTAGTGCCTGGGGAACGAGCCCAAGGCACTAGCTTTGAAGTTGCGGTTTTGGAACCCGAGTCCGTAAATCGTAGCAGATGCTTATGAACATGGTTTCGCGTAGCGTTGCGCATGGCCTGGTAAAGCGGGTGAGCGGAAATACAAGCCCGAAGCGGTAGCGAGTGGATTTCTTATAGAACGTCGGGCTCGGAACCAATTCAGCCTCGTTTACAGCAGAGCCCTGCTTGGGAAACGGAAAAAGATCCACTCGCTGGCGGTTCCGGCTCGTATTCGGAGAAAAAACGCGTGCTCACGTGTCGGGCTCATATTTCCGGCGTCTTGACCAGAAAACCCCAAGAATTGCAACTTGGAATGGTGCCAGAGAGGCGATCCTTTTGGGCTTCTTCCAATGCGAGCCCAAAGTGCAAGGAACGGGATCTCCTCGACGCTTCGGGCTCGTATCGAAACGGAACGAAATGCGCCACGCAAACGTGAGCCACGATTGGTTTTGTGCCTCCGAAGAGGAGGCATCAACGCAAATGCCATGAACAATGCGAACGCGTGGATTGATTCAAGACGAATAAGCGAGTGCTGACGGACTGGCGATCAGTTGAAGAACAGGCCGCTGATCACGGCATTGGAGGAACCAAGATTCGTAATCCTGTACGTCACGTTTCCGGAGATGTTCCAGATCATATAGACGCCTCTCTCAAAATTCTCCAGCTTGATGGAATCAAGCACCTTGCCAGTGGCTGGGTCAAGCATTTCGATTAATTCCGAGCGTCCTGAGATATCCCAATCCAAGGCGTAAAGGGCGAACCGGTGTACCTTGGAGTCGTTTATCGCGACATTCAACGTGAAAACTTCACGGCTAAACCATGCCGCAGCGATCCGGTTGTAGATCGTAGTCAAGGGCGCAACCTTCAGAAGAGCTCGATCTTGATAGGTTGTTGGGCTCCAAACA
Source organism: uncultured Planctomycetales bacterium (assembly GCA_903926465.1). Classification (GTDB taxonomy): domain Bacteria; phylum Planctomycetota; class Planctomycetia; order Isosphaerales; family Isosphaeraceae; genus CAIYJE01. Next base: position 79,950 of record CAIYJE010000098.1, read on the forward strand.
TAGTTCGAAGCGTCATTCATGCTCACTGTGGCGTAAGACGGCATGCTGGGGTTGCCGCTACTGGTGTCCTGACTGATGTTGAACCCGTCAGTGCCATAAACGCCCTTCCAGTCACCCTGGGTATCCAGATCGAGCGTCCCAGGCTTTGGAGGCGGCAGTGGCTCAGTCGAACCACCAAAGAAAAGGCCACTCAACACCGCGTTGGACGCCGCATTGGTGTTAGTTACCTTGAATATGACGTCTCCTTGAACGTTCCAAACAAGGTAAACACCGTTGTGAAAACCGGAGAGCGATCGGGTGTCGATCACGGTTCCCGTCGCCGTCTCAATCACCTGAATAGTTTCGGTACGGATGGTACTATCCCAGTCCAGGGCGTAAAGCGCCACCTGATGAGTCTTCCCGTCGTTGACCTTGATATTGATTGAGAAACTGTCACCAGAGAACCAGGTCCCAGCAATTCGACCGCCCTGGCCAATGTTGGCTTTCTGCAGTGCTCGAACCTCGCTGGTAGTACGGCTCCAGACAGCGTTGGAGGCGTTCGCAAAGTTGACACTGGCGTACGAAGGGAAACTGGGATTCACAGCACTCGGATCTTGGCTGACATCAAATCCCTCTGCGCCATATTTCTCTGTCCAGGTCCCCTGTGTGGTGCTGTTGGTCGAGACAAAAGTTGCCTGGCCAGACGCTTGAGGCGCTCCGCCAAAGAACAGGGCACTCAGGACCGCGTTGGGACTATTGGTCAGGTTACTCACCACAAACGTCACATTCCCCTGAATATTCCAGCTCAGATACACACCATGACTGAAGCCATCAAGGCTATGGGAATCGAGAAGGGTTCCCTTTGCAGTGTCAAACACCTGAATCAATTCAGATCGACCGCCGAGATCCCAATCGAGTGCATAGAGTGTAATCTGATGCGTTTGCGCCTGATTCAGATAAACATCGAACGAAAACTTACTCGCGCTGTACCAGGTGGCGGCAATCCGATCGGGCGAACCGAGCGGCGGCTTCTGTAGCGCACGTGGGTTTGTGGTGGAACTGTTCCAGGTGTATCCCTGCGCGTTCGCAAAGGCGAGGCCGGCATAGGCTGGGAGACTCGGGTTATTCTTGCTTTGATCCTGGCTGAGATCAAACCCATCCGCACCATAGAGCGGTTTCCACGTCCCCTCCGTGTTCCGATCTTCCTGGAGAAATGTTGCCAAACCTGCCACGTTGGAAAGAATCACAGACTGGGTAAAACTTTTAGACATGCTGGGCTGGTAATTCGAATCACCTTGGTAATTGACGATGATGGCATGGTCGCCACGCGAAAGGCTTGCAGTACTGAAGGTGGCGATACCGTTGCTGATCGTACTTGTACCCAGAACAACATTGTCTGACTTGAAGGTGACCGTTCCCGTGGCATCCATGGGAACCTTTGCCGTGAACGTTACCAGGGTCGCGGCCACGCTCGGGTTGGGTGAACTGGTAAGCGTGGGAGGAACCCAGGCCCGGTTCACCGACTGAACCATACTCATACTCGTGCTGGAAGGGTGAGCATTATCGCCGCCGTACTCAGCGACGATGCTGTGTTTGCCAACGCCCAAGGCCACCGCGCTGAGCGTGGCTATTCCATTGCTGATTATGCCTGTGCCGAGTGTGCTATTACCATCCATGAAGGTAACGGTGCCGGTTGCTCCTGTGGGTACCAAGGCGGTGAAGTTCACCAGGTTTCCATAAAAGCTCGGGTTGGCCGAACTGATCACGGTGGTGGTCAGACGGTCGCCCAGCGTACCGGTTGCAATTACCTCTGGCGATTGCAGGCCAATGAAGTAAGAGTTGGATGCTTCATTGACGATGGGATCGGTCGTGAACGGTCCAATCAGGCTATTCAAGCCGGAGATTGCCCCCGTCACGCCACCTATGCCATCGCCCAAGGTGACCGCCCCGGCATTCGCAACGGTGCCGTTCTTATAATGACTGGTCCACACCAGAAAATTGCCATTGGACAATGGTTTGACGATGTCCCCGACAAAGTCACCCACGGTCGTATACCAGTTGTAGCCACCAGAATTCCCGACCAGGCTATTATCCATGGAGACCACGCCAGTGACTCCAGCCGTGCCGCTACCCCAGGTAACCGCGCCTCGGGAAAGGAACCAGTTCGGGCTGCATACCACGTAATTTCCGTTAGCCAGTTCCACCACGCCGCCAGACCCAACTCTGTCTCCATCCTGTGAAATCGGGATACCAGGGTCGTTCGGCCGATCGCCGACCAGGCTATTCGCGTATGTGAACTCGCCAGTTAGGGCCGTGGTTCCGTTACACCAGGTTGCCGCGCCCCGACCATCGCCCCAGTAAGGATCACACACAACATAATTGCCGTTGGAAAGTGGTTTAATGCTGCCCCTACCAACGCTATCGCTTGCGGAGCCCACCAGGCTATTGTCGCTGGAGACCGCACCGGTTACCCCAACCATGCCGCTGGACCACGTTAGCGCGCCAACATCGGCGATTGTGCCGTTATCCCAGGACGGGCTGAACGTCAGGTAGTTTCCGTTCGAAAGCGCCGTGACGCCGCCCGAACCTATGCGATCATCAGCCGACGAGCCAATCAGGCTGTTGCTGCTGGAGACCACACCTTTGACTCCAGCCGTGCCGCTTCCCCAGGTGACAGCACCAGCATTGTACATCGTGCCGTTAGACCAGTACGAACTGACCACCACATAATTGCCGTTACCCAAAACGGTGACACCATCATCACCGACATAGTCAAGATCCTGGCACCCGACCAGGCTATTGACGCTAGAAACATATCCAGTGACCCCGGCCGTGCCGCTGCCCCATGTTACGGCACCGACGTAATCAAGGCTTTCGTCATGCCAGATCGGACCGCGTACGACATAGTTACCACTGGGCAGAACCGTGATAAACGGGCCGCCGAAGCCGGAATCATAACCACCGGAGGAACCAATCAGACTGTTATCGCTGGAAACGTATCCAGTAACTCCGGCAGTACCACTACCCCACGTCACCGCCCCCTTATATCCCCAGCAAGGGCTATTTACGACATAATTCCCATTAGCGAGTTCCACAATCCCTTTCGAACCAACCAGGTCTGCGCCCGCGAAAGACCACCCTGGGTTCGATGCGTGCATGGTCCCCAAAAGACTATTGGCCAGGGATAACTCTCCCGTGAGACCGGTATTCCCGTTACACCACGTCACTGCGCCACATCCGGCCTTATAGTGCGAGCTGAGTATGACATAATTACCATTAGATAATGCGACGACCCCATCGAGGCCAATTTGGTCACCCATCGTGTATGGGAAGTCCTGTTGAAATGTGATGTTACCTCCAATCAGACTGTTGCTTGTGGAAACAGCGCCGGTCGTACCTCCTAAGCCGCTGCACCAGGTAACTGCACCCACACCCCATTTTGTACCGTTTGACCAGTATGGGCTGGCTACCACATAATTGCCGTTCGTGAGCGCCGTCACGCCGCCAACACTCGAATCTCCATTAAAACTGGTACCAATCAGGCTATTATCAAAAGAGATCGTACCGTTAAGGCCAGAAGTTCCGTTACACCAGGAAACTGCGCCCACCATGAATCCGGCAGTGTTATGCCAATTCGGACTGTCCACCACATAATTACCGTTTGTGAGCACGGTCACACCACCAGAACCAACTTGGTCGCCGATTGTAGAGCCCTTGAGCGAGCTCAGAACTGAACCGGTCTTTCCATCGAACAGGTACACCGCGCCTGCGTTGGTTCCAGCCGTATCATCCTGCGGGGCCGCCACAACCACATTGCCATTGGCTAATACCACCACTGCTGATCCGAAACCATCGTTTGGTGAAGGGTTGGGGTTCACGAACTGGTTCGGCAGCACGGTCAACGTGAGCGGCTGGTCATAGGCCGAGCCGCCGCTGGGGGTCATATTCACCGTCAGGCTATAGTTTCCTTGGGTGCCTGCAGACGGCGAGCCGCTGATGAGCCCCGACGAACTTAGATTTAGTCCCGCAGGCAAAGACCCCTGCGTCACGCTGGCAGCCGTGAAGGACTCATTCCCATTGAGCGGAACCTGATAACTGCCCGCGTTCTCCAAGATCATGTAACCCGCGGGCGTGGATGAAAGCAGCCGACGCACCTCAAGCCGCTCCAGTTGCTGAAACAACCATCGAGAGCGCCGGCCGGTCGACTTGCGTGGTGACCGAACGGAGTACAGTTTGTGCATTTTGAGGGAAAGGAGCATGATTATTACATTCTCTCGATGGGAATCTTTGGTAGTCGCGGTTTAAGCGTATTGCCAGGCAAGCAGCATTTTCGTGGCGGCAATGATTACGAGCCAGCAAAAAATGATACAAGCCAAGGGGGGATTTGCTTAACGCCCATATTACGGCAACTGTTCATCAAGACCAGAGACAAGCCGACAAAAAGATCCCGATTTTTCCGAGCATTCGCCGAGAGCAGACTCCGTGCAGTTCATGGTTACTTTAAGCCCTGATGTCCGATACAAGTCCGAAGCGTCGGTTTTAAAGTTGCTGTATCTCGGGATTTCATAGTCAAAATGCACAAAAACACTCAATCACAGAAGAATCCCTCGCTCTCGTACACACTGTAAAAGTTGCGATTTTGGAACCAGCCATCCCAGCAGCCGTGACGCCGCAGGCCTCAGAGTCCGGCCCGTGAGCGGGATTCTACATCCTCGACTGTTTTTCAAGAGTTTCGGCCAGGACGATACGAAGCCGCAAAAGATCCACTCGCTGCGCTTCGGGCATGCAACGGAACGGAATACTCATTGCAAACAGGGACCGCTCAAAATCTACGCCAGACGCTCGATGAAGCCCTTCCCAGCTCTCGGTATTCACCACTATTCAAAAACGTGGTCTGGAATCTTGGGGACTCACATCCGATTTTTCTGAGAGGCCGCTGACAAATCGACTCCGGCGTTCTAAGTCAGAAATGCGTGCATGAGCTGAGCAATACCCAAAACTCTTGGCAAAATTCATCCCCCTGGCAGCCCCAGCCGATGATCGCCACAGATAGATACATACGAACACCCCTCTACCGCAGGATAAACATCAGATTTAAAATAAACCACCTAGCTGCAACAATTTACAGCATAGTGATTTATTTCAGCAAACGTTGCTCTATTGCAACGCCGGAATGGTTTTTGCTAAAAAGTGTCGTCTCTCGTTGCTTTTTTGATTCAGCAATTGGTTTTTGGCTTACTTGATTCTTGCAGGATAACCCCCATGCGTTTGCGACTCATGATTTGTTCCGGGTTTGCGATCGGAATGATGACTTTGGTTGGTTGTGGCGAAGAAAGCCGCAGGCCTTCCAGCGTGGCATCCTATCAGCCGAACAATAAAAGCCAGACCGGGCAGGCTGACGGGGTTGGCAGTGGTTATAACGTTGCCGCCGACCGCGCGCTACAGGCCAAGCCCGGCCTGGTTCGCTGATCGGATCGGATTCTGATTGACGGTATGCTCCAGGCCGGCCCCTGGATTGGATTGGGCCGCCCGTGGCCCCTAAATGCGATCTTCGCGGGTCGATCTCTGATCGGCCCTTATCGCTTTTGGAAGATAAATAACGCACCGCAAATGTTACGTCTTGCGGATGTGTCGCTTGGCCTCACCTGGTAGTTGCTACTTCAGAGCCGACCGATCATCTGAACCGCCTGCTCGATGAACAGCGATTCCCATTCTGGGGCTATCAGACTGTCGCAATCTTCTTGTGCATATCCAGTATTGGTGCGCTGGGATTGGGTGGGGGTGTAATAGATGTACCCGTTGGTATAGCCAGACACGTACGTTTTCGGTCGATTAGCTAGCTTCTTGATTTTGAGCCCAACCTCAACAGTGAGTTCACCGGGAAAGGTCACAAGCAAGAAATCTCCAATCCGTAATCCAGTCACCGAGACATCCAACAACTTGGATCCAGCCGCCAGCGTCTGAGCCTGGTGCATCTTGAGCAGGTCATAATTGGCCTGAAGCCTGGTCAATTGCTCCATCGCCCGAATGTTGGACAGATAGGCTTCAAGCTCCGCGCGGTTGGCCGTGTCAAGCTTGGCCAGCCCTTCAAAACCTGATTGCTTTTCATGCAGGTACCGCTGAGATTCCGCGCCAGGATACTCTGGACTGAGCCGATGCTGGATCAGCAGTGGTAGAAATGCCTTGAAATTGATATTGGTCGGCCGAAGTTCCCGCATCAGTCGCTTCTGCTCGGCCTCAATCGCGATGATCCGGCGCTCATAATCCACCGCCCTGGGCAGGCTCAGTGTGGCGGAAATCAGATTCAGAGATGCTCCAGCATCCGTTTCAATGGCCCTCAGGCCCCGCAGCGCAGCCAGGCCTAGCAAATTCCCCAGCGGTTCCGCATCCCGTGGGTGAGTGGCATCCTTATATCGCGCAGGGTTGATATCTCCACCACAGCCCTGAAGGAAGAAGGCGATCACCCCTTCGCCCAGATTCTCCTCAATCACGCGTGAGGCAAAACCAGGATAGTCGGCCGTGTTGCCACCGGTTGGCACCCCTTCAATGGGATGGCAGGCAAACTGATAGACGGCGGCCAGCGGCTGGCCGGTAAGCCGATCAATCCTTAACAATCCAATCTCGGGATCAATCGGCCCGACAGAAACCACCTCGGAATCTGCAGGCAGGGCGTAAGCTCGCCGCATATCGGCCTGGTCACCATTGGTAAGCCGAACGCGCCGATTCTCCGAGATCCGTTGCTCTAATGCGGTGCCCGACCCAAGCTTCACCGGAACCCTGGCGTTATAGGCTTGCTTCACCGCCTGAACCGTTAACTCAAGCACGTCATTGCGGATCACACCATGACAGTGGCTGGCGTTTACCACCAGGCGGGCAGGGGGGATCTTGAGTTCCCGTTCAATCTGCTCACCTAACGCGGAAAGATAGGTACTGGGCACCCGGCCCAGTTCACCAATGGCCACCGCATCCAGGGTGATCAGGACCACTGGCAACGTCCCATCATCAATCACCAAAGCCTTCACATACAAAGGGTCATTGGTGGGCAAGGCCTCAGGGTCGGTTATCTCAGCACGGCCCACGCCCGCCTTCAAAGATCCTGCTTGGCACGGAACGGCAAGAACACAGACAACCGCCAACAGGGCCAGACCGGCAATCGACCAGCGTTTCATGGAAGTAGCATCCTGAGGACCAAGACCTAAATTCACAAGCCAACCAAGGAATCCCACAGCCGGCCTGAAATAAGGTCCCATTCCTGGACCCCAAGGCCACCAGCCGGCTTGGAGGCAACCACGCTTCTTCCCGAACACCTGCAAGCTCGATCACGCAAGCAGGCCATGAACCACCTTGCCGCCGTTGATGGTCAACCGCTCTTCACGCCCGTCACGGAAGAAGGTCAGCTTGAGATGGTCAAGCCCGAGCATGTGCAGGATCGTGGCGTGCATGTCGTGCACGTGAACCCGATCCTCAACCGCGCGAAGGCCGAACTCATCGGTTGAGCCCAGAGTCACACCACCCTTCACGCCGCCGCCGGCCATGAACATGCTAAACCCATAAGGGTTGTGGTCACGACCGTCTGATCCTTCATTCATCGGGGTTCGGCCAAACTCGCCACCCCACACCACCAGCGTGCGATCCAGCAGCCCACGCCGCTTCAGGTCCGTAATGAGCGCGGCCACGGGCTGATCACTCCGGGCGCACATCTTGGAATGGTTCCCTTCCAGGTCACGGTGAGAATCCCACTGACTCCCCGAACCACAGTACAACTGCACGAACCGAACACCCCGTTCCACCAGCCGGCGTGCCCGCAAGCACATGGCTCCAAAGTCTTTGCACTGGGGATTATCAAGACCATAGAGCGCTTGGGTCTCCACATTCTCGCTCGCCAGATCAACGGCCTCGGGCGCTGAAGACTGCATCCGGTAGGCCAGTTCATAGGCGGCAATTCTTGCGGCAAGCCGCGTGTCGTCAGACCGCAAGGCGGCGTGATGGCGGTCAAGGTCGGTAATCAGTTCCAGCTTCGCACGCTGCCGGGCGTCCGTCACCGACTCTGGAGGCTGAAGGTGCAAGATCGGAGCGCCGCTCGCACGCAGGGCGGTTCCCTGGAACGTTGCCGGTAGCCAGGCGTTGCCCCAGTTCCGCGGCCCGCCCAGCGGCTCGGCGGCATCGCTCATCACCACGAACGCAGGCAACTCGGCACTCTCGGTTCCCAGCCCATAAGTCACCCACGAACCAAGGCTCGGCCGACCGGCCAAGATGCTCCCGGTATTCATCTGGCAAACGCTGCCCACATGGTTCACGCCATCGGCCCAGCAAGAGCGCACAAGCGCAAGATCGTCGGCAATTTCGGCCACCTTGGGGTACCAGTCAGAGACCCAGAGTCCCGACTCTCCATGTTGCTGAAACTTCCGCTTTGAGGCCATCAGCGTATTACCGCCAACCCCCATCGGCGTGAACACCTTGCCGAAACTTGGTGGCAACGGCTGACCGGCACACCGGGTCAACTCCGGCTTCGGGTCAAACAGATCAATATGGCTGGGGCCACCTTCCATGAACAGAAAGATCACCGAATCCGCACGGGCCCGGTGATGAGGCAGCCGCGGAGCCAGCGGTTTTACCGGGTCATACTCCGGGTTCTCCGCCCGCAAGCTCTCGCCCAGCATTGCTCCAAGCGCAAGTGACCCAAACCCCAGGCCGGCCTGCAAAAAAAAATCGCGTCGTGTGCGTAACCATTCCACGGGATGAGTCATGTTCAGGCCCACTTTCTCCCGCAATCGCGCGGAATTCTTGCCTCGCACCCCAACACCCGGCATTCAATCCACGAATACAAACTCATTGAGGTTCAGAAGTGCATGGCAAAATTCCAGCCAGGTGCCTTCTGCGTCAAAAAACGCGTGAGCACGGCCGGCCTCGATCTCGTCCGGCTCACGACCGAACGCCAGCCGATAAACCCTGAGAATCCGGTCGGCTTCATTTGCACTCTCAGAAGCCGCGCAAACCCGCTCCGCCAGTTTACTGGCCGCATCCAGCACAATCTCTGAGTTCAGCAGCATCAGGGCCTGCGGTGAATTCACAGACACATTGCGCTCAGGGCAGGTGGTATTTGGGTCAGGTGCGTCGAACGCATCAAACAGCGGATACTTCAGGTTGCGTCTGGCAAACACATAAGCGCTCCGGCGGTTCCGGTCGGTACGGGATTCTGAGCGGGCCCAGCCGCCCCGGGTCTGAACGCCAGGCGGCAGGTCTGGGAATACGCTGGGGCCACCTAGCTTCGCGTTAAGTTCCCCCGCAGCCAGTAAGAGCGCATCTCGCACCTCCTCGCCATCCAGCCGACGCCTCGGCATCCTGCTGAACTCTACATTGTCCGGTTCGAGCGCCAGGGTTTGAGAGGCGGGAGTACTCGACTGGCGGTAAGCCGCCGATGTCACCATCCGACGGTGCAGTTGTTTCAAACTCCAGCCCCCGTCCACCAGCTCGGCGGCCAGCCAGTCCAGCAACTCGGGATGGGTCGGCACCGCGCCCTGGGTTCCAAAATCGCTGGGCGTTGCCACAATGCCACGACCGAAGTGCCCTTGCCACAGCCGGTTGGCCATCACGCGGGCGGTGAGCGGGTTCTTTTGATTCACAAGCCAGTCCGCCAGCACCGCGCGCCGGCCGGTCCCTGGCCTGGCCGTATCCGGCACGAAGGGAGCCTGAAACACCGCTGGGAAGCCCGCCTCCACCGGTTCGACCGGCTGACCAAACGTCCCCTTGCGGAGTAGAAAAATTGTGGGAGCTTCTCTCGTCATGTCTGACATGCCGGTTGCCACCGGCAACGCCCCTGGGGCCTCTTTGGCCAAATTCTGCATCGTCGAACTGGCAGCATCCCAGCGCTTCTGTTCGGCCGCGGGCATCGATGCCCTCAAGGCCTTGGGATCCACCGCCATCTGCCGTTCATGCTTGGCTAGCAAGTCTTCCTGAAATGCTGATCGCTTGGCAGGTTCCGTTTCAAAGGCGGTTCTGACCTCTTCCGGTAAACTGGCCAGCTTCTCTTTCAGCAAATTCGCCGCAAACGGGCGTTCGATCTCTACCACCTGCGCCTTGGCCGTGGCCACTCGCTCGGCATGGGCCTGAGCGATGAACCGATACTGGGCTACCTCAAACGGACTCGCGATCGAACGATCATCCCTGGGGTTCACGGCCGAAAAGATCGCCTGAAGCGCGTAATAGTCTTTCTGGGAAACCGGGTCATACTTATGGTCATGACAGCGTGCGCAAGCGACCGTCAGCCCCAGAAAGACCGACGCCGTTGTGTCGGTCACGTCGTCGAGCATCAACTGCCGGTTCAGGCCGGGCACCATGTTGTTATCTTCAAACGGATAATGCCGGTTGAAACCGGTAGCAATGAAGGCGTCGGCACTGTCGGGCTCAAGCTCGTCGCCCGCAATCTGGAGCGCGACAAAACGATCATAGGAAAGGTCGCCATTCAACGCCGAGATCACCCAGTCTCGGTACCGCCAGGCATTAGGCCGGGTCTTGTCGCTCTTGAATCCATCACTCTCTGAGTACCGGGCCAGGTCTAGCCACATCCTGGACCAGCGCTCGCCGTACTGGGGAGACGCCAGAAGCCGATCAACCAGCCGCTCGTAAGCATCGGGCCGCTCATCGGCCAGGAACGCCTCAACTTCATCAGGCGTGGGAGGTAATCCGGTCAGATCGAATCTGAGCCGCCGGATCAAAGTTCGCTTACTGGCGGCTTCCGAGGGCTCTAGCCCGGCCGCACGCATCCCACGCAACAGAAACGCATCAATCGGCGAACGAGCCCATACACCTTCCCGCTCAAGCTCAGGAACAGCGGGCCGAACCGGTGCGTGGAACGACCAGTGGTCAGACTTGGCCTTGCCAGTCGGTTCACCGGCAATCGTTGAGTTTGAAAGCCAACAGAAAAACAGCAGGGTAAAGACTGACCATCGCATGCCTACGATCTCCGGGACCCTGATCCTGCAGGGGAGTCACGAATCGCTGTCTTGGCTTTTGCACGATCGTAACCCGAACCGATTCGAGTCTCACCCATTTTCCAGAGATTCTCCAAAAACTTGCAAACGCCCATCGTTTGACACCGAACATGACAGTTTTTCCGCCAAGTTCAGCCCACCAGAACCACCCACGCTACCCGCCCTGGATCCAGATCAAGATTCCAACCACCTCGCGCCGGACCAGGATTCAACGGTTTGCAGACTTGACCGGAACGGCGGGGGGTGTTGAAATTTTGTTTCACGAGGACCAGAGACCAGTGCAAGTCGCACGTGCCAGGCCCTTGCGGAACGTTACTTCCAAGGAAAATGCCGTGAATCCAGACAACCAGGTCAATCGACGGTCATTCGTCCAGGGAATTGGAGCGGCTGGCGTGGGTGCGCTCGCGGCCGGGTCCGTTCTCGGTTCCGAGCCGGCGATCCAGGAACCTGCCGCCAATCCAGAGGCACAGGCGGCCGCGTTGTTGCCCTTACGGAAGCTCGGCAAAAACGGACCGATGGTGCCCATGCTCGCCATGGGCGGTGACATGGAAGGCCACGCTGCGCCAACCTTGATCAACCGTGGCTGGTCACTCGGTCTGCGCTATTTTGATACCGCCCAGCGCTATGGCGGAACACACGAGGAAGGGATTTACCGGGAGTGGCTGGCCAAGCACCCCGAACGTCGCAAGGAAATCTTCCTGGTTTCCAAGGATTATCCCACCAAAGGGGGCCCCGAACAGCTCCTGGAAATGGTCGACCAGCGGCTGGAAGCGCTCGGGACAGACTACCTCGACCTCTATTTCATCCATCAGCTCTGTCCAGAGGTCTATGGAGAGCAGTCGGTGGAGTGGGGCAAGAGTGACGTCTTCAAGCGCGTGGCCGAAAAGCTCAAGAGCTCCGGTAAGGTCAAAATGGTCGGGTTCTCCTGCCACGGTGGACCTGAATACATTCAGAACGCCGCCGATGGTGGTTTCCTGGACGCACTCATGGTGCAGTACACGCCGTTCTATGAGCGGGGTGGCGCATTCGATAAAGCCCTGACCGCCTGCCACGAAAAGGGGATCGGCCTGATCGCCATGAAAACCCTGAGGCACGTGGGCAACGTTCCCAAACGGCTCCCAGAATTCGAAAAGCTGGGCCTCAGTACCCATCAGGCGCTGCTGCAGTCGGTCTGGAGCGATCCCCGAATCGCCTCAATCTGCAACGCGGTCCGAAATACCGACCAGATGAAGTCCAGCATTGCTGCGGCCTTCAGTTACAAGAAACCGCTCGAAATCTCGCAGGTGGAATTGCTCAGAGACGCCGTGCTGGCCAGCCGCCGAACCATGTGCCCAGGCTGCCCATCGTGTGACGCCAAGGTGGCCACCACGGCTTACCCATTCCGTGACGTCGCCCGCTACGTTTCGTACTTTGAGCAAGACAACTTCAGCCAGTCACGCGAACGATACCTGGCCATTCCAGCCGCCGCCCGTGATGCCGCCAACTCCAACCTTGCCGCACTTCGCGATGCCTGCGCCTTCGGCATCGATTACCCAGAAATCGCCGCCCGCGCTCAACGCTATTTCTCTTGATCCAGGCGGTTACCGGCCCAGTTCTCCCGGTTCTCCATTACAGACCAACCGGGAACGGCCCAAGTCAAAAACTGCAGCACCACAGGGTCAGGCGCAAGCTTTACCCCGTGGCTGCTTCATGGCCATCATTCTTGACCCTTGCCCCCTGATCCATCGCTGGAATTCAATCCATGAGCTTCCGATCGTTTGCGTTACTGACGGCCCTCCTGTCGGCATCCACATCCACCCAGGCCGATGACTTCGTACCCCTGTTCAAGGGCGACGGGCTGGGAGACTTTGAGCTGGTCAAAGTTGCTCCAGAAACGCTGTCTTACAAAGATGGCGAGATCCGGATGACGGGCACCTCAAACGGATACTTCGCTACCAAACAGTCTTACAAGAGCTACACCATGAAGTTCGACTTCATGTATGAGCGGCCCGAAGGCCTGACCGACGATTCCAAATTCCCCGGGAACTCCGGCTTTCTTTTTAATATTGAAACACCGCATGCCGTCTGGCCCAAGTGTATTGAGTTCCAGCTCATGAACCGCGAGGTTGGCAAGATTTACCCCATGAAGGGTGCCAAGTTCGACGGCACCTGGGATGAAGCCGCCTACAAGAAGGCAATCAAGCCGGTCGGCCAGTGGAACACCATGGAAGTGACCAGCAAGGATGGCACCGTCGCCTGTAGCCTCAACGGAACTCAAGTGGCCACTGGCAAATCACCGGTCCCAGACCACGGGCCGTTTGGGTGGCAATCCGAAGGGGCTCCCATGCGGTTCAAGAATCTGCTCGTCAAAACGCTGGACTGATTTCCCGACGACAAAAACCAGAACAGCCAGCAAGCGGGCAGGGGCCTTTTTGCTGGCTGTTCTGATTTCTACCGCTTGCTTTTTTGTCGTAGCGAACAGGACTTATTTTCGTGTTTGGGCACCCAGCCAGCGGACCGCATTTTCCAGAACCTGAAGCGGCTCCTTCTGCTTGAAGACCGGGAAAGTCTCATGGCCTGGTCGGAAATAGAACACGTGCCCTTGGCCAACACGCCAAATGCAACCGCTTCGAAAATGCTCTCCCTTATCCCAGCGCTCCTCCAGCACAACCTCATCGGGCTTAGGAACATGAAACGGCTCGTCATACATTTCCGTATGAGCCACATCCCACTTCGCAGGAAGGCCAGCGGCAATCGGATGCTCTGGAAGTAGCATCGTCACATGAGACGGTGCCCCGTCCGGCCGGTAGGCTGGAAAAACACACAGCGGCAAGGCCAGACGGTGAATACCGTCAATTCGTGACAAACTGGGCGTCAGTGGGGCGTCTCGCTTGGGTGCCTGATACACGGTGACTTCGTTCAAAAACTCCCACTTCACGTCACCGCGTTCCCCCGGTGGGATCGACTTCAACGCGTCGGCTTTGGCTCGCTCCTGCATCAGTTTGACGAACGGCTTGGCCCAGTGCGCCGAGTGCAGGGCGATGAGCGAGAGTCGCCCCTCTCGAACCCGAGAGACCACCCGTTCAACATTCGCATCACTCACCTCGGGGTGCCGCACGTGCCCCCACCAAATCAGCACATCGGTGGCATCCAGCGTGGCTTCATCCAGGCCCTGCTCAGCAGAGTCCAGCTTCACCGATTTGACCACAAGGCCAGGCTGAGACTCAAGATAGGCTGCAATCGTTTCCCCTAAAAACTTGTCCCCATACGCTTGCTTCTGGGCAGGCTGCTGTTCATCCCAAACCAGCACCCGAACCGGCTTGGTGTCGTCGGCCCAGAGTGGCTGAAAACTCAAGGCGCAAAGAAAAACAGCGAATCCGATCACATGTTTCATGGCTGAAGCCTCAAAGCTCGGTGCCCTACCCGAAAAAATCGAGCTACTATGGTACCAAGGAAATTCCTGGTCACCTGAATAGACAAAATTGCAGCACCTCCAGAGCCCCCAAGCAAGCCACCCGCCAGGAAATGATGAAAGCGTTCTTTTGTCGAGCAGATGTGGTAAAGCCATGCTCGGCTCTCTCTTGGGGATTAGTTTTGCTTGCAATCGAATGGTGAACGGCTTGAAACGCTCCCCAGGCAACGCGAGCCCGAATCAATTCCTGGGAAGTGGGAGAGGCCCAGGGAATCAATGATTCGCCGGCTCAACCGGCGAGGTCCGGCCAATTGCCTTTCCCTGGGCAGGCTGATACCTGTAGAATAATAGGTTACAGGGGGATCTCAGCCCCCGCACGCCCACAAGCCCCGCCGGTATGACACTCATGCCCCGACCATACAGAGCGGCTCTTGCCCTCGCCTGTTTTTGCGTTGGCCTGGTTCCCGTTACCGGCTCGGCCGATGACTCAAAGGTCACGGCAGAGCAGGCCCGTTTCTTCGAGAGCAAAATTCGACCGATCCTGGTCGAGCGGTGCGTGAGCTGCCACGGGGCAGAGAAGCAAAAGGCCGGGCTTCGCCTCGACACGTCCGAAGCCTTTGCCGCGGGTGGTGATACCGGTGAAGCCGTGGTCGCCGGCAAGCCTGACGAAAGCCTGCTGATTGCCGCCATTCGGTATAACGACGATGGGCCCAAGATGCCCCCGTCCAAGCAATTGCCTCCCGCCGAGATCGAGGCCCTTACCCAGTGGGTTCAACTTGGCGCACCCTGGCCGGCCGACTCGGAACCGAGCACCACGCCCGTACGCAAAGGGCCCATGACCGTCACGGACAAAGACCGTGAACATTGGTCGTTCCAGCCCACGAATCCGGGGGCCGTTCCCAAGGTTAGCAATCCTACCTGGGTCGCCAACCCCGTCGATGCCTTCATCCTGGCAAAACTGGAAACGAAGGGGCTCAAGCCCAACCCTCAGGCCAGCAAAACCGAGTTGATCAGGCGAGCCACTTATGACCTCACGGGGCTGCCGCCTACGCCTGAGGAGGTTGAGGCGTTCCTGGCCGATACCTCATCCAACGCATACAGAGACCTGATTGATCGTTTGCTTGCCTCGCCTCGTTACGGTGAGAAATGGGGCCGCCACTGGCTGGATCTGGTTCGTTACGCAGAAACGAACAGCTACGAGCGGGACAATCCCAAACCGAGCGCCTGGCGATATCGAGACTACGTCATTCGCGCCTTCAATGACGACAAACCGTACGACCGCTTCATCCGAGAACAACTGGCAGGCGATGAGCTGCCCGATGCGAGCAATGACTCCAGGATTGCCACCGGTTTCTATCGCCTGGGGATCTGGGACGACGAACCAACCGACAGGCTCCAGGCGCAGTTTGACATGCTGGATGACATCGTGGCCACCACCGGCCAGGTCTTTCTTGGTCTGACGGTCGATTGTGCGCGTTGCCACGACCATAAGATCGACCCGATTCCTCAGAAAGACTATTACAAGCTGGTCTCAATCTTCAGGAACATCAACCACTTCCGGAACGGCGGACCAACCGACGAGGTCAATTTCATCGAGGAGGGCAAAGAACGTGACTACGAGGCACGCGCTCGAGACCTCGCTCGTCAGCGTGAGGAAGTGCGTGAGTCGATCGCTGAGATCGAAGAAGAGTTCCGCAAAACTTATGAAGCCAGCAACATGTCTGACAAGTCAGACCTTGAAGAGTTGCGCTTCAAATTCTACCGCGATACCTGGGACAAACTCCCGAACTTTGACACTCTCAAGCCCGAGACAACTGGTGAACTGGCAGCTGGTTTTGACCTGAGCCCGCGATCGCGAGACTCGGCGATCGGCTTCGTGTTTGAAGGCCTGCTGAATGTTCCCGAAACCGGGGAATACACCTTCTCGCTTGACTCAGATGATGGCAGCCGTCTGATGGTCAACGGCCAAGAGGTGCTGCTTTACGACGGAAATCATAGTCTCGGTAAGCCCCAAACCGCCAAGGTTAAACTCACGCAAGGGCGTTTGCCGATCCGGCTAGACTACTTCCAAGGCGGTGGCGGCCTGGGCCTGAAAGCGGAATGGTCGGGCCCTGGGTTTACCCGCTCGCTGATGGCCGAGAAGATCGCCAAACCGAAGGCCGATATCCCGGCCCTGGTTCGCGAGCAAGGGGCCAAAGTTCTGGGCAAGGAGCGTCACGAACGCTACCTCACTCTGATCCAGAAGAACCAGGAACTTCGAGGCAAACAGGTTGCCACAGAGACCATTCTGTGCGTGACCGAGGCTGGTCGAACCGCGCCAGAAACCCACGTCATGCTTCGGGGTAACCCCCACGTGCTTGGAGACAAAGTTGAACCAGGCTTCCTGGAAGTTATCGACCGGGGGACTCTGGAATTGCCTGAACCGCCCAGCGAAGCCAAAACGACCGGCCGACGTCTGGCCCTGGCCAACTGGATTGCTTCCCCCACAAACCCACTCACCGCCCGGGTGATGGTCAATCGAATCTTCCAGCACCACTTCGGAAGGGGAATTGTCAGATCTCCAAGCAACTACGGGTCTCAGGGTGACAAACCAACCCATCCCGAACTGCTGGACTGGCTAGCCCAGGAACTGGTTGCCAAGGGCTGGCACCTCAAAGCGATTCATAAACTTCTGATGACCTCAAACACGTACCAGATGTCATCACGCGGGAACGAACAGGCTCTTGCGGTCGACCCCATCAATGACTTGCTCTGGCGGTACGACATGCGGCGCCTGACTGCCGAAGAAATTCGAGACTCGATCCTCTCGGTCTCTGGGAATTTGAACCCAGGCATGTATGGACCAGGGATTTATCCGGAAATCCCAGCCGAAGTGCTGGCCGGCCAGTCAATCCCAGGCCGCGGGTGGGGAAAATCAAGCCCAGAAGAGCAGGCCCGCCGCAGCATTTATATCCACGCCAAGAGATCCCTCTTGATGCCAATTCTCGAAGGATTCGATCAGGCGGAAACCGATCGTTCATCACCGGTCAGGTTCAGCACCACCCAGCCAACCCAGGCACTTGGGATGATCAACGGTGCATTTCTGCAAGCGCAGGCCAGACTGCTGGCCGAACGACTGGAACGAGACGCAGGCAGCGACCTGGCGACCCAGGTCAGACTGGCCATCAAGTTGACCACCGCGCGAGATGCGCAACCCGAAGAGGTTGAGCGGGGCGTGGCGTTCATCAACACACTCATCTCTCGCGAGAACCTGAGCCGGGATCAAGCCCGAGGGTTCTTTGCACTCCTCGCCCTGAACATGAACGAATTCTTGTTCCTTGACTAAGAACCGTTCAACGCCGGGACGGGCCCTGAGTTCACGAAGTGCCGCTCCCAGCTTGAAAAATTGCGTCCAGGAATTCTTCCGGCCTCAACCGACCATCGCTTCCAAATTCGCCAAGGAGCCTGTTCATGTCTTCAACTCATCAGAACAAACCAGGCGGATCTTTTTGCGGCCGTACACGTCGCGAGTTTCTCTGGCAAGCAGGAGCAGGGTTCACGTCACTGGGCCTGATCGACATGTTCACGCGTGATGGCGTGCTCAAACCGGGAGCACTTGCCGACGAGGTGACCCGATCGGCCAACCCGCTAGCGGTTCGGCCACCGATGTTCACGCCCAAGGCCAAGAGTGTCATCTTTCTGTTCATGTACGGTGGCCCTAGCCAGGTTGATACCTTCGAATACAAGCCGAAGCTCTACGAACTCGATGGCCAGACCGTACCCGTGAAAACCTTCGGGCGCGGTGGCAAAAAGAACGAGGGACGGGTTGTTGGTCCCAAGTGGAAGTTCAAGCCCTACGGCGAATGCGGCAAGATGGTATCCGACCTGTTCCCGAATATCGGATCCTGTGTCGATGACCTCGCATTCCTGCACTCGATGACGGCAGACTCACCCATTCACGGGTCGGCCATGCTGCAGATGAACACGGGCAAAATTCTGTCGGGGAGCCCCTGCCTGGGTTCGTGGGTGAATTACGGCCTTGGCAGCGAGAACGAAAACCTACCTGGCTTTGTGGTGATGCTAGACCCCACTGGCGGCCCAATTAGCGGCGCCAAGAACTGGTCCAGCGGGTACATGCCCGCGTCTTATCAGGGTACGCTGCTCAGATCGGCCGGGGTTCCAGTGCTCGACCTCAAACGCGCGGAAGGGATGAGCGAATCGACCCAGCGGCAACTGCTGGAAACTTTAAACACCTACAACACCGATCACCTGGCCATCCGGTCCGACAATACGAACCTGGCCGCCCGAATTGCCTCTTACGAACTGGCTTATGCCATGCAAAGCCATGCCCCAGAGGCGGTTGACCTTTCCAACGAACCAGAAGAGACCCAGTCCCTCTACGGCCTCGACGACGACAAGACTCGCGAATTCGGACGGCGCTGCTTGCTGGCCCGGCGGTTGGTGGAACGAGGAGTGCGCTTCATCCAGCTTTACTCCGGTGGCGCCCATAACGACAGCAACTGGGACGCACACGGCGACCTTGAGAATAACCACAACTATCACGCAGGCCGCACAGACAAGCCGATTGCCGGGCTCCTGAAAGACCTGAAACGGCGCGGGATGCTCGATGAAACGCTGGTGATCTGGGGTGGAGAATTCGGCCGTCAGCCAACCGCCGAGAATGCCACCGGCACCGGGCGAGACCATAACGCCTACGGCTTCACCATGTGGATGGCCGGCGGTGGGATCAAGGGTGGAGTCAGTGTGGGTGAGACCGATGAGCTTGGCAACGCCGCCATCTCCGACCGCTTCCACGTCAAAAACCTGCACGCCACCGTTTTACGCCAGCTCGGCCTCGACCCCGAGCACCTCACCTATTTCTACAACGGTCTCGACCAGAAGCTTGTTGGAGTTGAAGGGGCCGAGCCGATCCAGCAGATCATCGCCTGATCAATCAGGATCTGGTTTTAATCGCTTGACCGGCTGAACCCGGTTTCACCATGCGCCACCCATTCTTGGTGGGCTACCACGCCGAACCTGGGATACACCACCAGGGCGGTCGGCTCACACTCATGCCCACCCGGAAACACCCATGAAACGGCTGGCCCTGCGCCCGAGCTTGTATCGGATTGTGGCAGTTTTTTTACACCTGACATGCACGAATAGCCAGACGCAAGCCTGGGCTCAGCCGACCCAAGATGCAGGTCTTTCAATCTCCCTTGAAAACTTTGAATCCGAACCGCGCGGCTGGAAGTATGTGGGCGGCGAGGAATTTCCAGGAGCAAAAGGGGGCCTGGCACCAGACCAGGCCCAAGCGCACGATGGCGCACGCTCATACCGACTTGATGCAGACTTCCGTGGTGGCGGAGCCTACGTCGGGAGTTGGCTTGATCTCCAACCTCTCGACTTGCCAGATATCCAGGAGTTCCGGTTCTGGGTCCAAGCCCGGAACCTGAAACGGCTGGGCGTGAGAATCGTAGACGCCACAGGACAATGCCACCAGAGCAGCGTGGATTTACCGCCTGGCTCGAACGAAGGCTGGCGGGAAGTGGTGCTAAAAGTGGCACGCTTGGTTGGCGGTGAGCACTGGGACGGCGCCAATGACGGAGCATGGCACGGGCCACCGAAAGGCCTGGGACTTAACATTGCCAAAGAGGCCCTCTCCACCGGCCAAAGTCAGGCCTCACTGTGGATCGACGACCTTCAAGCTCAGGCCGTGAAACCGGGCCGTCCAACTCTAAAATCCTGTACGCTCGCACCAGTTGCGTGCCGCCCAGGATACGGCACCCGAATTCAATATCTCTGGGACGCTGCGCCGCTGGGCTCCAACTGTAGTGTATTTGTCCACTTTGTGAATTCACAGGGCCAGATGGTCTTTCAGGCCGACCATGATCCTGCGGTTCCCACAGGCCAGTGGTCTGGCCACGTCTCCTACTCACGTACCGCCACGGTACCTACAAATATCCCAGCAGGCCAATACGAGGTCGTGGTGGGCCTTTGGAACTCCAAACCGGTCGAACGTGGCGGCGGTCGACTTCCATTCCAAGTCGGTGAAGGATTGACCGCACTCCCAGGAAACGCATGCCGAGTTGGCAAGCTGGAAGTTCGTGAAGATGCCCCTTTGCCGGCACTTCCCCCAGCCTCTCTTCATCTGGAAGATTACCAGGTAACCTTCCATGAAGACTTCAGCCAACCGTTGAGCATTTCAGCCTGGGGGCCCGAAACTCGCTGGATTTCCCACACGCCTTACGCAGGTGACTTCGGAGATGCCAGATTCGCGGACCCAGACCGCCATTCTCCCTTCTCAGTCAAAGACGGTGTGCTTCGGATTGAGGCCCGAAAGGTCGATGGCCATTGGCAATCCGGATTGCTCTGTTCTGTAGACCCTCAGGGGAAGGGCTTCTCTCAGCAATACGGCTACTTCGAGATGCGCGCGAAGTTTCCCAAAGGGCTTGGCACCTGGCCCGCGTTCTGGCTCATGGGAGTTCCACAGCTCCAAGAACCACGCGATAAGAAAACTCTCACGCAGGTTGAGATTGATGTGGTCGAACAATATGGATCGGGACCAAACTCGCTCCACACCACGCTCCACCGTTGGGGACCTGGGGCGTTCCACTGGGCCGAGGGAGATACTTCGATTGTCAACGGAATGACCGATGACTTTCACAACTATGGAGTCCTGGTCGAAGAAGAGTTCATCACCTTTTATTTCGACGGCGTTGAACTCCGCAAGGACCGCACCCCCAAAGAAGCCCGAGTGCCTCTGTACCTCATGCTAGACCTGGCACTCGGTGGCGGCTGGCCAATCGACCAAACACCAGACCCATCCGAAATGCTGGTCGAACATGTCAAAGTTTTTGCTAAAAAGTAAAGTCCTCTCCGCAAAAACTCACTCCACCCTGAAAAGCCAGGCACACCAGGAACAATGGTCAATCAGCCATTGCTAAGTCACGATCCGGAAATCCGAAGGAACTCCAGTTCCTGGTCGCTTGGTTACTGATCCAGAGAACGATAAAGCACCCGTCGCGATTCGCGAAGGCTCTCTTCCAGGGATGTCAAGTTGCCTGCACTCATCACCTTGTAAATCAACGAATCCAGGTCTGCTTCCAACTCATCAAGTGAAGCAAGATGACTACGGACCGACCGTGTGAGATTACGACCTTGCAAGCCGACTGAAAGCCGGTCACGGCGTACAGGCTTACCGTCAATAACCTCTACAGCCTGAGAACGCTTCTTTCGCTTCGTAACGAATCGGAGATTACCAGCCAGCCCTGATTCTGACCGAATTTTGTTGATCAGACCTGGACTGATCACTCCTTCCATCCCCGCGCTTCTCCATGCCTCATTTACAGTCTCGGCATTAGAACGAGGATGGTCCTTCAAGAGTTCTTTCACGAAAGCTGACTTACTTCTAATCCGCAACACTGTCGCAGCCATGAAAACTCCGAATACATAAAATGGTCATCGAACCTGTCTACAATTTCTTTACCAAATAATCATCAATGATTCCGCAATGTAAAATCAACTCTGTAGCCAATCTCTCTACACGTGAAGTTGCATCTCTGAAACTTAATGCCGGCCAAAGTCCACTCCTCACCGACCGTTCTCCGAAACAGCAACCACCATCCAGGCTAAATCGACCAGATTCCAGGTGACCCACAACCCGGCACTGTACGTTCTACAACCGTTCACGTTTGTATCATACAAAACGTGGACAACCAGCGGTACGGAAAGAGAATAAGGATTCCAGCCAGAAATAGCGCGTTAGCGGACTGGCATGTAACCTTTTGTTCGACTGTCTGGAGCCAAGGGCGCGCTATTTCCGGCTGGAATCCGTTTAAGACCAAACCGATCCAAGAAGGGCGCTGCGGCAAACGAGGCTGAGTTCGTCTGGAGCCTGCCATTTCATAAGAGATCCACTCACTGGCGCTTCGGGATTGTATTTCCGGCCAAACGCTTGGACAGACCATTTGCGACGCAACGCCAAACCATGTCCAGGAGCGTCCGCTACTTTTTTTGCGGACTCTAATCTCAAAAGCGCAACTACAAAGCAAGCGCATCGGGCTCTGATCAGAAACCAGGGCGTAACACTACCGTCAGCCGCGCCTGCAATGCCTTCAATGCAAAGTATTACAGATCAAAGAAGACCGGCCGCCACAAAAGCCGGCGCCAGATTCAAGAGGATGACGGCCAGGTAGATCAGCGGGAAACCATAACGGCCTAATCGCATAACTCGATCCGCTTTCAACAAATTCCCGGTCCTTACAACCGAATGGACCCAACCCACAAAAAATACCTCAATCGCAACCGTGATAAACCCAATCAACGCCTGACGATCAACCAGAGTGAGGTAGGTCACTTTGGGCAATGCAAAATCCACCGCAAAGTGAAACGTTACCAGCGCAATCAGAGTTGCCATGCAGGTACTGATTTGTGGCTGAAGATTTGAAGGCTCGACCCAGAAAATCACAAACGAGACAATTGGTAACAAGGTCAGCGGTAGCAAAATTCGCCAGAGGAAGAAGGTGGAACGCCTGTGAATCTGTACTTCATGCAACAGGGAAGAAAACCGATCCTCACCATGACTAAATTCACGAGACTCCACCCGGATACTCGGCTCCCCAAGTACCCAGTCCGTGACAAAAGCATCTTCGTGAATTCTTGAACGGTTGGACATCAAGCGAAATTGGACCAGCGTTTCATCATCGTAAAGCGAGACACGGATCGGAAGCACTTGAGAGTCAAAGGGGAAAGCACGAAGGTCCAGCGGTACCGAAAAACGGCAACTGAGAATTGTTTCAAAAACCACTAACCCACTGGGATCAACCTCGATCACCGGTTCCCCATGTGAGTGGGGCGCATCTGCGGCGTTATCAAAAGAAACTCGAGGCATCCAGATCTTCTGTGTTGGCACCCAGCGTCCATCCGCCAGGGCATCCGCCAGGCGAGGGTCTTGCCAGCGTAACTCCAGATAAACCGTGGCCTCAAAGCTCTCCTCACGTGCAGTGATTCGGCCAAAGTCGATAACGTGGAAGCCAACCTCAACTGGCACTGGCCCACTTCCATGCGGCGGTGGCGTAAGTAAGAAGGTCCGACCCATCGCCGGCGCGTCTACAGACTGAACAAAGGCGGAAGAAATCACCAAGCAACAGAAAACCAGCCCATTCATAATGACATTCCATATTCTTTTATAAGATCGCTTTCAGAAACGGACGCTGGCAGAAGCTGTCGGTTCTACCCGGAATTCGAAGCCTTTCCCAACCCCAGTCTGGCAAAACGGCCGAAAGTCAGCCCCTTGAAACCGGGACAGGGTACGCCTTTCTACCGCAAATCTGGAATCAAGACCATGACCCACCGCTATTGCTTGCATGCATTTACCAGATCATGCCTGAGCCATTGGAGTTAATTATGCACGCCTACATGCCATGAAACCGACCAATCTGCCTAACGTGACCGTTTAAGCACTAAGAGATAATCAACAAAACCCCTGAATAACCAAGCAAGCCACCCAGGCAACCCATCTCCCCAAAGACACACCCAGTCAACAACACCGCCAAAAGCCAAATATAAAACAGCGACCGTGAGGACCATAGGCAAGCAACAAACACCGCGAACAAATAAGCAATATGGGGCAAATGGGGTAATAACACCTAGAGGGATGTTTGGAAAACCTGAGAAGCACTTAAGGATTTTCCTGATGCCAAAGCTCACCTCTGTGTCTTAAAACTACTCCACGAGGAACGATTGTGCGGTTTATGACTCATGGATGACTCATTGTTCTTTTTTTCATTTGCCGAGGATGCTTTTGTTCATCGACCGCAGAGAAAAAAGTTGCTCTCCGAGTAGATACCCAACTTGTTGTTTCGTGACTCATCTCTCTCCACGCTCCCAAAGCGTCGTTTATGAGAACTGGCGATGCCGCCAGTTGATTTCCAAAGATCCCTAGCTTGCTTCTTTCGATTGGCTTGCCCAGTCCGGTTCGATTCACACCTCGAATCATACGATCTGATTCCCTTCCTTCTCAAGCATCACACCCAGTAGAGGTACTTCGACGATGAAAGTGCGACGCAAGAACAGGCACGCCTTACGACCCGGGCTTGAGCAACTTGACAAGATCATGCTGCTCACTCAGGTTCCTGGTGGAACACCAGACTTTTTTGGTCTGACCGGTACCTCAAACTGGGCCAACAGTCCTCAGCCTGTCGTCACTCTGACCCCCACCGGCTCTTACACCGTGACCGGCGGCATCAAAAAGTTCCAGGACACCATCGCCGGCCTGGGTGCAACGGGTGCCAATAACCTGGGTCAGTACTTGCCCGTCGCCGTGGCGGACACAACAACGTATCCAGGGTCAGATTATTACGAAATTGCTGTGATTCAGTACACGCAAAAGCTCTCAAGCAGCCTGAACCCCACCACGCTCCGTGGTTACGTTCAGATTGAGACTCCGGTCAACGCCGCCGTGAGTGCCCACTTCGCACTGACCTACCCTAACGGATCACCGATTCTCAATAATCTGGGTCAGCCGGTGTACTCGGTTGCTGCTCCCCAGTTCCTGGGTACCGAGATCCAGGCCACCAGCAATACGCCTGTGCGCGTCAAGTTCGATAACTACTTGCCGACAGGGGTTGCTGGCAATCTGTTCCTCCCTGTCGATGGAACCGTGCAGGGCGCTGGTGCTGGTCCTAACGGCACGGTGGAAGTGATTGCGGCTGACCGTGTGGGCACCACGGGTACCACGGCTCAATACACCACAGCCACGCCTCAGGTGTTGACCGTGGGCGAACATATCAATATCTCGGGCATGTTACCCCAGGACTATAACGGTGACTTCGATGTGGCGTCGGTCATCGATTCGACTCACTTCACCGTCAAGCTGTATGAATATCCTGGTGGTCCAGCGTTCCGAGGTGACTCTTCCCAAAAGATTACGCTCAACGGAGCACCCAAAGGTGGGACCTTCACGGTCACCGGTACGAATCCGCTGACCAAGGTAACAGCAACCTCGGCAGCGCTGGCGTACAATGCAACCGCGCTCACGGTCCAGACCGCCCTCAACGCCATTTATGGGCTGAATAACGTCACGGTCATCGGCACAAGCCCGACCGGTGGTGTGAGCTCGACCGGTACGGCACCCTACACCGTCTCTTTTGGTGGTACCCTTCGGCCCTACATCGTTCCTCAGATGACCGTGGGAACGAACAGATTGACAGGCGGCACTCTTCCGTCCGTCAGCATCGCTTACACCACCACGATTGGTTCCGTGGGTGAAGCTTATACCGATAATCGTGCAACCATCCACCTGCACGGTGGAGTGACTCCGTGGATCAGCGATGGTACTGCCAACCAGTGGATCAGTCCGGCTGGCCAGACCACGAGCTATCCCCGTGGCGTGAGCGCTATTAACGTCCCAGACATGCCCGATCCGGGCCCGGGCTCGATGACGTTCTTCTACACCAATCAGCAGTCCGCGAGGATGATGTTCTATCACGATCATAGCCTGGGGATAACACGCCTCAACGTCTATGCTGGTGAAGAATCAATCTACACGCTCACGGACGCTGTTGAGCAAAACCTCATCGCGACTGGCATTTTGCCTGCGGCCACTCCCCTGGTTTTCCAGGATAAGACCTTCATTGATCCGACCACGGTCATGACCACGGACCCGACCTGGCCGATTGCCCTCAACATGGGGAATTCAGACCTCTGGACGCCCCACGTCTGGATGCCGAACCAGAACCCCAACGATCCCACGGGTGGTAATAACTACGGCCGCTGGGATTACGGCCCATGGTTCTGGCCTCCTTGGAGCGTTGCCTACCAGGCCATTCAAGGGGCCGGAGGGATCAACATCACTTCCGGTGGAACAGGCTACAAACTAGCTCCCACGGTAACGATCACGGCCGCACCGGGTGACACCGGTTATGGCGCCAGCGCCCATGCCGTACTGACTGCGGGTGTGGTGACGTCGATCATCCTCGACACGCCAGGGCAGGGCTATACCCTTCCTCCGGTGATCACCATAACCAATGCCGCCGGTGATACCACGGGCAAAGGTGCGACCGCGACCTCGGTGATCTGGCAATATCCAGACGTGCCGAACATTAGCCAGACCATGGAAGCTTACCAGGACACCGCCATGGTGAACGGTACGCCTTACCCGGTCATGAATGTGGATCCCAAAGCGTACCGATTCCAGATTCTGAACGCCGCCGACGACCGGTTCATTAATCTGCAACTCTACACGTCCAGCAATATCGTTGACCCTGCCTCGCTGGTGATCACCGCGGGCGGTAGTGGCTACACGGTTGCCCCCACGGTCACGATCACGCCGGCCGCTGGTGATACCACCGGTTATGGTGCCACGGCGACGGCGACCATTGACACCACGCCCGGTTCGTTGACGTTCGGCCAGGTGATTGGAATCCAGTTTGATACGGTCGGTAGTGGGTATACCCTGCCGCCTGTTATCACGATTTCAGCGCCCACCACGGCGGGAGGTGTCACAGCCACGGCCACTGCTCAGATTTATACCGGCGGCACGGAAGTGGGCATGGTTCCAGCCGTTGCTGGAGCTGCCGCATTCCCAGACGGATCGGTGACCGACGCTTATGGCGCAGTGAACAACTGGACGACGACCACCAGTGGTCAGCCTGGTGACATCATCGACGGCCGCGCCGGCGGCCTGCCCGACCCCAAGACCATTGGTCCGGACATCATTCAGATTGGCAACGAAGGCGGCTTCTTGCCCGCGATCAATGTCATTCCCAGCACGCCCATCGGTTTCCAGCGGAATCCCAAAAACATCACCATTGGTAACGTGCTTGAGCACGGC
>CAIYJE010000099.1 GCA_903926465.1 uncultured Planctomycetales bacterium
ACACTCCGTGAGGAAACCGGCGCTTGGTCCACCGACGTCAATGCCACACAACGTGGCGTCGACTGGCAAATGAAGATCGACGACGCCCGAACGAAACTGAAGTCGGTCTACCCGACAATTAAGCTGTGACAAAGCACTAGCGGAGGAGGTGGGATTCGAACCCACGGAACCGCGAAACGGTTCAACGGTTTTCAAGACCGTCCCTTTCAACCACTCAGGCACCCCTCCGAAAATCACCCGCCATGCGCGGGCAGATACAGATCATGATGTTACTGAATCGCTTCGTCAATCACATCCTCGGAAACGTAGATCGGAACCTCAACGGTTACAGCCAGGGCAATCGCATCACTGGGCCTGGAATCAACCTCAATGATCTCGCCCTCGTGCTTGATCCGGACCTTCGCGAAGTACGTATGGTCGCGAAGTTCGTGGATGTACACATCCTGGATTTCGCCGCCAAGAAGCTCAATGGCGCTGGCCAGCAGGTCGTGGGTCAGCGGCCGCGGGGTCGATTGGCCACGCACGCGGCGATCAATGCTCGTCGCCTCAAAAAAACCGATCACAATCGGAAAGGTCCGCTCTCCATCCGTCTCCTTGAGGAAGATCAACTGCTGTTCGTTCGTATCGCTGATAATGATCCTGGTCAAGTCCATCTGTATTGCCATGGCGATCCTACTCCCCGGGGTAATGCCCAAGCGCAAATCGCCCCTGACCATCAATTGAGTCGTGTAAGCTCGATCTTAGGTCAAGCCCCTTCAGCCGTCAACGAGCCGTGCCGAAGACTGCCCCTGTAAAATTCCAAGCCCAAGCAAGAACGCTTAAAAATGAGCCCGGCCAAAACGCTGCCCTCCTGGCCAAGTACGCGTCTTCAGACTCGTATTCGGAGAAGAAGGCCACGCTCATGTGTCAGGGCTGTAACAAACCGTGGCGAAATGAAAGCGAGTCCAGAAGCATCACGAGTGTGGCTGCTTTGCGCTCATGCTCCAAGAGAAAACGCCCTCATCCGGCCGTTCCGGCCACCTTCTCCCGCACGCGGGAGAAGCGGTCAATACCGCCGGTTTGATATTGGGTTCAGAATGCTCAGTTGCGTACCGGTGCCCAGATGAAAAAGACTCCAGGGCTAGCACGGGTGTGGCTTCACTTCGCCACCGTTTCTCAGTGATGCAGAATCCAAGGCTTACTCTTTGGCCTCTAACTGCAAAAACGCAAGATCACGCCTTGGGCGACAAGGCGAGCCGCGTTCGCGGCTTCTGGGGCCATTTCATTCTGGCCCCAGAAGTGCATTTTTCAAACAGATGGCTCAAAGGCCCGCCAGAATCCCCTCGATGGTGCTGATCTGGGTTTTCAGTTCGGCCAGCCGGGTCCGAAACTGATCCACCACCGCCGCCGGCGCTTTGGCCGTGAAGGTGGCGTCGTTCAGCTTGGCTTCCAGCGGCTCGGCCTGCTTCACCAAAGAAACCAGGGTCTTCTGCTGGCGGGCGCGTTCGGCATCGCGGTCGATCAAGCCCTCCAGCGGCAACAAGACCTCGGCGTCGGCAAGCACGGCCACGGCAGACTGTGCAGGATGCTCGGCCAGGTGGGGGATGATGGTTATTGATTCCGCACCGCTCAGGGCCTGAATATGAGCCCGTCCGGCCTCCAGGGCCTCGGCAACTCGCCCCACGGCAATGATTAGAGGCTGAATCTTCGCCTTCTCGGGCACGTTTCGCTCGGCCCGCAGGTTACGCAAAGTGGCGATCTTTTCTTGCCACTGGCCAACCACAAAGGCTGCCTCTGGGCTCGCCCAGCCGGCTGGAAAACGAGGCCACTCGGCCAAACAGATGCTCTCTGGGGCCGCACAAATTTCGTGGGTGGCAGGGTTCCAGCGGTTGGGGGCCACCAGGTTGAGCGCCTGCCACACTTCTTCGGTGACAAACGGAACAATGGGGTGCAAGAGACGGCACAGGCCATCGAGCGCAATCACCAGGGCCTGCTGGGCCTGCGGACGCTTTTCAGGATCTCTGAGCCGCCCCTTGACCAGTTCCAGGTACCAGTCGCAGAAGTCTGTCCAGGCAAAGTCACGCAGGGTTTTGGTTGCCTCGGCAAACTGGAAGTGGTCCAAGGCATGCGTGGTATGGGTGGCGGCAGTAGCCAGGCGGCCCAGAATCCACTGGTCTTCCACCGAGCCAAAGCACGCCAGCGAGCCCGTATCCACCTCGGCCGGCTGGTAACCTTCAAGGTTCATCAGCACAAGCCGGGCCGCGTTCCAGATTTTGTTGGGGAACGTGCGGCCCAGTTCGAAACGGTCGGAGGTATTAACCCGCTGCTCTTTGGGAGCCTTCTTCCAGGTCGCCTGGTCCACCCATTCAATGGGCTCGCCGGGAGCAGGCCGAAGCCCACATAAACCATCGGCGTTCTTCACCGGCTCAACCGGCATCCGCAGGTCCTGGGTCTCGGTGGCCGAGGCGGCCAGCGTGAACCGCAGAGCATCTGCGCCATAGGTATCAATGATATCCACCGGGTCGATCCCGTTCCCGGCCGATTTCGACATCCGTTTGCCGTCGCCGTCTTGGATCACCGGGTGAATGAAGACGTCACGGAACGGAATCTCGTTGCAGTTGAACTGGCCGAAAATCACCATGCGGGCCACCCACAGCGTGATAATGTCACGCGCGGTCGAGAGCACGCTGGTGGGGTAGTACTTGGCAAGCTCCGGGGTTTGCTCTGGCCAGCCCAGGGTCGAGTGCGGCCAAAGGGCCGAGCTGAACCAGGTATCCAACACGTCAGGGTCTTGGGTTAGCAGGTGACCATGGCCCAGTTCGTGCCCCTGCAGGTCATGCTCGGCGCCAATCAGCCAGCCGCCATTCTCTGCCTGAATCCAGGTGACGTCGGTCCGGCCGGCAAATGCGTGCTGAAGCTGGTCCTCGGTGCAGGTATCGCAATACCAAATCGGGATCCGGTGCCCCCACCAGAGCTGGCGGCTGATACACCAGTCACGCTTCTCGCCCAGCCAGTCCAGGTAGCTCTTGGCATAACGCTCGGGGTGAATCCTGACCTGGCCAGAGGTCACGGCTTCCATGGCACGCTGGGCAAAGCCCGGCGCACCGTCGGCGTCGTCTCCCATGCGCACGAACCACTGGTCAGAAAGGTACGGCTCGATTGGGGTTTTACTGCGATCTGAGTAGTTCAGGCGGGTGGCGTACGGTTCCACCTTCACCAGAAGCTCCAGCGCTTCCAGGTCGGCCACCAGCCGCTTGCGCACCACCACGCGGTCGAGCCCGGTGTAGGCTGGGCCGGCGTTCTCGTTGTAGGTGCCGTCTGGGTTCAATAGGTTGATCATCGGCAGGTTGTGCCGCAGGCCGGTCTGGTAATCGTTAGGATCGTGCGCGGGGGTCACCTTCACGCAGCCGGTTCCAAACGAGGGGTCCACCAGCAAGGCATCGCCTACAATTGGGATGGTGCGCCCAGTCAGCGGCAGATCGACCGTCTTGCCAATCAGATGCTTATAACGGGGATCGTCGGGGTGCACGGCCACTGCGGTGTCACCCAGCAAGGTCTCTGGACGGGTGGTGGCCACGTGCAGGGCCTCGCCCGTGGTTGAGCCAGAAACCGGGTAGCGAATGGTCCAAAGCTGCCCCTTCACGTCCTCGTAGTAAATTTCGTCGTCGGCCACTGCAGTGCGCAGGTGGGTATCCCAGTTCACCAGCCGCTTACCGCGGAAGATTTTGCCGGCCTTGAACAGATTGAAAAACGTGCGTCTGACGGCCAGCGAACAGACCTCATCAAGCGTGAACCGGGTCCGGTCCCAGTCACATGAGCAACCCATGAGGCGGAGCTGGCTCAGAATCCGTGCCTCGTATTCATCCTTCCACTGCCAGATCCGGCGCACCAGCACATCACGCCCAAGATCATGCCGGCTCTTCTTCTCTTCGGTGAAGATCCGCCGCTCAACTACCGCCTGGGTGGCAATGCCCGCATGGTCGGTGCCCGGCATCCAAAGAGCCGAGTAACCCTGCATCCGCTTCCACCGGATCAGAATATCTTGCAGCGTGTTGTTGAGCGCGTGCCCCAGGTGCAAGGCACCTGTGACGTTGGGCGGCGGAATCACAATGCTGTACGCAGGCTTGGTACTGGTCGCGTCGGCATGGAAGTAGCCACGCTTCAGCCACTCGGAATACCAGCGCTTCTGGGCAGCCTGGGGATCATACGCCTTGGGCAAATTCTCAAGACCGCTCATAAAGATCGACAACCGTTCAGGGTCTGGGGTTATCTGGAAGAGTCATAAAAATACCCGAAAAGCGACAAGACTGTGAGACGATTCTGGACAGCCGTTGGAAACAAGGCATGCCGGCCCTCCAGAAACAGCACCAATTCCGGGCCAGACTCCGCAAATTCGTGCCACCTGGACCGCCCCGGAACCCCGCTCAGCCGACCAGTTTCCGGCAATTACCGGCCCCAGGGAGCACGGCTTGCCGGCGCGGTGAATGCGTCGCTTCCGCCGTTAGACCGGCGGCTCAGGCTCGGACATGCCCTTTGCGGAGCTTGTGCTCAATGGCGTCCACCAGGGCAATCCAGCTCGCGTCGATTATGTTTTCGCTCACGCCCACGGTGCCCCAAACGTCCTGATCGTCTTTGCTCTCAATCACCACCCGCACCCGGGCAGCGGTACCGGCCCGCTCGTTGATCACGCGGACCTTGTAATCTACCAGGGTCATCTCGGCCAGGGCCGGGAAGTGCGGCTGAAGCGCCTTGCGCAAGGCACCATCGAGCGCGTTCACTGGGCCATCGCCCTCGCTCACCGTGTGTTCGACCTGATCACCAACCTGAACCTTCACGGTTGCCTCGGTGGTGGGCCCGCCATTGCGGGCCGCCTCTACGCGCACCCGATATCCCAGGCGTTCAAACATCGGCGTGTACCGCCCGGCCAGTTTTTCAACCAGCAGCACGAACGATGCCTCGGCAGCCTCAAACTGGTAGCCCTGGTTCTCAAGCTCCTGCACCTGGTCTAGCACCTTGGCCAGCAGCGCAGGCTCTTGGTCGAGCCCGTACTCGGTCATTTTCTCGGCGATGTTAGACCGGCCCGATAGCTCGCTGACGAGAATTTTTCGCTCGTTGCCAACCAGGCTCGGGTCAATGTGCTCATAGCTATGGGCGAACTTCCGCACGGCATGAACGTGCATTCCCCCCTTGTGGGCAAACGCGCTCGACCCCACGAACGGTTGACCAGACCGGAAGTTCATGTTGGCGGTTTCATAAACGTAGCGAGAAACTTCGGTCAGATGGGTCAACCGGTCGGCCTCAAGCACCTGATAATCAGAGTACTTCAACGCCAGGTTGGCGATCACCGAGCAAAGATCGACGTTGCCGCAGCGTTCACCAATTCCATTGATGGTCCCCTGAACCTGGCTGGCCCCCACTTCAATGGCGGCCAGGGTGTTGGCCACGGCCAGTTCGCCATCGTTGTGGGTGTGAATCCCAATCGGCGCGGAAACCACCTCCTGCAAGGCACGTACGGCCCTGGCGACCTCGGCAGGCAGGCTGCCGCCGTTGGTATCGCAAAGCACCAGCACGCTGGCACCAGCCTCAGCGGCCGCTTTCAGAGTTCGAAGCGCATACTCAGGGTTATTTTTGTAGCCGTCAAAGAAGTGTTCGGCGTCGTAGATTACCTCACGGTTTTGAGACCGAAGGAACTCAACCGACTCGCGGATCATCTTCAGGTTTTCGTCCAGCGAAACGCCCAGCACCTCGGTGGCGTGCAAATCCCAGGTCTTACCCACCAGGGTTACCACTGTCGTACCAGCATCCACCAAGGCCCGCAGCCCAATATCATCTTTCGCCTGGATGTCTCGTTTGCGTGTCATGCCAAACGCGGAAACGCGTGCATGCTTGAGCTTGAGGTCGCGTACCTGCTGAAAGTAGGCCGCATCTTTGGGGTTGGAAAGCGGGTAGCCCCCCTCAATGAAATCAACCCCCAACGCATCGAGCCGCTGGGTAATCGCCAGCTTGTCCTGGAGCGAAAAATTCACCCCCTCGCCCTGGCTTCCGTCTCGCAAGGTTGTGTCATAAATCGAGATGCGGCGCTTCATGAGTCTGCGGATCCGGGCTACTGGATGAACCTCGTCACTTCAGGAACAGAGAATTCTAGCAGGAAATGGTTCACTCGGAACACGCAAGCCCGCCAACGTGTTTGACTTTCGAGCCAGTTTCCCGGAATCTGCCGGTCCGACAGTCCCCACTCCACCCCCACAATCCATCAACTGCCAGAGCGGCAGGCCAGCGAGCCGAGCAGCCCTCCAATTGTTTCACCCTAACCTTCTTATCCCGCAATATGTTAGCTTGGCACAAACCATTCAACCCATCTTCTGGCATACCGTCTGCGAGTAAGATTGTGGAACTTTGATTTGGAAAGTTAGCTCAGGAGTTGGTTCTTCATGCCTGGCTCACCGGATGCAGATCCATTTCGTGAACTCCAGAGAGAAATGGGGCGGTTGCTCGAAGCAATTCCCGCGCTCCAGGCCTGGAGAGTTGGCCATCCGTTCCCCGCCATGAATTTGCTGGAGACTGCGGACCGGTACACGATCACGGCCGAGCTTCCCGGCCAGGAATCCGACAACATCGAGCTTTCCGTGGCTGGCCAAAGCCTGACCATCCGGGGCGTTCGGTCCGCATCGAACATTCGGGACGAGGCGTACCGGCGCAAAGAGCGGATCAGCGGTTCCTGGTCACGCACCTATAACTTTCCCACCCGGTTCGACCCTGAACGAATTTCCGCTGTCCTCACACGCGGGGTTCTGGTGATTGAACTGCTCAAGATTGAAGAGGTGCGAGTCAGGATGATCTCTGTCACCATGACGCCAGAATAGCTGGGGCCGGCCGCTCAAACGCACCAAGAAAACCAGCAGATTCACGCACAGAGGGCTTCTCAAGATCATGAGCGATCAGGGACAAGCGATTCCGGTCTCCATGGACGAGCCCAGAGGGCGGCTTCCGCAGCGCCCGGGGCCAGTAACACAGCCTATTGCCACACGTCAGGTTCTCACGCACCGGGCGGCATTGCGTTCTCCGCAGACCGATATCTATGAAGCAGACGGTGGCCTGGTGCTTGAAGCCGACTTGCCCGGGGCCAGTGAGAAAACCTTGAGCATCCACCTGGAGCAGAACGTTCTCACCCTCAGAGCGCAGGTGGAACCGGCTGCGCCCGCCGAGGCCCGGATGATTCAGCAGGAATACACCCTGGGAGACTTCGAGCGTTCTTTCATTCTGAGCGAAGACCTGGACCGCTCGCGGATTTCGGCAGAGCTCAAAAACGGCGTGCTGCGAATCTGGCTGCCCAGGATGGAACGACTCCAGGCCCGGGTCATTGCCGTGCGATCGCCTGAACAGCCCTGAGGATCAGGATTGTCAGTCATGCAGCGGATGTTGCCAGGCTTAACGCAGTTTATCCAACCGGCTGACTCGGTCTGGTTTGTGTGATACATTCAGGCATAGCATTCTGTCATTCAGGTCTCCAAAGATCGAGTTCTGCCATGGAAAAGGGCCTCACCATCGCCTGCCTGGTGCTTGCCAGCCTGCTCACTCTCGTCTTCGTGCTCGACCTTGCCGTGGGGCTGCCCTTCAGTCGCCAGAGCTGGCTACTTGATGTGCTGTTCGCGCTGGCGGGCGGCGTTCTGATCTGGCAAGGGTACGAAACCTACCGCGAGTTCGCGTGAATTTGCAGGTCTGAGCGCCGCTCAGACTCACTGGGGCATGCTCTCGCCAATTCATGGCGGGGAACCAAAGCCCCTTGCAATTCGGTCGGTTCAGATTAGTAGACGAGCCGCGCAGATAGCCTGGACCACGCCGTCCCAGGTGTAGGTTTGCGCCTCGGCGGCAACGGTCCAGCCTAACTTTTGAGCGGTTGCGGTGGTCACCGGACTGATGCTCACAAGTTTGATCTCTCGCTCCACCTTTTCTCGGATGTGGGCCGGCAGAAGGTTGAACAACCGCTCGGTGATGGCGGAACTGGTGAGCGTGATCCAGTCAATCTCACCGGCCTCCATGGCTTGAACCACTCCGGCCGGTAAAGCCGCTGCATCCAGGTTCTGGTAAACGGCCACCTGTTCCACCTGGGCTATCGCTTCAAGCTGATCACACAAAAGGGTGCGCCCTCGGTTGGCCCTGGCCAACAGCACCCGTTTACCCAAGACTAGGGGACTCAAAGCCTCCACCAGCCCCTCGGAGAGGAACCGGTCTGGCACCAGGTCGGCCCGAAGGTGCCAGCGTTGCAACTGGTCGGCGGTACCGGGCCCAATGGCGGCCAGCTTCAGCCCCCCCAGGGCTCGGGCATCGTGCCCCAGGTGCATCAAGCGGCCCAGAAACGCGTCGACCCCATGCCGAGAGGTAAAGACCAGCCAGTCAAACGATCGGATACGCGCCAGGATATCATCGAGCGCCTGAAAGTCTTGAAGCGGCTGGACCTCCACGGTGGGGGCCTGCAAGACCTCGGCACCCAGCGTTTCCAGTTGCTCGCTTGCCAGGCGGCAATCCTCGGCGGGGCGGGTCACCAGAATCCGCTGGCCAAAGAGTGGTAAAGACTCAAACCAGGACCGCTCGGGCCGAAGGTTGACCACCGACCCAACAATCAGGAGTGCCGGCGGGTGTAGCCTGTGCGTGCTCACCAGTTCGGGCAGGCTGGAAAGCGTGGCGGCTACGGAACGCTGACGGGCCCAGGTGCCCCGCTCGACCACGGCGGCGGGGGTCTCTGGGCTCATCCCATGCTCAATCAGAACCTCGCAAATATCTTTCAGATGGGCCACGCCCATGTAAACCACAAGGGTGCCCGGAAACTTGGCGAGCGAGGGCCAGTTTACCCGTGCCTTGGGGTCACGGGGATCATCATGGCCGGTCACCAGGGCCACGGCCGAGGCTGCCGCCCGATGCGTGATGGGTAGCTCGGTGTAACCAGAAACCCCAACCGCGGCCGTAACGCCAGGCACAATCCGGTACGGAATTCCGTGAGCGCGAAGGAAGGCCGCCTCCTCTGCCCCTCGCCCGAAGACGAGGGGGTCGCCCCCCTTCAGCCGCACCACCCGCTTCCCCTGCCTGGCCTTCTCGACCAGCAACTGGTTGATCTCATCCTGGGTATAAACCAGGCGTCCCGCGCGCTTGCCGGCAAAGATTCGCTCGGCCTCTGGCCGCACAAGATCCAAGAGGCTGGGATGGACCAGTTGATCGTAGATCAGCACCTCAGCCTGCTGCACCGCGGCCCGTCCACGAACGGTGATCAGGCCGGGGTCTCCCGGCCCTGCTCCTACCAGCTCAACAAATCCTGAGGGCGTGGTCATGTTGTGAGGCGGGGCGCGGCAACCGGCATTGAGGGGCCAGAGGGTTTTCCGAATAAACAGAAGGGTTCGGCACGCGGCAACTCAGGAAACGCGAGCGGCCGCGTTGCTGGGAATGAGCCGGATCCCGATCTCGTACAGAAGGTACATGGGCACGGCCAGGAGCAGCATGGTGAATGGATCACCGGTGGGGGTAATTGCCGCAGCCCCAAGCACCATCACAAATGCCGCCATGCGTCGCTTGGAGCGGAAATCCTCGACGGTGAAAATCCCCAACCGTTCCAGCAAAAGCATGACCAGCGGGGTTTGAAAGCAGACCCCAAAGATCAGCGGCAAGATGGTGGCAAAGCTCATCCACTCATTAATTCGCAAGCTTGGTTCAATGTTCAGCCAGACGTTGAAATCTAGCAAGAACTTGAGCGTGAACGGCAGCACGAGCAAGAAGCAAAGAAACACGCCGCTAAGGAACAGGCCCAGTGAGAACGGCAGAAACTTCATCACGTAGTAGCGTTCGTGCCGGTAAAGCCCGGCCCCAATGAACTGCCAGACCTGATAGAAGACCCAGGGGCTGGCAATCACCAGTCCAGAGATCATACAGACCATGAAGTAGATCATGAAGGTTTCAAGCGGGGCCAGTGAGATGAGCGCCTTCTTCTTTTCAGCGTACTTGCCCACCCCTTCAATCCAGTCGGCCTGCTTGTACGCCATGGGAATGACCACGGTCTTCCCGGCCAAAGTTTCGCTATCCACAGGCTGGGCGTCTGGCATCACCTGCTTCAGGGCATTGGCGAAGTGAGAGAGTTCGATCTCCACCTCAAATGGCTCGGTTTTCAGCTTGGCGGCTCGCGCTTCGGTTTCTCTGCGTATCCGCTGGTTCTCATAATATTCGTCAAGCGCCGCCTGGGCGGGCGCCTGCATCCGGTCAAACACCCACTGACCAATTGTGAACGTGCCCCAGGGGGTGGGGAACGGCACAAAGGTGATCAGCACGCCAACAACCAGGCCGGCCAGAGCCAGGATCAGGCGGGCGCGAAGCTCTTCGATATGGTCGCCGAAACTCATCGCCGGCATCGTTTGCTCTTCGGCGAAGAGATCGTTATCAGTGCGTTCTCTCATGACAGATCGCTACACCCAGAATGGCGGACGTCGAAAAAGGTGGGGTGGGGAGCGAACGCCGATCAAAGTCAGCCGGGGCAAACGTGATCGTTTTCAGGGCCCCAGACGTTCGCCTCACGGGGACGGCGGTCACGCAGGGGGCGTTCTTGAGTTAAATTCTACACGGTGGAGGTCGCCAAGAACAGACGCGTGAGATTCCAGGTTCCCGCGTTAGCGTCTGGACATCTCTGGCCTAGACTCGCTATTGCTAGCCAGGTGAAGGTTTGCGACGTTTGATCCCGCCCGGCCGGGTGGGATCTGTTAAAGCTGCAGAGGGCGGGACCCGAATTCGATGAGCAAAGTCCAGACTGAGGCGTGGCCTGAATACCGTTTTCTGCCCAGGAACTGGTGGGTGCTGCTGCTCCAGGCAGCGCAGATGGCTCACGACTACCGGAAATTGCTGATTGCGCTGGGAGGCCTGCTGCTCTTGATGGGGCTGGGACACCGGCTCAACCCGCCAGAGACAGCAACGGATCCATCAAGCCAGCCCCTGGTCCCAGGCCTGCCAGACCTGCTAGCCGACCCGGTGGCCGCCTGGAAAGTCTCTGTCCAGCACACCAATGACCTCTGGCTTTTACCAATTCAAGCGGTTCAGGCTCTGATCAAGCCGCATGACGGCTGGCTGCCCTGGACTTACGCAGTGCTACGGGCGCTGGGCACCGGCGTTGTTTTGGTGCTGATGGGTGCCGCCATTGGACGAATTGCGGCCCACGACGTGGCCGGCCGCCCAAGGCCCCGGCTGGCCGAGGCCCTGAAATTCAGCACCCGCCATGCCCGAACCCTGTTCTTAACCATCCTCTCGCCCACCCTCGGAATTGGGACGCTGGCCCTAC
Organism: uncultured Planctomycetales bacterium; assembly: GCA_903926465.1. GTDB lineage: Bacteria > Planctomycetota > Planctomycetia > Isosphaerales > Isosphaeraceae > CAIYJE01. The sequence goes on from CAIYJE010000099.1 coordinate 11,288, forward strand.
TGTGCGCCTTCTTCGGCCTCTTTTTCCGGTTACCGGCCCCCTATGGCGTGTGGATTGGTGGAGCACTGGCTGTGTTCCCGTTGCTGCTGGCCATTCCCATGGCGCTGCTGGTCCTGGGCCTGATGATTGGCTGGCCCCTGATGGTGATGACCGTGGCTGCCGAATCTGAAGATAGGTATGAAGCCCTCAGCCGAGCCTACAGTTACACTTATCGGCGTCTGGGCCGATATCTGGTACTGGTTGCGGCGGCCTGGCTGATTGGCTCGGTTGGCTGGCTGGTGGCCGTGTCCGTTGCCCGCCTGGTGTTAAGCCTGGGTGTGTGGGGAATGAGCCTTGGCGGACCGGGAACCGTGGTACGAGAGTTGTTTGCCGGTTCGACCACCACAGCCGAAGCTGCACCCCCCTTGGCAGGAATGCTACCAGGCTTCTGGCAACGCGCTTTGAAGTTACTGGCCTACTCCTGGATCTTCAGCTACTTCTGGTGTGCGGTTGCCGCAATTTATATGATCTTACGGCGAGACGTGGACGGTGCCTCATATTCATTAGTTGATGGGCGAATCGAGGAGCACCCAAGGACACCGCCTAAGCTTACACAGGTCGAGGCGGTTCCATCAGCCGGCCAAGCGGCTCAAACAGTAGCGAGTCAGGACAGCCCGCCAAGCGGCCTCCTGAGATAAGAGACTTTTTACTTGATTCTCTAGATCTTTGTGTGACGCTACCGCAGGTATGCCGCAGAGCGGACTCGGGAAATCGCCCGCCAATCTACGCTTTTTTCTCTGTGTCCTCTGTGAACGCTGTTGCAAATCTCTTCTCGGACCCAGTCCCAAGATTGTTCGCCACAGAGAACTCAGAGTTCTCAGAGAGAAGACCGATCGGGCTGCGAACGTTCGGCCCACGTTCAAAACAGGCAAGCCTTGGCACGGCTAACAGCAAATACTTAAGGATCAGGATTTCCTCGACTCTTACTCTGTGTCCTCCGTGAACTCTGTGGCAAATCTCCTCTCTTATCGTGCGTTAACTTTGCCTGGTAGATCACCGTGCCGCCCGAGTTCTTCTCCGTCACCCCCGTCATCCGGTTGCGGATGTCATACGAATACGCCCACGTGTTCCCCGTGGACGTCTCCGTCTTGGCCGTCAGGTTCCCTTCCGCGTCGTACGTGTACGTCGCGCCCGGTGACGCCAGCAGCTCGTTCCCCACGCCCGTCGTGTAGCCGGTCATCGTCCGGTTGCCACCGGAGTCATACGAGTACGATTCGTTCGTCTGGCCGGCGGGCCTTGTCACGCTGGTCAATTGATTGGCCGCGTCGTAACCGTACGTCTCCAGACCCTCCGTGTTCGTCTCCGTCCTCAACCGACCGCCCGAATCGTAGCCGTAGATGAAGCTATTCAGTGATGCGCCACCGCTCACCTGGTGCGTGAGCGTGGTCACACGGTCGGCCGAGTCGTACGCCAGTGACGACGCCACGTTCGTGCCGCTGCCGCTCTGTGTGCGGCTGATCGCCGTCACCCGGCTCGCCGCGTCATACGTCAGGCCCACCACCGCC
>CAIYJE010000100.1 GCA_903926465.1 uncultured Planctomycetales bacterium
ACACTCCGTGAGGAAACCGGCGCTTGGTCCACCGACGTCAATGCCACACAACGTGGCGTCGACTGGCAAATGAAGATCGACGACGCCCGAACGAAACTGAAGTCGGTCTACCCGACAATTAAGCTGTGACAAAGCACTAGCACGTAGTTCTGCGGATGGGGCCAACTGGAGCGGCCCCCCTATGGCAGCCAGGCAACCTGGCTTCTGCTTCAGTCATGCTCCAACACCACAAGCGAAGAGCCTTCCCCCCATGCCAGGCGCGCGTGATGACCTGTTCATTGTGGATGCGATGGCCGCCCTGCTGACCAGCACCGGCGTGTTTGCCGAGGTGGTGGCGGGCGCCGCACCCAGTGAACAGGAAGTGGCCGCCGACCGCACGGCCGTGGTGTGGATTGACCGCACCGGCTGGAGCGAACAGCCGGCCGCCGCCGAGTACCTGACCGAGCGCACGGTGGAGTACAACCTCTGGCTGGCCTACCGCCATGCCGATCTCAACGTTTGCTGGCGGTTTCTGAACCAGCTTGAAAGCGTGGTCCTGAACACGCTCAACCGCCAGAGTTACGCAGGGGTCTCGTTCCCCTCGTTCTCTTACCTTCATCGTGGCGAAGACCTGCCGGCCAAAGACGGCGAACAGCTATTGAAGCTCACCGGCTGCTTCCGATACCAGTTTGAAGACGACCGCACCGATCACGACGTGACGTTACCCCAAGTTTGAGCATACGTTCCGTGATGAGCGTGGCTGCGTGCCCCTGGCACGCCTGAAAACCACGCGTTTGCCCCCATTGACTGATTCAGGAGCCCGCCCGACCATGCCCACCACGGCCTCGAACCGGTTCATCAATATTTCGGCTTGTTCGTTCACCCGCAAGTCGGGGGGCGCGGTGACCATTACCACGGTGCAGTCGATTTTGCTGGGCAAGCGCGGCAAGCAGATCCAGGCCTCCGGCGATGCCGACTTCTTCCCCACCCTGAGCGTGACCGTGGGGGCCGCCCCCCTGATTGTGGTGCGGCACCAGAACGCCGGCCTGCTAACCATGCTTGATGAAAAGGCCACTGGCTCTGCGTTCAGCTTCACGGCCAACGATGCCGTTAACGGCGCCGGCACGGGTGCGCTCACGTTCACCCTGTCTAACTGCCACGTGGTCAGCCATGAGGCCGACGCCCATCACCAGGCGGTGGGTACCTGCACCCTGACCCTTTCCGCCTACTCAAGCGACGGCACCACCTCGCCCCTGGCCCTGTCCATTGCCGTGTAAACCGCCGAAGGGATAGAGGCCCTCGGCTAAAAACAGAAGAATGGACGGTATGGACCAGAACCAAGCCGGGCCGGTCGTGTGCCAGGGTGGAGGAAGCGCAGGTTGTTCCACCCGTGGTTGGCAGGAATAATTGTCCCACTCAGACCTGGGTTCTCCCTTCCGGAAGGATGATTTCCATGCCTGATTTCTCGGTCGATGCGGTGATTGTGCCGGCCGGTCATGGCACGGCCGGCACCCCGTACTGGGCGCTGGCGCAACTGGCGGCCGAGTTTGCGCAGTTGCTCGGGGTGCGCGTGCTGCACACGCGCGAACTGCTGGACGGTCGAACCTTTCTGCCACGCACCCTGCAAGACTGCCTGAACTTTCCCCAGGGGCACCCGCACGCGGGTGAGCCGCGCTACCGCTGGGAACCGCGGCCCGAAAACGATGGTGTGCTTTACGGCCGGCTGCTACCCTAAGCCAAACAGCCAGCGCACGCCCACCCAACACACGCCTGGAGCCCGCCATCATGCCGCGCTTGATCGAAGTCGAATGCCGACGACCGGGCTGGCGGCCCGGGGCTGAAGTGGTGCTGGCCGACGGCCAGGCCTGGCACTTTCCGCGCCCCGCGCTAGTGTATCGCGTGGAGCTGGATCCCACCACCCGGCAGCCGCGCTTCCGGGCCGACGCCAGCCGGCAATCCACCACCTATGGCGCACGGCTGGACCAGCTTGACGCCAGCCGCAACGGCGGTCCCTATTTTTCCAGGCTCACCGCCCTGGCGCTGGAACTGCTGGACGTGCAGTACCAGATCCCCGATGCCAGCGTACCCGAGCTGTTCGTGTTCGACCCGGCCAGTTCCATTAGCCTGCACCGCTGGGAGGCGATCCGCCAGGCCGTGCTTGGGATGGGCACCTACCCAAAACCCTGAGCCGTTGGCTCAGGCTGATGTGCCGGGCCAACGGCTGGACCAATTCTGAGATTGATGGCACACCGGTTGCCGACCTGCAAGAGATTGTCAGCGTGTGGTGCCGCACCGGTCGAGCCATTCCACTGGCCGATTGGCAACGCCCATGAACTGGCAAGCCCCATCCAAAACCTGAATGGCCTGAGATTTCCACCCAAACGCGTATGGCTGTTCTACAACCTCAAAACTGGCTGTCCCGGAGCTGGGTCGAGCGCCTGTTGGCACTGGCGCGGTTAAAAAAAACGCCTGAGCCCCTGAACCCATCCACCCTTGAACCACAACCTCTGAGAATCGTTCACCTATGAGCCAGCACAACCCCGACCCCAAAGCCCTGACCCCCGCGCCGTTTGCGGGCCTGGAAAGCACCTTATCCGCCGCCCTGTACGGCAGCGGGCCGCACACCCAAGCTACGGCAGAGCCCGAACTGCCGCAGATTTCGGCGGCCCATGCGGCCACCTGGGACATCGACTCGTTTGAACTGGCCGAGAATCACGAGACGGCCCAACCGGCCGACCCAGCCGCTGCTGATGCTGATGCTGAGTTGACGGCCACCGAGGCCCCGCCTCTGGAACCATCCGCGCACAAGACGCCGGCCTGGGGGAACCACGTGGCCCCGCTGAGCCTGATAGCACCTACCGTGGTACCAGCCGCGCAGCCAGGCGTGCCACACCAGTTACCCATTGAAGAGCGGTTCGCGCGAGACTTTCCCACGCTTCATGCGGCACCCGTCGACGAGAGACCCGGCAGCAGTTCCCACCATTCACAACCGCAAGAGATCCAGGCTGCAACCGGCGCGCCCCAGAACGAACTGACGACTTCGGCCAAGGCGCTGGAACGGGCAGGGGATCAGCTTAGCCGGGCCGCCGAGCGGTTACAAACCACGGCCCAGATGCAGGCCCAGGCGCACCAGGCCCGCGCCTGCCAGACCAGGGCTACCCCAGGCGGCGGCCGGGCCATCGTTTACCGGTAACACCGCCGACCACGGGTGTAAACCGATGCACGTGTTTCACCCTGAGCGCGGAACCAACACACGGCCAGCGCGGCAAACCCCTTCGCCCGCACCGAGGGAGAAGGTGGCCAGCACGGCTTTGTTCTCGTCCATTCCGTCCATACCGTCCATTCTTCTGTTCCGCTCGTCAGAGATGAGGGCGACCGGGCCGAGCAGTGAAGCCGGGAGAGACGGCCTGCTCTGGTGGTATGCAATCAACCTGGTGTGCCTGGCACCTGGGCGGCCAGGCTTGGTTCTGGCCCATTCCGTCCATACTTCGGTTCCGCCGGCCACAATCATCACGGCCACCAGAAACGTACCAGTTTGGCGCACTCGCAGGACACACCCATGCCCAGCTTCAACGGTGCCAATATCTTTGATACCGCCGTTGTCATGGCCACTAGCTCCAACCCGGCTCAGGTTCAGACCAATAGCTACCCCATGATCAACGGGATAGAAACGATCAACCTTGGTTCACGTGGCCGACTCACCGAGGTGCAAGGCTACCTTACAGGAGCCAATATCGGCGAGGTTGCCAGTAAGGCCGGGTTCTGGCGAAACCTGATGGAATCGGCGTTCACGGCCGTACTCGTGACCACCGACGGCACCACTTACCCGTACGCTTACGTGGCCCGGTTCCAAGAATCCGACCGGCTCATGCAAACCAACGGCGGCGGCTATATGCGCCACTACACCGCCACTTTCATTCACCTGGTGTAACACCTTGGCATTCTCGCAAACCGCTATCACTGAGGTTCGCATCGTGCCCGTGCCATCGCTGGCCGTGGTACGCGTGAATTGGACCAGCACCGCCACAGATGGCACCACGTTTCAGGTTTATGCCAACAAACAACTGGCCTGGTACGGCACCGACCTCCAAGCCGAGTTTCCTTGGCCCGCTGCCGCCACCACCTACGCGGTTGGCACCGTGGCCAGCGGCGAAGGCTCTACCGACTTCTCGTTCAGCTTGCCTGCCCAGCCACCACAAGGCAAAGCTCGTCTCAACTGGTACGGCGGGCGATACCTTGCCACTGATCTCCAGGCGTTCCGCATTTACGGCGAATCGACGCCCGGGGGCGGCATCTCTTACGGGGCCCCGCTGGCCACCGTGCCCGCCCAAGTCGGCCCGCTGCCGCTCGACGGACTGGGCAACGGCGGCTTTGGTGCGGGTGGGTTTGGACTCGCTCAGATGGCCTACACCTGGACCAGCGCCGTGGTTCCCATCAGCGGCACCTGGAATTACGCCATCACCGCCGTGAACGCGGCCGGCAATGAATCCAGCGTGGCCTTAATCGCGGTGGCCGTGATCCGGCCGCCCACCCCGCCCAAGCCCAACAGCAACGGCAAACGACTCACCTACACGTACAACGCATCTACTCGTAAAGTAACGCTGAACTGGAATGCTAACGCATGAGCACGACCACCTCCACCACAACCACCACCGTCACCATCGGCGGCGTCAGCACCAGCTACACCGCCAAGGCCGGGTTCCCGATCCCGCAATTAAACGACCTGAACTGGCACCTGCCAATCCAGGCCTTGATTGCCAGCCTCGATAGGCAAGCCGCCCTCGGGCCGTTCTGCGTGACCGCCAGCGATCCTGGCACCGTCTCAGCCCTGCCTAGCACCACGCTGGGCGTGAGCGTAGGAGGCGGCGTGTTCCTGAACGCCTCGGGCAACCTCACTAGCTTCACCGGCGGCACCACCACGCTCTCGGCCAGCACCGCTACCAAGGTCTGGCTTGACGATAGCGGCATACTTTACACCGGCACCAGCTACCCCAGCGGCACGCAGATTTTGCAACTCGCCACCGTGACCACCGGCACGGCCAGCGTGACCGCAATCAGCGACGACCGCATCCTCTGGCGATCTTACGGCGGATCATCGGCGGGCTACGTCAGCAAGGCCGGAGACACCCTTGGCGATGGTTCCAACTACGTGCTCGGCACCACCACCGGCTCCCGGATCGGCACCAGCAGCACCCAGAAGCTGGCGTTCTACGGGGCCACGCCCGTGGTTCAGGCCAGCAACACCAGCGACCTTCGCACCGCCCTGATCAACCTGGGCGTGGTCGCCAGCGGCGGGGCCAATCCGCTTAACCTTAACGGTGGTACGCTCTCCGGGGCCGTGCAATTGCCGGTCACGCCCCTGAGTTCCAGCGGGGCCATCTCCACGCTCGGCCTGTTCACCGTGAGTGCGGCCGGCAACATTACCATCACCCTACCCGATGCCACCACCAACGCAGGCGGCGTGATTCTGTTCAAGCGAACCGATAGCACCAGCAACACGGTGACGATCAGCCGGGCCGGTACTGACACCATTGACGGTGGCACCACGAATACTAGCCTGTCCTCACAATGGTCGCTCCTGCGCTTGATTGCCGCCTCTGGCGTCTGGATGGTGATCTGATGCCCGGCGTTCCGCAGCCCACGTTCACGCCTTATAGCCTGCCACCCGTGCTCCAGGGCCAGCCCACGGGTGTTTTCCGCTACATCGGCGGCTTGTTTTACCCGTTACCCAGCGTGCGTTGGACCGAGATCACCTACCGCAAAGGACCTTACCCACCGCGGGCCACGTTCCGTTACGCCTATGGAGAACCAGCCGGGTTTGCCGGGGCACCGTTTGAGAGCGTGTTGCCGGTGGTCAAATCATTCACCACCTATGACACGATCTACCTGGATGACCGCCTAGTGGTGGCCACAATTGATGACACCGGTGAATTGACGTTCCTATTCGATGGCTTTGTGCAGATTCCTGAGTCCAGCATTTCGGGCCAGTCTTACGCTCAGTCGTTCCAGGCGCAAGGCGTGGCCGTGCGATGCTGGGATATCCCGCTCATGGGCTCATTCCGGCGGCACATGAGCGGGTTGACAGAACCTATGGGTACGATTTACACCGACCTGCCCGCCCGCGTGAATCCTGATGGTAAGCCAAACCGAACCGCCTACTCTGCTACATCTGCGTATGATTACGATTACACTCTTGATGGCTTTTCGTTTCCTGTATTCACAGATGATTTTATGTCCGTTAGTCTGGACAACACGATTGTATCATTGGACGATAAAAAGGTTCAGAAATGGGACCTAGCTGGGGTTATCCGTTATTTACTTGCCGTAGGTAACTCTAAGGAATTATTTGTCAAGAATCCAGACTTCAAGAATATTTACAATTCCTTTTGGAATATAGGCGCAGACGGCAAAAAATCACACATCTACTGCCGAGATCTGGTCATCAGCGGCAAGCCTTGGCCCGAAGCATTACATCAAGCTATTCATAATCACGGTTTTAGCTTTACATTTCGACTTGGAACAAAAGACAACGCCCCTTACAATTACTTGACGTTTGAACGTGAACGCGATGGCCTGGGTGCCCCGCTTAAAAGTCTGTTTTTGCAGGATACCGGCACCACCGTTGACCCGTCGGCCAGTAACACGAAAGCCTTCAGCATGGCGGTAGACGCCTCGCAGATTGTCAATGCCTACGTGGTGGATCACAAGTGTGATGAAGTCGAGGTCGGCATTGTGCTAGCCCCGGCGTTTCCCGTCAACGCGGCCGATGCCAATACCCCGGAAAAATGGCTGGCCTCCAATCTTGACCCGGCCGCCGACCGCGACAAGTATAGGCTCTTCACGGCCGATGAGTGCGGCGAAGGCCACTACTTCCTTTCGTCCAAGAATTTTCTTCAGGGTTTTCCGTTCAAGCAATGGGACACGGTTTGGGGCAAGCAATGGGTGGCTCGGCGTCGGCCTGGCTATGGTCCCTGCTTTTCGCTTGATCCCAAAGGCCAGCGCCTCAAGCCGCAATTATCAATCCTCACTAACTGGGGGACCAACGGCCAGGACGATCCGCCACTGCTGTTCGACATGAAAAAGGTAAACGACCTCAACCAAACACCCTACATCGTGCCCGTTAAAGGCTCGTGGGAATTGCTTCATGATCGGCTAGGCGTACGGATCACCTGTGAAAATCCGATGGCCTGGAAGATTGGCGAGATTGCCACCAATAATCCCGCTTCCGGCAAGGTGCCCAGCACCATTGACCTGGTGAGCAATATTCTCAAGTATGACCATGCCAACCCTCAATCTCATCTGTTTCTGCTGCTCACATGCGTGGTACCATCAGACCGGATCGAGAATGCGGCCTCGGCAACCATGCGTTCCAGCAGCCCAACCCAGTACAAGGTTACACGATCCATTGATGCACATGATCGTTACAAACGCTGGGCCGTTCACAAATCCTCAGCTCATCAGCAGGCAAACACCAGCATTTATGGTGATCAGATTGATGACAGCCGCGCCCGGTTTTACGCTCGCGATGATTCGGCAGTCGCTCAAGTCTATGCCGAAAGCCTGCGAGCCAGCACCGAAACCCCCAGCATGGGCGGCTCGGTCACCATCGGCCGACTCACCAACAGCTATTTTGTAGGCGACCGTATTGACAGTATCCATCCCCGAATGAGCCTGCAAACCAATATCCCCACTCAGCAATATCCCAATTGTTACCCGATGGTTGTGCAGCTCACATGGCGGAACGAGCCTGAGCAATCCACCACGCTGCAACTCGATGACCGCCGCAGCGAATCAGACCCCGTGGAGCTATGATGGCCCCGAACATCACTACTGGGACATGCAGTCCTTCGGCCTTGGCCCACTTCTTTTGATTGTGTGGTGATCATTGCAGGACATTTACGATGAACTCCGCGTGATCCGCGACCGCATCGAGGAACTGGATCGACGCTTGGAATCGCGGGTGCAAGATGACGGCGGCGGCAGCAACGCCAAGCCCGATATCTGCCGCTACGTCAAGTTTCCGCTCAATGGCATCGGTGGCGGGCAAACCGCCAAGGTGGACTGGCTCTCGGGCGGCGGCTGGATGACCGGCAAAGATCAGATCTCGGTGATCTATCGCGGCCCCGCCTCCACCACCGTGGGCCAAGGGACTGACCCCCGCACCAATGACCGTCGTACCGGCTACGTTGTTTGGTCCCAGATCTCAGGCTACTGGGAAGTCATCCAGGAGTTTTGTTGATGCCGGGCACGTTCCGCTTTGTGCCGGGGTGCGGCTGTTGTGGTGTGGAATGCGCGGTATCGCTTGGCCCGTTCTGCGCTTGCTGCGGTCCGGTCTTCAGCGGCACCGTTCGCGTTTGGAATGACGCCGGCTTTGATAAGACGTTTGCCATTGTCAAAGGCTATGCCACCGTCGCCCTACCCGGCACCGGCACCTACCACGTGCAACTGACAGGACCTTATCCGCTTCGCACGTTGGCCGACTTCACGGTGACTCAGGTTTATGATGCAGTCTCAGGCAAATGGACCTGCCGCCTTAGCCGCCAGGTTTCCGCCTACGCCCCGGCAGACCGACCGGCCACGCTCACGCTCACCACGCCCGATGGTACGGCCGTCACGCTCACGCATTGCCAGAACGGCACGGCGATCTGCGACCAGTTCCAGTACGCCACCTACATCGGCTCCACCACCGTCAGGCTCACGCACGGCTGCTGGTGCGGCACGGCACCCACAATTACCCTGCCCGTGGTCTTCCAGTGGCGGTACACCTTTTACGGGGTCACGTGCGGGCTCGATGTCTGGGTGCCCACCTGCAACAACGTTTGGACGCCCAATGGCAACGGCGTCGTATTCATGCTTTGCGGATTTCCGGTCACCGCTCCGGCCGCGTGCGTGATTCCCGATGGCGTGGTCATTCCCACGCCCCCTAGCGGCGACCCCATGCACCCCACGTCACCTTGCTGGTGGGTGAAGCTGAATATCTTTGACACCCTGCTTTACAGCCAGGACACCACCTGCGGGCCCCTTTACTGGCGATCTGGCCAGATCCTACCATTTACGAAAGCTTACGGCCGCTGCCAGGGCCCCTCAGCATCCTCGTTCGTCTGGCCCGGCGGCGGTTATTTGACTGTCACGGAGTAGGCCCTTGGCTTTCCAGAAATGGACGGAATGGACGGCATGGACCAAAGCACATGCCTGGGCCCCTCGGCATCCTCGTTCGTCTGGCCCGGCGGCGGTTATTTGACTGTCACGGAGTAGGCCCTTGGCTTTCCAGAAATGGACGAAATGGACGGAATGGAACAAAGCACATGCCAGGGCCCCTCGGCATCCTCGTTCGTCTGGCCCGGCGGCGGTTATTTGACTGTCACGGAGTAGGCCCTTGGCTTTCCAGAAATGGACGAAATGGACGGAATGGAACAAAGCACATGCCAGGGCCCC
>CAIYJE010000101.1 GCA_903926465.1 uncultured Planctomycetales bacterium
CATGCGAGCAGACTTTGTTTTGGCCATGGCACGGATTCCTTGCGGTCGCGATAGTTTCTACCCTTGCTGTCCTCCAGCAAGCGGCAGAAATCACACCGGCACAATCATGCCAGATTACCTAAAATCGCGCAATCGCCCTGGCACCTCGTCATCCAGTAACCGCAGCCGGTTGCCAATCCCCAGATCGCTCTGAAACCCCTGCAACGCCGGCGCATTAGCACCAAATGCGAATGACACCGTGAACTCGGTGCGGCACGTCTCTTGACCCCGGAACAGGTCGCACACCGACTCAATGGCCGCAAGCTGATAATCCAGATTCGGTTCAAAATGTAGTTTCATCGCCGGCCTCTTTCTTTTACAAGCTGCGCACATTGGTCAGGCCGTGTTGCTGAAGAATGGCCGTGAGGTTGGTCTTGGCCACGTCGTTGATAAACGCACTATCGCGGAACACCACCTGAGACTCACCCGCCGGTGCCAGCTCCTTGTGCCACGCCACAAGCCCCAGCGCCACCGGCTCGGCCTCAGCCACCGCAATTGACCGGTCCAGGCACACATACAAGGCACCCGCCCCAATCGTATACACCGTCTTGCCCGCAATCGCCCGCTGCTCGACTGGCACCGTCAGCTCCAGACCCAGCTTGAGCAACACTTCAAACAAAACATCCTCGTCCGACCGGTCCGACTTCAAATGCTCGACACTTTCTAGCAGTGCCTGGTCAAGTTGTTCGCGGTCTGGATCCCACGGCAAGATGTTACTGGAATCCAGCTTCAACACCCGGAAGCCTAGGTCACCCGCGAACAAAGACGATGTAGCATTAATCTCGTTAGTAGCAAGCCTGAGTCGCGCCTTAGTGATATCTGCAATCGTCGGATAATCACTCCGGTCGGTTTTTTCCGGCAACTGAATCAGAATGAAGTGACGATTACCTGAATCCTGATGGTTTGCTTGATAGACGGCATGAGCCGTGGTACCCGAGCCACAAAAGAAGTCGAGGATAAGAGCATCTTTATCCTCGATAAGATCTAGCATTCGCCTGATAAGTTTTGTGGGTTTTGGAGTATCAAATGGTGACTCACCACCGAACAAAGCTTTAACTTCCAACGTTGCTTCCTTGTTGTGGCCGGCAAACTTATGATCCCACCATGTATTGGGCCGAATCCCTTCCTGTGTCTCGCTTAGGAAAGCTTTGAGCATGGGCCTTCCCGTACCCTCTCTACCAAATGTAATCCGATTATCTTCGATCCATTCGCGAAAAGTAGCCTCATTGCAACGCCAGTAACGCCCTGGCGGTGGCGAAAATAATTGCCCCGTGGGTCCAGTAATTCTGAATAGGCCAGCCTGATACGGTTTGGAGGCAGAAAGGTCTTGGGCACGCCAAGGACCGCGAGGATCGCAATCTGGATTCTTGTAGTCCTTGAGTTGCTCTTCGGTTCTTTCTACTAACCCGAGTTTAAGATGGTTAATTTCTCTAGAAAAACAAATAATATGATCATGCATATCAGAGACATACTTGGCTGTTGCATTAGAAACATATCTCTTTTGCCATAGAAAATTAGCTACAAAGTTTTCCTCACCAAAGACCTCGTTCAACAGTGTTCGCAAATTGTTGATTTCGCCGTCATCAATACTCACAAAGATAACACCATCTTCCCTCAACAAATTCCGCGCCAGCTTCAAACGCGGATACATCATGTTGAGCCAGTTGGTATGGAACCGGCCAGAGGTCTCGGTATTCGCCGCAAACCTCCCCCCCCCCCCCCAGCTTGCCCCGTTAGTTCGAGATAGTTACGGATATTATCCTTGAAATCGTCTGGGTAAACAAATTCGGAGCCGGTGTTGTAGGGTGGGTCGATGTAGATGAGCTTGACCTTGCCGGCGTAGCTTTTTTGCAAGAGCTTGAGGACTTCGAGGTTATCGCCCTCGATCATGAGGTTCTGGGTGGTGTCCCAGTCCACGCTTTCTTCAGGGCATGGGCGAAGCGTGCCGGTGGAAGGAGTGAGCGCAAGCTGGCGAGCCTTGCGCTTGCCGTGCCAGTTCAGGCCGTACTTCTCTTCTCGGTCGTCAAGCTGGCCGCCCAGAAGCTGCTTGAGCACGTCGAAGTCAATCTTGCCTTCGGTGAACGCTTCGGGGAACAGTTCGGCCAGCCGCTGGATGTTCTCGGCCGTCAGGTTCTGGCTCTGGGTTTCAGGGTCGCCGGCGTTGATCTTTTGCATGGTTGGCTTGTTCATAACTGTTGGGTCGCGGCAGCCAGTTCGGCCTGAAGGCGCTGGAGGGTAAGGTTGATCTGGACACGGCGGTTGATCTGGGTTTCACGCTGGGCCTGGGCGCGGAGTTGCTGAATTTCGCGCAGCAGACGCGCATGGTTAGCGAGTGCGGCGCGGCGGTTTTCGGCCTGGGCAGGGGTGGCGGCAAGAGCATACTGGCCAGAAATCAAACTGGCGAGCAAGGCTTCTAGCCGCTCGAACCAGCCCTGGTACAGGGTATGCATGTTGGCCTGAGGCTGTTGGCTCAATCGCAGGCTATCCAGAAACGCCTGCTGGAGTTCGACGGGAAGGCCGGCCGAGTCACCCACGGCCAATGTCACGGCCAGCATGGAGCCGTCGACCACGGTGGCGCCGGCCTCGGCCTGAGAGGCCCGCTTGGGGGCCAGAGACAGGGTAACGCAAGTCGGCTGGCTTGTGATCAAGACCACGGGATACGGGATGCTGCGGTGAATCTGGAGATCCAGCAGGTCTCGGCGTGCATCTGGCCGGAGTGCGAGGCCGAGCACGGCAATTTCCAGATATTCGCGGGTTTCGTCACGGTATTCGGGAACACCAATCGTCGTGGGTTTGAGCGTGGCGATCCAGGTCAGTTCCTCAATCCCGTTCTGGATCTGGCGTTTGAGTGCGGGGGTGAGCGTGCCCTGTTCCAGGAGTAACTTCTTGGGCACGCGCTGGTTGACCAGCGCACTGGCCGGCAACTGGAACGCCGCAAGCACGGTGGCGGCGTTCATGGGCTGATGACCTCGGGAAGCACGACGAGGTACGCCACCACTTCAAAGTCATTGGTGCCGGCAAACTCGCCTTTGAGCGCATGGGTGCCGCCCGGTGTGAACAGGCTGGCCACGGCCCGTTCTTCGGACTTGCCCACAATGGAGGCCACGGCCTTGGAGAGCAGGTTCTGGGCCGGTTCCATGTCTCGGCCATCGCGGGTGGTTTTGTCGAACCGGGCGCAAGCGTCGGCATCGGGTAAGTCACGCCCGAACGTCAGTTTTTTGAGGCGGTCAAGCGTTTGCTTGGCCTGCGTGTACGAGAGTAGAACCGCACCATCTTCCCCCACATGCACC
>CAIYJE010000102.1 GCA_903926465.1 uncultured Planctomycetales bacterium
CATGAGGTTCTGGGTGGTGTCCCAGTCCACGCTTTCTTCGGGGCATGGGCGAAGCGTGCCGGTGGAAGGAGTCATCGCAAGCTGGCGTGCCTTGCGCTTGCCGTGCCAGTTCAGGCCGTACTTTTCGTCACGGTCGTCAAGCTGGCCGCCCAGAAGCTGCTTGAGCACGTCGAAGTCAATCTTCCCTTCGGTGAAGGCTTCGGGGAACAGCTCCAAGAGCCGCTGGATGTTCTCGGCCGTCAGGTTCTGGCTCTGGGTTTCGGGGTCGCCGGCGTTAATCTTTTGCATGGTGGGCTCGTTGAAATGCATTCAATGGATTTCAGTACAAACGTTCGTAAGCGATCATCCAGAGCCCTGAAAGGGCGTGTTAAGACAGCCCAGGGTGTAAACCCTGGGGAACCAAACGACTACCCAGATCAATCTTCTTTTCGGACTTCCTTTGGCTCCAAGGGCGATCCAATTCCATTGGATCGCCCTTGGAGCCAATAGAGTTTTTGGGGTCGGGGCCATCTGAACCCAGGGCTTGCGCCCTGGGCTATCTTAACACGGGCCTTCAGCCCTACGAGCGACACTGTTGCTACGGTATTCGTTTGTGGCAAACTGATAGCGTTCTTTCTACGTCAGAGTTGCGCGGTCGCGGCGGTCAATTCGGCCTGAAGGCGCTGGAGGGTAAGGTTGATTTGGACACGGCGGTTGATCTGGGTTTCGCGTTGGGCCTGGGCGCGGAGCTGCTGAATTTCGCGCTGAAGGCGGGCATGGTTGGCCAGGGCAGCGCGGCGGTCTTCGGCCTGGGTGGACGTGGGGGCAAGAGCATACTGGCCAGAGATCATGCCGGCGAGCAAGGCTTCAAGCCGCTCGAACCAGCCCTGGTACAGGGTGTGCATGTTGGCTTGGGGCTGTTGGCTCAAGCCCAGGCTTTCCAGAAATGCCTGCCGCAGTGCGGCGGGGATTTCGGCCGGACCATCACCGGTCAGCGTGATTGAAAGTGGCGGGCCATCCAGCACGGTAGCGCCGGCCTCGGTCTGGGAGGCTCGCTTGGGGGCCAGTGACAGGCAGAGTTGTGAGCCAGGTACGCTTTCAGGGGTGGTCGGCTGGCTGCAAATCAAGACCACGGGGTACGGGATGCTGCGGTGAATCTGGAGATCCAGCAAGTCTCGGCGTGCATCTGGCCGGAGTGCGAGGCCGAGCACGGCAATTTCCAGGTATTCGCGGGTCTGATCACGGTATTCAGGGACGCCAATGGTGGTGGGCTTGAGTGCGGCCAGCCAGGTCAGTTCCTCAATCCCGTTCTGGATCTGGCGTTTGAGTGCGGGGGTCAGCGTGCCCTGTTCCAGGAGTAGCTTCTTGGGCACGCGCTGGTGGACCAGCGCACTGGCCGGTAACTGGAGCGCCGCAAGCACGGTGGCGGCGTTCATGGGCTGGTGACCTCGGGAAGCACGATGAGGTAAGAGACCACCTCAAAGTCATTGGTGCCGGCAAACTCTCCTTTGAGTGCATGGGTGCCGCCCGGTGTGAACAAGCTGGCCACGGCGCGCTCTTCGGCCTTGCCCACAATGGAGGCCACGGCCTTGGCGAGTAGATTCTGGGCCGGTTCCATGTCTCGGCCGTCGCGGGTGGTTTTGTCGAACCGGGCGCAAGCGTCGGCATCGGGTAAGTCACGCCCGAACGTCAGTTTTTTGAGGCGGTCAAGCGTTTGCTTGGCCTGCGTGTACGAGAGTAGAACCGCACCATCTTCCCCCACATGCACC
>CAIYJE010000103.1 GCA_903926465.1 uncultured Planctomycetales bacterium
CATGCGAGCAGACTTTGTTTTGGCCATGGCACGGATTCCTTGCGGTCGCGATAGTTTCTACCCTTGCTGTCCTCCAGCAAGCGGCAGAAATCACACCGGCACAATCATGCCAGATTACCTAAAATCGCGCAATCGCCCTGGACGATTATCAGGCGATTTTCAATTCGTTGGGGCTGGAAATGTTGCCAGTAATTGCAGACGTATGGGAATACGCAGCATGAATTCGAGCCTGGTACAAGGGTCAGGCCCTCAACCCAAATCATCTGGCATCCGTAGTCGAACGTGGTTGTGGTTTGTTCCTGGCGAACGATATTCAGTTGAGGGTGTTCAGTAATATTCGGATGGAAGTCTTGAACTGATTGGCGTTTGGTCACGATCAAACGCAAAAATAGCTCAGTGACTTACATCCCGCTTACCTTCAAACCCGGTCACTTGCCGCCAAGTGAGAGACGGTCATCATCGGCATGAAGCTGGCCCCTGCGTAGCAACAGATTCACTTGCTCATCAATGGCGGCCTTGATCTTGTTGCCTGTGCGTTGGAAGCCGAGTCGGCGAGACGTGGACTGAATCAGTTCATCGCGCGGAGTTGAGCCGCACTGCTGGACGATTTCCACGAGCAACTCACAGATCTTGTGATCGGGAACATCCTCGATTTTTTGATACCAGGTTTGCTCAACATTCAATGACTTCGTAATCTTGACAGGATCGCTGGATGCCGGCTTGGAGACCTTGTGTGCAGCAATGGGCGGTTGCGACGATGCCGCAGCGTTCTGGACACGACTTTGCTGGTCCTGATAAGCGGCGACAACGCGATCAAGCTGTCGGTTAGAGTCTCGCACCCAGTCGGTGGACCAGATCCGCACGATTCTCCAGCCCAGGTTCTCTAAAACCGCCTGACGTAGCCGGTCTCGATCGCGTGCAGTCGCAGAGCTATGGTAGGTCGCTCCATCGCATTCGATTCCTAGTAAGAATCGACCCGGCTGTTTGGGGTCAACCAGGGCCAGGTCAATTCGGTAGCCACTGCAGCCCACCTGTCTACGAACTTCCAAACCCCTGGAAGCCAAGGCCGCGGCAACTTGCTGCTCGAATGGTGAGTCATAGTCATGCTCACCCACGCTGGTAATGTCGCCGATCAGGGCCGATACGCCACGCTCTGCATATTCCAGATAGGCTCGCATGAGCTTGACACCGAGCGCAGCGGTTTTGGACAGGTCGATATCCAGATATCTCATGGATGCAAGGACCAGCATTTCTTGTCGTGCTCTGGTAACCGCAACGTTCAACCTCCGTTCGCCTCCCGTCCGGTTCAGTGGTCCAAATCGCATTGGAATACGGCCCTCGGCCGTTGTACCGTACCCAATGCTCAAGAAGATCACGTCACGCTCATCGCCCTGCACGTTCTCCAGATTTTTCACAAAGAACGGCTCACGTGTTTCTGCGCTAAATGCCCCTTCAACAGACGGGTCGCTTCGTCGAAGTTTTTCGACCTCATCCTGGATCGCTTGCTGCTGACGCTGGCTGAAGGCAATCACGCCCAGGGAAAGATCGCCCCGATGACGAAAATGCTCCATGATCAATTCTGCCATGCGGCGAGCTTCCACTTCGTTAAAGCCTCCACCACCTCCAGCTTTCCAGCGCCCTGCGGGCAGATGTTCGAATCGAACCGCCGGCACCGATCCCGTATCTTCGACACTGGGGAATGTAACCAGCTCACTACTGTAGATGTTTCGATTCGAGAACGCGATCAGCCCTTCACGGCGACTGCGGTAATGCCAGCGCAATCGTTTTCTTGGCATTCCCAGGCTACTACACTTATCCAAAATGCTGTCATAGTCAGAAAGGGAGTCTTCTGGCTCCAGATCGTCATCCGAAGTTTCAGAATCCGAGGCTGCCCGCTCAAAGAAGCTGGTCGGCGGGAGCTGTTTCTGGTCTCCGGCAACAATCAATTGAGAACCACGATAGATGGCACAAATGGCATCAAAGGGGCGCACCTGAGAAGCCTCGTCAAAAATGACGAGGTCAAAACGGATCTTTGGGCTGTCGAGATAGGTGCTGACAGCAAGCGGGCTCATCATCAGGCAGGGCTTCAGCCTGAGAAGCTTCTCTGGGACTTTTGCAAAAAGCTGGCGAAGAGGCAAATGCCGGCGCTTCTTTTCAACCTCTCTCATCAAAATTCCAAGCTCGGAACTTGAAGGGACGTCGGTCCCAAACACACGCGGCCGGTCACTATCGTTCAGCCGTTTCTGGCGGATCCGGCCGGTGGCGTACTCAATCGACTTCTGATCGATCTGTCTGAACTCCTCGATCTTACGCTCATGGTCTTGAACGCTGAATCGGCCAAGACTGGTCGACTGGTCGCTTGCCCAGCCAAGCCAGGATCCATAAAACCGTTTAAGGTAGGCATCTCGGGCGCGCAAGGCTGAAAAAGAACCGTTGCCAATCTCTTCAAGCAGGACCCCAAGACCGTTTTCAGCCATGCGATCTTTGAGTGAGCGGAACTTGAGCCATCCCTCGATCTCACCTAGCCGGGAGGTGAGTCCAGTGAGCCAGTTTGTGAGGAGTTCTGGCGGTGCGCCCTGGATCGTATGTCCAAGTACAGATCGGGCGTCTGGTTCAAACAAGGTCTCAAGAAATGTCATCGCTTGCTGGAATGCAAGGGTGACGCTGCTTACCCATTGCTGAATTGCCTGGTTGAGTTTGGGCCGCAGCTCAACATCCGTGGCGGCAACCACCAGGCAGCGGGGAAGGCGGTTGTTGTGGCGAACCAAGAGTTTTAGCAACCACTTCGCCTGGTTTCCTTCAATCGTCCAGTCTCGCTCTCGGACCACTTTTGGTGCATCGCTGATCTGCAAGGACTTGGATATTTGAGAGATTCTTGATCCTGTTTGTGTGAGTGTGGCCAAGCTTTGAATCCGCGGCCTGAGGTCGCTGAGGGGCAGGTCATGGCGTGGCATGAGCTGGTTGACTGTTGCTTCAAGCAGGCTGACTCGTTTTTGAATCCTTGCAGACTGTTCTTCGAGCCATGCCAGCAATTCCACCGTGGAGAGTTTGCGTTGGCCCTGGTTAATTATCTTTTCAGGGTCGAGAATCGCTTGAGCCGTCTGGAAGGCATTCTTGCTGGCTTGGGTTGCAGATGTCAGCCGACCCATGGCTTCACGAAACGAGGTGAGGTCAAGCAACGCAGGATTGATAAGGATTTGCTTCAATTCTGGAAAGAAGTTCACAAGGCGCATGAGTTTTTCGGTCGCTTCCAGGCGTGACTGGGTCTCTCTCCAGTCAATTTCTCCCGAGCTTGTGGAGACGAGGCCATCTGGAAACTGTTCCGCGACGGTTTTGATGTAGCTCACGCGTCGGTGATACTCGGCTAGTTTGGCCATATCCAAGAACAGTTGTTCGGTGGCTGGCAGGCCCGACGCGTAATACGACTGAATTTGGTTCTTGAGTGCCCCCCAGCGAGGCAAGAACCTTTTCCAGAAGACCGTGTAGCCGTTGGTCTGGGCTGCCACTGTTGCCGCCGACGGTTCCAGTGCGCCCGGCAGCATGCGTTCAAGCAGGTTAAGACGGCACTCCCGGAGTTCCGGTTCTTCTTTCAGACATTTTTCAACATAGCGAGAGATTTCAGCCCGCTTCTCAGTATCAATCCAGGCAGGTCGAAGTGGTCCAACACCGTCGAGAATCCCGAGCAAGGCCGTGACCGTTCCAATTCCATTGGCTGCCAGTGGTTTCGGTTTTGCGCCCAGGCTTCTCAGGGCCATATCCAGGGCTTCAATATTGGCCCGGAAACAGTGGGTCAGGTTTTGAATGGTCTGGAGCCGAACCTGCTCGAAGTCACGCAACGCGATTAAAGAATTCTGGCCGTGGGGTAGAAAGCCGTTGGGTTCAGGCTGGTCAATGAGTTCCATGCTGATTGGGCATTGATCTTCCCCCAAGGCGTCAGGGCGAAACTCGGGCAACGCTTCTTGAGCCCGGCGATACTCTTGGGTTACGGAATCGAGCTCTTGGTAAGCAGCCGCCAGAGTGCTGGGATTCCCGCTCAACCAGTCGGCCGGCAGGGTTGGAAACTCAGGAACGCCACGGGCGATATCAAGGGCTTTGAGCCAGTCTCTAACTCCGCTGTCCTGTTCCACGAACCCGGCTTGAATGAGGGGCCCTGAAGCCTCGGTCCACTGGCCGAGCACTTCAGAAAGCACGCTAAAATGCCGCTCAATATCCCCGCGCAGGTTCAGTGATGCCGAGCGAATGGTAAGAGCTTGCCAGGGATGGCTCGATTGGTTTTCTGCAACTTCAGCAACGTCGTTCAGTTCGGATAGCAGGGCGTCTTGGAGCCGCAAATGCTCGCGTGTGATCCGTTCTGGTTGATCAATCGTGCAAAGGGAGATTGGCCCTTCGGGAATTTTGGAGAGTTGGGCCTGTACTTCAAACGGGGAGAGCCCGAGTGGTTCAAGTTTCTGGTGCAATTGTTTGACGTAAGCATTCAATTCGCCGCGCCGTTCAAATAATAAGGCGAGTTCGTTTTCTCGGTCTTGATATTGCTCTGGGGGCAGGCTCAGGCATCGCCCCAGTTCTGTGATCACCTGTCGCTTATTCGCGTTGTGGCTGTGGCAATCAAGGCAGAAATCGCCCAGGTTCCGGTCGTCGAGGCGCCGTTTGACGACTTCGAGCGCGGCCGCTTTTTCGCTGACAAAGAGCACGGTTTTTCCTGCGGCCACACTTTCTGCAATGATATTGGCAATGGTTTGAGATTTACCGGTACCGGGCGGGCCGTCAAGAATCAGGCTCACCCCGCGCTTGGCGGCCTCAATGGCTTCGTGCTGGCTACTATCACAGTCCAGAATATGGAAGGTGTTTTGTGGATGCGTTTTTTCGTCGAGATCGCTGGCCCTGGGTATACCTTCAGGAAGCGAGACCTGGGCCAGGTCGTCACCAGCAATGGCGCGGCATAACGGGTGTGCGGCAATAAGCTCGCTGTTCTTGCCCAGGTCCTCCCACATGGCGATCTTCTGAAAGCTGAAAATGCTCAGCACAACGTCATCAATCACCTTCCAGCGTGGCTGGTTGCGTACCGCGTATTGTACCGCCGCGTAATAGGTTGTTCTCCAGTTGGGAGAGTCGATTGTCTCTTGTTCAGGCGGGAGCGGCAGCCTGATTTTAAACTCGTCTTGAAGCAACTGCGCAAGTGTATGGTTGGCAATAACCTCTTCGTCCTGGAGCTTCATTTCCCAGGGCGATCGGATATCTTCGCGACTCAGTTCGACGGGCAAGAGTAAGAGCGGTGAAAGAATCGGTACGTCACTCTCTGGAGACGCGAACCACTCAAGCAACCCGAACGCAAGAAACAGCGTGGGTACGCCCTGTTCACTCAAGGATTCGGCGGCCTGGTTGGCCAGTCGATCGAGACTGGTCTTCAAAGGCTTGTCCGCCAGCTCTGTCAGGAGATGGTTCTCCTTCAGGCGTTTCGAAGTCAGGCATTGTTCAAGCACCAGGCGGCTGCGATTGAGGGCAGGCTTCTCAGACCGCATGAGCGGTAAGAGGTCTGATTCCAGAGGGCCTGAGTGAAATTCTTCATCACCAGGCTTCGCTTCAGGGTCATGACCCAGCAGGTCTTCTCGCCGAATGAAGGTCAGGGTTGCGTTGGAGCTCAGAAGTGACTGCCAGACCTGCTCCGCGTCTGGATGGGCGATCTTGAACGATCCAGTTCGATTGAGCTTCAGGCTGATCAGGCGATTTCGCTTGGAGGTATCTAGCAACTGGCTTCGCCACTGCTCAATCGTTTCAGACAGATCTCGGCCCATCATAGAGCCCTTTCCTGTTCATCGACCCCAGACAGATTCACAATTTGACCAAGTTTAGCCTGGAAGCCAGTGGAAGAAAACCAACCAGCTTCCAGAAACATGACCATTGACGCTGTCATCCGCCGTGGTACTGCTAAACGCCAGGGTTTATGCCCTCTTTTGACATCCCCAGCAGAAATACGATCCGCGCTCTCTGGACGAAAACCTCGAATCTTATTGATCGAGAAATCTGGATGCAATGCCTACTATCGGCGATGGATGCCCATGCTCCAGTCCCCCGAGCCGTAGCAATTCTTGAGGCGGTGGATTGGGGCAAAGAGAACCTTGGGATGCCCATCTAGCGAGTGTTTAAAAACGGCCATGTGCATCAGGGGCTCAAACTCGCCATCGCACGCGGAATTCGAACCGATGCCATACGCAATGTTGGCTCCGGGCAAATTGAGAAATGCTGACCTTGGCCGCCAGTGCTTCTCTGGAAGCTGGTCTCTTACAGCCGTCGGATAGGATTTTCAGTCAGCGATCGCCTGGGCGGAAACACCCCGTGAAGCTTCCAGCAACGCCCAAAGCCTTGGGGCCTGGTCGAAAAAAGTTTTCTGGACGCAATTGCCAACGCCATAAAGCGTTGCGTGAAGTAGAGGCTCGCCGGGACCGACTTTCTTTGAGATTCTTGTTCGTTTTTAGGCGCCAGGCGCATCTTAAGAGAAACGGGTTCGCTTGCAATCGTCCGATTCGGTGTTCGTTGGTTCGTGCTGAACAACACCGCAAGGGGCGGCGGGCGGGTCCAATCTTCGACCTGAATAGCCAAGGTGTGGTTCAAGATGCCCAACGCCACTGAGACATGTTTGGATCTAGCCGAGCGACTACACCCGTATCAGTTTTTTCAGGACCTCGCCCCCGATGATTTTGAGCTTCTGAAGGAAGACATCCGGCTGCGCGGAGTTCAGACCGCCATCGAGATGACGGCCGAGGGAGAGATTCTGGATGGGCATCAGCGGCATCGGGCCTGCCAGGAACTGGGCATCATCGCCTTTCCTCGTCGGATCATCTTGGGGCTTGATGAGGATGGCAAGATCCATCATGCAATCAAAGCCAATTGCCTTCGACGGCAGTTGAGTCGCCGGCAGCGCCGAGATCTGATTGTGGGTGAATTGAAACGGAACCCCAGTCAGTCTAACAGGTTACTGGCCGAGCTGATTGGCGTGGATAAGAACACAATCCAGAGTGTTCGCAAGGAACTTGAGTCAGGTGGTGAAATTCACCACGTGGGTGCACGCGATGGTCGCGACGGCAAAATCTATCGCCCCTCAAGCATTTATGCCCCCACCCCGCAAGAAGCACGCAAGGCCCAAAGATTACTCACCCGCCTGGGAGACGACATTCCGGAAGGAAGGCAAATGAGCCTTGGCGGCGCCTCGGCACTTTTGCATAAAAAGAAACGAGCTCGCATCAATTCCATCATGCCGCCAATCGCTCCACGGCCTGGTGAGTTCAAGATCTGCCATCAGGAATTTCAGAGTCGTGGTCCTGATATCCTCGACCATTCGGCCGACCTGGTCTTCACGCGTCCGTGCCCAGACCAAGTTCAAGATTCACTCTGGGAAGAGCTTGCTCGCTTCGCATCGTGCGTGCTCAAGCCGGGCGCGTTGCTGGTTGCCTCTGTTGAGCAAGCTAATCTGGCCCAGGCGCTTTATTCATTATCTCAGCATTTGAAGTATGTCACTTGCCTTGTGGCCTTTGAAAACCCGCAACCAAGACGATTGCCGGGTCAGGGCATTGTCTACCGCTGGAAGCCACTTTTGATCTTCAGCCTGGGTTTGTCTGAAGTTGGGCCGGCGTTGTTGGAAGCGTTTGAAGCTCAGAAGCAGATGGGCTTGGGGCGTGAACCAGACCCCGAACTCGAAGCCGCCATGCAGTGTGTTCGTGCATTGGTGAAGCCCGGGAGTTTGGTGATTGATCCCTGCATGAACGCAGGAACAATTGCAGAAGCCGCGATCCGAAATGGGATGTCGTTCCAAGGATATGAAAGCAATGTCAATCTTTACCAGCAGGCAAAGCGCAGGCTGGAAGCCACAATCCAGACGTCAGAAACCATGACTCAACCGAAACCGGGTCCAGTTCCAGTGTGATGCCTGTATCAGGTTTTGATGTCGTTTTTCCGTCTCCCTCAGCATTCAGACTTTCCACAAACCTTGAACGCAATGAGCTGAATTTCAATGATCTGCAAGCTGTTGCATCACGCAAGATTCACTGGCGGATCCAATGCAGTCATGCATGGTGGGCTTGGCCAGAAAACGTGTGTGGCACCTTATTTTTCAAATATCATCCAACGGTGTCTTGAATGTGGATGCTTCTGTCTGGTACTGTTCTTGTGTCAATGTATTGTGTCATTGGTGATCATTTATTATTTGCAAACACGTCGGGGGTTGTGCGACCTGAGGGTTGTGCATTGTCATCGTGTTCTAACGTGATGACCTGGTCAGCGTGTTCGCACACATTTCTGAATATTGTTCCGTACTCCTCGCCTTCTGGTAAGTAAGCCGTTTTATGAGCCCACCCACCGCCAAGAACAAGAATCAGTCACGCCTTCTGAGTCAGGTAAGTTGCCCTCATTGCTGGGCAATATTTCCGCCAGAGCAGGTTTTGTGGATTGCCGAGCATGCCTCAATGCTTGGTGATAGCAAGCTTGGCCCAGAGCAGGCCAGGCGCTTTTTGCCTAGCCGGTTCAATGTTGCAGGAGAGGCGATCGACGCCTCTGGCCAGGCCTGTCGCTCGCTGGCGTGTCCCTTCTGCCACCTGGCAATCCCACGTTCTGTGCTTGAAATTGAGCCGCTGTTTCTTTCGGTTTTGGGAGCGCCGGCGAGCGGGAAATCGTTTTACCTGTCTTCGCTAACGTGGACGCTCAGGAATTTATTGCCGCACACGTTCCGGGTTTCATTCACAGACGCTGATCCCGGCTATAATCGCGCACTCAATGCCAGTGAAGAATCGCTCTTTTTGAATGCCCAGGGAGATCAGTTGACTCCCCTGGGCGGCCTCATTCGCAAGACCGAGCTTCAGGGCGAACTCTACAGCACGGTATTGAGTGGCGGGCATGTGGTGAACTACGTGCGGCCCTCGCTGTTTATCGTCCGTCCTCAGGCGGGGCACCGCATGGCCCATGAAACGGGTTCGCTGACCCGGTCCATTGCGCTATATGACAATGCCGGTGAGCACTTTGAGCCCGGGCAAGATACGTCAACGCAGCCGGTAACCCGGCACCTGGCGCATTCGCGGGCACTCTTTTTCCTGTATGACCCCACGCAAGACCCTCGGTTTCGAGTGGCTGAAAAGGGGGGCCGACCGGCGGCTGGCGGCCGTTTTGGCCGTCAGGAAACGATTCTGAACGAGGCCGCCGCCCGAATTCGCAAGCATACGCAGCTTCGGCCAACTGATCAGATCGACCGCCCGTTGCTGGTCTTGCTTTCCAAGTGTGATACCTGGCTTCACCGGGTACGGGCTGCCGGGTTCGATGCGCCGTACTTGCACTCGCCTGGAGATCCGGTGCCGGGCCTGGATCAGGATGCAATTCTTCGGGTTTCCGAATCGCTCAGAACCATGTTGCTGGATGTTGGTCCGGAAGTGGTGGCCGCTGCCGAAGAGTTTTCCAGCGATGTGATTTACTTCCCGGTGAGTGCGCTCGGGAGCAAGCTGGAGACCGACCCGAAAACCGGACTCACGTCGATCCGGCCAACCTCCATTGAGCCGCAGGGGGTAGCTGTTCCCATGCTGTATGCCTTGGCCCGCACGGTGCCTGGACTGGTGTCTCGGCTTGGCCGCCGGCCACGACCGGCCGACCAGCCGTCTGCCGGTCAGCGTTCGGGTGCTACTGCCCGCGCATGACCACGGCTTGCCGCTGGTTGTTAGCTGGTGCTTGATGTTGTCCATCGGATCTCTGGATTTGAACATTCTCTGGACTGTGCTGGGACGGAAGTTGCTATGAGCCAAGAACTGCATTACACATCTGCGCCACGTGGCTTGACGCCGGGCATGCGCGGGTTTTGTACGGTGGCACGCACGGCCGACCTTTCCAACCTGCTGGCCGAGCGGCTGGAAAGTCTGAGCGGATACCGGCAGGTCTTTCCGCCGCATCATCCGTCTGAAGCGCTGAATCCGCTGGTGTATTCTCACTTGCGGATGGGGAACACGGATCAAAGCATCCTTTCACGTATTGGGTTTGCCGGGCTAGATTATTCGGATCGGGCCAACAAGTACGCGCATCACCTGGTTCTTTCTGCGTCTGAGCGTGCGAAGGGTGGACCGGCGTGGTTAATTTCTCAGCCAGGGGTGATGGACAGTCAATGGGTGGGTGAGCCGCGCATCTTGTCCGCGGGTCGAGTGGTTGCGAAGGGAGATCAACCGTCCGGAATTTGCTGGGCCTGGCAGCAGGTGGCCGGTGATAGTGGCTGGGCAGGGGCGCTGGCGCAAGGGTTTCTTGATCATCCGGATCGGCCATCGTATCTGGTTTATGAGCCTGGGGTAAACCTGTTGCCGTTGTTTGTGGAAGCCTTGGCCCTGGTGCCGCCCGAGCGGCGCTGGCAGGTGACGTTCTCAACCTATTACACGGGGGTTCAGCCGGGTATCTCTTGCCTTTGGCGTGGGGTGCTGGCGAACACGCCCGAGGCCGAGCAGGCGCTGAGGATGCCTGGGGCCCTGGTGATTGACTTGACACACGCGTGTGGTGTGGCCCCTGCTTCGCCTTTAGCTCACCTGGCGCGGACGGGAGAGGTTCAGACAGTAGTTGAGGAAGCCCCGATACCGCTGGCGGTTCCTGAGCTGCCCATAAGTGTGGCTGTTTACCCAGTCTCAAGTCCATATAAGCTGGATGCTCCCCCACTACTCACAGGAGGCAAGGGCGGGCACAAATTAGAGTCTCGTTCAATCCGGCCGCCAAGGCTGCCAGGGCAGAGAGTCACGTGGGAGGGGGATAGATCACCAAGGCGTACGCGGACGATAGTTGCTTTAGCGTTCTTGCTGCTGATCGGAATTGGAGTGGCAGGAACGACTCGCTATTTATTGAATGAAGTGCAGTCCGTAGCAAGTAATAAGACGCTTGACGAAATGCTCAATTTAGAGCAGTTAGGGCAATCGAGGCGTTCAAACAACGAAGCCGTAGCTTTGAAAACGACGATAAAAACCTCTGGCAAGGATAGTCAGCAAAGCAAGCCGAAAAATAGTACTTCAGGAGGAGATGGTAAACCACCTGGCGAAACGCGCAAACAAGTAAATGGTTGTCCATCACGCGAACTACTTGTAAAACGGATCTCAGATGTCAAGATTTGGGCTACTGGAATTGTCGAAACTACGGCCATTGCAGCAGAGAGGGAAATGGCTGAAATTAATAGTAAAGTAAAGGCATTATACAATAGTTATATGAAGATAAACGTAGTTGTTGTCAGTTCGTTGCAGTTTTTAAGTAATGATATTGAACCACCTACGAAACCACCCTCGGCCGATTTGCCGAAAGCGCAGTTACTGTTAAAAGATGGTAAGTTGAAAGCTAACGCTAAAATAACACTTTTGGGTTGGAAGGCCAACCATAAAGATGCCATTGAATTGATTGAACCTACAGTTGAGGGTAATACAATCTCTGTATCTTTCCGAGTTGGAGTTAGTATTATCCCCTTGGGTTGTCTTATTGTGATGAAAGATATTCTGGAGTGGATTGGAGATGAAAAGCTCGGTGCACCAGAACTCCAACCCGAAGATATTAGAGTTGCATTCTCTATTTTAGCTGGTTGTGTGCTTCGGTTGAGTGATATAGAAAAAAAAGAAGAGGATTATTACGTAGTGCTGCGAAAGCCTTGGGATGTTAAGGCATTATGGAAATCGGCTAAACATTGTATACCAAAAAAGGAAATAAGCGTGTCAACAAATAAGAACATGCGCATCTGCGTGAATGGCTTGGTGGTGAGGAGTCTGCATGTAGTTGTTAATGGGGATAAGGAAAGGGGTGGGCAGGAGGTTTTCTTTGGTAAGTCAGAAAAGGATATTTTTCTAAAACCTGAAGAGAAACAGGTCGATGATCACCTTAAGATTATAAAATTGGATAGTACTGATCTACGAAGTGGTTTTGATATCGCGATTAATATTCAATCTCTATCAAATCGTCCTCGTGGTCTAGCGCCCTTGACTGTATTGACTAGCTTTGAATCGGACTCTTCTAGGAAAATTGATAAAGATTATCCAAACCTACTTGAGATTCTATTAGGTCAGAAAAGTAAAGAACCAAAAATAAAACTAGACCTTTTGATTGGGTCTTTGCGTGATTATCGTAGTAACAAGGATACTATTATTCAAAGAATGATGGACGCAAGGGAATCCAAACCTCGAAACGGAATAGATGATAGGCCTGGGCTGGGACTAAGCAATGAAGTTAAGAAAGAATTCGAGACAATGTTTGATAACGTAGCTCCAGTCGTAGATATGCTCAAATCAGATGTTGAAATTGTAAGTAATATGAGATTGGCATTCAAGGTAGTTAAAATCGTACCGGATGGTGTTAGTGTTCGAACAATGGAATTTGTAGTGTTCAGTTATGATGAAAAAATTGGTGATTGATATTACGTAGGAGGAACAGTCCAACCAGTCGTCATGTCCTGGTTTTCAAGTATCAGACAACTCAAAGAGTCCAATCCAATGTCTGACATTTCTTTGCTTGTTTCCGAAATTCGTGCTTTTCTGCAACGTGACGACCAGACGTTGAATGATCGCTTGACGGACCTGGCCAGGCAGTACGCCGACGAATGCGCCACTGTGAATTCACGGCTGGCAATGTGCAGTCGGTTACTTTCTCAGGGGTTGCGTAGTGAGGCCATTCAGCAGTCTGAGGCCGATCCCAATCTGCTTGACCAGGTCACATCGCTTGATTTTCCTGATCGGTCTGAGTGGGAAGCGATTACGGAGATGTACGGGCTATCCCGCCCACCAGGGCTTTTGATGGCGATTGCCTCGGAGCTTAATCAAGCGTATGCGGAAGAGAATCCGTTGCGTGACCTGCTGAAGCAGCACCGTCGCCTGGCTCTGATGCGGGCACCGCTCGCCAAGCGAACGGCTATACTGGCACAAATTGCCGCGCAAGACATAACCAATCCCGTTTGGAATATTGATCTTGCATCTTATCAAAAGGTACGTTTAGCAGAGATCAAGGAAGAGGCCACTGTTGCCGTGAAAGCTGGCGACCTGCTGGCTGTCAAGCAATTGCAGAATGAAGTCATTTATGGATATTGGATTGATCAGCCATCGCCTGCGCTGATCAAGGGACTGGAGCAAGCCAATTCGGTCCTCACGCGGAACGAGGCGCGGGCTATGTTACCAGAATTAGAAGCCGGTTTGCAAAATGCGGTAGTTCTCAGCCATATTGAAGAGGCCAAGCGGCTTGGCACACAGTGGCGCGAAACCATAAGTTTAGCCGCTCTTGCGGCCAATGATCCTATCTCCCAGCGCATGTTGCCTGCTCTGGAGTGGATAGCATTGCAAAATAAGCGTGAGGAACAGAGTAAAGAGTTTGAAAGCGAGGTTGCGGTTCTTGATGAGGCCTTGACGGACGATGCGCCACTTGAATATCTCTTAGAACTTGTGTCAAAGCTTTCTAAATATGAACGCGAGGTACCATCTGCAATTGTAGTGAGGTATGAGGCCCGTTTGGAACGGCAAGCTACGCTTGATCGTTTGGTTCGGTATGGGACATGGTCTACCTGGGCGGCCCTGGTTTTGCTGATTGCTGGCTGGACAGGCTATTCGATCTGGCATGGCCGGCGCACTACGGCTGCGGACCGACAATCCAAGATCATTGATCAGGCTTTAGTGAACAATGATCTTGATTCAGCACGGACTCTAATTGAGAACCTTAAAAAAACCGATCCAGGTTTGCTCACGTATTCTGTTCTTGACAGATCGTGGACTCGGTTTGATGAGGCACGGGCAAAGGATGACAAGCGGATCACGGATCTCAAAGCCTTGATTGCCGGCATAAGTCAGGAACTCACACTCCCCTGGGTCGTGGTTGAGCTAGCTAAGGCTCGTAGCCTGGTACGTACGGCTGAAGAAAGAGCTGAGCTCGCGGCACTGGAGCAAAAACGTGAACAACTGCTCGTTAAGGCGCAAACCGATATTGACCTAGCTATTTTACCCCAGCTTGAGGCATTGGCCAGGGGCCTGAATGTGGCTGAAGACCATCTCAAAGGGGAAAACGCTGCGAGTGCCAGCAGCGAGGTGGCTGCACTTGCCGAGCAGTTCCGGGTCCTTCGTACTCGTCTTTCAACGGCAGGTCCGCTTTCCAAGACTAAAGGGAACGATATTCTCAGGCGGCTCACAGTGGCACAGCAAGCCACTAATAAGGCTGTAGAGCGTCAACTTGCACAGGCCGAGTTAAGCAAATCGGTGGCTGAACTTCCCCGGCAGGTTGAAGGTTACGTTTCGGCCCTCAATCGGTATCGGTTGACATTACCTCCTGGTGCAATCATGAGCGAGGCTGACCATAGCTTAGCCGAACGTCCGGTGTGGTCTTCGGCGTTGACAGAGGTTCGTGTGATGGCAGACTGGTTGACGGCAGCGCGTATGAAGCTGAGTCCAGCCGAAGCACAAAAGCGAACAGCGGAATTGAAGGAGTATGAAAAGCAATTGGTATCCGCTCCTGATCATAAAGCGTTAACTAGATATCAAGAATATTTGGCAACAGTTGCTCGGCGTTTAGGTCCAGGCGGAATACCACAAATAGAACGGTTGGCGGCAGACCCGCTGATCAGCCGAGCTCGCTTAATTCATATTGAGAATACGCCGAACAAAGAGCGTTATTATACGATTGATCCAATCGATAGTAGAACCACTAAATTTCACTACTTTACGGACTACAACACCGATAAAACGCAGATCAAAAGCGCAACACTTGGTGGCATGGACAAGCATGATCTCGCTCCGCAGGTTGTCATTGGCAAGGCGCTCCGTTCTGCGTTGCCAGTTCTCAAAGACGGTTCAGGTTCTTGGGAAGGCACTATCCTTGAGCTTCTGGACCAGGTCAGAAGTCAACCGGATCTAGACCCGATTTTGAGGATTGACCTTCTCGATGGTTTGATGCAGATTGGTTCGAACGGAAGTGCAGTCCTCAGTGAGCTTTTTATGGCACATCGTGATTATAGAAAAAGTATCAAGATCCGCCGCGGGCTGCGCTGGATGAATCCCGATGATTTGTCCGCCTCCGAAGATCGCCCGAAAGCTGAAGAGCTTGGGATCCATTTTCCTGCGTTTGCTCCGCTGGTTGAACCGGCACTTGAGAAGGTTGAACCCCTTGAGTTGCCAGGGCTCATGATTCCAAGGGTAATTGGTTGGTTACAGCATGGCGAGGGTGGAATACTTTGTCAAACCGTCAATACGATTTCAGAGCCAGGCGGCCTTTATGTGGTGGCACCGGCTGAGGATGCTGGCAGTCAGTGGGTTCGTGTTGGCGAGTGGGTTGATGGTGCGTCCAAGCTCGATTTACGTAATCCCGCCGCACTCCAGGAGGGTAGGCTTGTGTTTTTCCGACCTGACGGCCTGAAGTGATAATTGTAAGTTGGATTGTTTATTCATAACCTACTCAAGTCAATTTAGGATTAAACGATGTCTGATCCGGTTTGGTATGTGCGTGATAAGGGGCGGGTGATGGGACCCTTTACACCGGCCCAGTTTGAGAAGTTAAAGTCAGCGGGGCGGGTAACACGTCTGAGTGAGATTTCGCCAGACCGTAATAACTGGCTGAGTGCTGCATCGCTATTCGAAGGCACGGCCAACAGTATGGCTCAAGGAGGTGGATCGCAGTCGCCATCATCTGGCGTTTCATCGAACCATTTTACAGGAGTTTCAGGGGCACCGCAATTTGGTTGGTATTATGCTCAAGGTAAAGATCGAATTGGACCGATTGCCATTGATCAAATCAATCAGTTTATCGGGTCCGGAGCGATTGTTGCCACGACTCAGGTGTGGAACAATACAATGGCAGACTGGGTACCTGCTGCGCAGGCAGAGGGTCTGCGAGATAGGTTTCCTGAGCAGCATATTGTAATTACGGATTCGGATTCCGACCGTTCAGCGCAGGCGAAAATCACAAAGCCTAGACGTCTATGGCTTTACTTGAGCCTGGCAACTCTTCTACTTGTGCTTGTTGCTGCCGCAGGCGCTGGTGTGTATTACTGCAAGGCGAATGAACTTTTTTACTTTTCTGATGGTGCCACGATTGCCGAAGGGCACTATCATAACTCGGAAACCAATCCCTTATCGGTCCTGAACATGGGTACTGCAAGGCTCTCCCCCAGCCACCGTGGGGTTGTTTCTTATTTACGGAGTAATGAGAGTGAGCCAAACCGTGTAACAATCGTAGAGATGTTTTCGCCAATCTATAAAATGGCAGTTCTGGATTCTTCTACGGGTCTTCCTTCTCTGAATCTGATTGATGCCAAGCAGGTACTCAGCCCTTCGTGGGCTGTGCTTGCGCGTATTCGTTGTCCCCAATATAATGACAGAATTGACCTGAGATTCAAATTATTTATCCTTGATGAATATCATAAAGTAAGAACCTCACTCGAACGTTCAGACTTTACAGTTTATAAGAATGCGTGCATTTACTATGGGCTCGATGACGCACGGTAATAACGCCACAAGGTTGCTTATTCTTAGTAGGAATCCGTCTATGATAGCTTTTTATCAAATAGCGATCGTTTCAGGTCACAGAGTGGATCTTTTTAGATGACAATAAGGCGTTAGATAATAGTGGTGTAGTCGACGTATTGTGGGATGTCATTGAGAAGTTTCATTCTTCGTCTCTGGCAACGACCAAAAGTTCTTTGATGTTTCGAGTGATGCTGATTTTAAGTGTCTTTGTTTTAACGGATGGATACCCTGAAGCCTTATTGCGGTCGCAAGAGAATGAGACGCAAGACTTGGAGATTTCTCCTTTCCAGAAAAAACCGCGAATGGCCGAGAAGAATCCACAAAAAGGCTTCGGAGTTAAGAAAGCCTCCCGATCAAAAATGAAAGCCATGTCTGGGCGACAGCAGTCCGAACTTTCTGACCTTGGGGATAAATTCCCCAAGAAGATTTTTACTCAAAGAAAGTTATTCTCAGTATGCTTCTCTCGCTCGCGGGCACACGGGGAATGCTGGTTCCAATAGTTATCTTTCTTTGAATTTGATTTCTGGACTTGGCGGAGATGCGAATACAACAACAAAGGCAAATATTTTCTTGGTAAGTCCAACCTTTATGACGCATTCTTATCTTGGGACGCATGGGACATTACACATGCCTGAAATTACCTTTCCATTGGATCTAACATTAACCGTCACCCAATTGAGGTCTCTTCGAAGTACAGAGATTGAGCTTCACTTCGATAAATGAGAATTGTGGTGGCACCCGGTTTTAAGCTTATCGTAGAAACTCTTCTTAGAAACTGTGGCGGAATGAAGGAGGGGCTCAGAGGATCGATCGTGTGGCTTCTAATCGTCAGTATTCTTCAGAGATAACGCCCTCATCCGGCCTTCGGCCACCATCTCCCGCATGCGGGAGAAGGTGGCCGGAACGGCCGGATGAGGCAGACCAGGCCAATCTTTCACGCGTTGACAAATAGATCATATGAGCCAGCACTCGCAATAAATGGGCCAGGCTCCAGGAGGGTTCAATGAAAGTGACAGATGGTTGATAGTGAGGTTTCATTTCGCCACTGTTTCTTAGATTGATATTAGCCCTACGCTTCGCGATGGTCCGGTGTATGCGGTCCCGGATGACCGGAGTCATCCATGCCTCCAGGGGATGAAGCCAAAAGCCAGAAGATGTAGTCGCTTCGCGATGGTCTGGTGTATGCGGTCCCGGATGACCGGAGTCATCCATGCCACCAGGGGATGAGGCCAAAAGCCAGAAGATGTAGACGCTTCGCGGTGGTCTGGTGTATGCGGTCACGGATGACCGGAGTCATCCATGCCACCAGGGGATGAAGCCAAAAGCCGGAAGAGGTAGACGCTTCGCGATGGTCTGGTGTATGCGGTCACGGATGGCCGGAGTCATCCATGCCACCTGGCGAAGAGAAGGCAGATACAAGAAGAGCGCTTTGCGGTGGTCTGGTGTAGGCGGTCAGGGATGACCGGAGTCATCCATGCCACCCGGCGAAGAGAAGGCAGATACAAGAAGAGCGCTTCGCGGAGGTCCGGTGTATGCGGTCACGGATGACCGGAGTCATCCATGCAGCCAGGCGAAGCAGTTCTTGTTCGGACGTTTGGCTCTCGCTTACCTTACTTCGGCTTGGCTGGGGCTGCTTCAAAGGTCAGCTTGCCGTAATCTTCGTACCGGTGAAAGCTGCCCACGGTCAGTGGGGCCGAGCTGGTCAGAACCGGCTGGGTTCCTTCCGGGCCGAAGTCATACCGGCAAAGCGCAAAGGTCCACACGTCGCCGGGCTTCGGCTTGCCGCCGGTGGGTGCAAAAAAGGTCCAAGGAATTTTTCCCTCAACCGTCCAGCTTCCGTCGATATCCCCCGGCGTATCCAAGGTGCCGTCAAGAGTGGCCACGGCCGTCATCCCAGAAGGCGGTTTTACGGCCTGCTCTTCAAATGATGCTCCTCGTTTGGCGAACGGAATTTCCAGAATCACCGATCGTGGGTTGGCCTGAAGTTCATAGTATGCCGGGGCACCTACCGATGGCTTGAAGAACATCTCGAACACGTCGCCATTCCACAGGTGGTCGTTTCGCTTGGTGCCAAACGCCTTCAGTTCTGTGTCGGTCATGGTTGCCGAGAAGTAGAGGTTCTCGTCGTCCCAGATCAGCTTGGCCTTGGTCGAGCCGGTCGAGGGCTTGCCCTCCCAGTACGTGGGGAATTTGTCGATGAGCTGGCCCTCGCTCCAGCAGGGGTCGTTTAGCTTGCCGTCGATCTTCGGCCCCTCGGCCACCTTACGGCATGCCGATTTCAGAGTTGCTTCTGGCTTTTCTGCCAGAACTACCAGAATCGCCAGTTGCAAGAGCATCATCGCGTGGCTTCCCTTTGATCTGTGACTAATCTGTGCGCTGTCTGCTTGGGCGTCTCGGTCTTGAGAATAGACCACCCGGTAAGAAAGAAAAAGGGGTCAGGACTCTCAGGCAATGGCCTGACCCTGAGCCAATTCTGGGTTCTGTTCCAGGCAGCTCAAACTCTGGGCCGTGCCAGGTCTTGAAGGTAAGGAAATCCAGGTCAGGAACCTGAAGGCCCTCTTGCCCGGGTCGGTTGGCGAGCAGTTCCGTAGGGTGGAAGGAAACGCCCCGGTTGGTCTCTGAGCTCTGCCTTATCGGGTTTCTTTGGAAGCCAGGGAATACGGCTGTATGTTGTTGTTGGGCATCAAGATGAAGTTATGATGAGCTTGCAGCACCCGCCATCGAGTTCATAAGGAAATGCGCAATGAAGTCTCGACCAAGCCGGCTGAATTCTCGTAGGGTCTTTTTGTTTCTTGTTGGCTGGACCCTTGTTCCATCGTTCGCCTGGGCACAGATGGCCGGCGATTGGGATTTCATGCGATCATTGATGCCGCGTGATTATCACTGCGTGCAAGTGAAGGAATCGCCTGAAATTGATGGCAAGCTCAATGATGCCGTGTGGGGCAGTGCGTCTTGGACCGAGCCGTTTGTGGATATTGAGGGGCCTGTTCGGCCTGATCCACGCCAGCCCACCCGAGCCAAGATGGTTTGGGATGCGAAGGGGCTTTACATTGGCGCGGAATTGACGGAGGCCCACCTGGTGGGGACGCTCACCGAGCATGATTGCGTCATTTTTCAGGACAATGACTTTGAAGTTTTTGTCGATCCAGATGGCGATCATCATCATTATTTAGAGCTGGAACTGAATGCGCTGAATACCACCTGGGACCTTTACTTGCCCAAGCCTTATAAAGACGGTGGCACGGCTGAGAACAAGTGGGAGTTTGAGGGGATGAAGACAGCCGTTCATCTTAATGGGACGATCAACGATCCCTCAGATCAGGATCGCGGTTGGAGCGTGGAAATTTTCCTGCCCTGGTCTTCCTTGCAAAAGCATTCCACCAAGTCTTTGCCACCGAAGCTGGGCGACTTCATGCGTCTCGGGTTTTCGCGAGTCCAATGGCAGTGGAATATTGTGGATGGCAAGTACAAGAAGGTGGAAGGAACGAAGGAAGACAACTGGATCTGGTCGGCTCAGGGCATTATTGACATGCACCGGCCCGAGCGGTGGGGCTATGTGGTTTTTGTGGGGGCAGAGAATCCCGCGGTTGAGATTAAAACCCGAGATTGGATTGCCGTGGAAAACCAGTTGATGGAGATCTATCACCGGCAACGTACGTTCCATTCCAAAAATGGACGTTATGCGGGCGACCTTCCTGAACTGAAGATCGAACCGGCCGTGCTCGAATCTCTCTCTGGTGTACAAATGAGCCTGACGGCCGACGGCTTTGTGGCCCAGGTTGTGGTTGGGTCGAAGCCAGGCGGGGCTACCCGCTGGCTCGTTCGCCAAGACTCCAGGATGTGGTCTGAGCCGGTCCAGTAAGAGTTAGCGTAACCATTCCGCCCGAATGAGAAGCATTGAGATCCGGCAGAATCCGTTCTGTAAAAGACGGTTCTGTCGGACCTGGGACCAAGAAATCCTGTAAATGTCTTACGGATCTTGCGAGCCGTGAACTGCGTTCACCAAGGCCAATCCTTTCAGGAGCAAGAACTTGACCTGGCAAGTCGAGCGACTTTGTCAGAACCGCCCTTCAAGGATGTAAGGCATGGGGTGCCCCCTCAAGCAAGCGGTTCGGGCTGGGCTGCTGGTACCGGGCCTTCCCCCCGCAGCAAAGCCATGAACTTTGTTTTACGCAGTTACACTGAATAATTCCGGAATCGCAAAAGTTTTTACGGGATGAGGTTGGGCCCCAAGCCGTGATAAGTGAGAGGGTCCCGTCAGCTCGGGGTCGGATGGAATCAGGCCTGAAACATGGCTCTTGAACGTATATTCGTTCGGCTGAAACATAGTTGGCGAACGAATCAGGCTAATGAATGCAGAAGTGTGGATTGTGTGGAAAGCAAAAATCGCGGCTGCTCTCGGCTGGATTGCGCTGTGTAATATTTGTTTGATATTTATGACTGCCTCCTAGAAACTTGAAGGTTTTTTTTTTGATATACGCTTGGGGTCTGGCAAACCTATGATCCTTATGTTAAGGAATATTCATAGAGGTTCCTGTGAGATTTCACAGACCTTTGGAAATGGCCAAGCGTTCCTTTGCAGCTCATGGGAATTTCGCATCGATTAGACGGTCAACACTACAAGATCCCTTCAGGATGGGAGAGAGGAGAGGAATGATTCAGTTGGCGGTCGGGTGATTTCGTTAATACGAAGTCAAAAGCATCCTGGCCCATTGGCTCTTCATTTTTTTCATCACAGATCCAGAACGGAGACGGTAGACAATGGCTTCTACTCGCAAGGTTTCCAAGGGTTTTACCCTTATTGAGTTGTTGGTTGTTATCTCGATCATCGGTGTTCTCGTCTCTTTGCTTCTTCCAGCCGTGCAGTCGGCCCGAGAAGCTGCCCGTCGTGCTCAGTGCGTGAACAACCTGAAGCAGTTGGGCCTCGCCTTTCATAACTATGAGAGTCGGAACGGCTCGTTCCCTCTTTCGGCCATGGCTTCTACCCCTAGCGCTGGCTGGGGTGCTTGGGGCAACAACGGTATGACCTGGCGGCAGTTGATCTTGCCTGAACTCGAACAGGGCACGATCTACAATTCGATCAACTTCAGCTTCCATATGGGTGGCGATGAAGGCAATGCCATGCGTACCGCCTGGATGACCGTTCAGAAGGTGTTCCTTTGCCCTTCGGATTCGGATTACCCAGAAG
This sequence comes from uncultured Planctomycetales bacterium, assembly GCA_903926465.1. Classification (GTDB taxonomy): domain Bacteria; phylum Planctomycetota; class Planctomycetia; order Isosphaerales; family Isosphaeraceae; genus CAIYJE01. The sequence goes on from CAIYJE010000103.1 coordinate 21,661, forward strand.
GCTTCGCACCACTCAACGACATGAACCGTGGTTCGTTCCCCATGTTCTCGCCTCCGGGCGTGGACAAGGTTCACGTCACGAACTACAACATGAGCTTTGGTGACAACTACGCCATTGGCGGCCTGGCTAATGGTGGTGTTAACCCTTGGGAATCTCCTTGCACCGGCACCGTTCCTCAGATCGGCCAGCCCGGTTTCTGGGGCACGACCTACGATTGTGCCATCTCCAACGCCAATGGTGGCGGTCAGATGCGTGGTTTTGCTGACTACCGCACCGGCCAGCCTCCAGCCACGGTGGCAAGTGTACGTGACGGTCTTAGCAACACGGTACTCGTTGGTGAAGTTCTGCCTAGCCAGGATGCCAACAACGAACTGTTCACCGCCACGGGCGCTGCTTCGGGCATGACGCTGCCGTTCAACCTCAAGACCGACAAGCCTGGTGATGGTTTTGGTAACGCCAACTTCCAGAGCCGATCCAGCTATGCTGCTCGTGGCTTCAAGAGCCACCACCCAGGTGGTCTGAACATGCTCTTCGCAGACGGTTCTGTGAAGTACATGAAGAGCTCAACCTCCCCTGTGGTCCGGTGTGCACTGGGCAGCCGCAGCGGTGGTGAAGTTATCAGCGCCAGCGATTATTGATCCAAGTTTGGTTGGTTGACTGGTTGTCTTTTGACCCCCAGTCAATTCGATCATTGGTGGATTGATTTTTTCGGATGATTCCAGGGTGTGGGGGCTGGCTTCCATCCCCTGGAATTATTTTTTACATTACCGTGCATTCAAACACAGTCAGGCCGAGGAACATGGATTTTTCACTCCTCAAGAAGCTTCGCAACGTGGTTTTCTCTGCCATGTGCGGAATGCTTTTCTTCTCGGGTTGTTCCGATGATGGCATCGGTAAACGATACTCTGTCACGGGAACGGTGAACTACGCTGGCAAGCCCGTACCCAACGCCCAGATCACATTCAAGCCCGTCGACGACAAGGCCAAGGGCTCTCGTGGCGCTTACGGCGAAGTCAAAGATGGCAAGTACACGCTGACCACTTCCGATCCGGGAGACGGAGCTCTTGTTGGAAATTACCTGGTCTCAATTCAGGATATTCAGGTTGACCTGAAGGCGATTGAGGGAGAGACCTCTGAGATGGCCAAGAAGAAGAAATTCGAGATGCCTGCGGGCTTTGTTGATCCCGTGATGGCAGCCAAGGCGGCCAAGAAGGCCAAGAACGGCGTTCCCGCCAAGTATGGTAGCCCACAGACATCAACCCTGAAGGCCGAAGTCAAGGCTCAGTCCAACACGATCGACTTCGAACTCGTAGATTGATCAATTGCGGACCGGAAAGGCCACATCTGCTTTTCCGGTGTTCTGGCAGATGACTCCTCGTCCAACAAAATTGGCGTGGAGTCATTGACCGCAGGATTGGGAGCCGAAATCCCAAGACGTTCGGGTTGTGAGTTTTTCCAAGAATCTCTGCTTTTACAGGAAACGTGAAATGGTAGATCGGTACCCCTGTGGAACTCCTTCCCGTCGTTCCTTTCTTTCCGCCATGGCTGCGGCCGTTCCCATCATCGAGGGATACCGGAACGTTTCCGCGAGCGAACCGATTCCGCTGATTCAAGTGCCGGGCACGGTTGTCGAGAATCTTGGCATTCCGGGTCCGTACCCGGGCCGGGTGATTGAGGTTCGGAATCCGGCCATGATGAATGCCGGGACCAAGAGTCGAGAAGCGATCAAGCAGACCGTTGCCCGGGGGATGAAAGACCTGACCGGAGCCGATGACGATGTCCAGGCTTGGCGTCGATTCTTTGAACCGGGCGATGTGGTTGGCATCAAAGTTGTGCCAAACGGGCACCCACTCGCTCCCACGTCGCCAGAGCTGGTGCTGGAGGTCATTGAAGGGCTCAAGTCTGCCGGCGTGAAAACCAAAGATATGATTGTTTATGACCGATACCGTGGCGAGTTCATGCCGCCCGAGTATCACAAAATTCTTCCGCCCGAGGTCCTTTGGGGCGGCCTGACCCCCGGTGGAGGTTCCCAGACCACTCTCGATTTCCCGGAAGCCAAGGACGATCCCACCGCGGGCTATGACCGCGATGAATTCGTGCATATGGACATCGTGAATTCTGGAGATGATCCCAAGGATGACCGCAATTTCCGGTCGCACCTTGGTCTGCTGATCACCAAACGTGTGAATAAGCTGGTCATGCTACCCTGTTTGAAGGATCACGGTTCCGCAGGGGTCACGGGGGCCCTGAAGAACATCAGCCACGGATCGGTGAACAACGTGGCCCGTTCTCACAGCACGCCCGACACGAACGTTTGTAATCAGTTTATTCCCAACGTTGTGAATCACCCCATCCTTCGCAAGAAGGTGGTGTTGCACATCATGGACGGTATCACGGGGATCTTTAACAAGGGACCGTTCGGGAATATTCCCGAATTCGCCTGGCAATACAACGCTATGTTTTTTGCGACCGATCCCGTGGCGATGGACCGCGTGGAATGGAACATTATTGACGCTAAACGCAAGGAAAAGAACCTGCCGCCAGTGGCTGCCACGGGTCGAGACGCCCTGGATCCACTGAGCAATGAAGGGTTTGCCGTGCGTCAACCGCAGCACATTACACTGGCTGCCAACCTGGGGCTTGGATTCGCAGATTTCAAGTCGCCTCGGGGGCGTCGGTTCTCAATCAATCACCAGGTGGTCAATATCGCCTGAACCTCGTCCTGTGCCACGGGCAGAATGGGAACCGTTCTGCCCATGGCGCTTTCGTGACATTCAAGGGCTTAACTACCAGGATTTGGGTGCATGGAATCGCTCTTCTACCATGGTTTCAGTTGTGGCCATGTTTACCAACCCAATCCTGTGGCCGGGTTTAGGCGGATTTCAGTGCCTGGAAACTGGAAACCGTATAATGGGAACCGGCGCAACCTTTAGAAGCTGAATTGGGCCATGCCGGTTCTTGGAGGGGCTCGCAACGGTTCCGGGATTTCATTTTGCTTCTGGGCTTGGCAACCGAGAAAGCTGAGAACGAGGGTCTTCTCTGCCGCAAGCCATGGTTTTGGTCAGCTTTGGTTGCTTGATTTGGTCCTGGAAAACATTGCAAATTAAGATTTCAAGAAGCCTGATCTCATTGGAAAACTCGCAAAACTAGGGCCTTGGGGAGATTGCAACGGGTTCACTCACATGACGATGAAAGCTACCAGTTCTTCCCGACGCCTGATTGCCTTGGTTTCGGCAACCTTCCTGGCTTTCGTTGCAATTCTGGTGGTGGTGCGCTGGCAATTCTTTTCTACGTCGGTCCCTGAACACGCGCGGACGAGTTTTGAGCGGGGAGATTGGGATCGCGTGATCTCGCTGACGGAAACGGTGAAACCGCAGGACGACGAGGATCTCGGTCGCCTTCGAATGCGTGCCCTTTTTCATCGTGAACGCGATGAAGATGCCCTGGCAATCTTGCGGTGTATAGACAAAGACCACCTCGAATCCGAGGACCTGTTTCTGCTGGGCCAGGCGTTGATCCGTCGGCAAAACAAGCCGCTGGGGTGGCTCGCGATTGAGGCGGCCGGCAAGATTCAGCCCCGATCCAAAAATGCGAGTGAGTTTTTGCGTGAAGGGGGCGAGTTCCGGCAATCACTTGGGGCAACCTTGGCTCAGGTCGATAAAATTGCGAGCATTCCCGATGGCCGCGCGCTTGCCACCTTGGTTATCAGCCTGGGTTCGAAGCTCGTTACTACGGGGTCGGCGCAGTTTGAGTTCAACCAGCTTACGCGGCTGGAACGAGCGGACCTGGTCAAAATTACATCCCCCGCCGCAGCCCGGAAGGTGCTCGCCCGGATTTGCTTGGAACAGGGGGAAGCCGACGAAGCCATAATCTGCCTACGGAACCCACAAAACGAAGCGCAAGACCCGGAGACAAACTGGCTATTGAGCCGAGCGTTTTTGGTTTCTGGGCAGTTCGACAAGGCGGTTCAGGCACTCAAGGAATCGCACCCGTTTGGTGATAATAAGCCGCTCCAGAAAGAGCCTGGTCAATACGCGGGTGCTAAAAGCTGTGCGGATTGCCATGCTAATATCTTTGACTCGCAACAACAGTCTCGCCATGCCAGTACGCTTGCCCAAGATGCCGCCCTGATGTCGGCTCACCTACCAGGGGCACCAATTCCTGATCCTGTGAATCCGCAAGTGACCCATCGCATTGAGCGCACGGGGGATCAGATCGAGGTGAGTGCCGCCTGGAATGACAAGGTTGCCACCGGCCAGATTGAAGCGGTTTTGGGCTCAGGAAACCACGGCCAGACGATGATCGCCAAGGATCGTTCGGGCGTTCACCGGGTTCTTCGTATCTCGTATTATGCGGGCAATGATTCCTGGGATCTCACCGAAAAGTTCCGGCCTGTTCCCAGCAATGTCGAAGGCTTTGTAGGCGATGTTCTGGGTGAGAACGATTTTGTTTCTTGCCTGAACTGCCACTCGACCCGGTTCCCGGCCCCGCGCGTGCCAGACGGATCAGCTCTGGTAGACCGCGGCATTGGTTGTGAGCGTTGCCACGGGCCTGGCAATCATCATATCAAGGCGGTGGAGTTGGGGTTTCCAGACATGGCGATTGCGCGGCCAAGCCTTGCCAAGCCGTCTGAACGGCTGGCACTTTGTGCCCAGTGTCATATTGCCAATGGCGAGATTCCCGCGAGTGATCCCCGGTTTATTCGCTTCCAAGCCACCACGCTTCCCTACAGTCGGTGCTTCACACAGAGCGGTGGGCAACTGGATTGTGTGACCTGCCATAATCCCCATAAGAACGTCGAGACCAACCCCAAGGTATACGAAGCGAAGTGCCTGGCCTGTCATGCTTCGGAGCCTGGCGCGGCCGGTGGTCTGGCCAGCGGTATGAAAAAACTGCCTCCTTGCCCGGTGAACCGTGAAACGGGCTGCATTACCTGCCACATGCCGAAGGTTGAAGAGGTCATGCCCGGGACGTCCTTTTCTGATCATCATATTCGAATTCACAAGAAAACCCCGACGCCTTGAACCTCGACTTCTCTCCCATGAAACCCTTGAAATCTCAACGCTGGTTGTATGTGGTTGGAGCCGTCGCAATTGCGGCCGGCCTGGTTGGCTTTTTCGCTTTCCAGAGGCACCGAGCGGCAACGTTTGCAGAGACCGTGAGCAAGGCGATTTCGGAACATCGGTTCGACGACGCGCGCAAGGCGATCCAGGAATTGTTCCAGCTCAAGCCCCGATCGGCCCAAGCCGAGTACTTGCTTGCCCTGCTGGAACTGAAGCTCGATCGCCCGATGGAGTGCTTGGAGGCGATCAAACTCGCGGGCGAGTGGGGATATAGCAAGGGCGAGCTGGCGATTTTGGCGGCAATTCTTGGGGTTCGCGGCGGGCAGTTGCAGAACGCGGAAAATGTGCTCCGGCCTGCGCTAGAATTGAACTCGGAGCCCAGGGCTGAAATTGCCGAGGCGATGACGCGGATCTTTCTCTCGTCATATCGTTTGAAGGAAGCGGATCTTGCCATCGAACGCTGGATCAACGCTGCTCCGGATGATGCACGTCCTTATGTTTATCGCGATCAAATCTTGCAGCGATTGGAATCTGACCCTGCCGAGATGATTCGCAATCTTCGCATCGCACTTGAACTGGATCCCACGCTCGATAAGCCTCGGCTTGCGCTTGCGGAACTCTTGCTCAGTACGCACGTGAATGACGAAAGCGAAATCGAGTTTGAATCCTATCTCTCACGCAACCTCGATTCGGCCCCAGCGCACGCAGGGCTTGGCCAGATCGCTTCCCTCAAAGGGGACCTGGTCAAGGCTGTGAGCGAATTCGAAGCGGTGCTCAAGCTGGACCCCAATAACCTGATTGCGTTGCAGCAGCTTAGCCTTATTGATCTTCGTGCGAATAATGCCGAATCTGCTTGTACACGCCTGAAAAAGGCTCTGGAATCTTTCCCGTTTGATGTCAACCTGCATTACAACTACGCCACGGCGCTCAGGTTGGCGGGAAACAAAACCCAGGCCGATCAGGAAACCGCAATCACAAATAAGCTTCGCGAGGAACTTGATGCCGTTACGGAACTGCGCAAAGAGCTTCTCATGCACCCAGATGATTACGACCGCAAGGCGGACGTGATGAAATGGTTGATCGAACACGGTCAGGAGAAGGAAGGGCTCAAGTGGAGCGAGCTGATCCTGAAGAAAAAGCCCAATCATGGTAAGACCTGTGAGATTCTTGCGCAGTATTATGAACGAATCGGCCAATCTGGCCTGGCCAACTATTACCGGACGCTGGCTCCGACCTCGGCGCATTGAGCCCAAGACCATCAAAACCTGTTCCTGGTTTTTCAAGCCAAGCGAAGTACCAAGCCGCTTCGCGGTGGTCGGGTGTGTCCGGTCACGGATGACCTGAGTCATCCATGCCACAAGTCGATGAAGCCCGCAGACTCAAGCCGCTTTGCGGTGGTCGGGTGTTCGGTCACGGATGACCTGAGTCATCCATGCCACAAGTCGATGAAGCCCGCAGACTGAAGCCGCTTTGCGGTGGTCGGGTGTTCGGTCACGGATGACCTGAGTCATCCATGCCACAAGTCGATGAAGCCCGCAGACTGAAGCCGCTTCGCGGTGGTCGGGTGTGTCCGGTCACGGATGACCTGAGTCATCCATGCCACATATCGAAGGCTCAGAGAATATCAAAGTGTGACGCGATGTCCTATCTCGGGCTCAATTTCGGCCAGTCAATCTCGAAGCCCTGGCTTACAAGTCTGTCTTGAAAGCTCTTGAGTTTGGCTGGCGAGTTGCGCACTTCGCGCGGCGTTTGCTTGGTCTCTATGCAATGGGCGGCAAGCGCACCGGCGGCCTCGCCAATACCCCATTCCACCGGGTGCAGCCGGTAGCAGCCGTTGGTGATGTGGGTAACACCCAGGTTCTTGCATGCGGGCAAAAGATTCTCAACCCGCCTGGGGATCAAGGCGCCGAGGGGGATCTGGAACGGCAGCGACGAAACATCAATGTAATTGTCACCCCCCGATGAGGGGTGCAGGTCAATCCGGTAACTGCCGACCCCCACCGAGTCTGCAAACTTTTCGGCCTCCACGTCTTGCTTGCCAAGCTTCTCACGTCTGGCGTCTGTTCCAACCATAGACTCCACCACTGTGAACTCAGCCTTGATCCGTCTGGATTCGCGAATGTACGGATGTTTGGCCAGTCCGTCGGCTGTGCCGACTACATCGGGGCGGAGCCTGAGCCCCTTGAAACCGGTGCCGCCATCGGGCCTGGGAAATTCGGTCTGGAGCCAGTAGAGCAGGCAAAGCGAGAGCTGCTTGGCGCGGGCGATATGCGTGTCGGCCTCTTCGGGGGTCACGCCAATCAGGTTCCCTAGCCAGTAGTCGTTCTGTGGCCAGTTGATCAGAGTCATGCTGCCTGAGAAGGCACCCTCGACGTGTTTCTTGTGGTCGAGGATCTTCCGGTAATTGAAGAACCCCGCGCCGTTGTCTCGTGGGTCGAATGTGAACTTGCGAGGCTGCAGGCTGACCGGATCGGTGGCATCGCCAAACATCAGGCCGGGCCAGGCCGGGTTCAAGGCGGGCTTGTACTGGCTCCAGAAGTTCCACTCGGCCGGCCGGTCGATGGTGTGGTCTTCCCCCTCAAGATAATCGGCGGCAAAGCAGCACGTGAACGACTGCTGATTCTCTGGTTGATAGTTTTCGGGTGCTTTTCTTTCACCGGTTTCGCTTCTGGGCTCAAAGCCGATGACGTGCTCAACCCCGGCCAGCGGTAGCAGTTCTCCCATCTCGGTGGCATCCAGAAAATAAGGCGCAAGTAAGGTCCGTTGATCGCCCGACCTCAAATCCTTGACCGTCACACACTGGACCTTATCAGCCTGCACCTCGGCCGCAACGGGTGCGTGTTCCAGAAGGATCAACAGTTTTCTGCTCGATGCGTAGGGAGCGAGCATGGAGGTCAAGACGGCAAGGGCAACCCTGGGCTCGTGGCAAAGCCTGGAAACGTTGCCGTTCCCGGGGTTGAGGTTTCGCTCCAACCGGGCAGACGCGGTCAGGGGGTAGTGGTCTCGATAGTACTGGCGGATCTCTTTCCTCATGCGTAGGTATGAGGCGTTGGCCCCAAACATTTCAATCCAGGGGTGCTCGTCGGGGGGGACCGCTTGCTGGGTCAACTGGCCGCCGATCCAGTCGGTGGGCTCGGTCATGACGACAGACTTGCCTGCCCGAAGCGCGGCCAAAGCAGCGGCAACCCCGCCGAGCCCGCCCCCAAAAATGACAACGTCGGCCTGGATTTCCTTTTTTGAGAAGGTGGCAAGAGCGGAGCTTACGCCGGTACTTGCGGTAAGCATTCCCGCCAGCCCGAATCCGCAACCTTCAAGAAATTGTCTGCGCTTCATGATGAGAACCTCGGACGTGTTGTGTGTGAGTTCGATTTTACGAGGGAATTCGTCTCACAACAGTCTCTCTCCCTGTTTTGAAAGCAGTTTCATCTAAGCTCAGGTGGAAATCCGGACTTTCAGCATCTCCTATCGTCCCGGGCAGAACCCCAGGTGTTGGCCTTTGCGCTCACCCTGCCGGGCAACCGCCACGGTCTGGCGTGGCGGTAGGGAACGGGTAGAATTGCTGGTCCGCCGGGTCACACTCCCGCCGCATCAGATTGATCTCCGATTCGCCCCCTTCAAGCCCAGGAATCCGCCCATGACGCGACTCCAGTTGGCTGGCCTGACGGCCGCCACGCTCGCGGCGGTAGTCACCGTCGCCCCCGCCTTCGTCCTCCAAGATAACAACCAGCCTCCTGCGGGCTTCACGCCCGTGTTCAACGGCAAAGACCTGGCCGGCTGGCACGGCATGCCCCACTTCGACCCCCGCGAACTCGCCAAAATGGAGCCCGCCAAGCGTGAGGCTCAGATTGCCGAGTGGACGGCCGACGCCAAAAAGCACTGGTCGATCAAGGATGGCGCTCTCGTTAACGACGGTGACGGTGCCTACCTGACCACCGACAAAGAATACGGCGACATGGAGTTCTATATCGACTACAAAACGGTTGCCAAAGCCGATAGCGGTATCTACCTCCGAGGCACTCCCCAGGTCCAGATCTGGGACTGGACCCCCGAGGGTGGCAAGCACAACCTGGGTGCCGACAAAGGCTCTGGCGGCCTCTGGAACAATAGCCCAGGAACTGCGGGCAAGGACCCCAGCGTGCTGGCCGACCATCCGTTCGGTGAGTGGAACCGGTTCAAGATCAGTCAGGTTGGCGCTCGGACCAGCGTGACCCTGAACGGCAAGCTGGTTGTTAACCATGCGATCATGGAAAACTTCTGGGACCGAACTGCGCCGCTGTTCCCCAGAGGGGTCATCCAGCTTCAGACTCACGGTGGCGAGATCCAGTGGAAGAACCTCTTCATCCGCGAGCTCTCGTCCAAAGAGGCCAACGCGGTTCTGGCCAGTCATGGCGATGAAGGGTTCACCTCGCTCTTCGACGGCAAGAGCCTGGACGGATGGGCCGGCGCGGTGAATAACTATGAGGTGGCAGACGGTGCCATCCGCTGCAAGCCGGGCACTGGTGGCGTGCTGCACACCAAGAATGAGTACGGCAATTTTGTTGCCCGGGTTGAGTTCCGTCTGCCCCCCGGTGGGAACAACGGCCTGGCGATTCGCTACGCAGGTGAAGGTGACCCGGCTTATAACGGGATGTGCGAGCTTCAGGTTCTGGACAACGATGCCGAGCAATATGCCAAGCTGGACGCGCGCCAGTACCATGGCTCAGCCTACGGCATGATTGCAGCCAAACGCGGCTATTTACGGCCAACTGGCGAGTGGAACTTTCAGGAAGTGACCGTCAAGGGCTCGAAGATCAAGGTCGAGCTGAACGGCAGCGTCATTCTGGACGGCGATCTGGCCGACGTCAAAGAGTTGATGGCGAACTCGCCCCACCCCGGCAAGGATCGCACCAAGGGGACGTTTGGCTTTGCTGGTCACGGAGACGCCGTGGAGTTCCGCAACGTGAAGATCAAGTCGCTCGACTGATCTTGATCGTTCATTCTGGGGTGGTGGCTATTCACGGTTGCCACCCTGAAACTGAAGGCTGCTGGCGATAACCCGAAACCGGGTTTGTTGCCAGCAGCCTTATTTATTTTATGCCCTGAAGGCAGTGTCTCGGCCCATCCTGGTTTTGCTGAGGGTTGCGATCTGGTATTCGCGGGTGATCGACCTCACCGAGCATCGGCCTCGGGAATGAATTTCAAGTCGGCCAGCCATTGAAGTGCCTGGGTTTGCCAGGTGTCCCACATCTCTCCCTTGTAGCCGTTCAGGCCATGACCCCCGGATGGCAATTCCACATACTTGGCCTTCACGTTGTGCGTTTGCAAGGCTTCAAAGAAGGCTTTGCTGTTCTCTGGGACCACCGCCTGGTCATCGAGCGCATGGGCCAGGAACGCGGGTGGCGTTTCCGCGGTTACCTGTTTTTCATTGCTGAAAAGTTCGACCAATTTGGGGTCTGGGTTTGGTCCCAGCAGATTCTGCTTGGATCCGCCATGGGTGGTTGGTCCCATGGAGATGACGGGGTAGATCAGGATTTGAAAATCGGGTCGAGAGCTCAATCGCTCAACGTGGTCGCGGGCCTCGGGCTTACCGGCGTCGAAGTGCGTGCCAGCGGTGGAGGCCAGATGTCCGCCGGCAGAGAAGCCCATGATGCCGATCTTCTGGGGGTCCAGGCCCCAGTCAGAGGCGCGGGCTCGCGCAGTGCGCAGGGCGCGCTGGGCGTCTTCGAGGGGAACGAAGGTACGACCGGCGGGAAGGCGATACTCAAGTACGATGCCGGTGATACCGTGTTTGTTGAGCCAGTGGGCGATGCCTTGTCCTTCGGGTCCAACAACCAGGCCACCGTACCCACCACCAGGGCAGATCACCACGGCCGCGCCTTGGTTTTTGAGCTTCGATGGGTCGTTTGGTCCAGGGCTAGGACGGTAGACCGTGATCCACGCATCGGGGTCCTGGGGTTTGCCGTCGGGTCCCAGTGGGGTGTGCAGGCTGATTCGTTCTGGGGGTGGCGGTGTGTTGGTGGCTTGGGCGCTGGCCTGGTTCTTTGCTCCGCAGACGATGAGTAACAACAGCAACAGACGCAAGCGATTGATGGTCATGGGATCAGGGGCTCAATGGTGGCAGGATCGACCTCGTTTTCCTGGAAGAATCGTATCGGTGATGCGTGGTGCCTGCCATGGATTTCTGACGGTGGCCAGGGTTTTGCGAATCTTGCTTCGTTAACAAAGCAAGGCGGCCGTAGCGTCTAACACGCTACGGCCGCCTTGGAGGAAACAGTTTGGTGACGCCTGTTTTGTGGAACGGGGCGTCAGGGCTTGTCAGTTTCAGGCACGCCAGTCACGGCCTGGAAGCTTGGCTGGCCATTCATCGTCTGTGAGCCAGACGATTGAGGTTGAGGTTTTATCAAGACCGGTTGCGTTTGATGGTTGGGCAGTCCGGATCTCGGCCGATCCGTTGCCTTCAACATTCACGCGAATCGGCTGGAAGTCACCGTCACTGGTGGAGAGGCTCTGGTCGTGGATCGGTCGGAAGCCAGCCGGCACCTTTCCGAGCAGGGCATTGAGGCGCTGCTTGCTTCTCAGGCCCGACAGAGAGAGTTCCACCGTATGGCCAACGCGACGGAGGACGGCGTAATCCAGCTTTGCAGCATCGGGTAGCTTGAGCAGACCAGAGATCTCTCGGGCACCCGTTGCGCGAATTTCGGCAGAGACTCCCGCAGGGCCCACTGGTCCCATCGGTCCAGCCTTGCCGTCGAGGCCGTTCTTGCCAGGAGCGCCATCTTTGCCCGCCGGTCCAGCAACTCCGGCCTTACCGTCGAGGCCGTTCTTGCCAGGAGCGCCATCTTTGCCCGCCGGTCCAGCAACTC
>CAIYJE010000104.1 GCA_903926465.1 uncultured Planctomycetales bacterium
GAGCCCTGGCGCTGGGCCAGGAAGTGGTCGAGGCGGATTTCGAGCGGGTCATGCTCGAAGATGAGGGCCGGGCCGAGTTCATGTTGGGAGCAGCCGTGGATCCGGAGGATGCCGGGATTCTGGAGCGATTCCAGGATCTGAAACTCGCGCAGGGCGGCCCGCTCGAGGGCTTCTCGCTGAGTGGCGGCCTCGCCGCGTACGTGGTACAGCCGCACCCTGCGTTTGCTGCTGGGGATGCTGACCAGCGAGGCGCTCCAATCCTGGTGGCCTGGGCCTTCGCCAATGATTCGCCCGAGCCGGTAATCACTGACGGTGCGCGACCGCTGCGAGGCCCGGATACCGGCCTGCTCAAGCGCCTGGGCCACCAGCTTGCTGGCGGGCCGGTCGTGGGTACCCTTGGGGAACTTCTCTAGCCCGGGGCACTGGCGATTGATGAGCGCGGCCATGATGCCCGCGTGGTCGGTTGCCTGGGTGGCCGTCTCTGCGTTCGCCGGCTCGGTGTGTTGGGAAAGCTTGTCATGATCACGCAGGCAGACTCTGGAGGCTGCGTTATCACGGAGTTCGAACGTGAGGTTGGGTGCCGAGCAGAAGATCAGGGGCTCGATGAAGGGGATCTCGGTCTTGCTGGCACGGGTGGCCCGCTGGCGCTGGAGGAGTGCGCGAAGCTTCTTGGCCTTGGTGTTGGTGCTAAAGAGCGGGTTATCGTCTGTGTATAGCCGGCCCTCGGTGTCCCAGGTCCAGGTGCCGGCATCGCCGGTAAGCCGGCCGGGTCGGCTCTTGATCTCGATCAGGAACAACCCGGCAGGCGAGAAGACGAGCAGGTCGACCTCGTTCACGCTGCCATCATCGGCGATGAATTCAAAGTTGCTCCAGGCGCGGTAGGGCTCGTGGGTAGGGAATCGGGTGCGGATGAATTCGAGCGCGTCTCGCTCCCAGGCAAAGGCCGATTCCGTCACGGTCTGCCAGTTGGAGACAGTTGGGGCGACCGAGGATGAGGAACTTGTGCGCTTCATGATGGACTGCCGAAAAATTTGCTTCTACGGACCAAGAGGGCCTGCGACGAACGCCGGATCGCACGTGCTCCCAGCCTTGCATACCGGCCGCCCTGGCTGGCCCATGATCAAAAAATCCGGGCGAGCGAAACATGGGGATGGCCTCTCTAAGAGGACAGATCGTACCCGGCCCGAACACCGCTCGCCAGAGCCCGGGAGGTAAGGTTTAGACCACCGAAGCGGAGTACGGTCGCCCGGATGTGGCCGGTTCTTGAAGGGATCGCGTGATCTCCTATCAGCCGACCCGTAGAAGGCGGTGGAACACTTCTTCCCCGGGTGGATATTTGGGGGTCAATTTCGTCGACATTGAGGACCTCTCAAGAACGTCGCAAAATGTTGTGATTCAAAGTCGTTAGGGCCTAACGGCTTGCACTGGATTCGGGCATGATTTCCACGTGCCAGGTACTTGGAATTCCTCCTGCTTCACTGGCTCGTATCGGGGCGGGCTTCGCGATCGACGCTGGGATGGTGGCAAGCCCGGATAATCCATCGAGGGCATTGCCACAAACACATAAGGATTTACCTGTGTGTTTTGTCGCGTTTTGGGTCGAAAGTGCTAGTCCATTGCACAAGTCCCCCCCCCCCCCTGCCCTCCATAGATGTTTGACCAGCCCCAATGCAATCTTTGTCGTCTCGACGTAGGCCGCGAGGAGTGCTCTTGAGTCAGGTGGTGAAATTCACCACATGCATACGCACGGCGGAATAATCTTGACTTCATGCTTGTTTTTAAGCAATTGTCAAGTTGGCTTTGAGGCGACCCAAGGCGGTCACATTGTTTTATCGGACTCGGGAATGCCGGTTAGGAGCGAGCTGGGCGGTACCACGGAGGTTTCTGCATCGGCATTCATGAATCATCAGGGACTCCGTCAAATACGATCTGCAAACGATATATATAGGCATAGCGATAAAGAGCATTCAAAAGGTTCGGCATCCCCTCGGCTCGATCATCCCGGCCGGACGTGGTGCAGGCACGCGTGGTGCTGGCCCCGGGAGGCAATGCCTTAATTGCGGCATATCATCGAGTGGCTCTGGAGAGGATCCAGAGGTCTTGGAAGGCAGACAATCCGTTGGAATGCTGGGGCGCGACTAAATGATCAGGATGGTTGACAGGCTCTTGGAAATCGGAACGATAGGTTCCACAACAATACATTGCGGCTTGCCATTCCTGGGCTGGGCAGCGAAAAGGCTGAAATTCTCAGACGCGAGAACGCATCGGTATTGCGTCGACAAACAGACCGCTTCCCTGCCCGCCTCCCCTTCTTGCCCCTGCGAGTTCGATTACTCCCACTGCTCGGGTGCTCGTGGAGTGGTCGGGACCGTTGATGCGGTTTCCATTGAGCTGGTTTCTTGGTTTTGGATCAAAACTAGGTAGGAGCCTTCGATGCCCATTTATGAAATCACCAGATCGGCCATCCGCAAGCTGACCGAGACGAAATTCAGCGCTGCCGGGGTCAAGGAACGGTCCGACTTGCAACGATTGCTCCGAACTCATATCGAGGTCATCTCACCGGACACGCTTGTTATCTCGGAGGAATTTGGGGAGTGGGATGATTCGCGCAGACGGGTCGACCTCCTCGGGCTGGACCGAGACGCCAACCTGGTGGTGATCGAGCTGAAACGGACCGAGGATGGCGGCCACATGGAACTGCAGGCCATCCGCTATGCGGCCATGGTCTCTGCGCTAACGTTTGAAAAAGTGGTCGATGTTTTCTCTGCGTACCTGCGACGCATAGACAGTTCGGACGATGCACGCGACAAAATTCTGGAGTTCCTGGGATGGGAGGACCCAGACGAAGACGGATTCGCCCGGAACGTGCGGATTGTCCTGGCTTCTGCTGAGTTCTCCAAGGAACTGACCACGGCAGTCATCTGGCTGAATGAACAGGGGCTCGATATTCGCTGCGTAAGGATGCAGCCGTATGATGACGGGGGTCGCCTGCTGGTCGATGTGCAGCAGGTCATTCCCTTGCCGGAAGCCGCTGCTTACCAGGTGCAGGTGCGTGAGAAAGAACAGCGAGGCCGCCTTGAGCGTGCAGAGCGATATGGGATCAGCAAGCGGTTCTGGCAAGGTTTACTCGCGCGTGCCGCGAATAGGACCTCGCTCCATTCCCATATCTCTGCCGGTGAGTCTTCTTGGGTCGGGACCAGCTCGGGGATGCGTGGTCTGGTTTTTAATTACGTCATCGGCCAGCATGATGGCCGGGTTGAGTTTTACATTGATCGTGGTGCGATGGAAGCGGAAGCAAACAAGAGGATTTTCGACCGCTTACTGGGCCACAAGCAGGAGATCGAGAATACCTTCGGCGGCGAGCTATCCTGGCAGCGGCTGGACGGCAAGCAGGGCTGCCGGATCGCGCATACCGAGACGATTGGTGGCTTGAAAAGCGAAGAAGCTCAGTGGCCCGAGATCCAGGACCGGATGATTGACAAGATGGTCCGCCTGGAGCAGGCACTGAGGCCGTACATCACCGCCCTCAAGTCTGATTTCACGTGAGCAGAACCGGCCGCCTCGCGATGATCATGGACTTTGCGCGACGCCCGTTCCGTCGATGGTGGGATGCTTCGTGTGTTGATCCGATATGGTGACCAGGCGGCATCCCTTTTGGCCTTTCGCGTGGCCTACCAGACCCGCCTGAGCCAGAGTATCCAGCCCCCTGCTCGTCCGGGTCCGCGATAGACCGAGTTCCGACCATGCGGACAGGTTGAACTGGATCCTTGCGGAACGTTTCCAACCTCCTTCCAGCCAGCAGGCCGTGGCCACTTGAAGGGCTGGTCCGGGAAGCCGCAAGGCGATATACCACCAGGCCCAAGGTATCGGCCCATACAACGGCCCCGATTCGCTCTGGCTGCTGCCAGGTAATGTTCGGATTGTCGCGACGAGCTTGCACCCGGGTTCGCGGTCGATCGTGAGCAAGCCTGATTCCTCGGCAGCATGGAGGCAACTCGTGCGGTTCGTTCACACACCTGGAGCCCGATTGCAAGCTCATCAAGATCCCAGCGGTGCTTGCCCTGGTAGCGGTTATCGAGGAATCGCAACGCCGTGGCGACATGAAGTCCTACACCAGGCAATTGGCATGCGGTCGAGATCCAGGCGAACGTGATTGGCCCTTTCAAGAACGGCTCACCAGGCCGATGGTGGGGGAGCTTGTAAGGGACCGAGGTGGTCACTGAGAGCTTGGTGTGTAACCGGAAGTGATCGGGATTCCACACATCAGCATCGAGCAAGGTAGAGAGCATAGCCTAACTTTTATTTAAAGAGATAAGTAGATATAAGACAGGGGGGACAGTATTGCACGAAGCCTTGACAAAACTGAAAAAAATAACCCTCCTCCCCCTGCACGCCGAGGAGGGCTGTCAACTACCGATCCGGCCTGGATCTCAAGCGGGGATGGGAGCGAGTAATTGCATGACCAGATCCCAGAAGGGACGGCCCCGTTCTTCCATGTAGCGGTCTGGCGAACAGACGATCTTGACGCTAGTTTTCAAGCGGAACCCGTCGAGCACGACTGCGGAGGCTTCTTCCATGTGGCCCTGCGCACGCACGACAAGTTCCTCGATCTCGGATGCCGGTCCTTCGATCATCACGGCATCGTGGATGGGAGCCATCAGCGCGATGCCAGCCTCAGTGACCAGCGAGCACGCCAGGCGCAACATCTCGGCTCCGTTGGCCTGACAGGGGGAAGTTTCGCAGACTCCGCGTGTTAGGCTCCTGACCGACGTAGATGTCCCATCCGAACGCCGAGCGCAGCCGGCGGTGCAGCAGGGCGTGATTCTCGACCGCGTCAGACCACTCCCAGAATTCTCGATAGGTCCTCTGATGCAGCTCGAGCAACTCACGACCAAGCCAGGGCGGGCCACCTACCTTCTTTGCCAGGCTCCCGTGCCCCATCCCGTACTGAACCCCCAGCAGGCATGCCTTGAACCTCTCACGCTCGCCGGGGTGACTTTCCCGCGTGGCGTCTGATGGAATCAGTCCAGCCTGCTTGCCGAAGGTGAGGTAGGGGTCGCCGGTGCGGTAGGCCGCCTGCATCGCGGAATCTTCGGAAAGTGCAGCCCCGATGCCGAACTCCTGCTGGCGGTAGTCGAGCAAGGCCAATGCACGGCCCGGTTCCGGCATGATGAGTCCACGGAGCCAGGAACAGAGCCAGAAGATGAACTCCCTGGTCGACGGCTGATTCCGGCCAGTGACCGAGCTGAACGGCCTGAGCGAGCAACGATTGCGCCCGTCGGCACCAATGGGCAGGTTCAAAGCGTGGAGCTGATCGAGCGATTTACGGAGTTGCCGCATGGGGGCGACGTCTGGATAGGTACGAGCCATGTCACGGAACGTGTCGTCATCTAGATTGAGAAGGCCGTATCTGTCTCGCGGCCAGGGGATGCCTCTGCGTTCGACCCACTGCTCCCACCGGCCGCAACTGAAACCTCCGCCGGTATAAACCCCGTAGTGCGCGTCGATTGCACGGATGAGCTGGTCCTGGAGATCCATCCTGTGGGCCTGAATGTGCTCCTAGGTAGGCACATCCAGAGGGATGCCCTCGCGTTCCATGTGTGCCACGGCCGTCATGTAGCGACCCCGGATGAGCGCACGCGGCAGTCAATCGTGGGGAGCATTCGGACGAGCAGCTCGTGCAGGGTCTGCACACGCTGCTCACAGTGGGTCAGCAGGGCATCGCGTTCTGAGGCGCTCCAGGGCCCGCCACGCTTCGCCAGGTGCTGTAGGGCAGGTTTCTCCATACCGGCAATCCAGGCAAGCCCGTGGTAGCCCAAGGCGCCCATCAAGCCATTGCCCAGGTAAGGCTCACGTCCGTTGGTCGAATTGCGGAACTCGACATCCAGGTCCAGCACGCGTTTGGGCGTAGGCCACCCCAGATTGATGTGGCCTGCAAGCTCCAAATTGGCCGCGTACGCGACGAACAGCACGTCTGGATCTGTAGGGTAAGGAGGAGCACGGCGCGCACGAAGCTCGTCTTCCGACATCCGATAGGTCTGGCCGGTCCGTAACTCACGCGCCACCAGGCAAACGGCGCAGGGCCGTTCACCTGGTGACGCAGAGCAGACGAATTTCACGATCCAGACCTCTCGGAATTCCGAGAGGTGACTAGTCATTCAACCTCGATCTCCAGTTGCCGGAGGACTGGGTGGTTGAGAGAGTCGATATACTTGCCCGTGAACGCGAGTTTCAGCAACTTGCTCATAGGAACCTTGGTCCATTGAGGTTCCTCCTGAAACCGAGAGGTTATGGTCTCATGTGCGTTAAGCTTTTTGTTCCAGGCGAACCTGATCCAATGCTCGCGAGCGTAATCTGCTGCTTCTGCCGCCGAACGGTTCCACCTGTCTAGATCGCCGTTGTCGTCTGGTGCCCCGAAATACCAGAAGAACAGTACCCCAGCCCTGTTCATCGAGAGAGCCAGTTGATGTTTTCCGAATGTGGGCTCCTCTTCGAGGTATGGCGCAATCTCGGGATCGACCAGGTACAAGTCACTATTCTCACTATGCTTGATGAGAAGAGTCTTGACCACAATCCATTGGTCCGGGTCGGGACTGGTTCGGATGAACCACTCCCTCGACGGTTTCCTTGCTTGAATTGAAGTGGGCAACTTCTGGTATCCGCCCAGCGCCCCCCCGTCGCAACGTACCCGGAGACGGGCCGGATCAAAGGGATCAAGAGAAGCTGGCGGCATGGCAGTTGGCGGCACCAGCAATGATGGTGTCGGTGGAACGATGATTGGGCTGGCCATCTTGGGTGCAGCGGGGATGACAGGAGCAGAGCTGCCAACTGTCGGCCGAAGGTCAGGTACCTGTGGCGGTTGAGGACTGGCCGTCGGGCTTGGACCAGAGGGCACTGGGCTGGTGGTTGCAGGCTCTGTGCCTGTGGCTGGGGTGGAACCTGTGCCTTGGGCAGCCACTTTCCCTGCATCACTTTTGGCTCTGCCAGCAACACGATTCTTCAGCCTAGACAAATCTAACATTGAAGAACGCGGATTGATGACGCCAACTTGTTTTCGTGGGATGGGTTCGCGGCCTGGGCTGGCCTCCTGACTGTCATGGATGTTCTGGTAGGAGTTCCCAGTCTCTGGGGACGTCTTCCGGGAGCGGGCTTCGTTGCGGTCGGACATCGGAAACTCGATTCCATTGAAACGTGGGACGGTGCTGCGATGACGCACGGTCCCCACAAGGTTCATGTTCGGTGCTGTGTCACTCGCTTGCGGCTCGAGATAAGAAAGAATCCGCTTCGCGAATCACAGCCATCAGCGACTCTGGGCCGATTGCGCAGTAATGCCTGCATGGGCAACTGCTCCCAATCTGGCTTGCGTGGCTCGACCCAAGTCGTGACTCGGGTGAGCGAGGGCTGGGATAAAAGTGTGGGCGTGCCTCACACCTGACCGACAAATCACTGGACAGGACTCGACAGGCGACCGTGTTTCTTTAGGTCAGACGCCCATCTTTCTTAACTCAAGTTCTGCACGTTGCGAGTCTCGCGAACGCTGTACAACGCTCCGCGAGCGAAGCCCTGGAGCGGGCGTGGAATTGACTACCCTACCACTGGAAGCCACATCAGACGATTCGACTGATCGGTGCTGTGACAGTCGCTCGAAGAATCGCTGGAGCGCCTCCCTTGTGGGGGCAACGGGTGCCACCAACCTGGATAGACTCCAGAACGATTCCCCGGCATCCCGCCGTTGCCCAGCGGTAGAACGTGCTTACGTGGCATTTGCGCCCCGCCCGCCGGCGTGGAAGCTCAGCAGCCGCCTGCGTGAACGTGATCAGGTTTTCTTGGGTCGTGTCGATCAAAGAATCTTCTCCTGGGTGAATGAGCCCGCTGGCCAAGGACGGCCATGATGCGCAACCACTCGCATCAAGTTCAATTCCATTGAATGATTGGGAAACCCACCACCCCATCAAGAGCTTTTTTTTCAGGAAACCGCGTGCTATTCCTCGCTTGTCCATCGGGTTAAATCGCGAAAAATACAAGAAAAACCGCGCGATTTAGAGAACCAAACCATACCCAGAACCTTATATGAAGTTCTCATAAAGATGGCTGGAACGCCAGTCGCAGCTGCTGCTGAGATTGATAGCGGGCAAAGAATAACATGGTCAATATTTTCGGCGTGGATTGATTGGGTAATTCCACTCGACAAGGAACGCCTGAGAGGAGGGGTATC
>CAIYJE010000105.1 GCA_903926465.1 uncultured Planctomycetales bacterium
AAGTCGAATCGCGTGCGCTGCGTCTTCACATGTGCTTCTGAAGGCCCGTTCTTCCATCAGAGCCGCGAACGGAAGTGAGCGACCCACTCAGGAAGACGCTGAAGGGCCGTGAACACCAGGTTCTTCGCCGGCGAGAAAGATCAAAACGCAACGTCCTTGAACCTTGTGTTGCTGGTCCTGATCTTTCCAGGAGAGTGGGTCGCTCACTTCCGTTCGCGACTCTGATCGGAGAACGCCTGCCCACGCCATTCCCAAAGATGTGGGTAATCGACAGGACTGACCCCAGGCCACCGTCTCTGGCTGAACCGCAATTGACCGCCTCTGGTACCCCGGCTACGCTCCTGCCTCTATGGGCCGATTGGGCAACAAGGAGAAGGCCGGATGCTTCAGCGCACACATGCTCGGGAACGCTCAGAGGCTGGCCTCAGGGCCTGGGCCCTTGCGCTTGGCCTGGGTACCGCCACGCTCGCCGGCTGCGGCACCGTGAAGCAGACCGGTTCGGCCCGCACGGCCACCGAACAGATTCTGCTGACCAACGCCTGGGACGACGCGATCCAGAAAGTCGATTTTGAACCGCTGGCCGGCCGCCCGGTTTATCTGGACACCGTGAACCTGAACGGGCAGGTGGATCAGGGCTGGATCATCTCCAGCCTGCGTCAATCGCTGCTTTCTCAGGGGGCCAGGCTCCGTCCCAAGCCCGAAGAGGCCGAGGTGATTGTTGAGGCCAGTGTAGGAGCGTACGGGACCGATTCCTATAATTGGCTGGTGGGTGTACAGCAGATGACCGTACCGGCCACGGTGGCCGGCCTTCCCAGTGGTACGATTCCCGAAATCCCGTTGATGAAGAAGACCGACCAGCATGCCGTGGCCAAGCTCTCGCTTTTTGCCTACGAACGTACCAGTGGAGAGCTGATCTGGCGGTCGGGGACCAAGCTGGCCACCTCGAACGCCAAGGACGTGTATGTGGGGGCGGTTGGACCGATCCAGTCGGGAACCATTCGACCGCAGAACAAGAAGATTGGCATCAATGTTCCGATCATCAGCGATCCCTTTCCGACCACGGTCACGGGCGAGAATCCCAGGCCGCTCAAGTTGACCCCGGTGCCTGCGGCTGAAGCCGGCAAGTCCGACATTCCGGCGGCCACGATGCCAATTCCGCCTTCGGCCTCGGATCTGAATTCCTTCAAGCCTGACGGGCAGTGAAGTGACGCTGACAAGAGCCTTCGGGTATAACGAAGTTCTAGACCGACGGATCCGACTTTTCGGCCGGCGGCTTTCGTTAATTGCACCTGGAGTGACCGATGGCCGGCTTAGCCCACCCGCCGCTTGACCTGAACGGATACATTCGAGACATCCCGGACTTCCCCAAGCCTGGAATCTTGTTCAAAGACATTACCCCGCTGCTTTCGCACCCGCGTGCGCTCAGGGAGTCGGTGGTTCGGATGGCCGACCTGGTGCGAGATCAGAAGATTGATCTGGTGGGCGCGGCGGAGGCCCGTGGCTTTATTTTTGGGGCGCCGCTGGCGATGGAGCTTGGCGTGGGGTTTGTGCCCATTCGAAAGCCGGGCAAGCTGCCCTACCGACGTGTTACCCAGGTTTATGACCTGGAATACGGCACCGATACACTGGAAATGCACAGCGATGCCGTGCAGACTGGTACGCGTATTTTGCTGGTCGACGACGTGCTGGCGACCGGCGGAACCATGAAGGCCTGTTGCGACCTGGTACGCACCATGGGAGCAGACGTGGTGGCCTGCTTGTTCTTGATCGAACTCGGATTTTTGGAAGGGCGAGCCCGTCTAGAGCCTAACCAGGTCCGGAGCGTGCTGAGTTATTGACCAGAGTGCTGCACGTTTTGGTCTGCGCAGGGCGAGCCGTTCTAGCCGTTGCGCTTCATGAAGAATGCCTGTGATTCAGGTGCTTTGGCTGCAAGCCATGGAGGCCGGGTCACAATGGGGACTGGCTCCGACGGCTTCGAGGTGCCTGTCCCCATTGTGCTTACGCAGGGGAATAGGTGACTGTTGACCTGTGGTGGACTGCGAAGCTCGCGCCGATCCGTACGAACTTGCTCTGCTGGTTGATGGAGTCGTAAATCAAGGTGTTTGTAGGGGGTTGAGAGTCGACTACATGTGGTAGTAAACGCGTATGAGCGGCCTTGGAGGGCGAACCTCCAGCGGCAATGGGGACGAGGTCCCCTATTGCCGCGCGGTGAGCCGGACAAACGTGTTGGCAGGGCGATTTGATCGGTTGCAATCGGCGGTCTTGGATCGGAACCTGGTATAAAGTGCGACCGTTACCGGTTTGTCCAGCTCACCGAGAGGTTCGCCCTCCAGCGTTGGCGAACCTGCATTCGTTCCCCTGCGTAGGCGTTGCCCTTCGTAGAAATTAACGGAGTCGTACTAAGAAACGGTGGCGAAATGAAACCATACGATCGACCATCTGTGGCTTTCATTGAACCACAATGAAGCCTGGTCTATTAAAGTCTTGTAAGTGAATGTACACGTTATCACCTTGTAAACGCGTTCAAGATAGGCCCGGTCTCCCTCATCCGGCCGTTCCGGCCACCTTCTCCCGCAGTGCGGGAGAAGCCAGGAGAGGGCTTGCCTGGTACGTGTCTTGGCATAAGATCTGACAAATGATCGCCTGTTCCATCGGCTTATATCGAACCGGCGGTCTTAACCGCTTCTCCCGCGTGCGGGAGAAGGTGGCCGAAGGCCGGATGAGGGCGTTTTCTCTG
>CAIYJE010000106.1 GCA_903926465.1 uncultured Planctomycetales bacterium
GCCCTCATCCGGCCGTGCCGGCCACCTTCTCCCGCGGTGCGGGAGAAGCGGTTGGTGCGCCGGCTTCGAGTTGGCTTTCGGTTGCTGGTTGCCGCGAGAGCGTCGGGCCGGGCGTGAACGCTTGAACGACGTGTGTAAACAAGGGCATGAGTGCAACCCTGGAGGGCGAACCTCTAGTGGACCTGGGGACGGAGTCGCCAGGTCAGCGCGGTGAGCCGCACAAATACACAGCAATCGCCAATAACCACTTCTCCCGCGTGGCGGGAGAAGCGGTTTGTACGTCACCGTTGGCCGTTTGTCCGGCTCACGCGGCGGTTCGTCCTCCAGGGTGGAGATTGCGTGATTGTTTTTCCGCGTGGTCCGCGCCACGCATGAATCGGCCCGGTCGCCCTCATCCGGCCTTCGTCTGTACGCCACCGTGGCACGTTTATCCGGCTCACGCGGAGGTTCGCCCTCCAGGGTGGAAAACGTGCGTTTATTTTCCCGCGTGGTCGGTTGTGAATCGGGGGAGCCGGCGGCCAAGCCGTCTGGTCATTCATGCCATAAACGCAACTCGGTCCAGGCTCCCTTTGGGTCTCACACGCCTCGGATTGCGGCCACGGCGGCCTTGACGTCGTCGGAATCAACCGGTTTGCCGGCCAGGTGTTTCATAGCCAGGCCCATCGCCATACCGTCTTTGGGGGCCGCCTTGATCTGTTCGGCCAGGCTTTGCAGCGCTTCGGTTACCTGTGCTCTGCTGAGCAAGGCGGGCACCCATTCCTGGATCAGGGCCACTTCTTCGGCCGTGAAGGTGGTCACCCCCGACTGGGCCTCTTTGGCCACCCCTCTGAGTTTTTTGACCGCCTCGTCGTCGGAAATCTCGGTGCCGTCTCCGCGCGTGAACTGGGCGATCCAGTACCGCAGGAAGTTGGTGCGGACCGTGTCTTTGGCTTTCATCGACGATTTGAGTTGTTCCCGCATTTGCTGGACGATGGCCATGGCTAGTCGCTTCCTTGAATTGGGCCGGGGGTTCCACGAAAACCGCGAGTCGGTCGTGAACTGACGCCGAGATCAGGGTATTGTATCGTTCTTTGACAGAAAACGGCCGGGGTTGGTTCGCCGGTCGTTGGGAATGGTGCTCAGCAGAGCGAGCGAGCGAGCGAGCGTTCGATCGGTCCAGGTAGGAGCGGGAAGCCATGGGTGACTGGAGGCCGCGGATGCGGAAAGCGGTAGAGCACGTGGCTGAGCAGTTGCGGGCGATCCGCGCGGGCAGCGTGAGTACGGGGCTGCTGGCCAGCGTTCGGGTGACGGCCGGCGGTAACAGCCGGCCGCTCAACAAGGCGGGTACCATTCGCCCGCAGGGAGATCGGTTCCTGATCACGCCGTTTTCAGCGGAGGATGTTCCGGGGATTGTCCGGAGCCTGGTTGAAGCGAAACTGGCCGCCTATGCCCTGAACCCAACCACTGTGTGTGTAACGGTGCCAGCAATCAGCGGCGAGCAGCGTGCGGAACTGGTCAAGCACGTCAAGCGTCTGGGGGAAGAAGCCAAGGTGGCCGTGCGTGCCGTACGGCAAGAAGCCAGAAAATATATCGACACCACCGGTCGTGGCTCACTCAAGGTGGTGCAAGAACATACCGATCTGGCCGTGGAAGAGATCGAACGCCTGGTTACGGCCAAGCTCAAGGAAGTAAACGAGTGAGCGAACGCCGGGTGTTCTAAATTCCAGGTTGATTGGCTCCGCGTCTTGCTTTCAGAAGCAACACGCGGTGGCCAAGCACCTGGTGTGTGTAGCCGTACCAAGTCAACCGGTGAGGGTCGCTCGCGGCTCAGATTCGTGGTGCGGCTGCGCGAGGGATAATCAGGCGATCAGTTCTGGAATCACCCGCGCGGGCAAGACGCCGGTCAGCTTCTGGTCCAGCCCTTGGTAGCGGTAGCTGAACTGCTCATGGTCAAAGCCCATGAGCTTGAGGATGGTGGCGTGGAAGTCTCGCACGTTCACAGGATCTTTGATGATATTATATGAGAACTCGTCGGTCTCTCCGTAGATCTGGCCTGCCTTGGAGCCGCCGCCCGCCATCCACATCGTAAAGCAGCGCGGGTGATGGTCTCGCCCGTAATTCTCATGCGTGAGCCCGCCCTGAGAGTAGATCGTTCGGCCGAACTCGCCACCCCAGATGATCAGCGTTTCATCAAACAGGCCGCGGCTCTTGAGGTCTTGCACCAGGCCCCAGCAGGCCTGGTCCACGTCTTTGCACTGGCTGGGAAGCCGGGTTGCCACGTTGCCGTGGTGGTCCCAGTTGTTCAGGTAAACCTGCACAAATCGCACGCCGCGCTCCACCAGACGGCGGGCCATCAGGGCCGTGTGTGCAAAGCTGCCCGGCTTCTTGGCCTCTTCACCGTACAGGGCATAGGTGCTGGCTGGCTCGGCTGCCAGGTTCGTCAGTTCGGGCACGCTGGACTGCATGCGGTAGGCCAGTTCGTACTGCTCGATGCGCGTGGCCGTTTCTGGGTCTCCGAACGACTTGTGGTTGAGCTCGTTCAGAGAACGAAGGCCGTCCAACGTGTCGCGCCGCACCGCGCTGGGCACGCCCGGCGGGTTGTTGATGTACAAGATGGGGTCGGCGCCAGAGCGGAACGAAACGCCGGCATGTTCGCCAGGCAGGTAGCCTGATGACCACAGCCGCCCAGAGATGGCCTGGATCTGCTCGGTGTTGGTGGGCTTGGCCACCAGCACCACAAAGGTGGGCAGGTCGTCGTTCTCTGAGCCCAGGCCGTAGCTGGACCAGGAACCCAGGCAAGGACGGCCGGTGATCTGGTTGCCGGTTTGCATGAAGCTGATGGCCGGCTCGTGGTTGATGGCCTCGGTGTTCATGCTGCGGATGAAGCACATGTCATCGACCATGCTGGCCGTTTTGGGCAACAGTTCGGTGACCCACATACCGCTCTGGCCCTGCTGTGCGAACTTGAACTTGGAGGGGGCAATCGGGAACCGGGTCTGGCCGCTGGTCATGGTGGTGAGCCGCTGACCCATGCGCACCGAGTCTGGCAGATCTTTGTCGTACCAGTCGTTCATGGTGGGCTTGTAGTCAAACAGATCCATCTGGGATGGACCGCCGACCATGTGCAGATAAATCACATGCTTGGCGCGTGTGGGGAACTGGGTCATGGGCAGGGCCGGCTTGCTGGAACCGGCCAGCAACCGCCCGTCTTTACCCATCAGGCTGGCCAAGGCCGCCCAGCCCACCGCGTGGCCGCCCTGGCGGAAAAAGTGCCGGCGGGTCTCGGCCTTGAAGAGGTCTTGATAGGTGAACATGTGGCTTTCCTCTGTGTAGGACAGCCGCCCTCGGCTGTCTCTTCGTTTTTCAAGAATAGGAAGGACAGTCGGGGGCGGCTGTCCTACATCGAAGAAGAAGAAAAGAATCCCTCGCTCACGCGTCGGGCTTTGAGGAAACTCATTTCCCCCCCCCCCCCTCCAGGTTATTTGTTCAGAACCTCGTCCAGGTTCAGCAGTTCGTTGGCCAGCATGGTCCAGCCGGCCAGGTTGCTGGCGTTCAGCTCGGGGCTGGGCTTGGACTCACCCACGGTGATCAGGCTGGTGGCCTCATCCGGGTGGTCGTTGTAAAACTGGTTGAGCTTGGCCAGCGATTTTTTGACGATGGCGGCTTCCTCGGCCTTGAGTGATCGGGCCAGCACGCGTTTGGCCAGGAAGTCAATCTTGGCATCGTCATCGGCGCCGCCGGCCGGGGTCAGGGTTAGCTCGGCCAGGTGCCGAGCCGCCTCAAAGAACTGAGGATCGTTCAGCGTGACCAGGGCCTGGAGCGGCGTATTCGTTCGCTCGCGGCGCACCGTGCAGGTTTCTCGGCTGGGTGCGTTGAAGATTTCCATATCGGCCGGGGGGGCGGCCCGCTTCCAGAACGTGTACAGGCTGCGGCGGTACAGGCCGGCGCCGCTGTCTGGCTTGTAATTGCGGGTGTTGCTCTCTGGCATGGCCACCGCTTCCCAGACCCCGTCTGGCTGGTACGGTCTGACGCTGGGCCCACCCACCCGATCAACCAGCAGCTTGCCGGCCGCCAGGGCGTAATCTCGCACCATTTCGGCATCCATCCGGAACCGAGGCCCGCGAGAAAGGAACACGTTCTTGGGATCTTTGTCCAGCTTCTCGGGCGTTGCCACGGCCGCCTGGCGGTACGTGGCCGAGCCCACCAGCAACCGGAACAAATCTTTGACGTTCCAGCCCTTTTCCCGGAACTCCACCGCCAGCCAGTCCAGCAGTTCGGGGTGGCTGGGCAGGTCTCCGGTAATGCCAAAGTCTCCCGTGGACCGCACCAACCCTTGCCCGAACAGTTCTTGCCAGAACCGGTTGACCGTGACCCGCGTGGTTAGCGGGTGATCGGCGCTGAGCAGCCAGTTGGCAAAGCCGAGTCGGTTCCTGGGCTGATCGCCGGGGAACGCCGGCAGAATGTCGGGGGTGTCGGGCGTAACCTGGTCTCGACGCTTATCGTAATCGCCCCGGTACAAGATGAACGCCATCGCCGGGTCGCCCTTCTCTTGCATCACATGGGCAATGGTGCCGCGCTCGCGGATTCCCTTCTCTTCCGCCTCAAGCGCGGTCCGGGCCGCCACCAGCGTGGTGTAGGTGGGATCTTTGGTATCAATCCACCAGGCGTAGAGGGCATCCACTTCACCAGCCGCCCGTTTATCGGGTGCCTGGGCCACCAGTTCGGCGGCCAGGCTCAGGCCTCCAAGCGCACCGGCGTCGGCCTCGGAAACCGAACGGCCGAACAGCCGCAGGTCTCGAATGGCCACGGCCGGCAATCGGTCGGTGTTGTGCCGCTGGCCTACCTTGAAGGGGACGGTGGTCTTGATCGTGTTTTTGAGCGTATTGGTGGGGGTTTGGGTGGGCTGCGGCTTGCCGTTGTAGTAGATCTTGACCCCTTCCGGCTTGCCGCTGCCGTCATAGGTCAGGGTGACGTGGGTCCACTGGTTCACCGGTACCGGGTTACTGGCCAGCACCTTGATGGCGTCGTCTGGCCAGTGGTGCACCAGGTGGGTGCCAATCCGGCCGCCGCTTTCAAACCACATGTCCCAGCCGCGGTAGTTATCTCGGTCGTCCATGCGGGCGGCAATGGAGCCCACCTGGTCGAGCTTGCTGGGCTTGATCCAGGTAGAAACGGCGAACGCCTGATCTTTTTCAAAGTCGGCGGCGTCACCAATTTCCAGGAGCGGGGCGGTGCCGGCTGCGGCGGCGGTTTCCGGGGCCTGGTCACGGCCCGAAACGGCTGCGCGGAGCTTTTGGCCCTCGGTCGGGATCTGGCTTTCGACACTGGCGGGGTTGAGGGCGGCCAGCCACTGGTCGAACTCTGGGCGGGCGGTCTGGCGACGGGTATCCACGTCGGCCCGGGCCTTGGTGAGTTCCGGTGGCAGGGTTTCCCAGCGGGGGCGGTCGGCCGGGCTGGGGACCACGATCACGGGCGGCGTGTTGCTGATATTGCCGTCGAAGGCGTCTTGGGTAGAGTTGTTGAAGAAGGCGGCCAGCTCGTAATACTCGCGCTGGGAGACCGGGTCAAACTTGTGGTCATGGCAGCCCGCGCAGTTGGCGGTCAGGCCCAGAAAGACCTGAGAGACCGTATCGGTCCGGTCTTTCATGTAGATGACCAGGTTTTCTTCGGGGATGGTGCCGCCTTCGTTGGTGGTCATGTTGCAGCGATTGAAGCCGGAGGCAATTTGCTGCTCGATGGTGCGGTTGGGCAGCAGGTCGCCGGCAAGCTGTTCGATGGTGAACTGGTCGAACGGAATGTTGCGGTTGAAAGCCTGGATCACCCAGTCTCGATAGGTCCACATTTCGCGGAAGTTATCGAAGTGGTAGCCGTGGGTATCTGCGTAGCGGGCCACGTCGAGCCAGCCCCGGGCGCGATGTTCGCCCCAGGCGGGAGAATTGAGCAGGCTTTCCACGTACTTATCGTAGGCGTCTGGTGCCTGGTCACTGACAAAGGCTTCCACAGCGGCCGGCTCGGGCGGCAGGCCGGTAAGGTCGAGTGAGAGCCGGCGTGCCAGGGTGCGGCGGTCGGCCTCTGGGGCGGGTGCCAGCCCCTGCTCTTCCAGCTTGGCCAGCACAAAGCGGTCAATCGGGTTGCGGAGCCAGGCGGTGTTCTTGACGGCCGGCGGCTCGGCTCGCTTGGGAGCCAGGAACGACCAGTGCGGCTGATACTCGGCCCCGGTGGCCACCCAGCGCTTGAGGAGTTCTTTTTGCTCGGGCTTGAGGGTTTTGTGGGAGGCCGGGGTGGGCATCATCTCCTCAGGCTCGGTGGAGAAGATGCGGGCGATCATCTCACTGGCGTCGGGGTCGCCAGGCTTGATGGCACCTGCCTCAATGGCGGCGTCTCGCTTATCCAGCCGCAGGTTGGCCTTGCGGGCGGCGCTGTCTGGCCCGTGGCAGGCGAAGCAATTCTCAGACAGGATCGGCCGGATGTCCCGGTTGAATTCCAGGGGGGCATCGGCCGCCTTGGCGGCCGGCAGGGCGGCCAGGGCCAGGGCGAAGGCAATATGGCAACGAAGGTGTATGGGTTTCGGCATGTTCCGCGGTTCCGGTGTGTGGATGCGGGGCGGGGTTGGGAATGGGGTTCCCGCTTTGGCATGGGGTGCGTTGCTATTATTTTACCCAGAAACCACGGTTCAGGGAACCGGGTGTTTCTGAGGCAACAGACCAACTGAGATGAAGAATGGACTTTATGGACGGAATGAACCGGGGAACCGGTTTCTGTTACATTTCAAACAAGATAAGAAATGGACTTTATGGACGGAATCATTCTGGGATACGGCCCTGATGCAGCCAGGGCGATTGCGCGATTCTAGGTAATCTGGCATGATTGTGCCGGTGTGATTTCTGCCGCTTCCTGGAGGACAGCAAGGGTAGAAACTATCGCGACCGCAAGGAATCCGTGCCATGGCCAAAACAAAGTCTGCTCGCA
>CAIYJE010000107.1 GCA_903926465.1 uncultured Planctomycetales bacterium
AAAGCCGGTAGATGAGTCAAAAACCTCGCCCAGGAGCGACTGATCGTTCCAGTTCGCCACCTGCTTGAGCAGTTTGACGTTGCGATGCCCCGACCAGAAACCCGATGGCGACATCACCTCCACTCCACCTGTGGCCGATCGCTCCAGGTGCAACACCGGATTGGCCTGACACAAATCCAGAAACGCCTCGTCGGTCAGACGGATCAGCGGTTCCAGCGTCAGGGTGATCGGGCCGTCAAAACGCACTTGAGTCGCCTCCCAGGGGAGATCGAGTACGCCCTTGCCGGGGCTCAGATCGTGATTTCGGAGGTCCACTGGGGTCGCCAGTCGTGGTTCACAATCCCGCGAGCGGCCGTCTTGGCGAGCGCCTTATCCAGGTAAACGATATCGCTGCGGGTCCGTTCCAGCAGTTTGGTGATACACCAGCTATCCACAGCCACGTGATCGGTGCCAACCACCATGGTGTCACCCTTCTTGACGTCATTCAGGCTGCCACCGGTGGGACCATGCTGCATCAGCAGTTTGCGACCATCAGCAATGACCAGCGTGGGCTGCATCATCAGAGCAAAGTCTGAGATGATGCCATGAATATCTTGGTGGAACTGATTCCTGGGGTTACCCAGCAGCCCGTACCAGTTCTTCATGGTCACGGTAGCCTTACACAGGTTGTGATCCTTTACAGGTGAGACGCCAATTACCTTGGTCGCCTCACGGAACGGCTTGTACAACATGCGCCAGGTGGTCTTGATGGTTTCACCACCCACGAAAAGCGGTTCAAAATAGCTATCTTTGGGCAGCATCACTTCTGCACCGGCCCGTTCCGCCGCTTCGCCCACCTTGGTTTTGAAG
This sequence comes from uncultured Planctomycetales bacterium, assembly GCA_903926465.1. Classification (GTDB taxonomy): domain Bacteria; phylum Planctomycetota; class Planctomycetia; order Isosphaerales; family Isosphaeraceae; genus CAIYJE01. The sequence goes on from CAIYJE010000107.1 coordinate 850, forward strand.
AAGCAACTCTCGGGGTTGTTGATCGGATTATCGCACACGATCACCTTGCGGGCACCGGCGCCCAGACAAAGCCGCACTACGGCAGCAACCGCGTCGGGCTGGGTGGTGGCCGCCAGGTCGGGGTTCTTGTCGAACGCAATGTTCGGCTTCACCACTACCACATCGCCGCGCTGGATGAACCGCTCAATGCCGCCCATCTCTTGCAGGCCGGCCTGGATCATCCGGAAGGCCTGATCTTCGGAATTCAGGAGGGCAAGATCCTTAGGGCCTTCCGTCGCCGAACGCTCGGTGGATCGCACCACCACCACGGTCGGCTTGCTGGGAATTTCAGGAACGGCGAACCCTTTGAGGCGAACCGGCGGCGGCGGCTCCACCCCTTCCATGCCCCAGCGATCTCGCAACAGCAGGCCAGTCCCCACGGCAGCCCCGGCGGCTGCGGCCCAACCGCCCACTTGTTTGGCAAACTGGCGGCGATCGAACGTGGTATCGGCCGGGTTGACCCCACCAAATTTTTCGAGGTTCTTCAACTGGGTCTTGGTCAGCTTCTCGCTCATCGGTATCCCCAAAACGTGCGGTTCAAGACCGGCTTGGCTCAAGAATCTCGGTTGCGAATGGCTTACAAACCCACACTGGGCGGCTCATTCCTTCCCTTTGGCAGCTGCTTCCACAGGCTGAGTCCAGGGAATTTGATTGGGCAGTCGTTTCAAGAACGACCGGGCGAACGCTTCCGCGGGTTCCCGAACGGTCGAGCCGTTGGCTCCGCCCAGCACATTTCCACGCAAAAAGATCACGTCAAAGAGACCAATCGAGTTGATCACAGCAGCGCGGTCAGCTCCTTCGAACGTGACCTCGTCAATTTTGGCACCATCCGAGCGAGCGCTCTCAAGATATTTCTTGAAAACCGCCACCGCTTCATCGGTATTCGTGTAGGGACGAAGGAAGCCCTGCCAGGAGGCTCCTTCCCCAGTGTAGTCGGCCAGGAAGACGTCGGATAGGAAGCTGTAACCAAACGCGTCTTGGGCTACATATTGCGGCAGTCCGGGCTTAGGGGCATCTGGCAAAAACTTGAAAAGTGCGGCAGGGTCATTGGCTTCTTCAGCATTGGGGGAAGCACCCGTTTCACCAGCGGAAGCCGCACTAGATCCGGTTGCGCCGGCAGGCCGGTCGATTCGATCGGCCACCGCCTTGGCCATGAGCATGCTGAAGTCCGCGAACTTTGCGTCTTCACTGGTGGATACCAGTTGCACAAAGTATTTCCCCTTGTGGAACGACACGCTGCCAGCCGACGTAAAGCCTTCGCTACCCACATCCACCGCCACCGATTCCGGGGTCTTTTCCGACCCGTATTTCCCAAACGCTTTCAGGCTGGTGGGAAACTCATAAACGTAAAGCTGGACCTCGCCAGAGTCGTCCCCCTTCGGCTTGAAGAAGGAATACGCCATCCCATCGCAATTGTATTGGAGGAAACTTTCCGCTCGCCCGTCAATCAACTCGTACATCCGCTCGCCGGGAAAGGTCTGCATCTTGCGGTCGCCGGCCTGTCCCACCTCCCAGGTTGCGGGCATGGTCTCAAATGGAACCAGGTTGGCAACCCGTTTCTGCTCATCGGGAACCACTGCCAGCTCCGCGGCTAGCCACGCGGGGGCGGCCACGGCTCCAGCAGCGGCGGGGGTCGCCACCGCAGCGGCTCCGGGGGCGGCCGCAACAAACCCAACCGGACCACCACCAGCCTGCGCCTCCATCCGGCGCGTGGGGTCGTTCAAAATGGTCACGAGTTCCTGCCATTCAGGCTTGGCATCAACCTCGGCCGCTTTCCGGACCTGCCCCATGGCGTCCACCAGTCCCGGCAAAACTTCAGCCGTGGCGGACCAGCGGATCGCCTGTTTGCCCAGCAGCAATACCTGAGAATCCAACTTGTTCACAGAGACCTGGAGCGCTTTGCGTTCGCCGCGAAGTCGCTCCATTTCCAGCTTCACCGCCAGATCAGCCTCTTTGACCGATTCTAGCAGGTTTCGGGCTTCATACTGACGCCCTTGATCCAGCACCGAGGGGACCCGATTGGGGTCAAACGCGTACCGGTCTTCGTCAAAGTACTGGCTCTTGATCGCCAAGCCGCAGAAGATGGCCGGCAACCCCATCACCAGCAGCATCGAGCAGACCACCGACCAGAACTCTGGCCGCTGCATGGTCCGGCCCCGGCGGGCCCGAAACCAGTCCAGTCGCCCAAGGATCGCGAATGCAATGGGCGTAGTAGCCATGGCAAACAAGCATGCCACCACCATCAGCGTGAGCATGTGGTCACGCGCCATCGAGAGCAGACGCTCGAACTGGGTCAGAACCTGGCTCATCCAGCCTTCCGAAACACCCATGTCGACTTCTCACGCTTCCGCGGTCAGACCGCTTTGCAAATGTTTGACACTCGTTGTCAAAGTATAGCCGTCTCTCAACCCTGGGAGCAATCGCGCCAAAGCCGGCGTTGATCAGGCGAACAGAGATTCTACAAACGAATCGGGATCAAACGCCTGCAAATCGTCGATGGCTTCACCCACTCCAATAAACTTGACCGGCAGGTTAATTGTCTGACGGATGGCCACCACCACACCCCCCTTGGCCGTACCGTCGAGCTTGGTCAAGATCACACCCGTACAGCCAATCGATTTCGTGAAAATCTCTGCCTGGCGGATGGCGTTCTGGCCGTTAGTGGCATCCAGCACCAGCAAAACCTCGTGAGGAGAGCCCGGAATTTTTCGAGCAATGATGCTGCGAACCTTCTCCAGTTCACGCATCAAGTGCTGCTGTGTGTGAAGCCGACCGGCGGTGTCGATAATCAGCACATCAACCTTGCGTGCCAACGCTCGGTCGCAGGCGTCGTGGGCCACGCTGGCGGGGTCCGCCCCTGCGTTCCCACGGACGATCTCAGACCCGGACCGCTGGGCCCAGATGGCCAGTTGATCGGCGGCTGCCGCGCGAAAGGTATCGCAGGCTCCCAGCAGAATGGAATGCCCGTCATCCTTGAGCCGTTGCGCCAGCTTGGCAATGGACGTGGTTTTGCCAGATCCGTTCACGCCGGCAATCAACAAAACCGTAGGCCCGCTCTGTGCGAATGTCAGAGTACCCGGTCTCGGGTCGCGCAACAGGTCTTTCAATTCCTGCTTCACAAACTCGACCAGGTTCTCGTCGACCTCTTTCCCACCGTAGGCATCTTTGACCCGCCCGATAATTCGTTCCGTGGCCACCACTCCTACGTCGGCCTGAATCAGCCTGGATTCCAGGTCGTCCAGGAACGATTGATCGACCTTTCGCTTGAACCACGTGGTGAAATTAAAAAGCCGGGCCGTTTTGGCGAGCCCTTTCCGCAACCGTTCGAACAGATTCTTGATGGCCATGGTCCGCAGTTGCCGGAAACCGGCGCAAGGCACTTGGGCACGCAAGCGAATGAATGGCTCACACGCCCGGAATGATGGAACTCATACTTTACCAGCAGCCTGGCGGTTCACCCAAGAGCGACTGACCGCCTGCACACCTGAACCCACCCCAAAACCTCACGGATCAGATCCAACACGGAGTGAATCCAAGGCTATGGAAACGCACCCGAGTGACTGCCGCAGGCACCCCGATCAGTCTTTAATGCGCCCAGCGGTGCTGGTGAGTACAGACGGCACCATCAGGACAGGGAGCAGCAGAATTCACCTCGCCTGGCCCAACATGACGGGGGTAGTACCAGTATCCGTAGTACCACGGAGCCGACCGTGCGCTATACCAGAGTTTACCGGACGGCCTCCAGTCCGTGGTACGTGGAGGGTAGGGGGGCGGGTCCGAGGCCGCGCGATCGTAGTTCGGGTTATACCGCGTTGGCAGGTAATAGTCGCGATGATAAGCCGAGTAGGGTGAGGCGATGTATGCGGGAGTTCGATCGTAACCAGGAGGCCTCATCTCGCTGATCGGCAGATCTCCCAGAACCAGGATCGGCTGAGCAGATTGTGCATCACCAACTCTCGCAGAAGTCTCGGCAATGGGCGGGACTTCTGGAAATGTCAGGGGAACCGGCAGCGTGGCAGCTCTCGTCCCGTCTTCAACAGGAACGGTCCGGGCTACGGTTCTCTGAACCGATCGGTCGAGCTTCGGGACTCCGACGCGGAGAACTTGGGCCTGAGCGGCTTGATTCTGAAGGCCCGTGAAGCAAGCGAGGGCCATCAGTAAGAACCGGGTAAAAAAACAGCTCAAGGCGTACCTCCTCGCCACCGGCCGCAATACGAAGACATCGTCCTCGGATTGCAGCAATCCACTCTGGATCGGCATCGATCTCTTCAATCCAGAGAGATCGTCGATCGGGAGAGGATTCTCCAGTTTTCTCCCAGGCAACGAGGTCCCAGGGTTTTGACCAGCCCACCTCAAACGCTTCCGAGATCGAGATGGATCGGTGATCCCGATCAAGCGAACTTGGACGGCTGGGGCACCCTCGCCCGCAGGCTTTCCAGCTCTGCCAAAGGAGTCCGACGGCAGCCAATCGAGCGCATTGATTGATCTGGGGCATGAAAATCACTGCCCGAGAGTGGAATCAGGCCAAGGCGGTCAGCCCGTTCACGACCCTGACGTACCCGGTTTGCCCCCTGGCCCGGCCAGCTCACCTCAATGGCCGAAAGTCCGGCTTCCTTCATTTCCTTGAGCAAGAGGTCGTCCATGTTCCGCGAGGGGTGGGCCAGTGCCGACACCCCACCCGCGTTGGCAATACTGGCCAGCGCCTCGGCCCAGGGCATGCGAGGCTTGGGCCGGCAGGCGGGCGCATCGTCTGCCAGGTAGCGGTTAAACGCCACCCGCACGGTGGGGACCTGGCGAGATCGGACCAGCCATTCGGCCAGATGCTTGCGTCCCAAAGCCGCACGCGGCCAGACCGCCCGAATCTCATCGAAATCCACGGTCAGTCCGAGCTGGCGCAGGCCATCAATAATCGCCAGGAACCGCTGGTCTCGTTCGGCATGTAATCGCCGGGTGGCGGAGAGCAGGGGCTCATGCTGCACATCCAGGAAATAGCCCAGAATATGAAGCTCGGTATCGTGATGTTCTGCCGTCATCTCGATTCCGGGAACCAGCTCGATCCCCAGCCGATCCGCTTCAGGCTGAGCCACCGAGACCCCTGAGACCGTATCGTGATCCGTGATCGCAACCGCAGAGAGCCCAGCCTGCGCAGCCGTTCGCACCACCTCGCCGGGTGAGAAGACCCCATCGGAATGGGTGGTATGAACATGCAAATCGGCCCCGGCCATAGCTGGCTGGGGCCGACTGACCTCATTCAACACCGTCATTGCCGGCTGATCCGGATTTCTCGGCAGAAACTGCGGCCTCGGCAGCCTTGGGTTCCGCGCTCGAAGTTTGAAGCCGGTCGAGCAGCCCATTCACAAATCGGCTGGACTGACTGGTGCTGTACCGCTTGGCCAGTTCCAGAGCCTCATTAATTGCCACCTTGGCCGGAATATCCGAACAGAACAGCAGTTCGTAGGCCCCCAGCCGCAAGATGTTCCGGTCAATGGTCGCCATCCGGTCCAGCCGCCAGTTTTCGGCCACCTCGCCAATCAGTTCATCCAGCCGAGCCTGGTGCTTCTGCACGCCATCAATCAGGCCACGTGTAAACACAACCAGCTTGGGATCGCTCAGCCGCCGCTGCAGAAACTTTTCAACCTCGGCCGCTGGAATGCTAGGGTTCTGGTCAAGCTGATACAGCAGTTGAAGCGCAACTTCTCGACCCCTGGTCCGCCGCGTGGCAGGCGTTCGGTTGGCCTTCTCCGTATTGGCACTCTTCTGCGGTTTTACGGCCGTAGGCTCAGGTGGCACAACCGTCTGAAATTTTTTGACCGGCTCGGGCTCCCTCAGCCGCAGAGCCTCTTCATCCCGGGCAATGACCGTGGCCCAGCCCCGTTCCACCATCAGATTCAGGTCGGCCACCCGGCAGGCATCGCCAGACTTCATGCCAAGAACCAGCATGAGAAACCGCTCGGCCTCAGGGCCTAGGGCGTAGGCAACCTCGCGCCCTTCCTGCGTGGTGACTAGGATATAACCCGTACGATCCGTACGCTCGTGAAGGACCGGCATCACGCTCTCCAGCGGGTCATGATCCCCATGACCACAATTCCAGTAACTGACTAGATTCGACCGTTTTTTAACTGCTGTTCACACAGTCAACTTAAGACCCACGCCGCTTCCGCCCCTGCTTCACCAGCGCATCGAGCCGTTTCTTGGCTTCGGTCCAAGACTCCGCCGGCTGGGCTCCGGTGGCCGCCCGAACGGCCTCCGCCAAAAAGGCATTGAACGCCACCGTCTGAAAATCGGCAGCCGAATGAACGGTCAAAACCAACTCCTGAAGTGTAGCAAAATTCGTGACCTCAATGCGGTCGAGATCCGAAGGAACCGGTGGCGAAGACTCTACAAACGGTACCAGAGCCAGAGTCCGATTCAGATCGGCCTCACGGAAAGTCTGCTTGGGCAACTGAAACCGCAAGGTGAGCACCCACTCATTCCCAGTGAGCGCTTCCAGGAAGGGGGGCTTCCCAGGCTCCACCGCAGGCACACGCACCGTAGACCGGCTCGCCCAGTCCACCGCAGGCAATCCACCCAGTTCAGAGATCTTGTCAATCACAAGTTCCAGGGCGGACCCGTCCCACCGAACCGGCTTGCCCGATCGCGTGACCCGATCTTTGGCATGCCAGCGACGGCCGTCAACATCCCAGGGCATCGACGTCCCTTTACCCATCTCTTGCGCCACCACCGCCTTGGCCTGGGTCTCGGCCTCAATCGCCTGCTTGGCGGCCGCCTTGGCGTCAAACCGCACCCGTTCCACATGCGGGCCGGTAGCCAGCACCGGCTTCAGGAACTTGCCCGTATGGCTGTTCTTCAACGCCGCAATGGATTCCGGCGTCCCTTCCGCCACCAGGTAACCACCCCCAGCGCCGGCCTCTGGTCCCAGGTCAATCACCCAGTCGGCCGTTTTCATCACGTCCAGGTTGTGCTCAATCAAAACCACGGTGTTGCCAAGATCGGCCAGGCGATGGAGCACCTCCAGCAACTTTCGCACGTCGTCGGCATGCAAACCGGTGGTCGGCTCATCCAAGATATACAACGTCCGCCCGGTATCTGGCCGGCCCAGCTCAGCCGAGAGCTTCACCCGCTGGGCCTCGCCTCCAGAAAGCGTGGGAGCAGACTGACCAAGTGACACGTAACCAAGCCCCACGTCCACCAGCGTCTGAAGCGTACGGCGAATCTTGGGCACACCGGCAAACAGCTCAAGCGCAGCATCGACCCGCATTTCAAGCACGTCTGCAATCGAACGCCCGCGGAACTTTACTGCCAGCGTGTCTTGCAGGTACCTGGTCCCCGCGCAGGCTTCACACGTCACCCAGACGTCTGGCAAGAAGTGCATCTCAATCCGCTTCTGGCCATTCCCGTCGCAGGCATCGCACCGGCCACCCGTCACATTAAAGCTGAATCGGCCCGGCCCGTAACCCCGTACCTTGGCCTCTGGCAGCTTGGCGAACAGCTCACGCACCAGGTCGAACATGCCCGTATAGGTGGCCGGGTTCGACGCCGGTGTGGTGCCAATCGGCGATTGATCCACACTGATCACCTTGTCCACATGATTCAATCCCACAATCCTGTCATGCGCACCCGGCACGGTAGACGCCCGGTGCAGGCGACGGGCCGCCTCTCGCATGAGAACGTCTTCCACCAGCGAGCTTTTACCAGAGCCGGAGACCCCGGTTACCACGGTCAGCGCTGCCAGCGGAATTTTGACATTGAGGTTTTTGAGGTTGTGGTGCCTGGCACCAAAAATACTGATCGCCTGGTCGGTAGAACCGCGCCGATTGGTGGGGATAGAAATCGACGCCTTGCCGCTCAGGTACCGGCCGGTCAGGGAGTTGGGATTCTTGCGAACCTTTGCCGGTGAACCGAAGGCCGTGACTTCGCCCCCTTCCGATCCTGATCCCGGCCCGAAATCGATCAGGTGGTCGGCCGACTCGATCACCTCGCGATCATGCTCAACCACGACCAGGGTATTCCCCAGGTCACGCAGACGCCGGAGTGCGCCCAGCAGACGATCGTTATCACGCGGGTGAAGGCCAATCGTGGGTTCGTCCAGCACGTACAAAACGCCGGTCAGGCCACTACCAAGCTGGCTGGCCAGCCTGATTCGTTGCGCCTCGCCACCGGAAAGCGTGGGGGTTCCACGGGCAAGTGAAAGGTAGTTCAGCCCCACGTCCACCAAGAAGCTGAGTCGGTCTCGCAGCTCGCGCAAGACATCGCCGGCAATGTGCTTCTCATCGCGGGTTAGCTTGAGGTCTTTGAAAAAGAGCAGGGCCCGATCCAGCGGCCATCGGCTGATTTGATCAAGCGTGTACCCATGAAAGCGTACGGCGCCGGCGTCATCTCGCAGCTTGGCGCCCATGCAAGAAACGCATTCGACTTGCCCCACCATACCCTGGAGCTTGGCGCGGTAAAGGTAGGAAACGCGGCCCGCCTCTTCGAGTGCGGGGAAGAGCCCCTTGTACTGGAATGAGAACCCGGGCACGGTTCCGCTGGCCGGCACCTTGATCCAGAGATCACCCGAGCCATGCAAAATCTGGCGGCGCTGGCGGCCGTCCAGTTCCGCGAAGGGCATGCTGGGGTCGATCCGCAGTTCCTGGGCCAGCGCCTCGATCATTCTTGAGAACAGGTCGGTGCCGCCCAGGTGCGGCCAAACGTCGACCAGGCCACCGTTCAGGCTCTTGCTCCCATCTGGAATCAAGAACGCCGGGTCTGCGCCCGTTTGCATGCCCAGCCCTTCGCAAACCGGGCACCAGCCAAGCTGGCTATTGAACGAGAAATTCTGGGGCGTGAGTTCCTCAAAGCTCCGGGCGCACTGGTCGCAAGACCGATGCTGGCTGAACCGGTGTACCTGCCAGCTTGGTTCGGGCAGGGCGTCGTCTGCCTTGACCAGATGCACCACACCGCGGCCCAGATCAAGCGCGGCTTCAATGGAATCGGCCAGGCGAGAGCGCGTGGAGCGCCGGACGATGGCCCGATCTACCACCACTTCAACCTGGTGCTTGCGACGATCACTTAACTTGGGCGGATCATCGAGCGAATGCGAGGCCCCATCCACCCTGACCCTTGCAAACCCAGACGCCCGCAGGTCGTCCCAGAGGTGCTCAAACGAATCACTCTCGGCCCGTTCCACCGGGGCCATCACCAGTACCCGCGAACCCTCTGGCCATTGCAGGATCTTCTCAACGATTTCGTCGGCCGTCTGGGTGCCAATTGGCACATTACAGGCCGGGCAGTAGGCCTGGCCCAGCCTTGCGAACAAGATCCGCAAGTAATCATGAATCTCGGTCACGGTTCCAACCGTGGAGCGCGGACTTTTGCTGGTCGTCTTCTGTTCAATACAGATAGCGGGCGACAGACCGCTGATATGCTCAACACGCGGCTTCTGCAACGGCGCCAGGAATTGCCGGGCATAACTGGAGAGGCTTTCCACGTACCGTCGCTGCCCCTCGGCATAAAGCGTATCAATAGCCAGCGAACTCTTGCCGGAGCCGCTGGGCCCGCAACAGACGGTGAACTGATGCCGTGGAATGTCGACGTCAATTCCCTTGAGGTTGTGCTGCCGTGCCCCCCGGATCCGGATCGGTCCGGTGGCCAGGTCGATGGGCGAGGGACCCGCTTCCCCCCCCTTGGCGGCTTTCTTCCGCCCCTTCTTCACAACCACAGGGCCAGCCAGCACCTTGGCCAGCGCAACGCCTGAATGGCTCTCCTTCACACGCACCAGTTCTTCAGGAGTTCCCTCGGCCACAATCCGGCCGCCCCCTTCGCCCCCTTCAGGGCCCAGGTCAATCACCCAGTCGGCCGTCTTCACCACGTCCAGGTTGTGCTCAATCACAACCACCGTGTTCCCTTGCGCCACAAAGCCGTGTAGCACCTGCAGCAACCGCCGCACATCCCCGAAGTGGAGCCCGGTGGTTGGCTCATCCAGAATATAAAGCGTTCGGCCCGTCGATTTTCTGACCAATTCCTTGGCCAGCTTGATCCGCTGCGCCTCTCCGCCAGACAGCGTGGGGGAAGCTTGGCCCAGCTTCAGATAATCTAGCCCCACATCGTGCAAGGTCTGGAGCATCCCCGAGATTTTCGGGATGTTTGAGAAATGCTCAAGTGCCTCCTGAACGTCCATCTCTAGTACGTCGGAGATGGACTTGCCCTTGAACCGGCAGTGCAGGGTTTCTCGGTTGAACCGCTTCCCCTCACACACGGGGCAGGTCACCCACACATCGGCCAGAAAATCCATCTCCAGCTTGTTCGAGCCGTTCCCCTCACACGCCTCACACCGACCGCCAGACACATTGAAGCTGAACCGGCCAGGCTTGTATCCCCGCGTCTTGGATTCCGGCAGCTTGGCGTAGAGATCCCGGATTTCATCAAAAAGCTTGATATAGGTTGATGGATTGGAACGCGGCGTGCGACCGATGGGCGACTGGTCGATGTCAATCATCTTGTCCAGGTGTTCAATCCCATCAATCCGCTCATGCTCACCCGGCTCGCCCTGCGCACCGTTGAGTTCTACCGCCAGTTTTTGCCTCAAAATGTCGTTGATCAGCGAACTTTTGCCCGAACCCGAGACCCCCGTAATGCAGACAAACTGACCCAGCGGAATGGAAACGTCGATCCCTTTGAGGTTGTGGTGGCGGGCCTGAACAATGGTCAGTTTCTTACCGGTAGGCGGGCGCCGTTCACTGGGAATGGCAATGGTGCGAGTACCGGCCAGGTACTGGCCCGTCAAACTCTTGGGGTTTGCGGCCAGGGCAGCCAGATCTCCCTCAACAACCAGCTCGCCCCCCTTCACGCCCGGCCCTGGCCCAAAATCCACCAGGTGGTCAGACGCTCGCATGGTGTCTTCATCGTGTTCAACGACGATCACCGTGTTCCCCTGATCTCGAAGCGCCTTCAAGGTGCCGATCAGGCGGTCATTATCACGCGGATGGAGCCCAATTGATGGCTCATCAAGAATGTACAGCACTCCCACCAGGCCAGCGCCAACCTGGCTAGCCAGCCTGATCCGTTGTGCTTCGCCACCAGAAAGAGTTGGCGCAGACCGATCGAGCGTGAGGTATTCCAGGCCGACGTTCAGCAAGAACCGCAGTCGAGCCCGAATCTCCTTGAGCAACTCTTCGGCCACGGTAAACGACAGCCGGTCCAGTAACTGGGGGCGGGGTCCACCCACCCCTTTCGGCACATTCACACCCGCCAGCGCATCGAACCAGGGCGTCAGGTCGCCGATCGCCATCGAGCCCACCTCGGGCAGACTCAGCCCCCCCACTCGCATCGCCCTGGACCGGGCGTTCAGACGCGAGCCCCGGCAATCTGTGCACGTCATGCTGCGCATGTAAGGCTCTAGCTGAGCCCGCATGATCTGGCTGCCGTTCTTGTAACTTTCCACCAGATCGGTCGCAATTCCCGTCCAGGTCTCTGCATGCGCCCAGTTCTTACCCCGGCTCTTCCAGCGTGCCACAATCGGTCGCCCGTTGGCCCCATACAGCCAAACTTTGCGCATCTCTTCAGAGAGGCCGCTCCAGGGCCCCTTCAGCATCTTTCCCTTGGCCGGCCCCGTGGGATCAGACTCATACGTGTGAGCCACCCCCTCATACAGATGACGCTTCCAGCGACCCATCTCTTTCACGGCGCCAATCGGCTCGATGGCCCCGGTCCAAACCGACAGCGTAGGGTCGATCACAATCTTTTCAGGGTCCAGCTCATAGCGGATCCCCAGCCCATCGCACGAGCGGCACATCCCCTGTGGGCTGTTGAAGCTGAACAACTGCGGGCCAGGCGGATCGAACCCAATGCCGCAACCCGGACAGGCGTACCGCGAAGACAGCACCAGGTCTGGCTTCCCCTCAACGACCGCAATCAGGGTTCCATCGCCCCGTTTCAGGGCCGATTCTACAGCCTCACCCAGCCGGGCCTGAATGGTGGCCCCCATCTTGAGCCGGTCAATCACCACCTCAATATCATGCTTGATCTGCCGCTCAAGCCCTGGTGGGTCAGACAGGTTGATGATCTGGCCGTCCACCCGGGCCCGCACAAAGCCGGCCCTGGCCAGTTCGGCAAACAGATCTTTATATTCCCCCTTCTGGCCCCGAATCACAGGCGCCAGCAAAACCAGCATGCAGTCGGCCGGCAACTGCATGAGCCGTGCCGTGATGTGATCACGCGTTTGCGCGGCCACCGGCTTCCCACAGGTCGGGCAATATTGCACCCCCACCCGCGCATACAGCACCCGCAAATAGTCACTGATCTCGGTAATCGTGCCTACGGTCGAGCGTGGATTGCGACCGGCCGTCTTTTGCTGAATGGCAATAGACGGGCTCAGGCCATCAATTCGATCGACCTGGGGCTTGGGCATCTGGCCCAAAAACTGTCGCGCATAGCTAGACAAGCTCTCGACGTACCGCCGTTGCCCCTCGGCATACAGCGTGTCAAACGCCAGCGAACTCTTACCAGAACCGGATACACCCGTGAAGCAGATAAGGCGACCGCGTGGTAACTCAAGCGAGATATCACGCAGATTGTGCTCACGGGCACCACGAATCACAATGTCGTTGGAGGCCATCCCTGAAGTCTCAACCGGGGCACGGCCAACCACGATTCGTTTCTTCCGCTCATCGTTGCGGGCTGGCCAGGTGATTTGCACGATACACTTGTATGCCAGGGACTGTCCATGGCCGGACCATGAGATCAAGGCTCCTTGAACTCAGCTGCCTCCCCCAATCCCGGATTCTGGATTCAAAACCTTCCGCCATGAGCGTTCTTGAGCTTGTCCGTGAGTTCGCACCCTGGGCCCTGACGTTCGTTCTGACCGTTGGGATTCTGCTGCGAATTGCGGTCTCGATTCACGTGGTCATGAACAAGCGGCAAAACCGTGCCGCCATCGCATGGGTCGGCCTGGTGCTGCTGGCTCCCTTCGGCGGCTCAATCGTTTACCTCCTGTTCGGCATCAACAGAATCCAGCGCAGGGCGGCCTCGCTCAGGCGAGGGCTTACCCCAACCCCGAACCAGGAACTTTCGCCCGCAGACCTGGCCACGCTCCAACTCAGTCTTGGCGAACAGTCCGAGTCGATTTACCCACTCGCCAGGTTGGTGGGCGAGGTCACGGATCTCCCTTTACGACCCGGGAACCAGGTCGAACCGCTGGTAAACGGCGATGCCGCCTACCCCGCCATGCTCGCGGCCATCAATTCCGCGCAGGCCACGGTGGCATTAAGCACCTACCTGTTTTACGACGACGCCGTGGGACAGGCCTTTGCCCAGGCTCTGGCCCGGGCCGTTTCCAGGGGCGTGACCGTCCGAGTGTTGATCGACAGCCTGGGGTCTCGTTACGGCTGGCGCTCCATCGTGGGCCGGTTACGAGCGGCCGGGGTGACCGTGGATACCTTTTTGCCCACCCTGGTGCCGGCCTGGATCCCGTTCTTGAACCTCCGAAACCACCGAAAGTTACTGATTATCGATGGCCGTACGGCATACACGGGCGGCATGAATATTGACGCCCGCTTCCTCAGCCCTTCCGCCGAGCTTGCGCTCAACCCGGGCCGCCCTGGCCGACACCAACCAAGGCACCAAGACCTCCATTTCAAAGTCCAAGGGCCCGTCGTGAACGACCTGATGCGGGTCTTTGCAGACGACTGGGCCTTCACAACCAACGAGCGGCTGGGCGGCTCAACCTGGTACCCTCCACTGAGCGAGGCGGGCCCAACTCCCGCACGCTGCGTGGCCGACGGACCCGAGGACGATGTTGACCCACTGCTCAAAGCATTTCTCGGGGCCATTGCCGTGGCCCGGAACTCAATTACCATTGCCACCCCGTACTTTCTGCCAGACGAACCGTTGCTCTCGGCCCTGGAAGTGGCCGCCTTGCGCGGGGTGAATGTGGAAATTCTGGTCCCAGACGGAAGCAACCTCCGGGTTATGAACTGGGCCATGCCTCCCTTTCTTGAACGGGCTTTACGAGGCGGATGCCACATTGGCCTGGTGCCACCCCCGTTCGACCACACCAAACTGATGGTGGTGGATGACTTGTGGGTTTTCCTGGGCTCGGCCAACATTGATAGCCGAAGCCTCAGGCTTAACTTTGAAGTGAACCTGGAATGCTACGGGCAGACCGTGGCTGCCAGCGTCTTGCCCATACTTGCCGCCAGGCGGAGCAGGGCCACCCCACTCACTCTTGATGCCCTGGCCACAAGGTCATTCCCAGCTCAGGTCCGCGATGCCTTCACCAGCCTGCTCGCCCCTTATCTCTGAGCTTGCAACGCACGAACCTGCTCGTTTCCGATCCCACCTTCACACCCGGTGCTCCTGAACATGAATGGCATTGATCCCCCCTCCAATCTTCGGGCCCATCAGGCGGAACAGGTCCTTGAACTTGTCTGGGGAGACGGCCGGACCGACCGCCTAGGCTACCACCACATCCGAGCCAACTGCCCATGCGCAAGCTGCCGCGATGAATGGACGGGCGAACGAATTCTGGACCCGGCCACCATCGCACCCAACCTGAAACTTGAAGGGATGGAGGGTATTGGCAACTACGCCGTGCGCCTGGTCTGGAGCGACGGGCACAGCTCTGGCCTTTTCACCTGGGAAACCTTGCGGAACCTGGGCCAGGATTCCGAATAACCCGCCTGAATGGGGTAGATCAGCCGTTTCAAACCAGGACTGGCTCGAAGTCCGCGATGTGCTTATCCCAGATCTTGAAAGCACCGCTTTAAAAACACCCAGTCCACGATTGTAGTTCGCCCATGCCGATCAAACCCGCCCTAACCGTTGCCATTCCCATCTACAACGGCGCAGCCTTTTTGGAGCAGGCGCTACAAAGCATTCTGGCGCACGAGGGGCCCCCGTTTGACCTCTTGATCTGCGACGATCGATCGACTGACCAGTCTCTGGAAATTGTCCGCAAGCTGGCCGGATCTCGGGCGCGGATCGAGCAGAGCTCTCAACAGCTCGGCCTGGCCAAAAACTGGAACCGCTGTGTTTCTCTGAGCAAAACCGACTGGGTGACGGTCTTCCACCAGGACGACCTGATGCTACCCGGCCACCTGGCCAGCCATGCCAGAGCGATTCAAGCGAACCTAAACGCCGGGATCATTGCCGGTCCAGCCACTGCCATTGACGAGCAAGGCCGGCCAGTTCCGCCGTCGATCGTCGCCCCGGATCACCTGGGAAACACTGCCAGGGTGTACAAACCCGGGGAATTCCTGTGCGAACTGGCCGTTGAGAACCCGGTTCGCTGCTCGGCCGTGACCATCAGGCGCGAAGTGCACAAAAAACTGAAGGGGTTCGATTCCACCCTGCGCTACGCCGTGGACTGGGAGTTCTGGGCGCGTGTGGCGGCCGAGTTCCCCGTGGTCTGGACCGGCGAGCCCACGGTGAGCTTCCGCTGGCACACCGGCAGCGAAACCCACCGCTTCAAAACCGGCACGCAAGACCTGGACGAGCAGATGTTGGTTGCGCTCAAGCTGTTCATGCAGGCGAATTTTGATCCCCAGGAAGCCAATCGACTGATGCGAGCCTGCGACCTGCGCCTGGCCAACGGCTACCTGAACCGCGCCTATGAAGCCAGCCGGGCCGGCAACCGACCGCTATTGCTCAAATGCTTGAAAAAACTCGCCTTCAGCCGGCCCAAAACACTCCTTCGCTGCCTCACCGAACCCAAGCTCGGCGCCCGGCTGCTGTGGGGGTTGGTGGGAGGGAAAGGGTAAGAGCCATGGTATTACACTGGCAGGATTACAACGAAGGTAACTATTTAGCCGAATGCAGTAAAAACCTTGGGTACTGGTTCTCCTGATCGCCAAAGGGGCGCTGTTAAGACAGCCCTAAAACCAAGCACTTTTCCACGGTTACTGCAGACGGCTAAAGTCTTACCCTTTGAAGACTTTGCTTCAGGCTGCACAAGGCCGAACCTGGACATTGCAATGGCGCGTGCGGGTGTCCTTTGAAACCTCAGGAACACGGCTGCATCGAAGAATCCCCCGCTCACGCGTCGGGCGAGTAGTATTCGTCTGTCCTTGGCTAACGTGCGCCAGGCTGATTCCAAAAAGCGCAACTTCTAAAGAACGCAAGCGACGGGCAGCTCCCGGTGGGGACAGGGGACCGTGAACACCAGGTTCATCAACCGTCGCAAAAAATGCCTGGTGGCTGGATGACGCCGTCTGCGGGTCATCCGTGACCAGAGGCATTGACGCCGGCGGAGCGTATTCCTCGATCTCATTGGATCCTGCGATGCGTTCTTCGTTCTTCCTGATGACATCAAGAGCAGGCAGGTGTCTGGTATCACACGTCACGGATGACCCGTAGACGGCGTCATCCATGCCACCAGAGCAAGCACGCGGCGAAAGTGAAGAGGAGTCCGGCTCGCCCCACCCAGAGCAAGCATGGATGTCATGGCCTCACTTGAATAGGGCTGAACGATTACGAATGGACCAAAATGGTCGGGATGGACCAGATTGCCTGATGGCTGGCGGTCTTCCCAGTCCAAAACTCCTGTCCATTCCGTCCATCAGGTCCATTCCTTGCCTATCGCCCGTCCTCTCCATTCCATGGAAGTTCGACTTTTGTTGAAAGTAATAACAAAGGCGCGTGTACCCTCTGTGGCTAATCTCTTCTCCGAAACAACCCAACCATTCAGCCACTATCACCGGCAATCAGCTTCAAAGTTTGCCTTGTCGCGGAGCCTACAATACCCTGATAATTCAGTCATAGCACAACGCCGCCCCCATCGAGCCAGGTCAGATTCATGGAACCCCGTCTTGCCGGAACCTCAATCCCCTGCGCCACCCGGCAGGCCCAGAACTCTGGATCCAACGAGGCTCCGACCCAGCTTCCGCCCCTGGTTAGCCTTGCGCTGCCCCCCAAGCCGCCGCTGCCGGCTACCCGTCGCGAGATGGACGCACGTGGCTGGGACGCCGTCGATGTCGTGTTCGTGTCGGGCGACGCCTACGTCGACCACCCCTCTTTTGCCAATGGCATCCTGGCCAGGGTACTGGAAGCGGCCGGGTTCCGCGTGGCCGTGCTCTCTCAGCCGAACTGGCACAGCGTAGACGCCTGGCGCACCTTCGGCCGACCTCGCCTGTTCTTCGCCATCAGCGCGGGGAACATGGACAGCATGATCAACCATTACACGGCCAACAAGAAAGTGCGCAACGACGACGCATACAGCCCTGGCGGCAAAATTGGCCTGCGGCCAGACCGGGCCACGCTTCCCTACTGCCACCGGGCCAGAGAGGCCTATCCAGGCGTTCCGGTGATTGCCGGCGGCGTGGAAGCCAGCCTACGCAGGCTGGCCCATTACGATTACTGGTCAGACACGGTCAAGAAGTCGATTCTGCTCGATTCCAAGGCCGATCTGGTTGCCTTTGGCATGGGAGAGCAGGCGATTCTGGAGATCGCACGCCGCCTGCAAGCCGGCGAGACCGTCAAGGACTTGCGAGACATGCGCGGGGTGGCCTACACCCTGGGGGCCAGTGAGACGCCACCCGCCGACGCGGTTGTGCTGCCCTCGTTTCAGGAAGTGCGTGAAGATAAGCTGAAGTTTGCGATGGCCACCCGCACCATCCACCAGGAAACCAACCCCCTCAATGCCCGACGGTTGGTGCAATTTCATGACCGCCAGGCGGTGGTCTGCAACCCGCCCGGTTTACCGATCAGCCAGGCAGATATGGACCGGATTTACGGGCTACCTTATACCCGTAAGCCGCACCCGATGTACGCAGAACCGGTGCCGGCCCACCAGGCCATCAAAGACTCTATCACCATCATGCGTGGCTGCTTTGGTGGTTGCACGTTTTGCTCAATCACCGCCCACCAGGGCCGGATTATCCAGTCGCGATCCCAAGAGTCGATCCTGGCGGAACTTCAGCAATTGGGCCAAAGCGAAGACTTCAAGGGGGTGGTCTCTGATATTGGCGGCCCGACCGCCAATATGTACCAGATGCGCTGCACCAAGCCAGAGGTGGAGGCGGTCTGCAAACGGCTTTCCTGCGTTCATCCCAAGATTTGCAAGCTGCTGGGCACTGATCACGGTCCGCTGGTCAACCTGATGCAGAAGAGCCGAGAGGTTCCCGGCGTGCGCAAGGTGCTGGTTGCCTCTGGAGTTCGCATGGACCTGGCGCAACTCTCTCCGGAATACATGCGTGAGCTTGCGGCCCACCATGTGGGCGGACACCTCAAGGTGGCCCCAGAGCACACCGACCCCGAAGTGCTCCAGCGCATGAAGAAACCTGAGATCAACGATTACAAGGCGTTCGACAACAAGTTTCGGACCGCCAGCACCCGTGCAGGTAAACCAAAACAGTACACGGTGCCGTACTTCATTGCGTCTCACCCGGGCAGTGACCTCAGGGCCATGATTGAACTGGCCCTGTTCCTGAAACGGAACGGCTACCGGCCCGACCAGGTTCAAGACTTCATCCCAGCCCCGTTCGATATCGCCACCTGCATGTATTACACCGGTATCGACCCATTCACCGGCCAGGAAGTTTACACCGCACGCAAGCTCCAAGACCGCAAGATGCAGCGTGCTCTGCTGCAATTCTTCAAGCCAGAAAATTACTTTGAGGTACGAGACGCCCTTATGAAAGCCGGCCGATCCGACCTCATCGGCTCCGGCTGCGATGCCCTGATTTCCGCCCAGCCACCCAAAGAGGCCCTTCGAGCCCGCATGACCAAAGCGGGCGACGCCCTGTCTCAAGGCAATTACGTTCACAAGATTAGCCCAGACCCAGAATCGGCCCCCCAAGGGCAGGGCGGCACGCCCCGTCGCGCGGCCCGGCCCACCAGCTCGGCCGGCTACCGGCCCGGACGCAAAGGAAGCGGTCGCAGAACCCGCTGAGCAGAATCAGCCACACGCCCTATCCTGGACGGTTCGGCCCGCCCCCGCCAGCGGCATCCCTGGCTTCCGCTCTTGAAGAGCAAGGATATGTCGCTGGGACGGGTTGAACCAAAGCCATGGCAAATTCCCTACGCTCAGGCTCAGCTCGTCCAGCAAACTTGACCGCCAATCAATGAGGGCTGTCTAATAAAGAAGATGCAGCTGGCGCCAGTTTCCGACAAAAAAAACCAAAAAAACCTCTTCCCGCAGCCACCATATCACCCTAAGCCTTTACTGTTAAGAGACTAGAAACTATTCCAGATTCCATCCAAGGCAACTCGCAAATCGACTCTTCCCCACGAACTTCGGCTCTGCCGGCAGGGCCCGTGGCGGTATAATCCGAGCTTGGATGGTAGTACGTCGCGGTGGAATCCGCTTCGTCGACGTTCCTGGAGGATGGTCTGTGCCAAATCAGCCTGCACGCGACGAGGGGCCCGGTGGCGACAGTCGGAAGGACTCAGTCGGAGCACTTCCGGACTCTGTTACCGCAGCCCTGGTAGAACATCGCCGGTGGGTGGAGACGGGCGGTACCGAGGGCGAACAGGCAGACTTCAGCGGAGCCGACCTGAGCCGACTGGATCTGACCGCCGTTCAACTCCAGAACGCCAAGCTGGTCAGAGCCAAGTTTCGAGCAACTGATTTGACCCGCGCGGAACTGGTAGATGCGGACCTTGCCGGTGCATGGCTTCAGGGGGCAGATTTGCACCAGGCCGACCTGCGGCGTGCCAACCTGGCCGGGGCTAAATTCCGGGACGCCAACCTGTCTGGTGCCGACCTGACCGGAGCCCGCGGCCTGCTACCGGGTCGAATTGCCGGGGCCAACCTGGCCGGGGCCAAGCTACCCGAAGAGGCGACCCGGTTTGAAGGGCTGGTGAACGTTGCCGAGGCCTCCAAGACGACCCAGGGCCTCTTCTATTCCATTCTCTTTATCTGCGCGTACGCCTGGCTGACCGTGGCTTCCACACGTGATCCCCAGCTTCTGAACAACAACACGCCGACCGCATCGCGGCTACCGATCCTGGGCACCGATATTCCACTGGTTCAGTTTTACCTGGTGGCCCCGCTGCTACTGCTGGCCGTTTTTATCTACTTCCATCTCTGCCTCCAGCGCCTCTGGGAAGAACTGGGAGAGCTGCCGGCCATCTTTCCTGATGGGCGGCCACTCGATCGCAAAGCCTACCCCTGGATCTTCAACGTACTGATCCGCGTCCATGCGCCGCGGCTCAGGGAACAGCGGTCGCCCCTGACTCGCTGGCAAATTCGCATGACCATGTTCCTGGGCTGGGGCCTGGTCCCCCTGACCCTGCTCGTGCTGTGGGCCAGGTACCTCCGGTCTCATGACTGGTGGATTACCAGCGTTCATATCTTTTTACTGTCGGTAGCACTTGGAGCAGGCCTTGGGTTCAGACGCCTGGCCGCCTCAACCTTGCGCGGGGCCGAACGGAGGCCCTTTGAATGGAAGCGGGCCTGGGCCGATGCCCGGGCCCGTGGCTTCCTGGTCACCACGCTCACGTGCTTGTTCCTGGCTCTGATCTCGTTCGGGTCGATTGAAGGGGTGAATCCGCTCAGTGCCAAGCGCGGAGTTGATCTTACGCGTGCCGGCTGGAGCCATACGCTGGACCCCAGGGTTTGGGTGCCACGTGTGCTGGAATTCTGCAAGGTGAGCCCGTTCGCTCAGCTCGATGACAGTTCGCTTTCCACCAAACCTACAAACTGGAGCGGTGGGCTTTCCGATCACGAAATTGATAGCGTCCGGGGTGCAGACTGCGAGGGACGCAACTTGCGCTACGCCATGGCGTACAATACCTTTGGCGTCAACGGCTACTTCAAGCATGTCGATGCCCAAGGCTGCGACTTCCGCGCGTCCGACCTACGATACGCCGATTTCCGGCAGTCGCAGCTTGGACATGTGAACTTTCGAGATTCCAACGTTTCCCACGCCGACTTCCGATGGGCAAACCTGACCGGCGCCAAGCTGGTTGAGGCCAAAGCCGAGAAGGCGAACTTTGAGGGTGCGATTGGTATTGATCTCGACCTGTCCAGGGCCGACCTGGCCAACGCCGATTTCACAGACGCGGTCCTGCTGGGAGCCAACTTCACCGGCGCGAACCTGACCGGTGCCAACCTGGCCGGCACCGATCTTAGTGGTGCGACCGGTCTGACCCCGGCTCAGCTCCTCTCGGCACGAATCACCCCCACCACGCAACTGCCACCCGAGTTTCAAGATTTACCGCGTGCGTCCTCTCCTGATTTGCTAAAACCAAAACTCTCGGACACACGTTGATCCCTGCTCTTCTAGCGCCCCCTTCGCGGTGGCAACGAACTGATTGAACATGTCACAACGTCCACGCCGACCCGGCTCATCCTCTGGCAGGCCCGGCTCAACACGCGGCTATCGCGCAGGTCGGCCCCAAAAATACGGCCGCCCGGGTGGCGGCGGGCCTCAGCCACCGGAACGGTCGCCAGATTTCCGGGAGCCCAAAGCGAACCCCGCCTCGATTCCGCACCTGGCACCCACCGGCCAGCTTGCCGAACGGGCCGTTGAGGCGGCCGACGCCGCCCTGAAGGCGGTTCTGGTTGACCACACGACCCCCGTTTGGTCGCTGGACACCTTCCGGCTGGCCCATCGCCAGGCTCCCTGGTCTTGGCTAGACGCCTGGTTCGTAGATAGTGCCATTCGGTCCTTATTCCGCTGGTGGGGCTGGATTGCACCCATTGAGGGCATGTCCACCGCCGAACGCCTGATGCTGGCGAGCCTGATGGATGCGCACCAGGTGCACCCGGTGGTCCGTCAGTGGGCCCGCATGGCCGACCGCAATCTGAGTGGGCTGATGACGCTGGGAGACGCCCCCACCTGGACCGCCAAGACCGACGGCTTCAAACGGCTGGTCGCCCCCAGAACCCCCGTGGTTGATCCCTGGCGGTTGTTCCCAGCTTGGTTCCGCGAGGCCGTGGAACTGCCGCCCGGTCCCGAGACCCCCAAGGTTCGCGGCGTCCGGCTCATTGAGGCCCTGCAGCAACCCTCGCCACTCTGGCTCCGGTGCCAGGGGGGCGAACCCGAGGTGATCTGGAACGAACTCCGCGACCTGGGCCTGAAACCCTGGGTCCACCGCAAGGTTGGCACTGCAGCTCGACTGGAAACGGAACTCGATCTGGAGCAGATCCCTGCCTACATGCACGGTCGGCTTGAGAGACAGGATCTCTCGGCCCAGGCCATTGCGCCGGCCTGCGCCCCGCTGCCCGGCCAGCGCTGGTGGGTGACCCACGCAGGGGCCGGAGCCGAGCATCTCCACCTGGCGGCGCTC
Source organism: uncultured Planctomycetales bacterium (assembly GCA_903926465.1). Classification (GTDB taxonomy): domain Bacteria; phylum Planctomycetota; class Planctomycetia; order Isosphaerales; family Isosphaeraceae; genus CAIYJE01. The sequence goes on from CAIYJE010000107.1 coordinate 23,095, forward strand.
ATGAACGGGCGCGGTGTGGTGGTGGTGACTGACGGCGCGGGTACACCTAACAAGTCCATTGCGCTCCACGTCCGCCGCACCATCTTCCGGAACATCACCACCAAGGACTGGGATGGCAAGCATGTCGCCGGCAAGAAGCGAAGCTTCGACGGCGTACTGCTCGAGCCGCCCAGCTCTGGCGTGGGAACCTGGCGAAGCAAACCGGAAACGCGGTGGCTACTGCGTGCGGAAACCCGCGCCAGGCTGCCCAAAGAGCAAAGAGAGTTGCTTGCGATTGCCGCCGAAGGGGTGCGCCCGGGCGGGTTCCTGGTGTACGCGGTCCCAACCCTCACCACGGAAGAGACCACGGGAGTGATCGCCCATTTCCTGAAGGAACAACCAGAGTTCCACGTTGATCCCTTCCCGCACCCGCTTGAAGGGGGCGTCACCAGCGGCCAGCTCCATCTTTACCCATCCGCGACGGCCTCGGATGGCTGGTTCATTGCCGCCCTGATGCGCCGCGCAGGCAGCGGGGCTCAGGCCACCGAGGCCTGAGCCTGAACGATCAACGCCGCTTCCAATCGAGGGCAAGCGCCTCGCGTCTTGCCCTCAGGCTGGCTGGGATGTAGTCGGTCAACACAGAGTCCCTGAAACCCTGACCCACGGTCAGGGTTTTCAGAATGCGCTGCAGGAACGGCTCTCAAGAACCTCGTGAAACACGTTCAAAGAGCCGGTGGCCAGGGGTTCAAATCCTGTCGCCGCGACTATTTTCAAACATGAGCCCTTCGGCGAGAACGTCGAAGGGTTTTTTCATTGCGGGGAAAGTATTTATAGCGGTTAACATTTGCGTTGCACACAGAGTGAGCGCCTTTTCTGGTGTTCCTTTTCCGAATGTAGGACAGCCGCCCTCGGCTGTCTCTGAATTCCTGGGCCGTTACGAAGATGACAGCCGAGGGCGGCAGTCCTACATCGAACGAAGATCAAGACACTGAGGCGTGACACGACGCAAATCCTTTCGTGTGCAACCCACTCGTGAACCGCTATAGGGCTCAGCAAGCTTATTCAACCAGGACCGCCCTCTGGTCACGATTTCGAGACGAGTTGACGGAACTCCTTACCCTGCTGGACGAAACATGGTTCAAATCTCGTTCCCACCTTGGACAGTGGCATAGTGCTTTTCAACGCGAGAATTGTTGCCATAGTTCTCGCGACCGAAGTCGGCCCGCACTTCAATCCGACCGAAACTTTCGGAAAGATCGAAGGGCTGGTAAAGTAAGAAAAATCCTCAACACCGATTTCTGAATGGCTTGGTTTCAATGGCCCGTTTTGACGATTATCACCGGACGGTGGTGGGCTACCATGGCACTGGCATCACTGCCGCGTTGCGACTTGTGAACCGGGTCGAGAGCTTCCGACTGAGCGAAAGGGATTACGACTGGCTGGGCAGAGGGATCTACTTCTAGGAATACGGACCGAAACAAGCCCTGAATTTCGCGAAGATCCGTCAAAGACAAGCAAAAAGAAGAATAAAACACCCGAAGATGAACGCAGTGCAAACGAGCCTCTGGCTGTGGTTGCTTGCATGATACGACTTGGTTTTTGTCTGGACTTAACCGAACCTGAAAACATAGCATAACTCGCAGAGATCTACGACTCCTACAGCGAGTCGATGGAGCTTGCCGGTGCTGCGTTGCCGAAGAACCGGCATAAATACCGGAAGCTGGACTGCGCAGTTTTCGAGTATGCTTACAAGGTAATCGAGGATTCCGAGCCAAATTCAACGGTAGACACGGCCCGAGGCGTCTATGTTCCAACAGATGGAACCGCTCGCATCTGGCCTGGCAGTTGGATCTCTCGTGACACACACATCCAGCTCTGTGTCCGAAATCCGGCAAGTTTGCTTGGGACGTGACTCCATTATCCGACCGGCCTGGAGGTGAACGATGCCTGTGAAGCGTTACAAGCTGGCGTTGCCGACCTCGAGCCAGAAGATTCGCAAGGCGAAGGCGACGCTGAAGAGGATTGATCTGATGGTCAAGGCAGGGTCAATGACCGAAAAGCAGGCGGAAAAAACGAGGAAGAAGCTTGCTGAGACCTCGGTTTGAAACGGGGAGATTCTGAATTCTACGATTGTCCGAGATTGACTTTGGAAATCCGGGGCTTCAAACCTGTCGATAAGAAAAGATCGCAGCTTCAAAAAATACAGCGGATTACGGAAGCGAAATCCCGCTGACGATTTGGCATCCATCCACCGATGCCTGCAATAAAAAGTTCTAACGGTGTCTGTCGCCCCGATTCGCTCGAATGAATCGCCAGGCATCGAGCGGGAACGCGCCCCCAGGTTCGCACGCTGCTCTGCGTGAGGGTGCGGCATGGTGGGTCCGATCGGGAGCAGGGGTTGTTTGCGAATTGGCCGCAATCTGCGTTTGACATTACACTTTCCACGGTTCAAACGTTTCGCTAGCTGGAGGAAGTAACCCAGCCAATTGCACGACATACGCGTGTGGGTCGATAGGAGGACCTAGTGGCACAGGCAAAAAAGAAACAATTGCCCAAGGATTTCGAATCTCGGCTCGAGCAATGCGACCTCCAGGAGTTGAGAACCATATTCGACGCCTGTGATGTCAATGCGCGCGGAGGCTATTCGAAGCAAACGGCACTGGCGTTCGCTCAGTGTCCCGACGAACTGGCTCGTTGGTTAGTGGAGCACGGGGCGGACCTGGCTGCAGGCGACAGCTACGGTGACACGCCACTCCATTCGCGTTCCAGTCATTGGAAAGGGCGCATCGAGGTCCTTTTGGAACTCGGCGCGGATGCGAATCACGGAGAAAACACGCGTGGCACGCCGCTTCACTCGGCGGCGGGATCATACAGGACTGCAAGCGCGGCGTTGTTGCTTCGCCATGGCGCACGCATCGACGCACTCAACCAGGAAGGTCAAACGCCTCTCGCGTACGCGCTCCAACGCTGCGCAAACGCTCAAATCCAAGATATGGCGGAGTTAGCCGAACTTTTTCTCGCGGCGGGTGCCCGACAAACGCCAGAAATGAGCGAGTTTGTCACTCGAATTGGAACCAATTTTGAGTTTCATCGTGGCGGGTTTAATCCGGATTCAGTGGAAGCGACAAGTGCGACACTCGACAAGTTGTATATTCTATTTGGGGCGACGCCGGTCCCCCGGAGACTTTTGCATGACGGACAATCACCGATTGTCGCCCGTAGTGCGAGCTGGGAAGACCAGCATCACGAGCTTTGGGAATTGCTCGTCCCCTCACGCGGGTCCGCAGGCACTGTCCAAGGCGAAGTCGTTCGCATAGCGGGACGGATCCGTGACGAACTTGAACGTAATGGGGGCGCCAACTGGGACCGCGCGTACAGACGGATGGCTGACGTGTTCTTGGTGCATATTGGCTCCGGAACACCGCTCACCGAATCACTGTTGACTGAAGCCCATGAAACGGTTGAGGAATTGAATCGCAAGAAAGGCGACACACGCCGCTTGTGCGAGCTCGCTGCAAAATGGGTCTCCCTGAATCCAACGCCCCTGAAACTTCCGGCGCCAGATTACGACCGATAGGCGACTCTGAGTAGACGCTGAATTGAGGATGGCCACAAGCAATTTCTCGTGGTGGTACATCTCTCCTACGGCTGCTACCGGTGAGCTTGGTCCTTACGGTAATTGATGATCGGGCAACTTAACGATCAAAACGACGCAGTCCTGTTTCCACACCGCGGACTCCCCCCAGAAAAAGTTCTAACTTTGCCCTGTCGCCCCGACTTCGTTTCTTGACTGCTCTTCGCTGAGTTTTAGTGATAGTGTGGATCTTTGTTGCTGAAGGAGTTTCGATGCAGAGCCAAATCCAAAGCCTGGGTTCAACCAATCACCTCAGAGGACGATAGATTCCCGGAAGAGTTACGAAACCCTCAGCTAATGCGAGACTTACGTAGTTCAAATCCCCTCGTCGATTTTGCCACCTGCCAAATTCCCGCCTTCACTCTTCGTCAGACTGCAACGACTTCATATAAGCTCTTACCTGAGTCGGACAAAACGAAACACAGAATCGAGCGATTCTGTGTATTGCGGCCAATCCGAGCCAGGATACCAAGAATGGCATGAACCTTGCATGACAATCATGGGGATACCTTCTTGAAGAAAGCACCGTGAAAAAACCCGTCGTCGTGCTGACCATTGGTCATTCCACGCGAAAGTTTGATATCTTCCTGAACCTCTTGCAAGCTCATGGCGCGAAGCGGCTTGTGGATGTGCGAACGATACCACGCTCGCGGAATAACCCTCAATTCAACAAGGAAACCTTGCCAAACGCGTTGCAGTCCGTCGGCCTCACTTATACGCACATGGCGGGGCTGGGTGGCTTGCGGCATACGCGCCCGGACTCACCGAATGGAGCCTGGCGTAACGCATCGTTTCGAGGTTACGCCGATTACATGCAAACGCCGGAGTTCGCGGAGAATATGCAAGTGCTGATCGACTTGGCTGGAAAAGAACGAATCGCTTTGATGTGTGCCGAGGCGATTCCCTGGCGCTGCCATCGCTCCCTGATTGCCGATGCGTTGGTAATACGGGGTCTTGAAGTGGAGCACATCATGACGGCGACCCACTGCGACAAGCACACGCTCAGGCCATGGGCCGTTGTGAAGGGAAAACACATCACGTATCCGCTGGCGGCCGGTTCGGAACCGAATCGGGCAGATGAGATTCCACCCAAGAACCGGTCGCCAAGTCGGCAAGGAGAGCGGTCAATGGCACAAGATTTCAAAATCGGAGATCACGTTTCGTGGAACTCGGAAGCCGGCCGAGTCCGAGGGACGATCAAGAAAAAGATCACCTCCGCTATCAGATTCAAGGGGTACACGGTCCACGCTTCGAAGGAGGAACCCCAATACTTGATCGACAGCGACAAGACCGACCACCAGGCCATGCACAAAGGCTCGGCCTTGAAGAAAATCTGTAAGAGCAAAGCCTGATGTCGAAACTTCGGAGGGCTGGCCGATGAGCCTCAACACGTTTTTCTTGCAAGCGGTGGCGCCATTCCGGCTAGACCTTACAGCTTGGACCTTGCGTCGACGTCCTCACAATGTCGTTGATCGCTGGGACGGCGAAACCTACCAACGGACGCTTGCCGTGACAGGGGAACCGGTCGAAGTCGCGGTCGTACAGACGGGCCCGGCCAAAACTCCGCGACTTCAAGTAACGGTATTCGGTAACCCGCTCCGCCCTGAAGGGAAGCAGGCCGTGACGGTGGCTCTGGAGCGGTTGCTCGGCCACCGCATCGACCTGGCCGCATTCTATCAGCTCGCTTCGCGCGATGCCGACCTTGGGCAATTAGTGCGACGATTCCGCGGCATGAAACCGCCGCGGTTTCCGTCGGTTTTTGAGGGTGTCGTCAACGGGATCGCTTGTCAGCAACTCTCACTGACACTTGGGATTCATCTGCTCAATCGCTTGGCAGTGAATCACGGTCTTAGCATGGTGACAAACAGAGAGTTGAGCAACGCCTTCCCGCGACCGGAGGACTTGACGCATGCGACACCGGAACAATTAAGGCTTCTCGGCTTCAGTCGCCAGAAGAGTTGCGCTTTGATCGAACTCGCCCAAATCGCCGTCGCGGGACAAACGGGGTTGGAAGGCTTGAGGGCATTTTCCGACCCGGACGCCCTCGCACGCTTGAAGCAACTGCGCGGCGTCGGACGCTGGACGGCGGAATACGTTCTACTTCGTTGTCTGGGACGCCTACAAGTCTTCCCGGGCGATGACGTGGGTGCCCGCAACAACTTACAGCGCTGGCTGGGCATGGGGGAACCGCTCGATTATCCGGAGGTCGGGCGTTTTCTGGCCCGCTGGCATCCCTATCAAGGACTGGTTTATTTTCATCTCCTGCTGAACCGTCTCGCAGAAGCAGGGCACGTTCAGGCCGGCACGTCGACCGATGGCTCAAAAAACTGATTCAACCGGATGCTTCAGGGAAAACCACTCCAAGGAAATGATCATTGTGGCCATTCCACATGCGAAGCCGGGAGACATGATTGATATCCGTCCACAGGGATCAGAATCGGCACATGCCAGGAAAACGGTCTTGGTGAAGACAGAGTCGCTGGAGATCATTCGCCTGGTAATCTCACCGGAAAAGACATCCCTGACCACAAGGCTCGCGGGGAAATCACGGTCTCGTGCCTCGAAGGCCGAGTCGCCTTCACTGTCGGCGAAACGATGCGAGAACTGGAAGCCGGGAAGTTGCTCTACCTTCTCAGTGGAGAGGCCCATTCACTCCACGGCATTGAAGACTCCTCGGTTCTCGTGACATTTTTACTCCGGCAGTAATCTCGATGCGCCTTCGATTCAAAACACTCCTGCTGCTCGTCTCGCCACTGCTGCTTGTGGTTGCAGCCGCTTACATTCAGTGGGGCACTGTCGGACTTTCGCCCGTGCCGTCCTCTTGCACTTCGGATGCCGACGTGGGGGTGCAGCCTCACGGTTTCCCGGCCTGGCTGCGCATCACCCACTACGTCAACTTCCTGTTTCTGGTTCTGCTCGTCCGCAGCGGGTTGCAAATTCTGGCCGATCACCCCCGACTCTACTGGAACGTGCATTGCACCCCCGGCAGTGAGTGGCTCCGACTCACGCCGATCGAGGTACCGACTGACCGCGTGTGGACGGCGAAGGAAGACTCCCGCCACCTCTCCCCCTGGATCGGACTGCCCGGCTACCGCCACACGGTCGGCATGGCCCGGCACTGGCACTTTTTGAGCGTCTTGTTCTGGGTGGGCAACGGCTTGATCTATATCGCGCTACTGTTCGGCACCGGGCAATGGCAGCGCCTGGTTCCTAATTCTTGGCAGATCGTACCCGATGCCTGGGCCGTCTTCACCCACTACGCGACCTTCCACATGCCGTCGGAGCCCAATGGCTTCTACCGGTACAACGCGTTACAGCAGCTTTCGTACTTTGGAGTCGTGTTTGTCCTAGCTCCTTTGGCGATATTGACCGGCCCTTCCATGTCGCCGGCCTTCACGAATCAGTTCCCGTGGTATCCGAAGCTGCCCGGCAACCGACAAATCGGTCGGTCGCTTCACTTTCTCATCATGTGTGCTTTTGTCGCTTTTATCTTAACGCATGTGACCCTGGTTATTATCACTGGGTTCGTCCGGAACATGAACCATATCGTGGTCGGCGCGGACGATGCTAAGCCGATCGGTTTGTACCTGGGCTTGGCGGGAATCAGCATGGTCATTCTTCTGAATGTGCTCGCCAACTGGGCGGCGTGGAAGTATCCTCGGGCAATCCAGCATGTTGCCAAAGCGATTGTCAGCCCGATCATGCGATTGCTTCTCGATCGCCCCAAGCCAGTGGTAGAGTTTCGTCGCGAGAACATTTCCCCATTTTTTTGGGTTAACGGAAAGATGCCGACCTCAGACGAATGGAAGTCACTGGCTGCCAACGATTTCAAAGGCTATCGGCTCAAGGTGTATGGTCTAGTAGAGAAACCCATCGAGCTATCGCTGGACGAACTCCGGGCACTGGGCCAGAAGACTCAGATCACGCTGCACCACTGTATTCAGGGTTGGTCGGGAATTGCCGAGTGGAGTGGATTGCCATTGGCGAAATTGATCGACCTGGTCCGGCCGACACTCAATGCCAACGCAATCATCTTCTATTCGTTCAGCGAGGGCATCGAGTTTGACACAGGAATTGTGGGCGGCCAATATTACGACAGCCTCTCGATCAAAAACGCTATGAAACCACAAACCCTGTTGGCTTACGAGATGAACGAGCGTCCGCTTAGTCATTTGCACGGAGCCCCTCTCCGGCTACGAGTTGAGAATCAACTCGGCTTTAAGATGGTCAAATGGATTCAGGCGATCGAGTTTGTCGGGGACGTCAAATCGGTTTACAAGGGTGAAGGAGGCTACGCCGAGGACAACGAGTATTTCGGCGAGCAGGCCAACATTTGAAGCCTGCACCTGGCGGGGATGTTTTGTACTGACAGAGGCACCCTTTGGACCTAGTCGACATCGGACACTTTTCGAGGACCTCCTTGTGGGGATAATGGTTGCGACGGACGATTGCGCTCCTAGGATCATGTGTTCAGCAACGCACGCACCTCGTCGGGTCCCATCTCGGCCAGGGTCCGCTTGTCGTGATACAGAAGAACCTCTTGACCCAACCGACATAAGGCTGAACGATGCGGGAGGCCAAGCGTTTCGCCGGGCAGGCATTGGCCACTTGGTCGAGAAATCTTGGCCCGCCCGGTTTGCGCTGAAATGATGTAGCCGGAGCGATTTGGTACGGGTAAAATCCTGACGAAGGTGATTGCGGTATCGCACGAACGCCTTGTCCGGTAGAGCAAGGGATTTCCACCAAGGCTCCGTCGCAACTCATTTCTCTGCTTAACGCATTACCCTCGACTTATCCATACAACATTGCCGAAGTACGGTATTTTTTCCGCAGTTGGGCGGTCGAATACCTGTTCGGCCGCTTCGAGTACAAACCTGAGGTCTCACGATTCCAGCAACCACATTGACCGTTCTACTATGCAAATCAAAATCTCAAGCATCACCGTAACAGACCAAGAGAAAGCTCTTCATTTCTACACGGCTGTTCTTGGGTTCACGAAGCAAACGGACGTGTCGATGGGCGCATTTCGATGGCTTACGGTATCCGCTCCCGATGGAGTATCTGGCGCCGAACTGGTGTTGGAGCCATTGGGTTTCCCGCCAGGGCGATTGCGCGATTCTAGGTAATCTGGCATGATTGTGCCGGTGTGATTTCTGCCGCTTCCTGGAGGACAGCAAGGGTAGAAACTATCGCGACCGCAAGGAATCCGTGCCATGGCCAAAACAAAGTCTGCTCGCAT
>CAIYJE010000108.1 GCA_903926465.1 uncultured Planctomycetales bacterium
CGCGAACGGAAGTGAGCGACCCTCTCTCATGGAAAAATCAGGACCAGCAACACAAGGTTCACCAGCCACGCGATTTCTTCTTACAGAGCCGCGAACGGAAGTGAGCGACCCTCTCTCATGGAAAAATCAGGACCAGCAACATAAGGTTCATGGACGTTGCGTTTTGTTCTTTCTCGCTGGCAAAGAACCTGGTGTTCACAGCCCGGAGATGTCCTGCTGAGTGGGTCGCTCATTGCCATTCGCGGCTCTGTTTAAAGAACGGGCCTTTGGCCCTCAAGACTTGCCCTGTGCCCTGCTTTCGTGAAATTCTATGAAACAGCTATCCACACAGTTGTGGGTAATCGACAGGTCTGAAGTAAAACCTCGCCGTTCCGCAAGCAGGGTCTGTTTGTTTCCCGATCGTTCAACGAACCGATCCATCCACTGCTCATTGATAACCATTTCCTGGAGACACACACATGGCCTGGCCATTACCTGAGGGGGGAGTTCTGGGGATCTTTGCGAAGCAACCGCAGCCGGGGACCGTGAAAACGCGGCTGGCGGTTGAACTGGGCGAAGCCCGCGCGGCCGAGATTGCCGAGGCGCTGCTGTTTGACACACTCGATGTCTGGAGCGTGGCCGGTGGCTTACTGGCCGAGGGGGGCCGCAAAGTGCTGGTGTTTGCCCCGGCCGATGCCGGCCCCTGGTTTGATACGCGTGTGCCCAGTGAGTTTGCGCTTCAGCCGCAGGCCGAGGGAGATCTGGGCGAGCGTTTGAACCAGTTCATTCTGGGCGAGTTCGCCAACGGGGCCAGCAAGGTGGTGGTCATTGGGGCCGATAGCCCAACGCTGGACCCCACCTATCTCGTCTCGGCGTTCTTGTTACTGGACCATAAAGATATGGTGATTGGACCGGCCACCGATGGCGGCTTTGTGCTGCTGGGCGTGAAGGCCCCCTTCAACCCGGCCATTCTGGAAGGCATTGACTGGAGCACGCCCGAGGTTCTGGCACAACTGGTCACCAACCTCCAGCGCATCCAGCACACGGTTGCCCTGCTCCCCCCTTGGTATGACGTGGATACCCCCGAAAGCTGGCGTATGCTCAGAGGCCACGTGATGGGCATGCTGGCCGCCGGCAAGGATGACGCCATTGGCCCACGCCTGGCCAGCCTGCTGGAACTGGGTGGTAGCCACTAACGTCCCCGCTGACTTTGGGGCCCTCTTGCTCCGTTCACTCCCCGGGCGGCTTGCCCAGAGAATCGAGCCGCCTGGACAGCACGCGCATCCGGCGCGAGAGGTCGAGCACAATCAGCATCGGTGCGGCCCAGAGCAAGGCCAGGCCAGCCATGGCGGCAAACAGACCCAGCAGCGAATAGGCAACCGGTACCGTTCCCAGTCGGTAGTTGAGGAAGGCGCGAGGGTCGCCGGTCATTGCCACCGAGCCCAGTCCACCGATCAGGAGCAAGGCCGGAACCGCCACCGTGCAAACGATGCTGGCGGCCATCAAGAATCGGGCGACGGTTTCCACGAACGGCACATACCAGGGCTCACGGCTCACCCTGGGCATCGCTTCCTCTTCGCTGCCGGTGGCCGCGGCCGCCTTGGCCGTGCGTGGGCTCAGCGGTTCCGCTTCCTCAACAATCAGGTTCGGTAACAACACGGGGGCCGCCGCCACCGGAACTGGTTCGGCGGCAGCAGCCACGGCATAGGTCTGGGCCGGCTCAGTAGCCAAGGCGGCCGGCGTAGGGGCCGGTTTCTGGACCGGCGCGGGGGCGGCAACCGGCACGGCCGGTTCAGGGCGTCTGGGGGGCGGGGCCGGCTGTGGCTGTTGTGGTGTGGCTGGCGGTGTTACGTGTGGAGCTGGCGTCAGCTTGGCCGTGGTCTCTGGGCGTGCAGAAACAACCGGCGCCGGCTTGGCCGCTGGTTTCTTGACGGGGGACGGCGAAGCTACCGGCAGGGTGGCAGACACTGGCATGGGCTGGCTGGCCGGGGCAGCCTGAGGCGGAACCCCAGACCCAGAAGGGGCTGGTGCGGTGGATGCTTCTTGAAGCCAGGAGAAGTTCACGCCCCCACCGGCACCGGCGGGTGAATTGGGGGTCTGAAATGCTGGAAACTGAGTGGAGCCAACCTGAGGCTGGGGGACCGAAGCCGTGCCTTGCTCTTCAGACCGCAGCCAGGGCAGGTCCAGGGCGTCGTTGGATTCTCGATCATCCACGGCCGCCCAGGCGGCTGCCGGTTCCGGCGTAGCGCCTGCTCCCGCAAGCGTTGGCGTTGGGCCGGAAGTGGCCGGGGCCGAATCCGCACTGGAGGTGGGAATTGCCAGCACAGCGCCGCACTGCGGGCACCGGACCTGTTTACCCGCGAACTCTGCGCGGGCCTTCATCCGTTTCCCGCACGTGCAAACAAACGAGATGCTCATAGCTGGATCCGATCGGGCGGGTCGTCTTTGGTGGTAGAGAGGTCAGCAGAGCCAGACCGTGATGGTTTTTGCGGGGTCAGAGCCAATTCCAGGACCTGGCAGGCCTGGTCGATGGCCTGGCTGGCATTCAGCCGCGCGGCCAGGCGCTGGGCACGTTCTGGAATGGCCGGGTCATCCAGCAAGGCATGCAGTTCTCGGGCAACCGCTGGCCCCCGGAATTTGCTGGGGGCCAGGCTCCGGCCCACCCCCAGCCGTTCCAGCCGGGCCGCGTTATCCGGCTGGTCGTGCGCCATCGGCATCACAAGCTGGGGCAGGCCCGCCGCCAGCGCCTGGGCAGTGGTCCCAATCCCTCCATGATGCACCAGCGCCGCAGCCTGGGGAAGCAGCCGGCCAAATGGAACATAGGTGAAGTGGCGAACGTTCGCCGGCAGGGCTTGGGGAATTTGCTCAGGAAACCGGGCGAGCAAGATGGCCCGGCGGCCCAGCAGAGCGGTTGCCTCCACGGCGGCCTGAAAGAATTCCGCGCCATGCTTCATGGCCGAGCCGGCCGTGAAGACCACCGGCAGGCTTCCTGCGTCCAGAAACTGCTGAACTTCAGGGTCGATCTCGCGATGGGCACTCTCATCGAACAGCGGAAACCCAGCCAGGGTCACGTGGGGCGGCCAATCTGCCTGCGGTGGGGCAAACCAGGCGGGAAACAGGCCCAGCACCGCGGTGGGTGAATGCCACCAGTTCATGAACCGGCTCACCTTGGGCAAGCCCAGGGTGGCACGAAAGCCGTTGATCCGGGGCCCGAACAGCCGATCGACCACCGTGGCGTCCAGCAGCCGGAACATGACCCGCCGACCCCAGACCGGTAACCGCCTGATCAACGGATAGTAGGGCAAAACCGGCGGCTCCAGGGCGCTCCGGAACACGGCCGGCTGAAGGTGGACCGTGACCAGGGGAACCCCCTTGGCCTCTTGCGCCACGCGTGCTCCGAACGCGGTGACCGGGGCCGCCACCACTGTCTCGCCTGGAACGTAGCGATCCAGGATGAGCTCATAGAGCGGCTCCATCATCCTGGAAGACATCTCGACCACAATCTGAAACCCACGAAGCGGGCTCCAGAGCAACGGGTTTTCGGTGGCCTCCACAAACATTTGCTCGGTGCCCAGCGGCAAAAAGTCGAGCCCGGCCCGGGCCGCCAGGTCTGCAAAGTGGGGGTTGGTGATCAACGTCACCCGGTGCCCACGCTCCTTCAAAGCCAGCCCCATCGCCACGAACGGATGCACGTCGCCATGACTTCCCACCGCCACCAGTAGAACGTGCACGCATCACCTTCATCGTTCAAAAAACCGGCGAATCCCGATCGACGGATGACAAACCGCATCCGTCGATCGAAATCCATATTACGCCAACGATCTCAGATGGTGACCGGCTTGCCCAGCTTGCGGCGCACGGCTACGAACTGGCCGGCATGCATCAGCGGGTGGCCACCGCACATGCTCAGCAGCATGCCGACCGTGGAGGCATACGGAGGAAACTTTTCGTCGGTTCGGTCCAGATCCGCTTCGGAAAGGCTCTCTAGCACCGCCAGCGTGGCCGCGCGCTGGGCACTCCAGAGTTCGTTGTACTTGGCAACACTGTAGAACTTCTCCGGGGCATCTTCGTTGAAACAATCACGCCCGTGGCCCACTTCAAAATCGGCCGGCAGCGCGGGGCTGGAGCCGGGCTTGATCATTTCCACCATGTGCCGCTCTGAGCTGATCAGGTGCCCAAGCTGCCAGGCGATGTTGTTCATCCCGGCGACCGGCCGAACCAGAAGGTCGGCATCGGTCAGATCCTTGAGGTAAGACTGAATGACGTGGTCACTCGTGCCCAGCGTGTGCTGAATGATCGCTTTACCGCTCATGTTGAGAAAAACCTCAGGCTAAAAACTTGGAGAGAACGAACGTGAGTGAACGGAAATGGCAAGGCCCCCAGGTCAGGGGCGGGTCGCGGTGCCGGCTGGCTCGGGCTCGATCACGAAGTCGGCGATGAAGAGCTGGCTCTTCTTGTTGGGGGTTCGGCCGCTGGAAGTCCACATCAGCCGCTTGCCGTCCGGGCTGAACACGGGCAGGCCGTCAAACCCCTCATGGAACGTGATCCGGTCTTGCTTGCCGGAGTCCACGTCCATCAGGTAAATCTCATAATTGCCGTGACCGTGCTTGCTGGTGGCATACACAATGTGGCGGCTGTCACTGTACCAGTATGGGCCCCAGTTCACCTCTTCGTTGTCGGTGAGCTGGCGTTCGGCCCCCCCCTGCACGCTGTTGACAAACACCTGCAAAAGATCGTTACTCTTGCGATCACTGCGGTAAATCAGCCGCTTACCGTCCGGGCTAATGAACGGGCCACCGTCATATCCCTTGGCGTTGGTGATCCGGCGCGGGTGGGAGCCATCGGCGTCCATCACATAAATCTCGGCATCACCATCGCGGAACGACGTGAACGCAATGGTTTTGCCGTCGGCCGAATAGCTGGCCTCGGCATCATAACCCGGAGTGTCGGTTAGCTGGACCAAGGGAGCCTGTGGGTTGGTCAGGTCCCGCACAAAAATGTCGGTGTACTCAGGAAACTCCCACTTGTAGCGCTCAGTTCGGCTGTAGGCCGGCCCTCGCGGTGGGCCCAGCTTGTCCACATCGGGATCCAGATGGTTCGAGCTGAAAAGCACCGCTTTACCGTCGGGCCGAAAGTATGCGCAGGTGCAGCGTCCCTTGCCGGTCGAGATCAGTTTGGGAACGGCGTCGGCCGAAAGTTCGGCCCTGTAAATTTGATAGCCATCCTCGTTGGGATGCGGTGAATGAAAAATCGAAAGCGGGATGGGCGGGACCGCCTGAAACACGATCGACTGCCCGTCTGGCGAAAAATATCCCTCGCCCGCGCGGTCAAACCCGTAGGTAACCTGGCGAATATTCTTGAGATGGCGGGCTTCCTGAGCGGCGTCTTCGGCCGTCTGGGCCACCGCTTCAGGCCGCTGCGCCAGGGTTGCGACAATCAGACACAAAGCAAGCATGGTTCACTCCCAGGGGGGTCGTTCGCAAGAGTCGTTTGGGACTGCCGTCTTTCCCCTGCTCGACGGCCTGCCTAGTATAAGCCGGGCACTCTGAGTCGCCAACCAACCAACCCCACTCACGCCACTGGCGGCGGCCCTGCTTGCGCCTTGCCTCTGGCTGTTTCTCTCGTGACGGAAGGTAGCTTCGTTCGTGAAGATTTACACCAAAACTGGCGATGACGGTACCACCGGACTCCTGGCCCCCGGCCGGGTTGGCAAAGATTGTCCCCGCATTGAGGCCTACGGCACGGTCGATGAACTGAACGCGGCCCTGGGCGTGGCCCGGGCGTCCAAGCTAGACGCCGTGTCTGACCTGGTGGTGGCCCAGATTCAGGATGACCTGTTCGTAGTTGGCTCGGCCCTGGCCGATCCCAGCCCGGAAGGCCGCTTCTACCACGCGGTTCATGGCGAACGGGTGGCCCGGCTGGAACAAGAGATTGATCGCCTGGACACCGAACTGCCCCCGCTGACCCAGTTCATCCTGCCGGGGGGCACCCTGGGCGCGGCTCAACTGCACCTGGGCCGGACCATCTGCCGCCGCGCCGAGCGTCAGGTGATCAGGCTCATGCACCAGCCTGGCGAGCACGTGGCCCACGAGATTCTGGTTTACCTCAACCGCCTGAGCGACCTGCTGTTCGTGCTCGCTCGCGCCGTCAACCATCGGGCCGGCGTGACAGACACCCCCTGGGGCGGCCTGGGATAAGTTGAGCTAAGTTTGGCATGTCAACCCCGAGGGGCCACTCCAAATCTGGGGATTCAGTCCGAAACAACTACCACTGCGGCGTCCAGGCTTGCGTTCGCACCAAGAGCCAGGACAATTGTAGGGAAGCAAAGGGCGGTACGGAGGGCGGGCCAGCGGCACCTGGGAGGAGCGGCAATGCGCAACACTGTTGAGCCAGGCAGGCTGCAAGCACACGTGAACTGGGGCCAGGTGATTGTGCTGGCAACGGCACTGGCGGTGTGTAGCTTGATGTTGCTCAGCATCGCTACCGCCCGGATGAGCCCGCAGCAACCTGCCAGCGCACGACCGGCCGAGTATGAAGTCGTCCCAGAAACCGACGTCATGATTCCCATGCCCGATGGGGTTCGGCTGGCGGCCGATATCTATCGCCCGGCACGCGGGGGTAAACCGGTGGAAGGCAAGTTCCCCACCCTGCTCACTCGGACCCCCTACGGCAAGGGAGACGGCAAGCTGGGCGAAGGGGCCTTCTACGCGGCGCGGGGATATGTGGTGGTGAGTAATGATATCCGCGGCCGGTACAAGAGCGAGGGAACCTGGCGGTTGATGACGGATGACCCAGGCGATGGCCTGACGATGGTGGAATGGATCGCCCAGCAGCCATGGTCCGATGGCAAGGTGGGCACGTTTGGCACCAGCTATCCAGGCGGTACCCAGCATGCGCTGGCGGAAATGAACCCGCCCCACCTCACCACCATGGTGCCGGTCGACGCCCTGTCCAATTGTGGCGTGGCCGGCATGCGGCACGGGGGTGCGTTCGAACTCCGGTTCGTCAACTGGATCTTCCAGATTGGTGCCCCCAACAGCCAGGCGGCCCTGGCCAACCCTGCGCTTCAGGCCGCCCTGATCGAGAACGGCCGCAGAATTCGCGAACATGTGGATTCCATGCCGATCACGGTCGGCAACACGCCTCTGAAGGTGGTGCCTGAGTACGCCAACTGGGCCACCGAGGCGTTGCAGAGTGGCCCCGAGGCCCCGTTCTGGCACGTCAAGGGCATGTCGGTGGTTGATCATGTGAATGATTACGCGGATGTGCCTGTGCTGCATATCACCGGCTGGTATGACTCCTGGACCCGCCAGGTCTCCATGAATTACGAGGCTCTGTCCAAAGCCAAACGGTCACCCCAGCGGCTGATGCTGGGTCCGTGGACTCACGGCGGCCAGGGCTCGAATGTGGCGGGCGAGGTGGAATTCTCAAGCGATGCCGCCATCGACCTCACCAATCTCAGGCTCCGCTGGTATGACCACTGGATGCGCAACGATGAGAACGGCGTGGATCGGGAACCGCCGGTTTTGATCTATGTCATGGGCACTGGGCCAGACCACAAGAGCCGCGATGGCCGCCTGATGCACGGCGGCTACTGGCGCCATGAGCAAGAATGGCCGCTGGCGCGCACGCAGAAGCAAAGTCTTTACCTGAACCCTGACGGGCGGCTGACCACGGAACGCCCCGGGCAGGCTTCCGCCCCAGTGGTTTTCACGTTCGACCCCAACCACCCGGTGCCCACCATCGGCGGTAATATCAGCAGTAACCAGGGCTTGATGACCAACGGCGGCTACGACCAGCGCCCCCGTGATGATACCCACGCCGCCACCAACCGCCTGCCCCTCTCTGAACGCCCAGACGTGCTCGTGTATCGCACCGAGCCACTGACCGAAGACATGGAAGTGACCGGCACCGTCAACGTCCACCTGACCGTCTCATCTTCGGCTCCCGATACCGACATCACCGCCAAGCTGATCGACGAGATTCCTCCCAGCCCCGACTATCCCCTGGGCTTCGACCTCAACATTGGCGACTCGATTCTGCGAATGCGGTACCGCGAGGGACTCGACCACCAGGCCCCGGCTCTGAAGCCCGACCAGGCGTATCCCGCCACCATTCCGCTCTACCCCACGTCAAACGTGTTCAAGAAGGGCCACCGGATCCGGATCGACGTGTCCAGTAGCAATTACCCCCGGTTCGACGTGAATCCCAACACCGGTGCCCCCCTGGGCCAGGGACGCGTCCGGCGGCCGGCCGAGAACACGATCCACCACACCGGTGGGGCATCTTACGTGGAGTTGCCGGTCATTCCCGCAGCGTCCACACCCTGACCCGGCGGTGCTTGATCAAGGCTGCTCCCGTGGCTTACCCAGGGCATCGAAGTCATTGAACTGGAAGATGTAGGCCCACCAGTCATTGAGCCGGCCGTTGTCGGTGTTCACGCCGGAGCTGTGCGGTAACCGCGTGAACCACCATTTGAGGTAGTTGCGCTGATAGTCGGGACCGCCCCAGGTCTCACACGTGACCCTGGCTTTTTTTCCGGTCAGCTTCGGGTAATCCAGCCAGTCGTCGGCCGAACTTTCCACGGCCAAGGGATTGGCATAGTCATAATCTCGCACGCCGTTGGGCGGGTAATGACAGGAGCCCACAGCCGCAACACCGCTTGACTGGTGGGCGTTGGCGGCAAACCGAGCCCAGTCACTGTCGAGCACTTCAGCCTTCCAGCCACCAAAGACGCGGCTCATGGTGGCCTCGGTCCGGTGCCCCAGATTGTGGATCATCTCGGCCGGGCCGCGCTCGTTGTTAAACCCCATGATGGCAAACGCACGCTTGCACTTCACCTCGGGGGCATCGTACACCGGGCCGTTGATCACAAAGGCCCCACGCCCGGCCATGGCGCTCTCGGCAAAGCCACAGTAGGGAAACCCCATCCACCAGACCTCATCAAACTCGCCCGCCTCAACCCGCTCGGCCAGCCGATGCTGCGCGATGATCGCCGGGTAATCGGCCGGGTCAGGCTGGTGCCAGCCCCCCTTGGCCTTCCAGCACTCTGCAAACTGCTCACGGGTGTAGCGGAAGCCATCCACCTTCACCGGAAACTCATCAAGATTGTCCCAGCCGGTGATCTTGAACTGAACCAGGCCATAACTGACCTCTTTCACGTCGGCCGCATACTGCTCTGCCAGCTTGTGAGGGTCGTTCCAGCCATACTGCTGATGCAGCCGCTGGCCGGACCCAGCCTCCACAACGGGATCAAAGTTCAACACGTGGACCCGTACCGTGATCGGCTGGGGCGCATCACCATGGGCCAATGGCCCAGAGAAACCGGTCAGGGCCAGAAGCAACCCCAGGAATCGGAGTGTGTGCATGGGTGGGCCCAGGTTTGGAAGTTGCATGTTTTTGGGCTATTCTTCACGTAACCCCTGAAAACCCGCCAGAATGAAGCGCCCGTCGATCCCACTGGAGGCGAGGAGGAATACGGATCTCAGCACCAAACGCGCAACTTCAAACAGCTCAGGTCAGGGTTTCTCGAAGCCAGCTTGTTCGACGTTTGCGTCTACCGGTCCGCGCCTCACAAACTTCTGGGCCCGCTGCCCCTGAATATCGCCCAGGTAGAGAGTGCCATCGGTAGCAAAGGTCAGCGCGTGCACCCAGTCCACCGACCCCGGCTTGTTCCCCTGAGACAGCGTCCAGCGGTTGCGTACCGATCCCGTGGGTTCAAACTCCACCACAATCTGGTCGCGGGGTGGAATTCCAGGCGGTAGTGCCTTGATGAACTGAATCTTTCGCATCGGTGAGGAGCCACAGGCAAAAATCCGGCCCTGGGGCGAGACCCAAAGATCCCAGGGCATCAGAATGTCGGTCCACTCGGCCAGAAAGGCACCGGCGGCGTCAAAAATCTGGATCCGGCCATTGCTGCGGTCGGCCACGTACAGCCGCCCCGCCGGATCAAACACCACCGCATGCGGCAACCGGAACTGACCTGGACCGGTTCCCTCCGTCCCAAACGCCTGGAGAAACTTGCCGGCGGAGTCAAACCGGACCACCCGGTTATTGCCATAACCATCGGCTATGTAAACCGATCCGTCGGGACCCACGGCCGCGTCGGTCGGCTGATCAAAATGCGTTTCGTCTACCCCGGCAACTCCCAGGGTACCCAAGGTGCGAACCAGTTCCCCCTCGGGCGTGAATAACCGCACCGTATGATTACCAATATCCGTGATCCAGGCTCGGCCCTCGGCATCAAATCCTAATCCGTGCGGCTTCTGGAAAATGCCGGCCCCCCAGCTTCGGATCAACTGGCCCCTGGCATCATAAATCCGGACCGGAACCGTGCTCCGGCTCAGCACCCACACCTGCCCAGAGCGGTCGATCTCAAGCGCGGACACCGCCCCATGGAACTCTGGAAGAGTGGGACCAGCCGGCCAGCCGGCCACAAACTGAAACGGGCTCGCGGATGGGGTGGGAGCGTCTTCCTCATGGGCCCCTGCCAGCCCCGCCAGGCTGGTCAAGAGTGCGGCCATGAGCAAAATTCTTGCAAGGAAACAGTTCATGAACGCGGCCCTGAGGTCAGTCACGGGGGGAATGCCAACTGCTGTAAGGCCAAGACATTCCGTCTCAAACACCCATCCGGCTATCAGCTTCGATCCTCTACACTACCGAGCCACAAACCGCCAGGTACAGTAAAAATCGAAACTTCAGCGCCGACAAAACGGCCTGGGCCGGTCAGGAAAACTGGTTCACTCAGACCTTATTTAGGGCGCTCCCAACCTGGAGACCGGGAAATTGCCTTAGCTGGCAAATAGCAACGATCCGAATACCACTATGTTACGTCGAATCAGGACGATTCGCTGCACTTCAAGTGCGCAGGATGCGGCCCATGCATGTTTCGACCCGATTCCTGGCACTGGCTGGGATAGGATTTTGGCTGGTGACGTCAGGCTTTGCCCTGGCGCAGGGTCCACAGATTGATGTGGGTGGCGTTCCCACGTTGCCTCAGTCGCGCCTCAAGCTTGGGCGGGCGATTGGAGCCGTCGAATCTCCCTCATTGCTCCAGACCCCCTCGAACGCACCGATCTCTGGGCGAGCGGGTCCGTCGGTTAGCCGCGCCCCGGTACAAGAGTTCAACCCAGTGAGTCCAAAACCTGGGGCCTCGATGGAAACGCGGATTCCTGCCCCGCTCTCACTGGCTGAGGAAAAACCGCCCACGTTCGGTTCGCTTGGTGAACCGCTGCCGCCTCCCGAAGAGGGTGGGATCTCGCTCGATGAGGCCATTCAGTTGCTGGTCGAACGCAATATGGGCTTGATGGCGCTCCAGTATGAAATTCCGATGGCCAGGGCCGATATCCTGACGGCAAGCCTGCGGGCCAATCCGGTCTTCTATGCCGATAGCCAGTTGGTGCCTTACGGCATTTATTCGAATGCCCGGCCCGGCGGCCAAACCCAGTACGACGTCAACGTGAACTGGCCCATCGACTTCAGCCGCAAACGTCAAGCTCGGACGGCCGTGGCGCAGAAGGCTAGCCTGGTCACCGAAGCTCAGTTCCAGGACGCCGTCCGGATCCAGATTGATAACCTCTACACGGTGGTGGTCGATGTGGCGGCCGCCAATGAAGCCGTGCGCTACAACGAAGCCTACGCCCGGGGCCTGACCAAGCTGGCTACGGTGTTTACGGAACGGGCTCAGGCCGGTGCCGTGCAGCAGTCTCAGGCCGATGCGCTCAGAGCCCAGGCCGAACGCGCGCAATTGCAGCTGCGGCTCGCCCGCTCGGCCGTGAAGTCCAACACACGCAAACTCGCCCTGCTACTCAACATGCGGGGGCAGGAAGCAGCCAATCTCAAGGTGTCTCTGAACCTTCGAGACACCCAACCGCTGCCCGAGGATGAAACATCCCTGCTGGAACGCGCCCTCCAAAATCGGCCCGATATCCTCGCCAGCCGGCTTGGCATCCAGCGCGCCTGTGCCGAAATCAAGCTGGCCAAGGCCAACAAGTATCCAGACGCCTACCTGCTCTACCAGCCCTACACGCTCCAGGACAACCGGCCGTTCGGACTCAAAAGCCCCACCTCCTGGGCCGTCGGCCTCACGGTTTCGGTTCCCCTCTTCAACCGCAACCAAGGGGTGATTGAACGGGCCCGACTCAACGCCGACCAGACCCGGATGGAACTGGCGGCCATTGAGGATTCCGTGGCCACCGAAGTCGAACTGGCCATCCGAGAATTCGAACTCAGCCTGGACTCGGTCGTCGAGTTCGAAAAGGAAGTCATTCCCGCATCGCAGCGGGTCTATCAAACGGCCCTCAAACGCTTCAATGAAGGGCTTGATACCGTGGATGCCTTCTCGGAAGGGCAACGGGATTACAACGAAACCATTCGCGACTACCGAGACGCTCTGGTCCGGCACCGCCGCGCCGTGCTCGACCTGAATACCGCCGTGGGTGTTCGGCTGCTGCCCTGAGGTCCAGTTTGGACCTCTCCTCCCGATTGCTGGAGATGCATGACCCATGGATGCCCGTTCTGCCCGCCGTCGAACAGCTAGCCTTCAGTTCGAGCCAGTCGAATCTCGGATCCTTCAGTCGGTTGCCCCACTGATTGCGCTGAGTCAACTGCGGGCCCAGGCCGCCCAGGTCCACCAGCTCAATACCACGTCTACATCCCTATCTGCGTCTACCCCCACTCCGTACCAGCAACGGCGAATGGCCTTCAATGCCCACTTCCTGGGCAAATTCGCCCAGGGCCCCGGCCTGTACACCGATCAGCGGACACAGGTCTACCTCAAAGCCGAAGGGACCTCCAACCAGCTCTTGCATGGAGCCGTTCAGCTTGCCTTCTCCATCCCCCTGAACACGGCCACGGCCGCCACCGGCGTGGCCAACTTGACCGATAAAAACATTGCCCAGACCGGCACCCAGATTGCCATGGACCTGATGGCCATTCCCGGCGCCGTGGATACGCATGGTCGTCCAACCGCGTTCAACTGGACCGTCAACGGTGGCAGCGGCGGCATTTACACCAGTGCCAGCGGCCAGGGGACCGTGCAGATTCGTTACTTTCCCGGTGGATCTCACCTGCACCAGGGATTTGTGGGAAGCACGGCCGTGATCTTCACCGGCCAGATCACAAGCACCGGTGTGAACAACATCCTGCGGTAAGCCTGGGTGTAAGGGATTGAGTCGGACCACTGGGCATCGTAGCCTGGAAAGACCCAACGAGCCGGGCCGTCACCGCGCTTCGGACTTCAACCTCTGACACGCACACTCGTTTCACCTCGCCCCAGCTTCCGCGCGGAGAGCCCAGTCATGCAGCTTGCAAGTCCGACCCGCCGTGTCTTCCTGGGTTCCCTGGCCGCCAGCCTGCCAGCCACGGCGGCCCTGGCCCGTACGCAAACCGCTGAAGATCGGGTTCGTGTGGCTGTGATCGGCCTGAATGGCCGCGGTCTGGATCTGGCCGCGCTGTTCGCAAAGAGCGATGGTTCCGAGGTTGTGACGGTCTGTGATTGCGATGCCCGCGTACTGGCCAAAGGGGTAGCAGCCGTTGAGAAAGCTGGTGGCAAAACCCCACATACCGAGCAAGATTTCCGCCGGGTGCTCGACGACAAGAACGTTCACGCTGTGGCCATTGCCACGCCCGACCACTGGCACGGCCCCATGACCATTTTTGCCTGCCACGCAGGCAAAGATGTGTATGTTGAGAAGCCCGCCTGCCACAACGTGGCCGAGGGGCAGGCCATGATCGAGGCCGCCCGCAAGTACAACCGCGTTGTCCAGCTTGGCACCCAGCGCCGGAGCGCGGCCCATATTGCCGACGCCATGGCCCACGTTCGGTCGGGGGCGCTGGGAAAGATTGGACTGGCCAGGGCCTGGATCCATCAGCAGCGACAACCGATTGGCCATGCCACCCCCGGCCCGGTCCCCGAGGGGCTCGACTGGACCCTGTGGCAGGGGCCGGCTCCGGCGCAGCCGTTCATCCCCAACCGGGTCCACTACAACTGGCACTGGTTCTGGCACTGGGGGACCGGTGAACTGGGCAACAACGGCATCCATGCGCTCGACGTGGCCCGCTGGGGCCTGAACGTGGAAGCCCCCCTGCGTGTGACCTCCGGCGGCGGCAAGTACGTGTTTGACGACGACCAGGAAGTGCCAGACACCCAGAACGTGACCTGGGAGTTTGACAATTGCGCCATCACCTGGGAACACCGGATGTGGTCCAAGCACGGCCTTGAGGGCGGCTCCGCGTTTGGCACGGCCTTTTACGGAGACAAGGGCACGCTGATTGTGGATGACAAGGGCTGGCGTGTGGAAGACGGTGAGAAGGCCGGCGGCCCCACCACCGCCGACATCGGCCCGCACATCGCCAATTTCCTGGACTGCGTGCGCACCCGCAACAGGCCCAACGCCGACATTGAAACCGGCGTGCTGAGCACCCGGCTTTGCCTGCTGGGCAACATCGCCCACCGCACCGGCCGCAAGCTCACCTTCAACGCCGCCACCTGGAACTTCCCAGGCGATGCCGAGGCCAACGCCTTGCTGACACGAGATTACAACCCGGCGTTCGACCCCATGAAGCCGGCCTGAGCCGGGAACGGCAACCGGACACTCTCAGGCCGCTTTACTCAGCCTCCAGCCGGCCTTCCAGGTGAAAGTCAACCGGCAGCCTGGCGTTGTTTTGGATGATGAACCAGTAGGATCCGGGGGCCAGTTTCACGGTCCCCTCGTAGCTGGTGCCCCGGAAATTCGTGAGTGACAGAACGAGATCCTCGGGGCGGAGGGCCTGGTCGCGATTTTCTTGCTCCAGCCGTGCCCGGTGGGTTTGATCTTTCATGAACTGAAAACCGAAGGGGCCCTGCGAGCGGATTGTGAACGAGAAGGTACAGGACCGGGTCACGCGAATTTCATGATCCCACGCACGATCCTGGGGAACGGTCTGCCCGGCGTCGAGCGTCAGGGGATATTCTTTTCGGGAAGGTTGGCAGCTTCCGCCAGGCGAAAGGTCAGGGCGGCCGATTCCACGTCTTCCACGGTTGCGGCCGGGCCCACGCCCGTCACCAGCGTTGCCCGCTCTGGGCCAATGAATGCATAAATAAAACCAAACTGGTCGCCGGGTAATCCCAGCAGTCCCTCGCCTCGCATCCGGATTCTGAGGGCCGGCTTGCCCCCCAGCAGCCCCGCTTCAACGGCCGTGTTTTCAAATTTGGGGGAGCGAGTTTTGAAAAATTCGAGGTAATCGGTCAGCACCTGCTCGGGGTTGGGCCGGTCAGGATTGATTGTGAATTGCTTCACTTCCAGGATTCCAACGCCACTCTGGCCCCAGGCAGTGCGTGTTTGCTGACCAACCGTTCTGGCAACCGGGCCCGTCATCCCCTTCAGGATCCTGAGCGAGCCGCCGCCGCAGCTCACTTCGTCTGAGAGTTTTGCCAGTTCCGGCTGCGCAGGTGCCCATTCCTGAAGGGCGGCCTGCTGGGCCTGAAGGTCGCGGTCTGTGAAGGAAATCAACACCGCGGCCGCCCAGATCATTCGCCATATCATGGTTGATCCCCTGTGCTGGCGTCTCAATGCCGAGGAACGGACCCAAAGTTCCATCCATCGTCTTTACTCGAACTGACGGGTAAGGACAAGGATTCCGCGGTTAACGCTGGTACACAAAAGAGGGGGCAGGCCAGCCGCCATTGGCACCCAGCTTTGCCCGAAAACCGAACCGAACCGCCACAACCCGTGCGGCCAAAACAGTCAGCCAGGCCAACCGCTGCCTTGTCTGGCCATGGGTGGTATGATCAGGATACGTGATGGTCGATCATAAAGTTCGCACCATCCTCCAGACCCCGTGTTGCCTGGGACACCGCCTGGTATCCCAGTGGTTTAACACGCTCTCCCCAGCCCGAGAGAGGCGGCCCCGCTCATGAGCGATTCCCCGACTCGACGTCATTTCCTGGCCAGTTCCGCGGCATCGGCCACAGGATTTGGGATGTTCAACATTCTTGGTGCGCGAACCTCGCGTGCCATGGTGGCGCCGCTGTCGGCCCTCAAAACACCGGTGGTGGGCCTGATTGGTGCGGGGGGCATGGGGCGTGCCAATACCAACGTCTTCATGGACCACAAGGTGCCGGTGGCGGCCGTGTGCGATGTGGATGCCAGCCACGCCGGCGCAGCGGCCGACGAAATTGAGAAGAAGCAGGGAAAACGGCCCGAGATTTACAAGGACTTTCGCAAGCTGCTGGAACGCCAGGATCTGGATGCGGTGATTATTGGTACACCCGACCACTGGCATGCCCTGCCCTGCATTCACGCGGCCGAAGCCAAGAAAGACATGTATCTGGAAAAGCCAATCAGCCATGATATCCACGAGGCCCGAACCATGGCGGCCGCCTGCGCTCAACACGGGCGGGTGGTGCAGGTTGGCACCTGGCAGCGGAGCACGGCCGACTTCGTGGCCGCCCTGGATTATGTGCGATCCGGCAAACTGGGTCGCATCGTCATGGCCAGGGCCTGGAAGACCGACGAAGCCAATGTGGGTAAGGGCCAGGTGCAAGACCCACCCAAGGAACTGGATTATGACTTCTGGGTCGGTCCCGCTGAGTTCGTTCCCTACAAGGGGAACAATTGCCATTACAACTGGCGATGGTTCTGGAACACGGCGGCCGGCATGACCGGCGACTGGGGTGTCCACATGATCGATATCGCCCTGCTCGGCCTGGGTAAAGGGGGCGACGATGTGGCCCTTCCCCTGGAAGCGTATAATGATGGTGGCAAATTTGCCTTCCCCGATGACGACCGCACCACCCCCGATACCCAGCTTGCCGTGCTCAAATATCCCAACGCAGTCTTGCAGTGGGAAACCAACCGCCGGCCGATTGACGGCGAGCATGACAACGGAACCCAATTCATTGCCGAGAACGGAAACACCGTAACCGTCTGGCGGGGCGGCTGGTCCATCAAGACCAAGGACAACCAGGATATTGAGAAACCAGCCAACCCCGAAGGAATGAACGGTCTGAACGCCCACGTCCGGAATTTCCTGGATTGCGTGGAGAACCGCCAGCAACCGCGGTCAAACATTGCCTCGATGGCCAAAACGACCATCGTTTGTCACCTGATCAACGCTAGCTACCTGGCGGGGGGCCCCGTTCGGTTCAACCCAGAGAAACTGGACATCGAAGGGGAAGCCGGCAAGACCACCCTGGCCTACCGCCGCAATTATCGCGCCCCCTGGACGCTGCCCTCATACGCCTGAATTTGAACTTTCCAATACCGGGACGCCGGTTGACGCCGGCTCCCCTGCTTCGTTCGTTTCCACCGGTACGGGATCCTCTGGGAGATTATCGCCCATGCGTCTTCGATGGCTTGGTATGGCACTGCTGGCAATGGAACTTGGTGGGGCCGCGGCCTCATCAGTTCAGGCTCAAATCTACTACCCCTACGGCTACCGCAATTACGGCTGGGGCGGCTGGGGGCTTGGCAACCAGTACGGCTCCCAGGCGGCTGGGCTGGGCTGGATGGCCGCCGGCAAGGGCGTCTACAACCTGGATACGGCCGAAGCCCGTTCGATCAACGTTCAGACGAACATGCAGTACAACGAGTACATGTACGAGAGCCTGCGGCAGAACCAGGCCCGGCTCGTGGCTGAACACGAGAAAGAATACCAGGACTACAAAGACGCCTCCAACGCCGCGCAAGACCGGCTCCGCAACCACCCCACGTCGCGTGATATCCAGTCGGGCGAGGCGCTGAACGTGGCCTTGGTGGAGTTGAGCGACCCCCGCTACGCCGGCGAAATCGGCAAGCTGGCGAATAATGTTCCCCTTGACGGCCGCCTGATCGAGAACATGCGGTTCCGGAGCACGGTCGAAGTGGTCTCGGGCACACTCGATAAACTCACCTCAGCCAAGCCAACCGGCCTGCTGGCCGGCCCTGAGTTCGCGGACGATGTCAAGGCGTATCAGGCGGTTTGCAAAGAGATCAATGACGAGATCTCCAAGAGTGGCACCGTGAAGCCGGCCACCGTGGGCAAACTGCGTGACCTGCTCAAGGCCGCCTATGACAAGGTTGAGAAGATGAAGCCCCAGGACATCAACCTGAAAATCAAGGCCGCGCATAGCCTCAAGGCCATGCTCGGGATGTGCTACATGTTCAACGACTCTCAGGCGCTCGATATCTACCTTGCAGGCGTGGGTGAGAAAAAGAATGTCACCGTGGGTGAGCTGCTCAGCTTCATGAAGTCGTTCAACCTCACGTTTGGTTCGGCGGAGAATCCGGCCCAGAACAATGCCTACGCCCAGGTCTACCAACTCTTGGTTGACCTGCGTGGCCAAGCTTTTGGTGAGGGAACCGGCACCCTGCCGCTGGATGCCCCACGCAAAGACGCAGATCCAAATAGCGTGGCTGCCTATTACAGTGGGGTTCACCCCACTGAGCTGAACCATGAAAGCCCACGCAAGAACCCGCCCTCACCGCCCGCTCCGGGCCAGTAACCCTCCGGTTCCCCGTTGAATCTATCCTCTTCCTGGGGCCGGCCGAACGCGGCCGGCCCCAGGAATTTCTGGCTCCCTCCTTTGATCCGGGTCCTGCGCTATGAAGGCTGTTCTCGGTTCACGCTGGGGAACGGAACTCCTGATCCTGCCCTTGGCGGCTTTGGGCGGGATGGTGGGTTATCTGGGATTTTTTTGGCTGCTGACGCAAGGTTTTTTCGCGCTGGCCTTGCCCGGTGGTTTACTGGGAATTGCGGCCGGTTTTCCCAAAAACCGCTGGATCGGCTGGGCCTGGATCTGCGGGATTGCGGCCCTGTCGCTGGGAATTTATGCAGACTGGAAAGCCGAACCGTTTCGGGCTGACGCCCATTTCCGTTACTTCCTCACGCATCTGCACCTGGTCCGACCCTTCACCCTGATCATGATTGCCGCTGGGACGGCGGTTGGCTTCTGGGGCCCGTTCAGCCGCTACCGGCAGTCTGGTGGCCAATCCGAGCGCCCGGCGGCGTTCTGAGGCAATCACAAAACTATCTGGCATGCATCCAACACCACAAAAATATCACGCACTCGCCTTTCAAGCTCATCACCCACGATTTTCTGCACTTTCCATGTGAGATCGCGCACCATGACTTGTTCCAGGGGATTACGCGGAACCAGGGCACTTGCTCTGGTAGGTCTGGCCACCATGGCCTGTTGCGGGCACTCACTTTGGGCGCAAGCGGTTCCAGAGTCGTTGGTGGTCACACCCGCCCGACAGGCGGCGCTGGACGCAATTACGGCCAGTTCGCTCCAGGGGCATCTGTCGTTCCTGGCGTCTGACCTGCTGGAAGGGCGTGATAGCCCGTCACGCGGGCTGGATATCGCGGCCGAGTATATTGCCGCCCAGTTCCGCCGAGCCGGGCTCAAGCCGGCCGGCACCGACGGATATTTTCAGATCGCACGCTGGAAGGTGGTTGAGGCCGACGCTGCACGCTTTCGCCTGGAGTTCAAGCTGGCCGGCATGGTGCATCCCGTGGCGCTGGATCAGGTCCGGGTGTCCGCAACTGGCCCGCTGGAGATTGCCGGCGCACCCCTGGTCCGGCTTGGCGCGCTGGATGAAGCCGCCCTCAAGGCGATTGATCGGGCTCAGGCCGAGGGACGCGGCTTCGTGTTTGAACTCAAGCCAACCGGCCAAGCAGAACCAGGGGCCCAGCGGCAGTTGATGGAGTCGGTCAGCAAGGCGGTGGCGTTGCTGGGCGAGGCCAAGGCTGCGGCACTGGTCATTTTGGATCGGCGTGAACCGGGGCCCGGCATGGGCCTGCCCCGGGGCCGTTTGATCGACCCTGAAAGCCCGGCTCCACGGCCAGCCGGCACCCCACCGCGGCGGATGCCGGTGCTCACGGTGCAAGACCCGGCTGTCATCAACACGCTGGCCAACGCGGCCTCGCTGGAAAATGCCACCCTGACCCTGGCCCTGGGCGCTCCGGTAGAGCGACCGGCCACGCTCAGGAACGTGGCGGGCCTGCTGCCCGGTTCCGACCCCGTGCTCAAGAACGAATACGTGATTGTGTCGGCCCACTACGACCACATCGGCGTGACCTCGGCGGCCAGCCTGAACGATCACGTGTTCAACGGCGCCAATGACGACGCCAGCGGCACCACCATGGTGGTGGAACTGGCCGCGGCCCTGAGCCGGCTTGAGACCAAACCGAAGCGGTCGATCTTGTTTCTGACCTTTTTTGGCGAGGAAAAAGGACTGCTTGGGTCTCGCTACTACGGCCGGCACCCACTGGTCCCCTTGAAAGACACGGCCGCCATGCTCAACCTGGAACAGGTGGGCCGGACCGATGACTCCGAGGGGCCCTCGCTCAAGCGAGCTTCCATGACCGGGTTTGATTTCAGCGAGGTTGGGACCGTGCTCCAGCGGGCGGGGTCTGCCGTGGGGGTGGAGGTGGTGAAGCACCCCAAGAATAGCGACCTCTTCTTTGGCCGAAGCGATAATCAGTCTCTGGCCGATAGTGGCGTTCCGGCCCACACCCTGTGCACGGCATTCATGTTTCCCGATTATCACCAGGAGGGGGACCACTGGGAGCAGATTGACTATGTCAACATGGCCCACGTGGGACAGGCCGTGGGCCTGGGGGTGATGGAACTGGCCGATTCTCCCACCCGTCCCCTTTGGAACGAGGCCAACGTCAAGACGGAACGGTACGTGAAGGCCTGGAAAGCCCTGCATCAAGCGGCTGGCGGGGCAAGCCCCAAGGTCAAGGAATAAGCCGGCGACCGGCATGCCACGCGGTCCGCGGCCACATCAACAACCTATGCTTTCGATGGTGTCGAGACACGCTGATTCGCCTTGATGACCGGTTCATCCGGAAGGGTTCCAAATGTTGGGCTCCGCGACGTGGCGTTCCTCGTTCCTGTTCCTCAGTTTGTTCGGTCTGGCGGTGAGCCAGTTAGGCTCCTCTGTTGGTGCGCAGGGGATACCCACGGCAATGGTGCCGGACCGGCTTGACGACCCGTCGTACGTGGCCCGGTTGCTCCAGCATGCAACCTTGCTTTGCGACTCGGGGCAGACACGGACGCTGAAGGAACTGAAGCTGGAACTGGATCGGGGGGCCGTGCTGGAGCCCACCGAACTTTGTCCGGCGTCGGCCTCGGAACTGACGGTTCCGCAACTTTACAGCGTGCGATGTCGGAGCGTGCTGACCATTGTCAGGCTTTACAAGTGCAACAAGTGCCAGAACTGGCACATGGGGAATGAGGCCACGGCCTTCGCGCTGAACGCTCAGGGGGTGCTGGCGACCTGCCGGCACGTGTTTGAGTTACCCGACGACGGCCCAATGATTGCGGCCGATCAAGACGGAAACGTGTTCCCGATCAAGGAAGTGCTGGCCACCAGCGCCAGCGACGACGTGGCGATCATCCGGATCGATCCAACGGTTTCACGCCCCGTGGGAGCACCCGGGCCGGAACCGGTGCCGCTGCGTGCCGGCGCACCGGTTGGCACGGCCATTGGCATTGTTTCCCATCCTGGAAATCAGCATTATATTTTTACGCGAGGAATGATTGCACGCCGTACCATCCGGGCGGGCGGAATCAACGGCCGAGACTCGGGCCGGTCTCAGGTTCCTGCCACGGTTTTGAATGTCACGGCCGAGTTTGCCGTGGGCTCAAGCGGCGCCCCAGTGCTGGACGATGCCGGCAATGCGGTGGGCATGGTCGTTTCCACCATGACCGTTCATGCCGAGGGCAAGCGTGAGGGCGAACCTCAGATGGTGCTGCGGAATTGCATTGGAGCCGAGCAAATTCAGCGGTTACTGCAGCCCAAGGCCAGCGTTACGGTGGGAGCAGGTTCGAACGCCCACCCCTGATCGCGTAAGAATGTCCGGTTTTTTTATTGGGAAACGCATCCCTCGACATTTCGGCTGCGGAATATAGAATACGTTCTTCCCCCGACATGGACCGTCCCGCGCCTGTTGTCCCGGAACTTCTGATCGGCATTACGGCTTGCCGCGCTCGGCCGGTACCCCCGGCCTCGATGTCGCGTGAGACCTTGGACTGGTAAGGACACCCGTCGTGCCTGATCTTCTCCGTGTAGACAGCCTTGCCACCGGCAAGGCGATGCTCTGGATTTGGAGCGTCCGGTCGTTTGGGACGGTTCGTCGAGGGTGTTTGGGTGAGACCTGACCCGAGTGAGACCCGTCTCCCTGACCATACCAAGCTTGCGAACCGAGAAATGACGATGGCGAATCCTCCCGAGAAATCGTTCCTGGACGACCCAGGAGATAAAGTTCTCTCCTTGCTGGACGACTCCGGGGAAAAAGTCTTTTCGTTGCTGGAAGAATTCAAGAACTTTGCGCTCAAGGGGAACGTGGTTGACCTGGCGGTGGGTGTGATCATTGGCGGTGCCTTCGGTAAAATTGTGGACTCGCTGGTCAAGGACGTGATCATGCCCTTGATCTCGCTGGTCACGCCCGGCAAAGCCGCCTATGAAGACTGGACCTTCCACTGGGGCGAAAAAATCGTCCCCTATGGCAAGTTTTTGGCCGAGATCGTCAACTTCCTGATCCTCGCCGCGGCCCTCTACCTTTTCATCGTAAAATTCCTGGGCTTCATCTTGCATACCAAGCTGAAGGAAGAAGCAGCCCCACCTGCTCCACCCACCAAAGAAGAAGTTTTACTGACCGAGATCCGCGATTTGCTGAAGGCCAGTCAGACTCATACCAGGGCGAGTTCTCAGGGGAACATGCAGGAAGTGCCACCCCCTCAGGCCGTTTGACTCGCACCAGCGGAAACACAGGGAGCGTAACGATACATGTTCAAAAACCTGAGCATTCAGTCCAAGTTGATTTTGATGCTGCTGTCGGTGGCACTCACCTGCATTGGGCTGCTGGGCTGGATCGGCTTTCGTAGCGGACGGGAAACGCTGACCAACGCTATCTTCAACCAACTGGTGAATATCCGGATCAACAAGGCCAACTTGCTCAAGGCGGAACTGCAGTCGGTCCGCGATGCGGTTCTCACGATCTCGGAGTCCAAGTCCACGCTGGAGGCATTTCAGGCCTTCCATGAAGGCTACCAGGAACTAGAGTCGAAATCGTTCCCGCGTGAATACGACGAGAAACTCAAGGCCTGGTACCGCGATCAGTTCCTGCCAAAACTTGAGCAATACGTAGATGCCAAGCCCGACGTAGACGTGTACCTTCCACGCGGCAGTGCCTCTCGCTACTTGCAATATCAATACATTGCCAATAGCCCATATGAATATGAGCAAATGCAGCGGCTCGATGCTGCCGACGATGATACCAATTACAGCGCGGCCCACCGCGTCTACCACCCCAAAATCCGCGCCATTGCCGAGCGGTACGGATGGGAAGATGTGCATTTTATTGATCACCACACCCTGGAAATTGTTTACAGTTACCAGAAGACCACCGAGTTCGCCACCAACCTCAACGACGGACCCTACGCCAATTCCAATCTGGCGAGGCTGGTGCAGTCGGTCCGCAAGAACATGGACCGGGGCGATTATCGGTTCGAGGATTTTGAGTTTTATCGACCTGGGCTCAACCGCCCCAGCGCGTTTCTGGCCGCACCTATTTTTGATGAAAGTCGGATGATCGGCATCCTCACCGTCCAGTTTCCGATCGCCAAGATCAACCGGTTGATGACCAACCACGAACAGTGGGAAAAAGAAGGCCTGGGCAAAACCGGGGAAGTCTATCTCGCCGGTTCCGATCGGCGGTTTCGGTCCCGTTCGCGGTTTATGTTTGAGGACAAGAAAAACTTTCTTGAACAGATAAGCCTGGCCGGCACCTCGGACAGCGTGATTCAACGCATGGACAAGGGCGGCACGGCCGTCATGTACCTGACGAGCAATTCCGAGCCGGTGATGAAAGCCCTGGAGGGGCAAGAATTCCGAGGCCTGGCCAGCGATTACCGCAATATCCCGGTGCTGGCGTCGTCGGCCCCGGTGGAAGTTGAAGGGAATCGCTGGGCGATTGTGGCCAAGATGGATGAGTCTGAAGCCTTCCAACCCGTACGCAGCTATGCACGGCAGGTGCTCTTCACCTCGCTGGGCCTGCTACTGGGCACCACCCTGTTAGCCACGTTACTTTCAAACATCTTTGTTGGACCGATTCGTAAACTGGCGGCCGGCGCCCGCTTGGTTGCCAAGGGACGCACCGACGTGAGCGTTAAACTCAAGTCCAAGGATGAGCTGGGGGAACTGGCAAACTCGTTCAACTCCATGACCCAGAAGCTGCACCAGAAGACCGAGCAGCTTCAGGAAAAGGTGCGTGAGAACGAGGAACTGCTACTCAATATTCTGCCCGGTTCCGTGGCCGCGCGACGGATGGGTGCCACCGAAGATGACCGCCTGGCCCAGAATTACTCGGACCTTACGGTCCTCTTCGCGTCGGTGGATGGGCTCGAAGAAATCCAGAGCGAACGCTCGGGCCAAGACGCCCTGGTCATGCTGAATGATCTGGTGGTGTTGTTCGACGAGGCGGCTGAAAAGTTTGGTGTGGAGAAGGTGAAGACCGTGGGTTCCACCTACATGGCCGTATGCGGCCTGTCGGTTCAAAGACCCGACCACACCAACCGAATCGCCGAGTTTGGTCAGGATCTGGTCAAGATTGTCGAACGATTCAACCGGGAACGCAACGTCCAGTTGCGACTGATGGTGGGTATTAACGCGGGGCCCGTGGTCGGCGGTCTGGTGGGCCGGAACAAGTTCATTTACGACCTCTGGGGCGATACTGTGAGCATTGCCCAGGAACTGCTCAACCTGCACGAGGGAAGTTCGCAGATTATCGTGACCGCGGCCGTGCATGACCGGCTCCAAGACCTGCATACCTTCGAGTCTGCGGGCGAAGCGACGATCAAGGGCAGGAAACCGATCAAGACTTACGCCCTCAAGCTCTGATCGTCGGCTCCTGATTCCCCACTCCTATTTGCACCGCCGACCTACCAAGGCGGGGGCCTGGCCTCTTGAGATAAGGACAGCCACACACCATGACGACTTCGTTCATCGATCGGCCCGTCATGCAATGGGCGTTGGTGCTGGGGATCGGGTTTCCTCTGCTGATGCTGGTGCTGGGAGAATTCATCTTCCGGAACCGCAAAAATCGGGGGCTGAGTTCCACTGTCTCGAACATCAGAAACCTGGTTCTTCCCACGCTCGCCATCTGGCTCATGCTTCAGGAAGTGGTGGGGCTCCCAGCCGAAAGTACGGCCCATAAGCTGGTCGAGACTGCGTTCTGGATTTCGCTGATCTTTGCGGCCCTGACGTTTGTCAACGAAGTGATCTTTGGATCGGCCGCGGCGGAAACGGCTCGTGGCCGGGTTCCCAAGCTACTGCTCGACCTGCTCCGGTTGATCCTGATCGTGATCGGTGGATCGATCGTCCTCTCCAAGGTCTGGGGCGCGAATCTTGCCTCGCTGGCCACGGCGCTGGGGGTGGGCTCGATCGTCATCGGTCTGGCGCTTCAGGAACCGCTCGGTAACGTGTTCGCCGGCCTGATGCTGCTGTTCGAACGTCCCGTGTCGCTGGGCGACTGGATCGACGTCGACGGCAAAATTGGCAAGGTTGTGGAGATCAACTGGCGATCGCTCCACCTGCTGACCCTGACCCAGGAACTGGTGATCGTCCCGAACTCGATTCTGAACAAGGGAACCTTCAAGAACCTGTCACGGCCCACGCAGCTCCGGATCGAAGAGATCATGATTGGCTTCTCCTACGATGATGCACCTAACAAGGTGAAACAGATCCTGCTCGATGTGCTGCGTGACACTCCAGGTGTGTTGAACGTTCCATCGCCCGCGGTGCGAACTCGGGAATACGCCGATTTTTCGATCAATTATCAGGTGCGGATGCCAGTGGCCAGTCATGACGAACTCTCCAAAATTCGCGACGAGTTCATGACCCGCGTCTGGTACGCCGCGCAACGCCATGGCCTGACCATTCCGTTCCCAATCCGGACCGTGGTTCAGGAAACTCAAGAGCAAGTGACCGCCCGAACCGCTCCTCGGCCCCTGGAACTGCTCAAAAGATTCCCGATGTGGACCACCAGCCCAGGTGACAACGAGGCAGAGATCAACCAGGCGCACAATCTGGCCAAACATGCCCGCTACCGAAAATACACCACGGGCGAAACGCTGGTTCAGGTGGGCGAGCTACTCGATGGTATTTCACTGGTGATCGAGGGTTCCGCCATCCTTCAGGCCATCGATAAAGAGGGGCAATTGCACAAGATCGCCGAAGTCGGACCGGGCGAATTCTTTGGTGAAAGCTCGATTGCCTCCAGCCAAAATAGTGACTTCACCATCAAAGCCTCCAAGGATCTCACGGTGCTGGTTCTGGAACCGGACACGGTTCATGAGTGGATCGGGCAACGACCCCGGCTGGCCCGCGAAATTGGGACCGTACTCGACCATCGCCGACGCGCAGCCCAAGCCAGCCGCAAGATTGGCTCATCGCATGAGATTACGAACGGCCAAGAGGGCAGACCCGTGGCTGCCAAGGGCTAAGAGCCGTTTCAAAACCGGGACTCGCTCCGAGTCGGCAAGATGCCTGTCCCAGGTTTTGAAATCGCCTCGATCGCGGTTCACTGAACCACCACAAAACCAGACGCACGGTGGGCTTGGGTGCTTCAGGAGCGCTTTGAGTGCCACCTGTTGTTTGGGTAGTACGGCCCGCTCAGACCTGCGCTCAGTCGTCGAGTTCGGCCACCAGCACTTCACGCAGCTTGGCCAGGGCCCGGGTCTTCTCGTTGCTCACCGTCTTGGGAGCCAGGCCCCACTGCTCGGCAATTTCGGCCGGCGTGAACCCTTGCAGCGTTGCCCGAATCACATCCGCCTCACGCGGCTTCAGACTGCGATTGATGGCGTCATTCAGCACGCCGCGCCAGGTCTCGGCACCATCTCCACCCACGGCCCGCGCGGCCGGTTCGGGCTGCTCATCAATGGCCAGGTAGGTTCGCTGCCGCAACGCCCGCTTCTTGACCATATCCACGGCCCGGAAAAAGTCTGGGCCCAGCGAAGATTCCCGGTTCAGAACCTGAGGGATCCCGCCCTGGCCCACCTGGGCCAGCATCTGATCGAACCCTGGCCGCCCCAGTTCCTCAAGCATCACCGTATGCACCGCCTGCGTGCAATCCTCTTGCTGAGAACTCGGAATACCGGCCCGTGACCAGGCACGGCCCAGGTACCGGTCGAGCTGGCGGAGTCCCGCATCCAGAAACGCAGGGTCCAGAACCGCGGTCCCGGTCCCACCCACTGGCGGGGTAACCGCCGAGGCTTGCCCTTGGTCATGGACCAAGCCCAGCCAGTCGTCGCTCACCGTCTGGTTCAGGGCCTCGTCCCAGGCGTCTGAGCCTGCCAAAGCACTATGACCCAAGGGGGTGACCAGCCCTGGCCAGCTCACCGTCTGGGTGATCTGCGGAGCCAGTGAGACGGCACCCTCAAATGTGCTGTGCTCGGCTACGATGGGCACGAGTTCGAGCGCGGCCGCATCCAGCAACCGGAGCGCTTCCAAAGCCTCCAGCCGGGGTGCATAGCGTGACCGGTTCGTTTTCGTGCCCCGCTCCGATCTCACGTTGCGACCCCTCTCAAAAAGCTCGATTTGACCCAACCTTGCTCAGGAAATCGCTCCGGTACTCACCCCATTTACGAAGCGAACCGGGTGTTGGCCCAAGAAAAGCCAGAATCGTTGATTGTTCTCTTAATCAATGTTGCCAGCTCGGGCGAGCCCAATTCCTGGCAACCTAGTCTTTACCGCGTGCACCCACCCGGCGTGACACAGAGAACGCCACTCAAGATCTTGGTGAACCGCAGTTTTTCTGCCGAACACCCCAGACGTCTAACCACCAACGTCAGACACGCACCAAACCACCCAAACCACCACAGAGCTTGGGTAAGCTGGATCATCTTGAGTCACTGAAGCCTGAGGCAAAACCTGGGTGAGGATCAAAAGGCGAATCGCGGGACGCGATCCATACCGCGACCAGTCTATTGTAGATTCTGCCAGCGGATCTGACAAAGGGGTAGTGGCGTTTCCGCACCTGGGTCAGGCGGCGCGGGCCTCGGCCAGGAAATGACGGGTGGCCTCACACCGTGGATTCTCAAACACTTGCGCCGGCGGACCACTTTCAATCACCTGCCCCTGGCCAAACACATGCACCATATGCGCAACCTGACGGGCAAACCCCATGGCATGGGTCACCACCATCATGGTCTGACCACCGCGGGCCAGGTCGGAAATTACCTCCAGCACTTCCGCCGTCATCCGGGGATCAAGCGCACTGGTTGGCTCATCAAACAAGATCACCTCGGGATGCATGGCCAGTGCCCGGGCAATGGCCACCCGTTGCTGCTGGCCGCCAGAAAGCTGACGGGGCCGGGCCGCGAGCTTGTCTGAAAGCCCAACCCGGGCCAGCAGCGCACACGCCTCGGCCTCGGCCTCGGCACGTGGCCGCTTGAGCACATGAACCGGAGCCTCAATCACGTTCTCCAGCACCGTCTGATGAGGGAACAGGTGGAACTGCTGAAACACCATCCCCACCCGACGCCTGACCTGAGCGAGCGTGGCCTGCCTGACCGACTCTGGCGAACTGGCATCAAGGTCAAGGCCATCAATCGTTACGCGGCCACCGTCAAACCGCTCCAGCCCGTTCAGGCAGCGCAAGAAGGTACTCTTACCGCCGCCAGACGGGCCAATGATCACCGCAACTTCCCCTTGAGCCACCTCTAGGTTGATCCCGGCAAGCACACAGGCACTGCCGTGATACTTGACCAGGTCGGAAACCGAGATCATCGTCATGAGGCCTGCCCCTTTCCCTCGTCAACCGCCAGATGCGACTCGCAACGACGGGCCAGCCACGAAAGCGGCACACTCATCAACAGGTAAAGGAATGCCGTGGCGGCGGCAAATTCCACCACGCCCCCGGTGCTATTGGCCAGAATCGAGTACCGCTTGGTCAGCTCGACAATGGAGATCACCGAACAGACCGACGTATCCTTGAACAGGGCAATGAAGTCATTGGTCACCGGCGGAATCACAATTCGGACCGCCTGGGGCACGATGATCCGTTGCAAGGCCTGACGGCGGCTCATCCCCAGCGCCAGCGCGGCCTCCATTTGACCGGCAGGAATGGCCTGAAGCCCGGCCCGGTAGATCTCGGATTCATACGCCGAGTAGTTGAGCGCCAGGCCGAGAATGCCCGCCAGAAGCGCGGGCAGATGCAAACCAAGCCGGGGCAGCAGGAAGAAGAGCACAAACAACTGGAGCATCAGCGGGGTGCCGCGGATCAGCTCAACGAACGCCGCCAGCAGCCAACGCAGCGGGCCAGGACCATACAACCGCCCCAGGGCAATGCCCAGCCCCAGCAAGATGGCCAGCGGCATGGAAGTGATTGCCAGAAAAATCGTCATGCTGGCCGAAAGACAGAGGGTCCACCCATGCCGGGCCAGCAGGTCCAGCCCCTGCTTGGATTCCTGAATCACCGCACCCGTCGGTTCCGCCGTCCCCAGTTCCGCCAGTTCTTGTTGAACCTCGGTCCAGATTCCATATTTTTCGTAAAGCGCCCGAAGCTCGCCGCTGCCAATCAACCGGGTCAGTTGCAGATCCAGGGCATCGCGTAGCGTGCGGTCCTGATTTCTCAGGTACAGCACGTAATACCCCTTGCCCACGGGCGGGCCGGCCAGGTCCAGCCCCGGGTACTGGGGATGGTAGAAACGAGCGGCCGGCAAATCTTGCAAGGTGGCGTCTGACTGGCCGTTAGTCACGGCCATCATGCAATCGGTGGCCCCGTTGAAACTGACCACGTCGATCGAATCCAGCCGCTGATCCCGGATGAACGACTCGGCAGCCGAACCACCCAGAACCGCCACGGTCCAGCGCTGGCCGTCGGACCGGCGCTGGCGAAGGTTGTCAAACGATCGGATGGGCCCCTGACCCGGAGCCATCACCTGCAATTGATACACGTAATAGGGACGGCTGGCCAGATAACGGGCCACCCGCGCATCGGTGAGTTCGTAACCGTTCACCACCACATCAATATGCCCGGCCGCCAGCGTGGGCAGAAGCGCATCCCACTGCCCCTGATACAGCACCGGCGCAGGCCCAAGCGACCCGCACAGAAGCTGCATCAACTCCACTTCAAAACCAATCATCCGGCCTGGATTCGATGGATCTGGGTAGGCATAAGGACCGCCCCCTTCCGCATCCGCCCCATAGCTCAGCACCTCGGCCCGCCGGATCCGGCTCAGAGAATCGTCAACCGCGCAAGCCACCAGCGAACCTGACTCCAGACACCCAGCCACCAAGACCCACGCGGCCCAGACCAGACCCCAGCGTACGCCCCACCCAGGTACGCCCTGTCCCGCGTTTCGCGAACAGGCCATGAACCTGGATGCGAACGGCCGGCTCACGAACGGGGTCCAGGGTCAAACAAATCCCCCTGGCGAGCCACGCGCCGAACCGACTGGGATGGCGTTTGCAGGCCATGCCTCAGCCCGTCATGCGGCGACGACTTGCGAACCCGTTGAATGCGCCTGAGCCGACGCCGGGCCGCCAGCGAAACACGCTCGGAGCGAACCCGGGTAAACCGACCCACAATCAAGCGATGCCCACGCCAGGAGATTCGCCGGTTCACCATCGCATCAAACCAGATCGGCAGCATGAACAGATCTTTGAGCGGACTCAGCGCCAGATGATTCCATCTGGGCCAGCTTCCCCGCAGCCAGCGACTGCCCACCGCATCTCGACAAATCCCCAGCACGGTCAAGCCAGCACAACCGGCCAGCGAGATCTCCGAACCGCTTCCCAGCGCCCAAAGCAGGCCAATGGCCGTCAGATTCCCCAACGGCTCCACCAGAAACGTGGCCAGCGCCATCTGATACCGAATCTTCAGCCAGCGCGAGTGCCGGTTCAGAAACCAGGTCAGGTCGCGGCTCTCATTCACGTTCTCAATAATGTGAGGGCTGAGGCGGATCCGGTACCCGGCCTTGCGAACCATCACCCCCATGGCCTGGTCTTCCGCCAGCAAGTTGCGCACGGCGGAAAGCCCACCAATGGCCTCAAGCGCACGGTCGGACATCAGCATCGACTTGCCCACCACGCAGGTGATGCGCAACACAAATGCAAAGCACAGATTACTGGCAATGAACCCGTTGAGTTGCAAATTCTCAAGCACGGCCCCGAACTTCTGCTCACCCACGCCCGTGAAAACGTTGGTGACAATGCCCACGTTCGGGTCATCCAGATAAAACACCGTCTCGCGAAGGTACTCGGGCCGCACCCGCACGTTGGAGTCACTGATCAGCAGCAGGCCATGCTTCCGCCTGGGATACATGGCCGCAAAGTTCTCAACCTTCGGATTCAGGCCGAACGGTGGATTGCCAATCACCAGCTCGGCATCCTGGGCCGGAAACTCGGCCAGCAACCGCTGAACCACCGCAATGGCCGGATCTTGCGCATCGGCCACGCCAAACAAAATCTGATATTCGGGGTAATCCAGCTGAAAAAAGCCCCGCAGGTTCGACTCCAGGTGCTCATCCAGCCCCTTGAGCGGCTTGAAAATGGTAACCGGCGGAGTTGGGGAACCTGGGTAACTTCTGCGGCGAGTGTACCAAAACATGGACGCGGTGGCCGCTACGGTCAAAACCGCCGCGATCAGAGCGACCACCAGGAAGAACAGGTCAAGCAGATCCATTGCAAGCAGCCCTCAGCGTCCCGGAGCCAGGCCAGGGTCGAGCAGAACCGAGAGAAGCAAAACCAAGCAGTTCGATGCGGTGGAACGGGGACGGTTCGCCGATCATGGCCTGGGCTCCCACCGGAGCTCCAGCGGCCCCTGGCAGCAAGGGCAGGCCTGGGGGTAACGAACCGTGATCGTGCAAATCTCGCAATAATATCCGGGTGTCCTGAGCATCCCCTGCTCCTCGACCCGAACATTGGTCACTTCCAGGTACGGCAGGCCGGCGTGGAGCCAGCCTCGAACCTCCGCAGGCCGACCACGCAGCCGCTCATCGAGCCAGACGGCTCGACTGGCGCCATTGGAAAGCAGCGGGACAATTTCACGGTCGGATTGCTCAACCACAATCTGCTGAGCCACCGGGCCGGCGTCTGCCTCGATTCCCCGAGGCTTGAGGACGTCGGGCAAAAATCGACAGGTTCCCAGCACCGTGGCCTCACGTCGCGATGCAGACGGTTCCTCTCCGCCTGAATTTGCGGGAAATTCCACCGCAATCAGGGCGCCCGGCAGGCACGAAGAGATCCAGGAACGGCGATTCAAGGCCAGAAGCCCCCATGGTGAAAGCCAGATCCACCCTCTTCTTTTCATCGGGTATTGGACCCACATTAATGATTCTAGCTGGCCAGACCCAACTCACCAAGATTGAAGTTGCCGCTTCTTCCTGAGCGGAGCCAACCCAACCAATCCCGTGCCGCCCAGGCGCGCACCCTGCGTTTCCAACCAGTTCTGAACAAACCGGCACCGGTGGCTGCTTTGGCGTGACCCGAAGCCTGAGGTGCGGCTGGCAGTTGCTGCGAGTTCAGGCACGAAAGACTTCCGCAGGATCTCTTCCGTGACCGCAAGCCAAGGCCCCCGGCTGGCCCTTGAGGGGAAGACACAGTTCGCTTTCGCGGCCTGCTGGGGTCGCGTAGGAAACCTGGCGGTAACGCGGCACCATTCAATGACAGGCTCAAGGCAAGCCAAGCTTCACGCGGTAGGTTCTGTGTAAGGGGGCGATTCCATCCCCCCCCAAAAATCATTGCTTGACACGAAATCACAACGTTAGGATGGATTAGTGGTTTAGCAAGGCGGGTCAATCGTCCCAGTTGTTCTCATTAAGACTTCTGGACGGGAGGGTAACTATGTCCGTGATCCATCAATTTAATCGAGATTCGATGGCACGCTGGTACGCCAAGGAGCATCTAAAGACCGATCCTGGAATTGAGTCGGTCTACTATTTACCTGAGAACGCCAGTGAACGTGAGATCCGTTTCATCGAGATCAATAAACTTATGTACGACAGAACGGATGATACACTTGAACCGATTGATTTCGGGATAGATTACGGCAAGGAGACAGCCCACAAGTTACTTGTGCTCGACGTTACTCCCGCACAATGGGAAAAGATCCAGGCCCAGGAAATCTCTCTTCCCGCGACCTGGTCTCTCGATCACGCGGAACAGATTTTCCAATGAATCGCCCTCAAGAACTGTGGTAGGAGCAGGCTCAGTCTGACCTCACCGTGTTTCTGTTACTGAGGAAAGAAGGAGTTGGGGCCTGCCATACGTTGCACTACCTCCAGATGGTCACCGAAAAGATCGCGAAAGCGTATTTCTGGCGTTCTGGTACTCCTCCTCCTCCTCCTCCCAAAAGCCATGCCGGATTTGTTCAGTTTTTGAGATTTCTTGGGAGTGCTCAAACAGCGCATCGACAGCGAATCGCCTCACTTTTTTCGTTCCATAGGTTCGACGACTTTCAAAATTGGAGTCGAGCGATAGCCCCAATCGCCTACGAACTTGAGAGGCTTGCCCCCGATCTGGCAAACCATGGCCCGAATCCAGAGTATCCCTGGCCACATGCATGGCCTGTCCAGGCTCCGGCTCTTCATGAGTTTGCAATCTGGAGTTCCTTGAATTCGGGTCAGGGACGTGACTTGATGCGGGTGATCCAGATCGCAGTGACCCGTTTTCCTGAATATGCTGACCTTTGAGTGGCACGCGCCCACGGGTCAGGCCAAGCATCACCCTTCCAACCGAAGATCCCCCAGACGCCCAACCCAAGCTGTAATTACCGCTTGAGCTGGTCCGGGCCTTGTTCTGGGAATCGGCATTTCTA
This sequence comes from uncultured Planctomycetales bacterium, assembly GCA_903926465.1. Classification (GTDB taxonomy): domain Bacteria; phylum Planctomycetota; class Planctomycetia; order Isosphaerales; family Isosphaeraceae; genus CAIYJE01. The sequence goes on from CAIYJE010000108.1 coordinate 33,769, forward strand.
GCCGTTCCGGCTTTTCGCCAGGGCCAGAACCGGCCATGATCAAATAAACCGGGCCAGGTCGCACAAACGCGGCGGTTCCGGCCCACCACGGTCCTTTTCCAGGGGAACCACCGTCATGATCCGCCTGAGTTTGCAGCTTGTGCTAGGCCTGGCACTGCTGGCAATGGGCTCTGCCGGCACCAGCTTTGCCCAGGAACCGGCCGCCCCAGCCGCCACCGCCGTCGATCCCACCGCCGCGGCTCGCAACCGGATGGTCCAGCGCCACCTGGCGGAACGCGGAATCAAGGACCCCCGCGTGCTCGAGGCCTTCCGCACCGTCCCCCGCCACAAGTTCGTGCTCCCAGAAACCCGCCGGCTGGCCTACGAAGATGAGTCGATCCCCATTGGCGAAGGTCAGACCATTACCCCCACCTACGATGTGGCGTTCATGACCGAAGCGCTTCAGCCCAAACCCACCGACCGGGTTTATGAGGTGGGCACCGGGTCCGGTTACCAGGCCGCCATCCTCTCTCGGCTGGTGAAAGATGTCTATTCGGTCGAAATTCACAAACCGCTCGGTGAACGGGCAGCCAAGGTGCTGGCGGAACTGAAGTACGACAACGTGCATACCCGGGTGGGCGATGGCTACGCAGGCTGGCCCGAAGCCGCGCCCTTTGACGCGGTCATCTTCACCTGCGCCCCAGAAAAAGTGCCGGCCCCGCTGGTCGAGCAGCTTCGCGAAGGTGGCCGGATGATCATCCCCATGGGAGATCGCTACAATCAGGCCGTTTACCTCTACACCAAGCTCGACGGTAAACTGGATGCCGGCGTGAAGCTCAGGCCCACTCTGTTCGTTCCCATGACAGGCCGCGCCCAGCGCGAGGCGGCCGAGGAACGGGCCAAAACCAAGGATCAGAAGTAACTTCCAACCCCGGATCAGACCCGCTTGCCAGGCACCCAAGGCCGGGCCCGGATTGAAGCTTCTGAGCAGCCTGGGCAGAGAGTCGTCCCCAGCTTCTTCAGCTTTTCCAGCGTCTTCGCGCCGAGATGGAACCGGTCCGAACACATGAACACCGCCCTGAACTCGAACGTGTTGACGTACCTGACGGGCTGGCGCCTGCCGGTTCTGCTTTTGATTGGCTGGGTAGGCCTGGCCAGTGGCCGGGCACAAGAGCCCCCGCTGGTCGTCCGTCCCGAGCCTGCCCCGCGTGACGACCTGGAGCTTGACGCCGATGGCGATGGCATCCCGGACGGCTGGTACAACCTGCGAGACGTGACCTGGGAGGCCGAAGGGGGCGTTCGAGGACCGCACATGCTGCGGTTCCAGAATGACAAGCCGGGCCGACCCGGGCGTGCCAGTCGCGCATTCGGGATCGACGGTCGCAAGTATGAGGCCGTGATTCTGGGCCTGTGGGTCCGGGCAACCGAGGTTGCCGGCGGCGAGCGGGTGGGTGAAGACCCTGGGCTGGCCATCGACTTCCTGGACGAAGGGCTCAGGGCCACCAACCGAGGCACGCTCGGCCCCTGGACCCGCTCCACAATTGGCGAAGATCGCTGGGTCCATGTGGCGCGCAAGATCAATGTTCCCCCCCAGAGCCGCGATGCCCTGATGACCCTGGGACTGCTGGGGGCCACCGGTACCCTGGACGTGGACGGGCTGACGATCACTTTGATACCCGTGGGGAGTGCCCCCACGGACGAACTGATGCTGAACGGTGGCCTGGAACTGGCCAACCCCACGCCAACGTACTGGTCACTTACAGGGGGCGCCCGGCTGGTGTTTCCAGGGGCGGACTCCGATACCGCACTCGAACTGGGCCGGGCCGGGGCCCGCGCCCAGCTTGCCGTGGCGGTGCCGATCCGCCGGATCGATACCTTGCAGATCCGGCTCCAGGCCAAGCTCAGTGGCCTACGCGGCTCTGGCGGGGGCACCGCCAACCTCTACTTCCTGGACGAGGTGGGGCGCGGCTTACCAGGTGCCACCGGTTCTGCCGCCCTGTTCCGGTTTTCAGGTTCAGCCGGCTGGAAAGAATTCCTGGCCAAGGTTCGAGTGCCCGCCGGCGCAGAGCGGGCCGTGGTCCAGATTGAACGGACCAGCGGAGCCGGCAGCCTGACGATTGACGACCTGAGTGTGACCGCCCTGCCCGACCCCACCCAATTCCGATGGACTCCCGACCACACCACCCTCGACACCACCGACTGGCAGCCCTACAGCCCCACCGCCACCATTGAGCCAGGCTCAGCACTCGATGCCTCGGCACTGCTGGAGCAGGCCAAGGCCGCCCCCCATGCAACGGTGGTGCAAGACGGACACCTGGCATCGAGTGCCGGCGGCCGAGCCCGGTTTTTGGGGGTGCTGCTCATGCCCCCCATGGCCACCATCGCCCCCGACCAGGCCGACCAACTGGCCGATAACCTGGCGCGACGAGGGGTGAACCTGGTCCGGTTCGCAGATCTTGACGCCCCCTACGGACCGGGCCGAAGCCTGCTCGATGACACGGCCGAAGACACCCAGACCCTGGAACCCGAGGCCCTGGCCCATTTCGATCATCTGGTGGCGGCCCTGGAACGCCAGGGAATCGCACTCTCTCTGGAACTGAACAGCTCTCGCCGCTTCCGACCAGCCGATGGCGTGGCCGATGGCCAGAGCCTGCCCCAAGGGGGTGGACCGGCAATTGCCTTCGATCCCGCAGCCAGCCAGGTTTTGCTGGGGTTTGCCAGGGCCCTGCTAGAGCACGTGAACCCGGAAACCGGCCGGGCCCTCAAAGATGATCCGGCGCTGGCCTGGGTGGCCCTTTCCAGCGAACAATCACTCTTCAATCTGATTGATGAACCCCATGCCCTCAATTCGGCCTGGGAACTGCGCCTCCAGCAGGTGGCCGACAAACGCAGCTCCAGCTCAGAACTGCGCCGCTGGCAAACGATTGAGAGCCAGCAGTGGATGCGGCTGGCCCAGAAACTCCGCGATCTGGGGCTGAAGTGCCCCATCGCGGGCTGCGCCCACTGGCGGCGTGAGCCTGAATTTGGGGCCGCCCAGGCGGTCACCGGCCTGGACCTGATCGACGATCACCTGTTCTGGATGCCTCCACGATTTGCCATGGGAGATCGCCTGAGCCTGCTTTTTGACCCCGAGGGGGGCCTGCCCCACCTGGCCAGCAGTAAGCGCAAACCCGGCCGACCGTACGCAGTCTCGCAATGGTGCTCACAAACCCAGGATCTGTGGGCCCTGCCACTGGAAGGGGCCGACCTGCTGCTCTCGACCGAGCAAGCACGAACCGATGGCTGGGATGCCCTCGTCAGGCGCGGCATCTTCTTCCAGCCCGAAACCTGGGGCAGCGCTCCGCCCGGCACCACCGGCGGCCCAGACCTGTTCAGGCTTGCCGAGGTGGCCAACGCTAACCCGGCCGTGTTCGGCCTGATGCCGCACGCTGCCTCGCTGTTTCTACAGCCCCGCAGCAGCGACAAAGCCAAAGAAAAAGCGATGAAATGGGATCCGGGCGGAGGCCGGCTCACCATCGACACCCCGCACACGGCCGTGCTTGCAGGCCGATCTGCCAGCAGGCCGGCCCGCTTCAGCGCCATCACCCTGGAATCAGACACCCCCACCGCCACCGTGGCAGCCTCTGCACTGGGCGCAGAGGCGATTGATTCGGCCAAACGGCTTCTGATCACGGCCATTGCCCGGGTGGAACCCACAGGCCACACCTACGCAGACGCCTGCCGGACCCTGCCAGGCCGGCCAGGCGGGGCGCCCCTGCTGCTCGAACCGGTGCGGGCCCGCGTGACCTGGAAGCGCAAAGGAACCATCAAAGCATACGCACTGGATAGCGCAGGCAAACGGGTTCAAGACGTTTCCGTGGAACCAACGGCCGACGGGCCCCGCCTCACCCTTGATGGCACGATCCCCGGAACCATCCACTGGGAACTGGTTATCGAAAATCCCTGAGTTCCTGACAACCCAATGGACGGAATGAACACGATGGACGGAATGGACTCAAGACATAAGCAGAACGATTCATGAATGATCGCACGCTATGGCAGCGCAAGCTGGGCCGGATCCGGCTCGGTGTTGAGCCGGTAACCACGCAGCTCGCCCGCTACCGCCGCGCCACCTGGACCGTCACCGGCATCACGGTGGCCATTGGCCTGTTCATCTTCACACTCTTCACCGGCTTCGGCCAACCGAAGATCGGCCTCTGGACCGCCGGCATTGTGGTGCTACCGATCACGGTACTAGCCTGGCTCGACCACTGGCGCTTAGGCCGGGCCGTGGCCGCGTTTCTTCGAGCCCATCCTGCTGAGCCTGAATGAGTGCGCACGCTTGATAGACTGCGCTCACTCGCTTGCACTATCGAATCCTTTGATTTTCATACGCGAAAAAGCTAGGCCCTCCCAGGGCGGTTCAAGTTCCATTGAATTGCCCCTTCAGCGCTCAGAACTCTAAAAAAATAGTATTGCGTAGTCTCTGGTTACCCAGGGCTACGCCCTCGTTGTACTACACAAGTCCAAGAACTGAGTCGAGAACCCGTGTCCCATGCAGGCAATAGATTAGTCACAGGCGCGGATCCGAAAGCCCTGAAGGGGCGTTTCAAGAGAGCCCAGGGCAACGCCCTGGGGATTCCATGAGCCCCTGTAGTCCTCTGATTCTTAGAAGCCGTTTCAAAACCGGGACTGGCTCCGAGTCCGCGAGGTGCCTGTCCCAGGTTTTGAAATTGCCTCTTAGATGTTTTTAGCTCC
>CAIYJE010000109.1 GCA_903926465.1 uncultured Planctomycetales bacterium
CAAGCTGGAGCCAGATGCGGCCGCTGCGTCTCAGGTGGACCTCAAGTTCCGGAACCTCACCGACGTGGATGTGAAGGTATATGCGGTCGATTTGATGCGCTTATACCTGACCCGGCGCAACCTGGACGCCATTGCCGGGATTGACCTGGCCGGCATTCGGCCGCTGCTTGAGAAATCCATTCCGCTGGGCGGCGGCAAGCCGTTTGCGGAAGGGGCCGAGGCGATTGACCTACCCCTGGAAAAAGAAGGGGCTTACCTGGTGATGGCACGCGGGGGGAACCTGTACACCTCTGGCATTGTGCTGGTGAGCCCGCTGGAGCTGGAGGTTCTGGAAGAGGTCGACGCCGGCCGGGTGCGAGTTCGGGTGCGAGACGCGGTTACTGGGGCGTATGTCCCCAAAGCGCAGGTGAAGGTGATTGGCTCAGACAACCCGAAGTTCATCTCGGGCGAGACCGACCTGCGCGGGGTGATGGTGGCCGAGGGAGTTCGCGGAACGGCAACGGTGGTGGCTCGCAAGGGAACGGCCCAGTACGCCTTTCACCGAGGCAAGACCTACCTGGGCCAGCAGGCGCAGCAGGTGCCGCAAAAACCGGGCGATGGGCAAACGGCAGACAAGCCCCAGGAGAGCCCCCAATCTCTGGAGTTCAACATCCGACAACAGAACGACTTCAATCGAGAGGGACAACGCCGACGTCTGGAGAGTCGCTACAACGCGGCACCAGGCGGCCAGGGGGTCCAGGTTGACCAGGCTCGATAAGAACCTGGCCCCAAGCTGCCAAACTGGGACAGGCAGAGCGTTCGCCCTGTGCCTGTCTCAGTTAAAAAATCCGTGTAAACTTGAGGAGTGACCTTGCTGCAAGCGAGCCTGGGGCCGATTTCACCGGCTCTGGCCTTCGCTTTGGAGCGAACCACCCGCGCGATTTGGCCGGCCGCAGGATATACTTCAGTGGACCGCATCAACTAACGGGCGACTTTGCTCAGCTTCTTCTTGAATTGGACCCCGTCACGTGTTTGAACTCGCCAGCGAGGCGTCGGCCGATCGTCGCGCATGGCAACTTGCAACCGAATCGATTGTTGTGAAGATCCGCTGGTTCGGCATCATCATGGGCTCTGTGCTCGTGGAGATGAGACAGGCGGATTTACACAGTCCTATGGCGTTACGCGCCATCCTGGCCCTGGGGGCACTATATGCAGCCCTGGATACCTTTTTTCATCGTCGCGGGCAGGTGTTTCTGGTCAGTCAGCCCCTGTTCGTTTCCACGATGGAAGCCCTTTTCATCGGTCTGCTCTGTTACTTCGATACAGGGCTAGATAGCCCGTTCCGCTGGTATTACTTTCTCTCCACCATCTGCTGCGCCATCCGCTATCGGCCCCTGATCGCCTGGCTCACCCTTTTACTTCATGGCCTGAGTTTACTGAGTCTGGCCGCGGTACTCTCGCCCAACCGCAGGGTGGGCGGCCTGACCAGCGTGACGTTGATTTTTGTGGTTCTGGCCTGGGCCACCTGGGCCGTGTCGGCACTCGCGAATTTACTCAAGGCTACCGGACGGCGGCTTGAAGTGGCGAACGCCGCCTTGGAGCAACACGGGGCCGAACTTGAGGAACGAATTTCCGAGCATCTCGCTGATTTAAGAGCCTCTCAGGCGCGCTTGATTCACCAGGAAAAAATGGCCGCGTTTGGCCTGCTTTCCGCGGGGATTGCGCACGAGGTGGGCAACCCGCTTGCCGCACTCAGCTCACTGGTGCAGATGCTCAGACGCCGCCAACCGGACCTGTATACCGACTCCAAGCTGGAACTGGCCGAACGGCAACTGGTCAGAATCCAGCGGATCATCCGGGAACTGGTAGATTTTTCAAGGCCGGCCTCGGAACTCAAAACCCGCTTCCGGCTGGGCGATTCCATTGATGACGCCCTTGGAATTGCCAAGTATTACCATCGGACCAAGGAACGCTCGATCCAGAGCCAGATTCCCGCGGACCTACCGCCCGTGGAGGCGCCTCGGGACCATGTCTCTCAGATCATCTTAAACCTGTTGCTGAATGCGATTGATGCCACCACCAAGCAGGGCGAGATTTTGCTTCAGGCGGCGTTTGACCACAGCGAAGGAAAACTCTTACTGGAAGTGCATGATGACGGCTGCGGGATACCTATTGCCGACCAGGCAAGAATCTTCAACCCGTACTTCACCACCAAAACCCGGGGCACCGGCCTTGGCCTGTTCATCAGCCGCCAGATGGTCGAGTCCATGAACGGCACTCTGTCGTTCCGGTCGGAACCGGGAGTCGGAACAACCTTTACACTTCTATTGCCTGTGGCAACAGACGTGAAAGCCCATTCGGAATCCGAGTTCGTAGGGCCCGAAGCATGACACGTATCAACCGACCAGCGACCGAGCCCAAAGACACGAGTACCACTCAGGGTCGTATTCTGATCGTCGATGACGAGGAAGTGATTTCCTCAACGCTTCAAGAGTTTCTGATGGGGGAAGGGTTTGAAGCCGCAACCGCCTCAAACGCCACCATGGCCCTGGAACTTCTGGAACGATTTGAACCAGAAATTGTGCTGTGCGACGTACAACTTCCCGGCCTGGACGGGCTCGACCTCCTGGACCGTATCTTGCATACGCGGCCCGAGACGTTGGTGCTCATGATCACCGCATTCGCCACGGTTGAAAACGCCGTGGCCGCCTTCCGGCGCGGGGCTCAAGACTACCTGATGAAGCCGGTGCTCTTCGACGAGCTTCTGGCCAAGATCGAACGACTGATTGGGTTCCGCAGGCTGGTGCGTCAGAACCTGGCGCTACGCAGGCAACTGCATCTCGACCAGGCCGGCCTGGATGGGCTGATTGGCAACAGCCAGGTGATGCTCGATGTCAAGAACATGCTGCGTAAGGTGGGCCCAACCCGCAGCAATGTCCTGATCAGCGGCGAATCTGGTACCGGCAAGGAACTTGTGGCCCGCGCACTTCATACCCTGGGCGTTGAGCCAGACGAACCATTTCTGGCCGTGAACTGTGCGGCCATTCCCGTGGAATTACTGGAGAGCCAGCTCTTCGGGCATCTGAAGGGTTCCTTCACCGGTGCCGACCGAGACCAGGCCGGGCTCTTTGCGGCGGCGGGTCGGGGGACCGTGTTCCTGGACGAGATCGGCGAAATGCCGCACGTCACCCAGGCCAAGCTCTTGCGCGCAATTGAAAACAAGGAAATCTTGCCCGTGGGGGCAACCCGAAGCCGGCCGCTCAAGGCCCGAATTGTTGCCGCAACCAACAAGGATCTTCCGGTTGAGGTTGCTGCCGGCCGGTTCCGGGCCGACCTGTATTACCGCTTGAATGTGGTCAACCTGCGAATGCCACCCCTCCGTGACCGGGCCGAAGACATACCGATGTTGGTCAGCCATCTACTGGCCCGGCACGCCCGTTCCCTCGGCAAACCGATCAGCGGGGTGGATAATGAAACCATGCGCAGACTTCAGGCCACCGTTTGGAAGGGGAACGTTCGTGAGCTGGACAATGCCTTGGAACGGGCCGTGATTCTGACCGACGGGCCACTTTTGACCCCAGACGACTTCCCAACCGACTGGCTCACCGAGACCGATCCCGGCGAGACCGGCGATGATCTCAGGGCATTCCTGGCGCATGCAGAACGAGCCCATATCCGCCGCGTTCTAGCTCGCTGTGGTGGCGACAAACGTGAGGCGGCTCGCCGCCTCTGCCTGGGACTTTCATCCCTCTACCGAAAACTTGAAGACTTTCAGGAATCGGATCGAGGCTGAGCCGCCGCACTTGGCCAATTCTGCGTATCACCCAGGGGAATCCGGGAGACGTACGCTCTTCGGATACATCAACACAGGTTGACCGGCAGAAATGAGCAAGAACAGGCACCGAGGGTGAATAATCGGACCTCCAGCCGTGGTTGGCTTTGAATCCACGGCTTGACATTCAAGGGGTCTGTGAGAATGATAGATCTCTTGCTCAATCCTGGAGAGTTTGGAACTGATTGCGGCTGTCTTGATTTGTGACACGATCTCTGTCTACGCTCGATCTCGATGCGATGCGACGGGCGATTGATTTAGCAAGTCAGGCTGCGGCTCAGGGTGAAGTTCCGGTGGGGGCGGTGGTTGTTTATCAGGGTCAATTGATCGCACAAGCGTTCAATTTGCGAGAGACTCTGAATGATCCTACCGCACATGCCGAGCGGCTTGCCTTGACGCTGGCAGGCCAATCTCTGGGACGCTGGCGGCTTGACGGCTGTGATCTTTATGTGACCTTGGAACCCTGCGTCATGTGCGCTGGGGCCATTGTTCAGGCCCGGGTTTCTCGGGTGATCTACGGTGCAGTTGACCGTAAGGCAGGAGCTTGTCAGAGTCTTTACCGGATTGCTTCGGATCCGAGGCTGAACCACCGAGCTGAACTGATTGGTGGCGTACTGGCCGACGAGTGCTCTGATTTGCTGACACGCTTTTTTGAAGATCGTCGCGACCCAGCGACACGCCCCACACGGAGGGGTGCCTGAGTGGCCGAAAGGGCCGGTCTCGAAAACCGGTGAACCGGTCTCCGGTTCCGTGGGTTCGAATCCCACCTCCTCCGCTGACTGATCGCAAACAACCCCCTGCTATACAGGGGGTTGTTTCGTTTCCATCTAATCCGTTCGGCATTCCCTAGCTGACGCTCTATGGAACTTGCGGGTCGTGGGATTTTGCTGGGTAATCAGCCTGAAATCTGAGTCCGACACGTGAGCGTGGGCTCTGAAAGAGGCTAGACACACATGCAATCCTGGACCAGTACCTGGAACCGAGTGCCTGGTAGAAGCCGAGCTCACGTGAGGCGCGGACGCAGAAACCGCTTCTCCCGCACTGCGGGAGAAGGTGGCCGAAAGCCGGATGAGGGCGACCGGGCCGGGATGATGAGCACCGATCACGAGCGTAACAACGCACGCGTTCTCCACCCCGGTATGCCGACCAAACGTTCGGCAAGGGCGCATATTTGGAGAAGAGATCCACTCGCTCACGCTTCGAGCTCGTATCAGATGAAGAATCCCTCACTCACGCGTCGGGCTCATATAGCGGGCCTCTTGCCCAGCAAACCCCCACGAAGCGCAACTTCAAGCTCACACTCTGGGCTCGTATCAGAAATAGAATCCCTCGCTGTTATATTCCACTGTCCAGTCTTCTAGCTTATAGCGGTTCACGATTGGCTTGCACACGAAAGGATTTGCTTAGTGTCACGCCTCAGTGTCTTGATCTTCGTTCGATGTAGGACAGCCGCCCTCGGCTGTCATCTTCGTAACGGCCCAAGAATCCAGAGACAGCCGAGGGCGGCTGTCCTACACTCGGAAAAGGAACACCAGGAAAGTCGCTCACTCTGTGTGCAACACAAATATTAACCGCTATAAATAAAGATTAGAGAGTGGAGCCCAGAACCCTTTGAAGATGAGACCGTTCCTCGCTGGGATCTTTTGAATCCGTGCGTTAGTTGGGTCCTCTTCAAAGTGGCCTCACCTTAGTTCGAATAGAAACTTGGGGATACACCCCGCATTGATCAGCTGGAAAAGGTGGCGCCGCGGTTCTTTCACCCTCAGCCTCTCTTACGCCTCTCAAGGGATCTTCTCTCCATGCCCGAAATCATCATCGGTGTCGACCTCAGTAAAGACTTCCTCGACACCGCAGTCGCGAATACAAACCGACCAGCAGCTCGCTTTGCAAATAACCCCGAGGGGATCGCCAAGCTCGTCGCCTGGGCTAACGCGTTGGGCTGAGTGGAAAGAGAAGAGATTCATCCCGCGGTTACTTCGAACCTGATTGTCAATGATCTCGGGCGGTCAGGAACCGATCCGCCACGGGTGATAGAGATTGGCGATACTGGTTGCGCCAGTCTGAGGAATGACGGCGATCGTATTCCGCGTACAGATGAGCACATAAGTCATAACTGCCGTAACAATAATGACAAATCTTCGCGAGCTTGACCAATTCTTGGTCCTTCAGCGCCTGCGGTGTTGTCAGATTTCTGACATAAATGGCATCCGCAAAAACGAATTGACTGACCCCCCTGAACGGACTGGCGGTCATCTGAAACGGTGTGAAGCAGCGCCCGGCAATCTCGGCCAGGCGATGCAATTCAAAGCCATGTCCACGCAGGAATTGATCGATCTCGGAAAACAGCGGTTGAGACTTGTAAAGTTTGACGAACTCAACCTCTACCTCAACTACCAAGGCCTGGCCCACATAGTTCATCGCATGCTCAAGAATCAGTAACTCGGCCCCCTGCGTATCAATCTTCACAAGATCCGGTACGGGTAAATCAGGAATATCGTTCAACCGGGTCGTTGATACGGTTTTCCGATCCATTACCGTGAAGTTTCCGCCCGGGCTTCCACAATGAATCCCAGTAAACAGGTTGATCACTTCCGGATCCGGCTCAAGCAAAGACGAACACCCAAAATACCTGGTAGAATGAAAGACGTGCTCCTGCCCATCGCCCAGGTAATACGGCAACTGTCCGGTCTTGGGATTCTCAGGTTCGAACTCAACCATTTTCACGAGTTCGTGGTGCGCCAGGTCGTTCCATCGCGGTGCGCCTTCGGTTTGTGCCCCAATGTCGTAAATGCAGATGGGGTCGGCTTCTGTCGGCATTCCTGATTCCTCATCAAAACCATGAGCAGGGGCAATAATGGAGCGCCGCCCATTTGCTGCCTGGGTGCAGCAAAAACAAACCGAAGACCGAAACCGTGAAAAACGGCCTCGATCTTCGGCATATGAAAAGATTGGGGTACCGCTAAGGCTTTACTTCTCCGATGGAACCGAGGCCTTGGGGGTTGCCTGGGCAGGAGCCGCGCCTGGTGAAGGAGCAGGCGCACCGTCTGGCCGGGGTGCATTCAGCGGATCAATCTGGTCATTTTGACCGCCATCCCCCTGGCTCCGACGCCTGGCCGAGAGTTCGGAAATCTGGGCATCAATCGCAACCGAAACCCGGTCGGTGAGATCATCAATGCGAGCATTCTCGGGTACCCGGAACTGGAATTCGTCGGGCGAGACCTCGCGGTCGATCAGGTTGTACGTCAGGGTCAGCCGCGAGGGACGTTCTCGAACCGCGGTCGGCTTCTTGGCGATCGGACGACCGGTGGGGTCAAGGATGGGCTCTTCCTTCAACACGGAAGGGACCTTGCCTTCCATCACCAGCTTGTAAGGCCAGCCGTTATCACGACCCACCCAAAGCGCAACCTGGCTAGGCACATAGGGAGGCAGGAATCCAATCCGCGCCGCCCCCTGGGCATTCGGGCCGCCTGCCGGCAGCCCCAAAGATTCCCGATCCTTCCATTGACCCCGAAGGATATAGACCGGCCGACCTTCGTAATCATCTTCCTTCATGCCCAGGTCAAACTCGGCGGCTTTCCTGAGTCCCTGAAGCAAAGCCTCAGGACCACTGAAGCCAAACTGCGTGAGCACCGCCTCTTTAAAATCTGCATCGGCATCTGGATTTTCCAGCGCCTTCAGAAGCGGGGCCAGCCGTATCGACGAGATCCGCTGCTCATCGTAGGCAATCGACAGGTTATAGATGGTGGTTCCATCACAGATTTGCTGGGTGGTTGCCTGGGCATCCGCCAGCCCTTCTACGGTCAGTCGAAGCAGCACCCGGTAATCTGTCGCTTTAAGGTACTGCCCCACAACACGGAACTTCTCGTTCAACATGTCGGCCTGCAGACTGATGTCGGCAACGGCAGTTGGCCGATCTCTCAATTTGGTGATGGCGGCCTGAAGCACCTGATCCGCGGCTGCGGCCCCTGGCAGTTCCGTTGAAGTGGCCGGGGTTCCGGTCAGCGATGTAGGTCGGCCGGCGGGTTCCTGGGCCATCAGCCAAAGAGGAACTCCGAGTATAGCCAGGGTCGACAGAATGAATCGTTTGTTCGGCATGGTCGGGTTATACCGTATTTCCTCAAGGCTCCTCAGCGTATACCCGATCTTATCGGTACGTAAGAAGAGCCGCAAGGCCGGGCAGACGTGTGCCCGACCACGTGAGCGGCTCCGGTGAGACTCAATGAACCGGAATGGATGCCGGTTTGACTGGGTTTCACCGCATCAGTCTGGCCCGGTGGCCTCGTTGGTGATTCCTCACCAAGGGGTCGGAAGCTGGAGGCAGCAGCCTCCCGCCAGTCCCAACGCTCCATCGCTCTGGACGTGGGGTTCAACGCGGGTCGATGAGCTGTCGCAGGAGGCACTCTATGAATGCGATCGGTGTGCTGCTGTTGGCGGCGGCGACCGCCACGTCTTCCGACGAACTGGGTAAGCCCCACGTCGGCATGAAACGACTGTTCCGCCCTCATGCCGTCATGCATGGACCACCACCACCAAGTGGACCGGTCAACATGGCCAATATGGGTGGACCAGGCGGACCTGGTGGGCCGGGCGTCGCAGGTGATGTGGCCGGGGCCAATGCTGGTCGCCGGTTCCCGAATGTGCGGAGCCAGATCTTCTTTGTCGATCCGCCTGGAATGCAGGTGGGCTGGCAAACAGCCTCTGATAGTGGTGATCGGGTCTACCTGCCCGCCCAACTCATTGTCCCGGCGCGATATAACTTCACTCAGGGTTATATCTATCGCCTCAAGGTCACCAATATCCCGAACCGTCCCGGATTGTCGCTTTACCCGACAATCGAGGTGGCACCTTCAACCCCTGCCACCGATGCGTATCTGACGCATAACCCCATCCCGGTGCAGTTCACCGAGGAAGACTTTGACCAGGTCCAGGCTGGAAACTTTGTCACGAAAGTGATTTATCTTCCAGATCCCAAGTACCAGGAACTGGCCGTAGCCGGGGTTGAAACCCTGGTCTCCACTCGACTGGAGCCCGGCGTTGACCCAATCCTTGAGGCCGACCGGCGGGGTACTATCCTGCTCATCGTTCGCCTCGGCGGCATCGACCTGGAAATGCCAACCTCAGGCGTTGGCGTGGGCGGTACCCTGGGCGGCCCTGTGCTGGGTTCGGGTTTCGGTGATGGGCTCCCCTCGGGACCTCCAATCACCCCAATCTTCTCCCCCACCGGTTCGATTCTTCCGAACACCTCCGTGGATCTTCCACCCGGTGCTCCGGTGAACCCATCTGCCGCACCTCTGGGAACCTTCCCCACGGGTGGCCAGGTTGTGCCACCAGCTCCGGTTCCACCCGGTGATGGCGCTCCCGCCTCGGCCGCTGTGCCCACTGGAGTGCTAGCTCCAGCCCCAGCCGAGCCAGCCGGTGCCGATCTTGGCAGCGAGCCCGCAAACGACGCACCGGTGGCCCCTGCCCCCGGCGTGCCTGACTTCTGAGTGATCGAAAGCCTCCCGGCAGGTCTGAAAAGGCCTGCCGGGATGTCTCTTTTTCTGGGTCATGGTTCCCCCTCTCGGCAAGTTACCCATTGCTCCCAGGTACGAATTGCCGGTCTCACGCCCGTACCGGGTGTTTCAAGCAAGCTCTTCAAACTTCTTCGTATTTGTCTGCAAGTTCATCGCATTGCAAATCTCTCTATCCAGCTCAACTGCTCCAAGATCCTTGTTTATATGCCGCTTGTCCGCGTTCAAAACCGTTTTTGCTGAATCAGGTCGGGTCGAGTGTCAGGATTGGTTTTTGGTTTCGCCAGGAGTCCGGGGTGAGGTTCGTAGGAGAATGTCTATGTGCCGCAGTCAAGCAGCAAGCTGCAAGGTTCAGTGGGTGATGGGCCTGGCCCTGGGCCTGGCTCATTCATGCCTGGGCCTGGCACAGGAAGTGGTCCCACTAACCCCCACCCCAACGCTGGAACCAGCGCCAGCTCAAATCTCCGGGTTACCCGGCACGATTCCGGGCGAGGCCGCGCTGGGTAACAGTGCTCCGGCGGGCATCGCCGTGATTGGGCCAGCCACTGGCGGCCTGGAACCGGGGCAGGTGCTCGGTCTCGAAACCATGGCCGCGGAAGCGCTCCCGCCTGAAATTCAGGTGGTCCGGATTCAAGGGCCAGAGGGAGTGGTGGTTTCCGTGATCGGTCCAGAGACCTCGCCGGTCTCTATTGGCGACGGCAAGGGGCTTGCCACGTTCGGGATGCGGGTGGGCACAAGTTACTACTTGCGGCTCTCCAACCTCCCTAATCGCCCCGACGGGGAACTCTTTCCCGTGGTGCAACTGGTGGGGCACCTCCACCGTCCCCCGGGCATTGACCCAGCTCGATACCCCATCCGCATTCAGTTGACTGAAGAAGATATCGACAACGTGCTGCGGAACGGCCGGCTGGTTACCGAGATCGTTTATCTCGAAGACCCAGAGCAGGCGCTACCGCTGCACATGCCCAAAGATGAAATTCCGGTTGTGACCCTGAGTCCGTCTGAAGATGCCATGAAGGTTGCCCAAGCCTTGGGTCGACCGATGGCCATTGTACAGATCGGGAACCGGGCTCCCACGGCCGAGGATCTTGATGGCTCGGCTATTTATCCCATTGCACCGGTCCCCTGCCCGTTTGTGGCCTCTGGGGGCAATACCTGCCCGGTTGCCTGCGGCCCGGTTACTGGCACGCCGCCGCCACCCGGCCGTTCCTGGTTACCCAGAGACGAGTTTCTGTGCGATGGTGGAGATCAAAAGGCCACCGCCGCCACGGCCGGCAACGGCAACCTGCGCGGCATTGACCCCAGAGATGCTGTCATCCGGTTCCAGGCCGAAGCCAAGCCCCGGGTCTTGCCCACGAACATGGTTTGCATCTACGCACCACGGTTCGGGGCCGTCAGGCGGCCATTTGGCACCAATGCTGTCCTCTCCGTGGACATTCTGGCCGCCAACGAATTGCACCAGAAACAACAGCTTCAGGCCGCGCGTCAGGGTCCCAAGAAAATGATCCTGAACCAGAACCCCGAAGCCTATCGGCTCCGAAGTCGAGCCTCGGAAATGGCAGACAAGGTGCACGCAGGGGTTTATGACGAGCTTCGAGTGCTGTCTGGCGTGGATACTTTGGAACGGGTGCACGGCAACCTGAAGGTTCAGGGAACCGAGATCCAGAGGGAGCGGGTCAAAGCTCAAGGGATTGCCACGCCCACACGGCTGGTTGCCATCAAAACCGCCGAGAGCGCCGTGGTTCATGGCATCATCACCGGTGCGAACGAGAAAGTGATGAGCTGGAAACCCCAGGAAACCGTGGGAGTTGAAGAGCCGCCAAACAAGCCCGGCATGGCGGTCTTGAAGCAGGTTGACGCCACCGAGGCAGAGCCTGGCGACTACGTCAATTACACCATTCGGTTCCGGAACATGGGAAATGTGCCCATTCGTGCAGTCTCAATTGTGGACAGCTTGCTGCCCCGCCTGGAATATGTGCCCCAATCGGCCCAAGGCCCCAAGGGAACGGTCTTCACTTCCGAACCCAACCAGGCCGGCTCCACGGAACTTCGATGGGACCTGCCAGGTGCACTCAAACCCGGCGACGAAGGCTCCGTCACCTTCAAAGCCAAGATCCGCTAAGCAAAAGACACAGAACCTGGATCAGGCAGGTCTCAAGACCCGGAGCCTGGCCAGGTTTTGAAATCTTATGGCAACCCTTGACCGGGGTAAATTCTCCGATCAATGTTGAACATCGGTCGAACGCAGCGTAACCTGAAGAAACTGCCCGGTCCATTTTCAGACGCCTGTTCGCGGACTCAACCATGCTGCGGATTCTCGGCGGCCCCAAGCGGTTGTGCGATGGCATTACGCGGCGTGATCTACTTCACGCCGGCTCGCTGGGGCTTTTTGGCCTGAATCTGGCGGAGTGGAACCCCACGTTCGCTTCGCCAGTGACATCGGCCCTGCCCACGGCCGGCTACGGTCGTGCCAAATCTTGCATCCTGATCTATCTCTACGGCGCACCCAGCCAAATCGAGACGTTCGATCCCAAGCCAGACGCTCCCACCGATATCCGTGGTGAGTTTGGGACCATCCCGTCCGTGGTTCCTGGCCTGAATGTCTGTGAAGGCCTGCCCCGCATGGCAGGACTGATGGATCGGGTGACCGTACTTCGTTCGGTTACGCACCAGTACCCCATCCACGGCGTTGCGTTTGCCACCACCGGCATACCGCAAATGGAACTGGCCATGGAACTGGCTCCCCGAGATTCTCGCCACTGGCCTTTTGTGGGCTCGGTGGTGGATCTGGTAGATGAGCGGGCCCAGCCCCACGCCATTCCTGAAGTCCCTCGGAACCTGATGTTGCCCTGGAACTTCAGTAGCCAGCGCGTGGGCGAGATCCCCCGCGCCGGCCCGTACGGCGGGTTCCTGGGTGCTTCTTATGATCCGGTCGCCACGGAGTTTGTTGGCAAAGGGACGATCAAGGCCCACAAAACCCTGGCTCAACAGGTCTGGGATGACGTGGAGCCCTATCGTGGGATTACCCCAGAGAGCCGATTCCAGCTCTCTGCCGTGAGTGAACCGGCCCCTGGCCTGACCCTCGATCGACTCGATCGCCGTCGTGATCTGCTCGGTCAGTTCGAGGACGTCCGTCGGCAGGGCGAGAGCTTTCTGGAGAAATCTTCGGCAGACCGCCATCGTGCCCTGGCCTACAGCCTGATGCATTCCGATCGACTTCGGCACGCCTTCAACCTGGGCACCGAGGCCGATTCCACACGCGACCTTTATGGAATGTCTCTGCTGGGCCAGGCCTGCCTGACGGCAAGGCGATTGGTGGAGGCGGGCGGCCGTTTCATCTCGGTGTTCTGGGATGAATATGGCCTGGCCGGTACCGGCTGGGATACGCACTGGGACCATTACGACCGGATGCGGAACGAACTGCTGCCCGGGCTAGACCGGACGCTGTCTGGGTTGTTGATCGACCTGGATCGAAGGGGCTTGCTGGACGAGACCCTGGTCCTTGTGCTGAGTGAGCATGGGCGAACGCCCAAGATCACGCCTGGACAGGGGGGCGGTCGAGATCACTGGTCACGCTGCTATTCGGTAGTCATGGCCGGCGGTGGCGTGAGCCGGGGGAATGTGATTGGCCGGTCTGATAAAATTGCGTCTGACCCGATTGAGCGGCCGATTTCGCCCAAGGACATTCTGGCCACGACCTATCACCTATTGGGCATTGATCCCAAGACCGAGATTCATGACCGGCAGGGGCGACCAATGACCCTGACCCCCACCGGCGAGGTGATCCAGGAAGCGATCGGCTGATTGCGCAATCCCAGGCTCAACCGGCCGGTTCTGGAATTCGCCGCTGTCCCACGCCATTCACGTTGATAGAACGCTCTTGGTTTGCTCAGTCTCCTGACCTGTACGGCTACAGATGGCAACGGCGTGTTGAACCGATCCACAGCTTGACCACCGAAGTCCAGAGCATGGGTGAAAATTGCATGTTGCATCGTGTTCCGCCCGCGATCCGATCCCTGGTATTGGCGGCGTTTTGGATCGGGCTAACGGTGGGATCGGATCACACGTGGGCTGGCGATCTTGAAGGCGAAGCACGACAAGCGGTTCCGGCCTGCGCTTTCACCAACCAGTATTTTGAAGAGCAGGTTTGGGCCAAGGTGGGAGAACGAACCTGTATCCGCTGCCACACCGCCAGCGGAGACGCGTCTGAGAGCGGATTGCTACTGATGAACCCAGCAGATCCGCGGGGCTTGGACTCATCCTGGATGGACCGGAACCGCGAGGCGTTCCGTCGGGTGGCAAGCGCCAAGGAAGGGGATCAGTTCCGGCTGTTGCTCAAAGTGACGGGCGGCCTGGAACATGGAGGCGGCCAGGTTCTGAAGCCAGACTCAACTGGCTACCGGATCCTGGAGCGATACGTGAAGCACACCAACGGGTTGGCCGTGGAACCGGTGGCTGAGCCGGTAACCGACCTCTCGGAAGCGCCGTTCTTTGATGGTGTGGCGATGATTTCGCCTGGTCGGCTGGTACGGCGACTTTCGCTCTCGCTTTGCGGGCGACTTCCCTCTGGCGAGGAACTGGCGGCTTTGAAAGCGCGTGGCCCGGACGCGCTGGATGGAATTCTGGACCAGATGATGAAAGAAGAGGCGTTTTACACGCGTCTGAAAGAGGGTTTCAATGACATTTTCTTGACGCTTGGGATAGAGGATAACGCGGAAACAATCTTGTCTTATGACCACTTTGAAACCACAAGACAATGGACAGAAAAGCACGATCTGAACCATGTTCCGGAGGCCGATCGCCAGAAGGCGCGGTGGGCGTTGGCCGATGTTTACCGTCAATCACTGTTACGTGAGCCGCTGGAGTTAATCGCTTACATTGTGCGAAACGAGCGCCCGTTCACAGAACTGGCCACGGCCGATTACATCATGGTTTCGCCCTATAGCGCCCGTGGGTATGGAATCTTTGAGGAGCTGAAGGGGCAGTTCCAGAATGTGGACGACCCCCAGGAATATATTCCTGCCAAGTTGAACGCGCTGAAAAGCCGAGAGGGGAAAACTCAGGAGTCTGCAACCGGGCTTTACCCCCATGCCGGTTTCTTGAGCATGTTCCACTACCTTCACAGGTACCCCTCGACCGAGACGAACCGGAACCGGTTACGAGCCAGGATGTTCTATCAGCACTTCCTGGGCATTGACATCATGCAACTGGCACCCCGAACTTCCGACGCCTCTGCGGTGGCGGCCAAGTTCAAGGTGCCCACGATGGAGGCCCAGGATTGTGTGGTCTGCCACAAGACCATTGATCCGGTGGCCGGGATCTTTCAGGATTTCAATTTTGAAGGCAACCTGGGCCCCCGAAAAGAGGGCTGGTATACCGACATGTTTGGCGCGGGCTTTGAAGGCGAAGCCATGCCAGCATTAGAACGATGGCGTGCACCCCAGTGGCTTGGCGAACGCGTGGCCAGAGATCCACGGTTCCCGATTGCGATGGTCGAACATGTTTATTCTCTGATGATGGGCCGCAAAGTCCTGCAAGCGCCTGACGATATTGATAGCCCTACGTTTCCAGCCAGGCGCAAAGCGTATTGGGCCCAGCGCCGGATGATCGAAGGGGTTGCGAGCCAGTTCAAGGATGCCGGCTTCAACCTCAAAATGGTCTTCAAGGCTCTGGCGCAGACCGATTTCTACCGTGCCGATGGCCATCTTGCGGCCACGGTGGGTCCCCAGCGTCGGGCCGAACTGGACGACCTGGGAATTGTGCGGCTGCTGGCTCCCGAGCAACTAGAGAGAAAGCTCCAGGCGATCTTTGGGAAACCGTGGGGCCGGCTCAACGACGAACTTCGCATCCTTTACGGTGGAATTGACTCCCAGACCGTGACCGAACGGAATGCCGACCCCAGTGGGGCGATGGGGGCGATTCAGCGGATCATGGCCAACGACATGGCATGCCTTCATGTGGCCAAAGACTTCAGGCTACCAGCCAATCAGCGCACGCTGTTCCCTGGAATTGAACCTACGGTTGTTCCTGGCGATGGAATGAGCGACCTGCTGATTCGCAAGGCACTGGTTGACATGCACCAGCGGTTGCTTGGTTCAGAGTGTACGGCTACCGACCCTGAAGTGGAGCGATCGTTCCTGCTATTCACCGGAATTGTTGGTGAAGCAAAGTCGAGAGGTAACTTTGAGCCCAAGGAAACCTATTTCTGCGGTGGGCGAGAAGAATTCCGGGCCGATGACCCCCACTACACCCTGCGAGCCTGGCGCGCGGTGGTCACGTATTTGTTGCGTCAACAGGATTTCCTTTACGAATAAGTGGGCTTCATGTTACGACGCAATTTTCTGAAACACTGTCGAAACGCCGGCCTGGGATTCGCCGTCCCGCTTGGCTGGAGTTCGCTGGTACGAAGCCAGGAATCGACCTCGCATGCCGAGGGATATCCAGGACCATACTACGTGGTGTTCAACGCCTCTGGGGGTTGGGATACCACCTACCTGATGGACCCCAAGGGCGTGGATGGAATCAATCGCCTCTATCAAGAAGGGGACATCCAGACGGAGGGGCAGCATCGTTTCGCGCCTACGGCCAAGCAAGTTCAGAAGGGGATGAGTAACGAGGACTTCTTCCGAACTTATGGCCAGGAACTGCGCGTGTTCAACGGCCTGGATCTCTCGGTTAACAATCACACGCCCTGCGCCCGCTACATGGCCACCGGCAAGCTGGACAGCCTTGCCTATCCCACATTTCCGGCTCTGGTTGCTGCTTGCCGTGGCGCCAGCGCTCCCTTGGCTTTTCTCACGTTCGGCAATTACTCGGCCACAGGGAACCTGGTCCCCATGTCTCGCGTGCCTTACCTTCAGTCCTTGAATCTGCTGGCCAGGGCAGATTCGGTCGAAGGGATCGACCAGCACCCGTACCATGATCCCTTTGTATCCGATCGGATTGAGAAGGCACTTGAAGAGCAATTTGAATCGCGGGTTTCCGAAGTTCGCTTACCGCGTGTGGAACGTAGCCAAAGTATGCTCTACGCCGCGCAGCTGAATTCCAAAGCGCTCAAACGGGTGGTCCCGTTTATTCCCAAAGAATCGGCCAAGGAGCGGCTCGCCCAGCAGGCGGATATTGCGCTGGCGGCTTTCAAGGCCGGCGTCTGCGTTTCCGCAAACCTCTCGATTGGACAGTTTGATAGCCATAACAACAATGATACGGACCAGATGAACCTGATCCCCGAATTCCTCTCGGGCATTGACTACCTGTTGAAGAAGGCCGAGGAACTACAGATCCGAGACCAACTGGTGGTGATCATCCAGAGCGAGATGGGGCGCACGCCAAACTACAACAATGGTAACGGCAAGGACCACTGGTCGATTGGTTCGATCATGTTTCTTGGCAAGGGGATCACAGGCAATTGCGTTCTGGGAGCAACCGATGCGCAACAGAACCTGATCCCCGTCAATCCGCAAACGCTGAACTTGGACCGGGAAACGGGAATTCGTGTTCGCCCTGAACATCTTCACCTGGCGTTACGCCAGCTATCGGGTATTCAGGACCATGCCTTCAGTCAACAGTTCCCGCTTGGCGTGGTACCAGTTGAGCAGTTAAGCAACGTCTGGCACTGAGTCGGACTGTGCACGATGATAGGCCCTGGGCATGTTCCGAGATCGTGGCTCGAAGATCGTGGCTAGAACTTAGTCCTGCCGTTGGTAACCCCTCAGAGGCTCTCCATGCAACACGCATCACTCATTGCAAGACTGAGCCTGACAAGCCTGCTGCTGAATGCGGCCGCGATCTCAATTGCTCAGAACGACACAGGCCAAAACCAGCAGAGCGCAGTGGCAGAGTCCAAGCCAGGCACCAAGGCCCCGCGGCGGCCACAGTTCAACCCGTTTGGTGACGCCAGCCGGTTCACCCGGTACGGCGGCTGGGGCGGAATTGGTGGCGCAGCCGGACAGTGGGGCTTCGGGCGCTCAATGCTGGTCATGATGCCGGCCGTGCAGGAAGAACTCAAGCTTACGGACGACCAGAAACAGAAACTCCGTGACTGGTCCAAGCAAATGCGCACCCAGTTCGAAGAATCTGGCCAGGAGCTGCGCGAACAGGGCGAAGCCGCGGTCCAGCGCATGGATCTGGGCGCGGTGATGCGTTTGATGGGGTCGGTGAAAGACCTGACCCGCCAGAATGATGCTGGACTTGCCCAGATTCTGACCCGCGTTCAGCAAACCAGACTCGAACAGATCTTGCTTCAAATGGAAGGCGTTACGGCCATCGCGCGTCCTGAAATTGCGGAACAACTGCAACTGACCGACGAGCAGGCTCAGCAGATTGAAGCCATCATCACGGAGTCACGCACTCGACAGATGGGCTTCTGGGTCCAGCAGGCCATGGGTATGCGTCAGGCCATGCGTCGTGATTCGGCCCCAGCCACAGGCAAAGACCAGCCAGGCAAGGAAAAAGAAACCAAGAAGCCTGCAAAAGCAGCCAAACCTGCCGACCCCGCGGCACTTGATGATCCAGAGGAAGAACAGAAGCGGCAAGAGGCCGCGGCTGAGGCCGAAAAGCAGAAGGCCCGGGGCGAACGGATCCAGAAGGCCGAGTCTCGGTTCCAGACCATGCGTGACGGGGCCGACAAGCTCCAAGATCAAACCGTTGAGCAAATCCTGAAGGCTTTGGCTCCTGGACAGCGGAAGATCTTCGATAAACTGCTTGGACCACCGTTTGACCCTAGCCGATTAATGCCAGGCGCGGGCGGCTCTCCACAAGGTGTTGCTGCGGAATCCTCAACAGCTCCTGAGGCGGAATCGACCGCGGGCGCAGCCAAGAAATCTGCCAGGCTCAGGCCTGCACCCAGAATCAGATCCGCAACAGACGGACGCCCAGCAACACCTAGCCCCGAATCTCCCAAGTAAACACCCAATCCCAGGAAACCCACCGATGCCGCTTGAACCGTACATTGATGCCCATAGCCATATCTGGACGCCGGACATTCACCATTACCCACTGGCCAAAGGGTTTGCCGTTGGTGACATGAATCCGAAGTCATTTACCGCCGAGGAACTGCTTGCCATTTGCCGACCGAGCAACGTGGGACGAGTCAACCTGATCCAGATGAGTTACTACGAGTTTGATAACTCGTACATGCTAGACATGATTGCGCTGTACCCAGACCGGTTTGTGGGTACGGCCATTATTGACCCGTTAAGTGACGACCCCGCTAGCGCAATGCGGGCCTTGGCACCTCGCGGGGTGCGGGCCTTCCGCATCCAACCGCAGTACAGCAAGCAACCGCCTGCACACTGGCTTGAACCCCAGGGCTACCGCGCCATGTTTGCCGAGACGGCCAAAAGCCAGCAGGTTCTGAGCTGCCTGATTGGCCCTGACGGAATTCCAGAGGTCGATCGCATGTGCAGCGCTTTCCCCAACACGCCCGTGATCATTGATCACCTGGCTCGGATTGGGGTCGATGGAAACATTGTGGATGCAGACGTTCTGGCGCTTTGCAACCTTGCGCAGCACCCCAGGGTTTATGTGAAGGTTGGGGCGTTTTACGCTCTCGGCAAAAAGAAACCGCCGTACACCGATCTGGCACCCCTGATCCGCCGCGTCCTTCAGGCGTTTGGATCTCGCCGGCTAATGTGGGAAAGCGATTGCCCATTTCAGGTGGTAGACCACAAATACGAAGAAAGCATTGCCCTGGTACGGAACCACCTGGACTTCCTGAACAACGACGATCGAGACTGGATCCTGGGCCGGACTGCCGAAAAGCTGCTTTTTTCACAAATTCCGGGCTAAGAAGGCAAGATCTGCCCTGTTTGTTTGCCGCAGTCCGCTTGACCTGATCGTCTCCAGGGCATTAAAATTTGTGGTTCTACAGGCCGCGAGGATTGTGGCCCGTTCCGAGAACCCACTTTCGAGCCGTGCGATGAAGAACGAGAAAGAGCAGCCACATCACCTGACCAGTGAGGCTGCCGAACCAATCCATATCCACAACGAGCACGCCGACGAAACTCTGCTGGCTGGCTGGCTTCGGAAGGGTCTCGAACAAGGTGCAAGCTTCTGGGCCAGTCTCATTGGATTGACGGCCCTTGGAATTGCCTTGGTTTGGGGAATCAATTCCGTTCTCACCAAGCCCCCTGCCGGTTCTGAGGCATGGGATGAACTCATTGTCCCCTCCGTGGTGAACGTCCCCTCAGATGACCCCCGGTACGAGGGGATGCCAGCCTCCGTGCGGCCGCTGCTGAAAATTGCAGATGATCACTCGAATACAGCGGCAACCCCCTGGGCCTTGCTGCGAGCCGCGGCTGAACTTCATGCTCAGGGGATGAGGGATCTCCCCAATCGTAAAGAGACGGGGCGACCAATGCTCCAGCAGGCGATCGAGCTTTATGACCGGGTGCTGAAAGCTGCAACCGCCGGTTCTCCAGAAGCACTGGATGCCACGCTCGGCAAAGCCCGTGCCCAGGAATCTCGTGGGGATCTGAAAGAGGCGATCGAAACGTACAACCTGGTCGTCTCCAAGTTCCCCAACACGCCAGAGGCAAAAGCTGCCGAACAGCGGGCGAAAGATCTTGAAGATCCAGAAGTTATCGCATTCTATACAGACCTCTACGCTAAAGACTTCTCCACCTTTAGTGGTTCTCCCGGTGGCATGCCAGGCGGAATGATGCCGTTTGGCGCCTCAGGCGGGCGGACCATGGAAGACGTTCTGAAGAGCCTGCCCACCGGCCTGACCGATGGCCCTTCAGGGTCAACCCCGGTACGGTCAACGGGTGAACTGCCCGCCAACTTGCTGGCTCCTACTGCTCCTGCGGGAGCAACCGGGACCGCTCCTGAACCCGCAACCCCCAAGGTTGATGGGCAGCCAG
This sequence comes from uncultured Planctomycetales bacterium, assembly GCA_903926465.1. Taxonomy (GTDB): domain Bacteria; phylum Planctomycetota; class Planctomycetia; order Isosphaerales; family Isosphaeraceae; genus CAIYJE01. The sequence continues at coordinate 20,181 of CAIYJE010000109.1, forward strand.
AAGGTGCGGCAATTGTAGAACCGGCCGCCGCCCCAGTTATCCCTGCGGTTCAGCCTGACCAGGCTGCCCCAGTTACTGTTCCTGCTCCGGCCGAACCCACAACCGCAGCCCCCTGAGTCTTTTGAAGACTGGGGCTCCGAATGGTTGCCTGAAACTAAGCCATGCCTCCTGGCCTTTCTGAAACGCCTCAGGAATTTGAAGTCAAGGGTCGGATTGCCGGCAAACGCTTGGACGCGTATCTGGCGAGCCGTTTCACAGACTTTTCTCGAAGTATTATCCAGAAGCTCATCGACGCCGATGCCGTTTTGGTCAACGACAAAGTCGTCAGAGCTTCTTACAAGGTTCAACAGGGAGACCGGATCCGGATCTGGCTCCCTGACCTTGGCGATGGTAGCCCAACGCCCGAGGATATTCCGATCTCGGTGCTTTATGAAGACAGCACCTTTGTGGTGGTGGACAAGCCGCGGGGGATGATTGTTCACCCTGCCAAGGGGAACTGGTCTGGGACCCTGGTCAACGCCCTCCAATTTCACTTCGATAAACTCTCCAGCGTGGGTGGAGAGGAACGGCCTGGGGTTGTCCATCGACTGGATAAAGACACCACCGGGTTGGTGATTGTGGCCAAGGACGACCAGGCGCATAAGCATCTGGCTTTCCAGTTTGAAAGCCGGACCGTTCAGAAGCAGTATCTGGCCCTGGTCTATGGAGAGCCGAGCCGGGATCAAGATTATATTGAGCGGGCGATTGGCCATCATCCAACCTATAGAGAGAAGATGGCAGTACGCGCGGTCGAAGACGGCGGTAAAACGGCGGTCACGTTTTATGAGGTGCTGGAAAGGTACAAGGGCTATGCCTTGGTACGCTGCAAACCGGAAACTGGTCGGACCCACCAGATCCGGGTTCACCTCGCGCACATTGGGCATCCAATTCTGGCCGATAAGATGTACGCAGGGCGAGAAAAGCTAACCCTTGCAGACGTGACAGGCGCGTTACCAGATAGTCCGGAAGCCGAACAGGTCTTCATTGATCGCCAGGCCTTACACGCCCACCGACTGCGTTTTACCCACCCAAACACGGGCGAAATCATCGCACTTGAGGCTCCCATTCCAGCAGATTTTGCCGCCGCAACTGCAGCCCTGAAAACTTATCGAGGTCGCTGATCCGCAACCCTGCTGAGGCTGAATTTGCTTATGCGGACTCGATCCAATGTTATCCAAGTGGTTTTTCCACTGGGTCTTGAGCGAATGTCCCAAGCCGCAACAGCCACACGCAATAGACTTTCATCAGCGGCAGCGATTGAGCAACCGGCAGCAGATTCCCCGCCCTGCCTGATTGCATAAAACCCTATCCATTCATTCACGCTTGGTTTTGTTGCGGAACATCTTTCCTGTTGAGGCTACTTTATGTTTGAGATTGCCCGAGGTTCACATTGAGCCTGCTCGAACAGATTCCTGGCCTCAGCGGGTGGTTCTTTTCAAGAATTCGTAGTCGCTGGGAAGATGTGGCGGCCTTCTCTCTGGCGTTCCGGCTCATCAACCTGGTGTTTCTGGCGCCCCTCTCTGCAACCGCACTGCGTCTATTTCTGAACCACTGGGGCCGGGCCTCGGTTGGGAACTTTGAAGTGGCCTGGTTCCTGCTCTCTCCCACAGGATTGCTGGCTTTGGTGGTGGTAGGCGCGGTCGCGCTGGCAATTCTGTATATGGAACTAGCCGGCCTGATGCGATTGCTGGGCGATCACCGGGTGGCCTGGTGGCACGCATTAACAGGCCCGGCCACTAGCTCGCCGAGACTGGTCTGGCTTGGGGTCTGGCAACTGATCATTTTCCTGCTTCTGGCTGCCCCCTTCCTGATAGCGATCGGAGTTGTTTACCTGTCCGTCTGGAATGGACGAGACCTGAATGGCCTGATTCTCCTGAAGCCGCCCGCCTTCTGGATTGGAGCGGGCTTGGCGGGCTGCATTGTGGCGGTTTATCTCGTCATTGCCGGCCGATTGTTTTTGCGCTGGCTGTTTGCCCTGCCCATTGTGTTGTTTGAACCGGGGGTCTCTGTCAAACACGCGCTGAGCTTATCGAGCGAACGAACTGCGGGGCAACTCCGTGAACTGGGAACCGCAATCGTGGCCTGGGCTGCCATTCAGTCGGCATTGGCGGCCATCGTACTCGGCGGGCTCAAGCTCCTTTCCGCCTGGGTGCTTGATCGGGTTGGCTCCTCGCTGGCCAGGGCCGTGCCGGCAACCGCCGCGTTACTCACGCTTCATGGCCTTTTGCTTGCCTTGCTGTCAATTATCGGGACCGTCAGCTTTGCGGGGCTTGTGCTGGCATTTTATCGGCAGAGCAGCGCGGCGCTGGACCAGTCGACCGCGGATCGCGAAGAACAGATTCCGAGGCTTGGCTTCTCAACACCCAGCCTGATTGTTGGTGCTTTACTGGCTCTGCTCGTGTTTACCACATTGGCCTGCGTCTCGACCCTCAATGGCCTCAAACTTGAAGACAAGCTCCAGATCACTGCGCACCGAGCAGGTGCAACCAACGGCCCCGAAAACAGCATTGCCGCCCTGAAACGAGCGATCCTGGACCATGCCGACTGGGCCGAGATTGACGTTCAGCGTACCTCGGATGATGCCGTCATCGTTCTTCATGACACCGACCTGGCACGTATCGGCGGCGGTAACCAACAAGTGGGAAAGACGCCGCTTGCGCAGATCCAGCAACTGGATATCGGCAGCCTGCACGCTCCAGAGTTCGCTGGCGAACGGGTCCCGACTTTCAGTGCGTTTCTGGAAGCGAGCCGGGGTCAGCCGATCGGCCTTACCGTGGAACTCAAACCGCACGGCAAGAACGATGAGGAACCACTGACCAGACTTACCGTGGCCGCCATTCAGGAAGCAGGGATGGTGGATCAGTGCCGGCTCTGTTCCCAATCTTATAACAGCCTGATGATTGCCAGAAAACTTGAGCCAAAACTCAAGGTCGGCTGGATTGGTGCCAATGCCATTGGCGACCTGACCAAGCTGGACGTCGATTTTCTGATGCTCAAGAGCGAGCTTTGCAAAGCGGATCTTGTGGAACGTGCCGCACTTCGGAAAATTGCCGTACACGCCTGGACTGTGAACGATCCGGCCTGGGTTGCTCCCCTGCTAGACGACGAGGTCGAGAATATCATCACCGACGACCCAGCCCAGATGCGAGCGAGGTTCGAGGAGATCCGTGGACTCAGCACCATCGATCGCTTGCTCCTACGTGCCCGCAACGCACTTCTCAATTGAAATCGCATTTGCGACGGAACGGTTTTCATGCTGCTGGAACCCAGGCCCCTGCCACCGGAAACCGTCGATGGCCTGCGCCCGCCGCGTGCAGGATTTCCCTACTTCGCTCACGCAGACCAATATGCGTTTGAGCCAACGGCTCCGGCCGGCTCACCCGTAAATGCCTGGTGGCTTGCCGATGCCTCGTTCTTGGTCTATGGCGATTCCACGTTCATCGATCATGCCTTCAACGCTTCTCCGTTGCCATTGCAAGGATTCTCGCTGGCCTGGCTTGGCTCTTCCGAGCTGAACCGTGGCATGATCTTGAGCAATCCATCGGCTCTCGTCATTGTATTTCGCGGTACCAGGCTTCAGGTCCGCAACCTGTTCGATGTGGCGGAATTCGTGCTCATCAATCAGAACGATCTCTGGACCGATACCAAGTTCTTCCCAGCGGCCTGGCCGACTGATGGAAAAGTGCATTCCGGATTCCTGGAGGCGTTCAGCGAGATCAGTCCGATTCTCGACCGGGTTGTTACCAACCGCACGCCTGGTCAGCGTGTCTGGCTAACAGGCCATAGCCTTGGCGGTGCACTTGCCACCCTGGCCGCGGCTCATCTTGGCTTTGAACAGGTTCACGCAGCCACAACCTATGGCGCTCCGCGGGTGGGTGACTCGGCCTTCATTCGATCGATTCCAGAAGCCAGGCTCGCCCGCTATGTCCACCGAGATGATTGGGTGGCCACCGTACCTCCAACCATCCTGGGCTACGCTCATCCAGGCGTCTTGCACTCCTTGAAAAGCGGAGGCAATCGAGACCTTTGGAACGATCTCCGAACGGGCACCGAAGAGCTTGCCGCCGCCCTGGTCACCCTGGCACGTGAAGGGAAAAGCCGTGTCGGTGCCCTGCCCTTCAAGATTAGCGGGCTCGCCGATCATGCAGCCATCTACTACGCCACCCTGCTCTGGAACAGACTGCTTGAATCCAGTTCCCGGAAGTTGAAAAGCGAGACTCGATAAGGATCCAAGAAAGCTATCATCGCTGCTGAAAATCAGGAGTAACGATGATCGACAACTCCAAGCCAGGAATTTTCAGGTTCATGCGATCGAGAGATTGAGCTCGTCAGCTAGCGTCTGAAATCAGGGTCTGAATGGTGTGGTCCAGTGCGAGCCGCCGATCGTACACCTGCTTTGCCCTGGATTCCAGGTTCTTTCGTAGATCGGAATCGGCCAGAACAATCTCCGCCGCGTTGACAATCTCTTCAACCTTGTTATTGGGGCAAAGGAATACACAACGCTCATTGGCCCACATTCGATCGGCCAGATGGCCATCCCCTGTGATAATTGCCTTCCCGTGAGAGGCGCAGGCCATCAGGGTACCTCTGCGGGTTGACGGCCCATCTCCATAGAGCTGAATCATCAGATCGCAAGCCTGAAGGTGGATCGAAAGCGAGCTCGCTTCCAGTCTGCCGGTCGTGATCAGGCGATCTCTGAGTAATGGGTACTGTTGCGCAATTTTTTCAGCCACGGCATCTCCTCGAGGGCCGATCAGGAGGAAATGACGATCTTTGGAGCCACTCAAAAGTCTTGCAACAATCTCGTAAAATTCCTGGGGCATTAAATGCCCAAATTGCGCAAAACTTCCGATGAGCATTTCCGAGGAAGGAACGAGCTTCGTTCGCAACTCGGCCACGGCTTGTTGATTGTTTTCAAACGGAATATTGCTTGGAACAGGAAGCAAAGAACACAACCGATCTGGCCTGGGATCGTGCCGCTGGATGAACTTTTGAAATGCCTCGCAAGAAACGTAGACTTGATCACTCGACTTCAGGAGTTTACGTAGAATGTGAACATGAATGGCATGGAGTGGCCAGCGGGTGGGACGATCAAAAAGCGAGAACGGATAGGCCGCCTCATGAACCATCAAGACGATGCGATCACCTGCACGGCTGCGAGATTCCACCCAAGACGGAAAACGTAGGTTAACACCCGCCGAGCCCCAGATCTGGGGAGTATGTTGAATCAGCAGCGTTCTGGGCCCCGGAAATTCGTTGAGCAGGGAGCTCAGTCGCTGAAGATCTTTGGGCGATTTCCAGGAAGGTACAACGCGATGCACAATGGGGAAATTCCGAGATTTCTCTGCGCCAGGCGAAACTTCGTGTTCGCCCTCTCGTTGGCTCGTCCAGACATTCACCGACTGACCATGTTTAGCCAAATCCTCCGCCACCAAGCCTGTATAATCTGAAACGCCTCCGTGGAATGGGGGGTACTGAGCCGCAATAATATGCCAATTGGTGGAAGTCATGTTGGAGCTTAGGGCAGGATTTGAGTCCGAACAGAGAACTGATCAATTATGCCCGAGACTACCTAAAACTCAAAGTTCAAGCCTCCTGGAAAACCTGGTACTCATTCTTGTTTCAGTAAATAGGAAAACGATTCGGTATTCTTGCTCCCGTGGAAGTAGTTCTTCAGTGCAAAGGATTTGCTACCATATGATCTCTGGCTCATGATTCAATTTCAGATCACGCACCTCTCACAAACGCTGCGAGAATGACCACTGTTCCTGGATGATTGCAAGGTTCTGATTGATGGATTCCTCATTTCTTTGTAAATGCCCAGAATTTCTCGATCTATCAACTTGGCTCTCTCGAACAAACGAGTTATTCATTCTGCCACTCTTGGAAGATAGAAATAGGATCCGCTGATGAACGAACAACGAGTTCAAGCAGCTCTTGAGAGTTGTGGTACCTCCGCTCCGCATATTCATAAAGTTTTCTTGAGTGAAGCGAAAAAACTTCATCAGAATGGATGCAAAATCGTTTTAGACTTTGGTGCTGGCACTGGAGAACTGGCAGCGGAGCTGATCAGACAAAAACTTTTCTCCGAAATCCATGCGGTGGACCTCCTTCCATTTGAAGGCGCCATCCAAACAGGGGCTATCTGGCATTACGCCGACCTGAATGAGCCACTGCCAGGTCTGGAAACCACCTTTGATGCCGTCTTTGCATCGGAAGTCATTGAGCATCTAGAAAACCCGCGCGCTCTGGCACGAGAGTGGTTCCGTCTGCTCAAACCTGGCGGGCGAATTGTCTGCTCGACCCCCAATAATGAGAGCTGGCGATCTCTACTCTCCCTGGTAACACGCGGTTATTACGTTGCATTCGGTCCAACGAACTATCCCGCACACATCACACCAATGCTTGGAATAGACCTCAAACGGATCCTGAGTGAAGCCGGATTTGAAGAAATCGAATTCCGTTACACAAATCATGGGTCTTTACCAAAGTTTACAGGAGCTACTTGGGGCCAGGTGAGTGGTGGACTACTAAAAGGGAAACGTTTTTCCGACAATGTGATCATTTGTGGACGTAAACCGCTGACAGCCAATTGATCAAACTCACGTCCCGCCGTCATCCGAAACCGGGCACAACGCTTTCTCGATCTGCTCGACCAGGTTTTGATTCACCCCATTGCTTTCGACCGGAATGAACACCTTGAAAGTCTTGAACGTTTATGCTGGGAACCTGTACGGTGGCATTGAGAGCATGCTCTTTACTCTTGCCAGAACCAAAGGAGAAGTTCCCGGTTTTGATATGGATTTTGCCTTGTGTTTCCCTGGGCGATTGATGGATGAATTACGATCTACCAAGGCAACCACTCATGATCTTGGCCCGGTTCGGGCCCGATATTTCTGGCAGGTTTATCGCGCCAGACATCGACTGAAAACAGTCCTGAAAAAAACGCGTTATGACGCTGTGATTTTGCACGCAAGCTGGCCTTATGCGATCTTTGCCCCCGTTGTGCGACAAGCCGGAATACCTTTGATCTACTGGCAGCATGATCTCGCTTCCGCAAATCCTCAATCAAAAATTGAAAAAGTTGCGGCTCGGATCAAACCCAATTTCATCATTAGTAATAGTCATTTTTCGGCCAAAACACTGGTCAACCTTTTTCCTCAAATCCCTTACAAAGTTCTCTACTACCCCGTTTTGCCAAGTATTCCTGCCGCCGATTCCGCATCGCAGCGTACGAGCGTAAGGCAAGAACTGCAGACACCACTCGATCATGTGGTCATCACCTTGACCGCACGCCTTGAAAGCTGGAAAGGTCATCATTTACTACTGGATGCTCTTTCCAACCTGCATGATTTACCAGGCTGGACCGCATGGATTGTTGGGGGCCCCCAACGCCCAGCAGAACATTCTTATCTTGCCGGCCTGAAACAAAAGGCTCAGCAGTATGCCATTGAAGATCGTGTCGTCTTCGTAGGCCAGAGAAACGATGTACGGCGGCTACTCTACGCCTCCGATATTCACTGTCAACCCAATACAGGGCCAGAGCCGTTCGGCATTGCATTCATTGAAGCGCTTTACTGCGGACTTCCTCTCGTTACGACCGCCATTGGTGCAGCCGTAGAAATTGTCGACACCAGTTGTGGCCAGACCGTTCCAGCAGACGAGTCCAAAGCCCTATCAGAAGCACTTCGAGAACTGATTACCAATACAACCAAACGACAAACACTGAGCGCCTACGGACCAACTCGTGCCGCCGACCTCTGCGATCCCGGAAAATCGATCCGTGAACTCAGGTCGCTCATTGAAACGCTGAAGCCTGTAGCAAACCATTGACCAGGCAAGAGATCATGCGCGACCCGATGAAACAAGTTCGCCAAACTTCGTTGGCTTGCATGCCTTCCCTTGGTAATTGCTTAGCTTACCGACGGACGACCTCTCTTGAGTCCCAAGATTGGGTCACGGCAGGTTTCTGAATTCCGCTGCATCTTCCGATCAGTATGATAGGCCTGTTGAGCAAGTCTCTTGTACCCTTTGCGAAAATCGACCGGGGTCATAGCCACGAAATCTCTGCGGTGGCCCAAAGACGGATCATCTTCACTCCTCTTGTCCCGTTGAGCAAGCGTTCCAGTGCCCTATGGCCTTCCTGCTCCTTCTCGGCCTGGCAGGATCGACTCGAACCGCCTAACCCGCCCACCCCGGCGATGATTCCAAGTACGCAGTCTTGACCTGGCTTTTCGTACACACTAAACTCCCGTCCATGGGAAACTCCAGGCGAGACACGGCGATCGGCCATCTGGATGCCGACTGTTTTTACGTCTCGGCAGAGCGGGTGCGTGACCCGTTTCTGTGCGGCAAGCCCGTGGGCGTGCTGGGCAACCAGGGCGCCTGTGTTATTGCCAAGAGTTATGAAATGAAGGCGGCCGGCGTGAAGACCGGCATGCCGATCTGGGAGGCCATGAAACTGTGCCCCGGCGGTATCTATATCAAGCGAGACTTCCGCTGGTATGAGGTTTTGAGCCGGCGCATGCTTGAGGTGATGCGTACCTGCTCGCCGCGAGTCGAGTATTACTCTATTGATGAGTTCTTCTTTCAGGCGGTCCCGCAAAGCCCCGGCATGAGTTTGCAAGATTCGGCCCTGGCCATTCGTGACCGGGTTGCGCAAGAGGTTGGCGTGCCGGCCACCATTGGCATTGCTCGGTCTCGCACCCTGGCCAAGCTGATCTCAGATTCCGCCAAGCCGTTTGGGGCTCTGGCGGTGCTAGACCCGGAGGCAGAGGCAAGCCTGCTGGCGGAACGGCCGGTCTCTGAAATCACCGGAATTTCTGGCCAGCGAGAGAAGCGGCTCTTACCCTGGGGTATCCGGACATGCCTCGATTTGGCGCGGGCCGACCGGCGACTGGTGCGCAGCCTGCTCACAAGCTCTGGAGAAACCCTTTGGTGGGAACTCAATGGCGAGCCAGCACAGCCTATTCGGGCAAACCGCCCACTCCACAAGGCAATTTCTCGTGGGGGCAGCTTTGGCGAAACGGCCGTAGACCCCGCCGTGCTCTACGCCTGGCTGGTGCGGAACATCGAACGCCTGATCGAGGAACTGCACTATCATGAAACTCTTGTTGGTCGGCTGAGCGTTTGGGTGGGCTACAACGACGGTCGGTCTGGTATCGGCCAGACCACCCTTGCCGTACCCACCGACCGTTTCGACCAACTGGTTGAGGCGGCCCGCTCATGCCTGCGTACCGCCTGGATTCCCCGCGCAGCGGCCCAGCGCATGCACCTGATTGCCGAGAACCTGCACAAACGCGAACCCAGACCGCTCGGGCTGTTTGAGTCGGCCACCGAACACAACCGCGCGGAGGCCGTAGCCAAGGTCAAACGCCAGGTCAATGACCGAATTGGCCGGTTCGCGCTCCGGAGCGCGGCCACGCTCCCACTGAAATCGATCTACAAAGATACCAGCAACGGTTACGACATCTGCGATATCAGGGGCAAAACCTGCTTCTAATCTTGGAGGCAATTTCAAAACCTGAGACAGGCACCTGGCAGACCAAGATCCAGTCCCGGTTTTGAAACGGCTTCTTACGGTTTCACCAACTCACCAAAACCTTGTCACAGATTTTCGTAACGCCATGTGCCTTGGAATTTCACTGGCCCGGACAGAGCTTCCCCTCGAACTGATTGCTCGCCACGGGCTCGATCGTTGCGCGCATGCACGCGGCGGCGAGAAAGAGATTCAGTTCCTGTTCAGAGACAGAGACCCCCGCCTGCCCGTCTGGCAAGACGGCCAGCTTCAAATCATGCGCTGGGGCAACAGCCATGGCCAGAGCCGGTTGTTGCCACGCACCGGCTGGACCTGGCAGGAAACGATCGATTCTGGTGGCTGGAAAAATCTGGACGCCGTTCCGGTTGATATCCCCGCCTCGCTCGGCTTTGAGAGAGGTGTCTGGTACCGTATCCGCCAGGGAATTCGTGGCCTGCTGGTCCTCGATGAACAGAACAGCCATGTCGTTTACATGATCTGCGAGCCATCCACCCACTATTATCGCGTGATGACCCGCTCTGATCGGATGCCCATGCTCATTGATGAACAGATCTGACAGGGGGCAAACCGATCAGGCCTGGCAGGCAACTCCCAGAAGATCAGAACTGCTCAGAAGGTTGCCAAGCAAACCCGGAACAATCGGGGGGCTTGCTTGCCACGTCGATGTTTGACCCGCCTGAAGCGCCAGCGTTCCCAAGCGGGTAAATCCCTACGGATGCAGCGGTTCCATCGCCAGCAACTGCCGACACACATCTCCAGCCGCATCCACCGACCCACCTGGGAAAACTCCAGAGCATGATCCGGAAGCCGATGATGCGGCATCATGAGCATCGCCTACCCCACCCTCCAACCGGACGGCGAAGCAAAAGCCAAGGGCAATTCGGCAACCACGCCGGTATGCCGTCGAACGAGATGATCGCAAGAACCGAACGCCGTTGCGCATAGGTTTTGCCCCAACTCAACCCAATACATCTCGCCCATTTGCCCCAATATTCGCAATTCGCGAAACATGGGCCGGTGCGTCAGAACAAATCTCAAAAAAAGATCGAGCGCGCTATCACTTTGTGCCCGCGAGTTCCGACATATGGGTAACGAATTCCAAGCCGGCCGATCTGACCCACGCCCAGACCTCTCAACCGCCCCATTTTCCAATCAACAAACAATCTCCCCCATGTCCATTCGTAGCCACCACAGGTAATTACGGTTCTTGCCGCAAGGTTCTGTTGCACCTGGGTCCAAACCAAGCCGGTGTAGTGATATTGCGCAGGGATATGAGGAACCCAGCCTGGGGCGGCTTCAACCCCTGGAGGGGGTTCCCAATTTTGGAGTCTGACACGGGCGATGATCGCCTCGGTATAGCCCACGACGCCGTGGGGGCATGCCGATTGAGTTCATGCGACTGGCACAATGGCTGTGCACATCGCGTGAACTTTGATTTCTTTACGACTGAGCCTGTTTAGCCAGGCTGCTGGAGTAACTGCCCCGTATTGGGCATCGCTTGCCAATGTGTTAAAGGGGCTTTCAGCGGAATGGGGAGTGGACGCGCAGGCCGTTGGACTGGCTCTTGAAAATCGGTCGGGCGTAACTGGACCAAGGCATGCCGATCGTAGGCCAATCCGCATGAAAGAATGGATAGCTTGCAAGGAATGAACAAAAGCTCCAAATGCTTGACTTCCATGAGCCTCAACCGTATGTTTTTGTAGATTTTCAAGCGAATTCCTCTCAAAACCGTCGTACAAATCCAGGTAAAACCTGATACCTCTGACGACACCACGCACGGCTTCCGTGTTGGCACTGTAATGAGCTGGCCTGGGTCTGTGTTCTGAGATGGCATCTCAATAAGGAATTCCATGCCCAACACTACAAGCGTGAGTCTTGTTGCCGGCATGGCGGAGCGTCCACACGATTCAAATGTGTGGGCTCAGTTTGTTTTGACTTATGGCGAGCAAGTTGTTTACTGGTGTATGCGGTACGGCCTGCAGGAAGCTGATGCACGAGATGTCGCGCAGGACGTATTGCTCCGCTTCTGGCGGCAAGCCACTCGGCTAGACTCGGGTGGTCCTCCCAGACGTTTTAGAGCCTTCCTTAAAACCCTGACTCATGCGGCCTGGGCCGACTGGTGCGATCAGTTCGAACCACGTGAGGCTGCTCGTGGCGGTACGGAGTACTTGAGCCTTCTGCGACAGCTACCTGCCCGCGAAGAATTGCTGACCAAGCTTGAGGAAACGTACGACGCCGAGCTACTCCAGTTAGCCATGGCGAAAGTGGAAGGCCGGGTTGAACCGCACACATGGGCGGCATTCCGCATGCTGGCACTCGAACATCGACCAGGCCGTGAAGTGGCAGACCAGCTAGGGATGGCAATCAACACCGTTTTTGTTGCGCGAAAGAAAGTCCAGCGGCTGATCCGCGAGACGATTCACCAGCTTGAAGAGTCTTCTGGTTCATGACGACCATCTCCGCTTGCCCGGACCAATCTACCTGGCTCAGATTTCTAGAGGAACAGGTTCACGAGCCAGAGCTCAGCGTGCTGGGGAACCATCTCGATGCCTGCCCGGCCTGCACCAACGAAATGGGGAGGCTGGCCGGAAGCTGGAGCTTGGACGGCGGCCGCCATCCTGCGCCGCTCGCGCTCGCGACTGCCACGCACAACATGCTGCAGGAGCTGGCGGCAAATCCCGACCAGCTCTCACGAGCTGCCGATGCCGCGGCATTCGACAGATTGTTGCCTGAAATTCCCGGCCTGACCGATTTTGTCAGAGTTGGGCAGGGTGGCATGGGGGTTGTGTACCGCGCCCAGGAAATCAACCTGAATCGGACGGTGGCGGTCAAGGTCATGTCCGGTTCTGGACTGGCATCGACTTCCAGTCGACTACGCGCAGAGCGAGAGGCTTTGACGCTGGCCCGGTTACAGCACCCGAACGTGGTCCAGATCTTCCGGTCGGGCGAAGCCAATGGCTTCCCTTACCTGATCATGGAATGGATTCAGGGGGGCACGCTGCAAGATCGTATTTGTCAGAAACCTTTGGATCCGATGGAAGCGGCCACCCTTGTGCGTGACCTGGCCCTGGCGATTGGTGAAGCACACGCGCTGGGAATCATTCATCGCGACATCAAACCCGATAACGTGCTGATGATGCCCTCCAGCAGACCGGACCGCCCACCGGTTCCCAAGCTGGCCGATTTCGGCCTATCCCGGCCTGATGACGCAACCCCGGGACTTACCGGGGTAGGGTTGATCGTGGGGACCCCCAGTTATATCGCTCCTGAACAGACCAGCCTGGATTCCACCTTGGGCGAGGTTGGCCCGGCAACCGATATTCATGGATTGGGTGCCACGCTGTATGCCCTGATCTCCGGCCAGCCACCTTACAACGGCCAAACCTCTCGGGAGTCGCTTCTGCGTTCCGCTTCGGGCGTGGTAACGCCACTCGAATCGCTTTGCCACGGTCTGTCTCTCGACCTGAAAACCATCGTTGAGAAATGCTTACAGCACTCGCCCCAACGCAGGTATCGTTCGGCGGGCGACCTGGCCGACGACCTGACGCGGTTTCTGGCAGGAGAGCCGATTCTGGCCCGGCCAATCTCCAAGCCCGAACGACTGGCCAAATGGGCACGCCGAAAGCCTTTGGCAGCCGCAGTCACTTTACTTTTGGGCCTGGGTGGAATTGCTGGCATTGTGGGCACAAGTTACCATCTCCACTCCATCTCGTTCGCCCTCACGGAAAAAGATCAAGCGTTAGACACAGCAAAGCTGGCCGTGGAGCTTGGAAAACGCACTCAAGACCAGTTGCGTGCGTCACTCGGCTCGCTGACCAACGACGTGGTTGACCGCATGATCCAGCGCGGGCCGGCGCTCGATGCGGGTGACCGAGATTTCCTCCGATCGGTCCGAGAAATGTATCTCAAACTCCCCCTGGAGTTTGACCCGCTCGAAGCCCATAAATATCGCGCCAACGGACTTTTTAAACTGGCCAACCTGTTCTTTCAGATCGAACAGTATGACGAGGTTCACACCTGCGCGAAGGCGGCCCTGGCCGATTGTGACGCAGCGCTTGCTCTTGACCCAGAAGATCGTCAGATCGCAAAAATGCGACTGAAGCTCTTACTCTCTGATCACCATGCCTTGTTCCGCTCTCAGCGTTTCCCAGAAAGCGAACAGGCGGCACGTCGATTGATTGACGAGAGCCAATGGATTGCTCAAATTGACCCAGCTTCCGGGAACTCCGTTGCCCATGCTCTGATCAGCCTTGGCATCAATCTGGCGGAAACCAACCGATCCGAAGAAGCCATCGGCTTCGTCTCCAAGGGCATAGCTCTCTTTGAGCAAATCCGCCGGGAATCTCCCGATAACGATGCCCGATGGCATTCCATGGCAATGGGCCACTATAACGCGGCTCTTTGCCTCAGCCATGCGGGGCAACCCGAAGGCCAGAAGGCCCAGCTACTCACCATGCTAAGCGTGGCCGAGGAAGCTGCCCAAAAATTCCCAGCCAAGCGATTGAACTTTCTGAACGTCCAGCAAATTGGCCTCGGCTTCCTGGCCGGAACCTATTTACGAGAAGGTCGGCTTCAGGAATCCAAGGAACTCGTCGATCGGGCTTTGACACTTTCCCGGATCGCTCTTGAATCTCAGCCCGACCAAGCGTTACTCGTGAAGTTGCGTGACGGGCTGATTGACTCAGCCATTCTTGAGTACGAGATCTGCAAGCAGGAACATCGTCCACTCGATGCCGAAGCCGCACTCCAGGAAGCCGTGCAGGCCGCCAGACAGAACAGGCTGGAAACGCCCGCTATCTATTACCATAGCCACCGCCTGATGGAGAGCCTTCGCCAAATTGCGGCCCTGTTCGAGCAAACGAACCAGGCCGAGGCTGCGCGTCGGGCTTATGAAGAGATCATTGAGGTTGCCCGCCCTTGGCTCAATTTTGAGCGACACACCACCGCCGTGCGAGAGACGATGAACAATGCGATGGATCGCCTGATCTCGCAGGCTTCCCTTGAAGGAAATCACGGCCGTGTCGCCAGCCTGACAGCCGAGAGAATCCAGCAGCAAATGGGCAGGCCCGACGAACAAAAGTAAGGACTTGCCACGAAGAATCGCGATCCGGGCAGGCCGTGGCCTGAATAGACATGGAGTAGCCCCCCACAAGACTCGCCCGATGTGCGAGTGGGCTGGATCAAAATCCAGCTATGGGAAGATTTCGGAAGGATTTCGTATGCTTGAACTACTCCGGGCCGAGTGAGAGGGCGTGTTGCAACGAGTTCAGAGGCCCAATCTGACCCTTCCTGCGGAATGAGTGATCATCCATGAGACACCTGTTGGCCTATCGTCGTGCGGCGTTACTACTGACCCTGGCGGGGGCCTCCGCCACTTCGGCTTGGGCTCAGGCACCCATTCCTGCAGCCATTGCCACGCCAGAGACCGTGAAAGGAATTTTGCCCAGGACCGTGGAAGGGCATATGAACTTCCTGGCCAGCGACCTGATGAGGGGACGAGACACCGCTTCGCCCGAGATCCGGCTGGCCGCCGAATATCTGGCCACTCGTTTGATTGCGGCCGGTGCGGAACCGCTGGGGGACGAGGTCAACGGACACAAGTCCTTCTTTCAGAGCTATCCGCTTCAGCGTCTCACGCTTCCGATCGAGTCTACCGAACTCTCGATCTCAACGGCTGGTCAGAGTGACTCCATCAAGCCAAGACTCAATGACGAATATGTCGTCTGGCCAATTCTGAACGTGACTCCCGGCATCTTTGAAGGCTCAATCGTCTTCGCAGGCTATGGGTTGGTCGATACGGAAGCCAAATACGATGACTTTGCCGGCCTGGAGGTTGAAGGCAAGTTTGTACTGGCCTATGACGGTGCGCCCGGTGGCGATACCAAGTTGAGCCGCACGGATGTGGAATTCAAGCGTGAACAAGCTCAAAGCCGGGGCGCACTTGGCTTGATCCTGGTTCACCCTCCAGAGCTGAAGATCGATCCCTACACTCAGACGATGGGTTTTGCCAAGAAAGCCGTAGGTCGTCCGGAACTCCGGGTGCCGCCAGATCAGGCACCCGCCAAACGAATCCCCACGCTTTATCTGGAAGATGGAATTCGAGACCGGATCTTGCCAGCCCTGGAAGCTGGTGCGGCCCGAAAGCCCGGTGCGCTGGCTGGTTCCCACCTCCGATTCGACTTCCCGCTCAAGATCGAGCGAATTTCCGACCGGAACGTGGTGGGGATCTTCCGGGGCTCCGACCCAGAAAAAGCCAAGGAAGTGGTCATCTACAGCGCCCATTACGATCACGTGGGCACGAACGCCGAGGGAGAGATCTTCAACGGCTCTGACGACAATGCGTCCGGCACCAGTTCATTGCTTGAGATTGCCGAAGCCTTTGGCGAATCAGCCAGGCCTGCCCGTAGCGTGGTCTTCCTTTGGGTCTCCGGAGAAGAACACGGCCTTTGGGGTAGCAAGTACTTCTCAGATCACCCGGCACTTCCAGACGGGTACTCCGTGGTTGCCGACCTCAACCTGGACATGGTCAGCCGGAACGACGGCAAGCAGATAGGCATGACCCCCTCGCCCAAGCATCCCGACCACTCAACCCTGATTCCCCAGGCCCAAGAGGCCTGCAAACTTGAGGGACTCACCCCGCTGTTCAATGCCGACGAGTTTTACGCCCGCACCGATAGCTACAACTTCGCCGCCAAGGGAATCCCCGTGATTTTCTTCTTTTCTGGCCTGCATGAAGATTATCACCGACCCACCGACGACGTGGCCAAGGCCGATTTTGACAAGGCCGCGCGCATCTCACGAGCCGCCTTCCGGCTTGGCTGGCAGGTCG
Source organism: uncultured Planctomycetales bacterium (assembly GCA_903926465.1). Taxonomy (GTDB): domain Bacteria; phylum Planctomycetota; class Planctomycetia; order Isosphaerales; family Isosphaeraceae; genus CAIYJE01. Next base: position 36,587 of record CAIYJE010000109.1, read on the forward strand.
CTCAGAGTGTAGAGAAACCTCACAAGATTGCGGCCCCCGCTGCCGCCCCTGCCGAGCCCGCAAAATGATCCTTCAAGATCGACTCTGCAGATAAAACAAGGGCCTCGATCACGAACGTGGTCGAGGCCTTTTTTCGTTTTGGCTTCAGGATTTGGAGCTATGGGTGGCAGAGTCATCGGGTGTATCAAAGATCTGAGAAACATCATCCGCGCAGTGCAGGCCCGCATCCACGTACAGAATAATGCCATTAATACGCCGGCCGGCCGGGGTGGTTAAAAACAGCACCGTCTGGCCAATATCCACAGGATCAATCAGGTTCCGAACGCCCGCGGGAAAGTTGGGGTTCCCGTGTTTTGCCTGGAGCCGTCTTTCGCCCGGGGTATCCACCCATCCAGGCGCCACCATGTTACAGGTCAGGCCGTCATCCAGGCAGTCTACGGCCACTTGCTTGGTCAATCCAAGCAAGCCAGCCTTGCTTACCCCGTATACAAAGAGACCACGCCGGGGACGAGTCGCCCTGGTCGATCCAATATTCACGATGGTACCACGGGTGGCCTTGAGTAACTGCCAGCAGCGCTTGATACCGAGCCAGGGGCCCTTCAAATTCACCGCCAGGGTCAGGTCCCAGAGCTGTTCATCGACCGACTCGGGGGTGCCCCGGGGACTGATTCCCGCGTTGTTGACCAGCAGGTCAAGCCGACCCCAGCCAGCCTCGATCTCCTGGACCGCACGATCCCAAGACCGAGCGCTGGAAACATCGAGCAACACGGCCGTTGCTTCAGCTCCTGCGTGGCAGAGTTGGTTGGCCTCATGGGTGGCAATCGCATGGTCAAGATCGCCAAGAATGACGCGAAACCCCGATCTGGCCAGCACCTGAGCGATTCCCAGCCCAACCCCTTGCGCGGCCCCCGTGACCAGGGCGATGGGCTTGGCGGACGTATCATTCACCGGTTTGCTCAAGGTTCAGTCCCAAAAAACAAGAAGGCTGGGGCAGCGGTAGGAACCTTGAACATCGAGATCAAGGCCCACCGAAATGAATAGGGTCGGCCAGGCCAGTGCCGCAGGTCCACTCAATGTCCCAGCACCGGTTCATCCTCGAACTCTTCCCACCATTCCATATCATGGCGGTTCATCCCGAGCAGTTCGACAAACTCATCCTCACTGGAACCAGACGCGTCATCCGGATCAGACTCCTCCAGAACCTGAACGACAATGACCGCTCGTCCGGTCGGCATGTCTTCAGGGAGGTGCAGCATGATTTCATGATCCAGAGGAATCACCACTTCTGTCCTGTAGCGACGCACGGCAACCCCCAGTTGAAAAGAAAACCCGGAACGAAAGCGGACAGTACGACCGATACTAAGTGCACAAATCTTCACTGGATGTCGAGTCGCATCGTGCGTCCGCATTCCCAGATTTTGACAACTGGCGTTTGCTCTGAACCAGCGTTCGAGTGAGCCCCTCTTGGACCAATCGACCTGCCTGATTGGTAATTTTGCGATGCCAGGTCACCACGCCTCGTCTCCCCCGCGATCTGGGCTCAAGCGCAGTCACCGTGGTCACAACGTGGATCGTATCTCCAATGAAAAGTGGCTCCAGGAATGACCACTGATGAATTCCCAGGAACGCCAGTGTGGCGACACGCGGACTTTGAGAAGAAAGACCACTGGCCATGGCGATGCCAAGTAATCCGTGAGCGATCGGGCGACCGAAAGGGGTAGATTTTGCGAACTCGTGGTCCACGTGGATGGCATTGAAGTCACCCGAAAGGCAGGCAAACGAGACAACGTCAGACTCCGTGACGGTACGTGCCGGGCTAACCCAGGCGTCCCCCACGACAAGATCTTCAAAGTACAGGAAATGCAGTTCCTGAGGCGGCACGAGTGTCATTCCGAGGTCGGACAATGTGAGATTAGCGCAATCCACTCTATGCAGACAAAAACGATCCCAACCAATCGTTTCTGAAAGTGTGATTGTGAATGCTCGCGGTAGCGTCGTCAAGCAAACATTGAGCCTGATGCAACACTCCAGGCTTCTCTCAAGTTTTGCCATGACCCCCAAGGCATACCAAGCACCCCAATCCCGCAAGCTTCACGGCACTCAACTAAGACTGAGCCCGACGACCCCCAAAACCGGCATAACAACCATCACTTGAAATCCGTCCATCCAGCTACGCAGGATTGGCTGTGCCGTACGGCACGGATATCTGAACCGGGAATACTCAAAAGCAACTTGCCAGAAGTTTCACCGCCAATCGGGTGAATTCTCTGAACCGAGAATGTAGTATGCTATTCTTATTTTAAGTGACAAATAGCGCTGAAGCCAGTTTGGTCGCTTTGCGAGCTTGGCCTGATGGGACGTCTTTGAAAGTACAGGTTCTTTCGACCGTTCAGATCCATCGTCAGTCTACCGATCTCCGGCGGAAATTTGAGGTTCAGGGATGGCTCGTTACTTGCGTGTGATGATAGCAGAGCTGGATAAAGGTTCGGCGAGTGCCATTCAATCGATGCTTGAGAAGCTCGGTTGCTATGAGCTCGTTGGAAACTTTGAAGATGCTCCTAAATTGGTTCATGCCTGCTCAACGCTACGCCCAGATATTCTTCTGATTGATATCGAGTTCCCCGGCTATGAAGGCCAGACCTCGGCGAAGCGGGTTTGCGAGGAATTGGATATTCCGGTGATCATGCTCTCCGCCCACGGCCATCCGAATCTCGTTGACCACGCGGTGAACGAGGGGGCCAGCCAGTTTGTGATCACCCCATGCACCCCGACAATTCTTCACGCTGCGCTACAGACCACGCTTGCCCAGCACGAGAAGTTCAAACTTCTTCGTGAAAAAGTGACAAGTCTGGAAAACACGCTGCGCGAGCGCAAGGTGATTGAACGGGCCAAGGGAATTTTGATGACTCGCCGAGGCATGGCAGAGCCAGAAGCATTCCGGCATCTCCAGAGGCAAAGTCAGGATCGGCGTATTTCCATGGCCAAACTGGCTGAGATGATCATGGAAGCCGAGCAGCTCTTGGAAGGGCCGTTGGTCCCTTCCGGACCGCGTGACATGAATCCGCGTATGCACCGCGATGATTGAACAGGCAAACGCCCCTTGGTCTCGATCAGATGACCGGGAAGCCAGAGGCGACTTGATTCTTGCCCTGCCCTGCCTTGTGCAGCCTTAGCGGCTGCCAGATCCACCCCGAATCATCCGAGCGTCTGCCCAGTCACCAGAATCTTGAACGTCACCGCGTTCCCCGAACTCGGTGATCAGGATCAAGAGTCGACCGCCCGTGACATCAAGGTCGATTGGTATCGGGGTATCGCGGCGGCTCATGGGTGGAGAGACATAAACCTCTTTGCGATCCACCAGCACGCGAAACACCAGGCTGCCAAGTTCGCCTGCCCGGGAATCTTGTCCGATCAAAGCCTGGAACCGCCGATCGGTTGGTTCCAGGCGATACGCCAGCAGGGTGCGTGGTAAGGTGCCCAGGCCACGTTCGTATGAGATTCCCCCCAAGCGGAGCGGGTAACCGTCCCACGTCTGATCATGCCCATACAGCATGGGGTGCCGATCCAGGTAGGGGACAAACTGGGCAGCATCGGGCACGCGGTCTGCCAGGTAAGAAACGGAACCATTCAAAACGGTTGCAGAAACCAGGCTCGAAAGTGGCACAGCCAGTTCGGCATCGAACCTGGTTTTGAAAACGAGCCGAGGCCCATCGAGCCGGCATGCCGATGCACCCAGCCGAGAGCCATCGGCAAAGAGCAGCTCCAGGTAAGGCCCTTGCAGGTCAGGATACTGAGCAAGTGCCGGGTCAAATCCGAGGGCGGTCACCGTGGATCGATCAATGGCAACCAGGCCGGCACCCGAATCAAACTGAAGCCGCTCACCATCAAGGCCCAGGAAACTTCCCTCTTTCCGGTCTCCATTGCCTAGCCAAAGAGTTTCGCCCGCACGCTTTGGATCTCGCAGGGCCTGTGTCAAATCACTGAGCACTTTTCTGTCGGCGGGTGGGTTGAAAATCACTCCCAGGGGACGATCGAGGGGCACCCGAACGCTCAGGTCTGGAGCCCACAGAGGCGCAACCTCCAGGCTGGTTGCATCTGCCGCACCAATCCGGGCCAGCAAATGATCACGGCCGGGTAAAACCAGCAAGGGTGCGCCAGGAGGAACCGAAGTGGATACCGGCTCTTTCTGCGTGACCTTGACCAGCTCCAGCAGCGAAACCGTTCGGGGAGCCTCGCCGACAATGGTCAGCGTACCGGTCCCAGAGGGATCGAGCTGAATGGCCCCAAGTTTTCCCTCTACACGGGTCTGGTCTGTCAGGGTTGCAATGAATGACGGTTCGGATCGTACGGGCTTCGCAGGCTCATCAGCCCGGGCAGTGACAATCGAGAACGTGAGCAGAGCACAGATCCAGAGTGGAGGTTGGGCCATTTTCAATCATGCTGAAGAGGAAGTAGACCGGGCCGTGAGAAACCGCGCGCAAGCGACGGAAATCATCTCTGAAAAATTGGCAGGTAGTTGTTTGGGATCTGCAAGATGATCAGGGCCATGGCTGTCCCGTACTCGTTACCAATCGAATCGGTCCAGAAGCCAGCATTCGCCTGCTTCCCCACCAGTTCATCACGAATGGAGGTGTACCACTTACCCCATTCGTCGCCCCCCCGAATCCAGAACGCCTGCGCCGCGTAATAGTGGCCATAGAAGTAATGGCTGAACCGAGGACCAAATTTCATCTCGGGCACAAACTGCTTGAGGTAGGCAAACCCCTTGTCCAGTTCGTCCCCCTCATAAATGCCTGCGCTCTGCATGGCAACCACCCCGGCGGCAGAACGGGGGAACGCACTTCCACCACCCGTGAGCATATATTTGAAGCCGCCATCCGAGTTCTGAGACTGCTTCACATAACGGATGCAGGCTTCAACGGTTTCTCTGGGCACAAAAATGCCGGCATTCCGGGCCGCCCGCAAGGCATTGATCTGACAGATGGTTACCGAGAGATCAGCATCGCTCCGGACAGGCTGGTAGCGCCAGCCCCCCTCACCATTCTGCGTATCAATGATCAATCGCACAGACTTTTCCAGCTTCTCACGGATCTCAGGACGATGCGTCATTCCATAGGCCTCGGCCAGGAACAACGTGCCGAACCCATGCGAGTACATGGGGCCGTGGGTGGCCGCATTGGCCACACAAACAAAGCCCGATGGACTGGTATTGTCGAGAACGTACTGCAAGGCCTTTTCCACGGCCGCCCCATAGGGCCCACGATTCGGGCTGGACCCAGAAGCCATGAATGAGATGGCAGCCAGGCTGGTGACCGCCACATTGCCCCGATACGCTCCGGATCCAAACGAGCCGTCGGCATTTTGCTGGGTTGAAAGCCAGGCCAGGCCCTTTTCAATGGCGGCATCCGTGGCGGGCGTCACCAGTTCGGCCGCCCCTTCGGGAACCACCCCGCTGCGCCCCTCAACGAATCCGCCCTCTTGGGGCTTGTTGGCACGTTCCTGAGACCAGGCGGGCGCGGCCAGAAAGAATCCACCAGAAATCAGCAAAACCTGAGCAAGAAGGCGACGACCAGAGATCCAGGACATGGCTTCACTCTCCCCGGTTGCCTGTGCTCTTGCGGGTCACAGAAATGTAGTAGCGGTCGATCAGCGTTTTCCGGGAAGGAAGGGCTTCTTCCTTGAAAACGTTTTCCATCTCTCCACGCAGCTCGGGAGGCAAGTGCCCCCATTCATCCTTGCTATCGGCAAGTGCAGACTTTGCGTCGGGCTTCTTGGGCATGGCTGGACCCACGCCAGATCCCGTACTACCAGGCTTATCGCCGGGTCCGCCGGGCTTGTTGCCGGCCTGCTGAGTACTGCGCTGGGGCTTGCCTGAAGAGCCAGAGCTGCCGGCTTGCTTGGCCTGGGCAATCAGTTGATCAAAGTCTTTGACGATCTCTTTCTGCTTGCCACGGGTTTCGTCACCGGTATCTTCCTTACCCAGACGCTGCTCAACTTCGCGCATCTTCTTGACGGTTTGCCCCATGGGGCCAGAGCTTGGATCTTGCTTCTTGTCTTGTGATCGCTTACGACGCACGCCCGAAAGTTCTTCCAGGTGTTCATCAATCTGCTTCTTATCAGGACTCAGCCCATCACCAGATTCTGGCTTGGTGGCACCAGGCTGGCCCTCACCACCTCCAGGAGCGGGTGGGGTTTCGCCGGGCTCGCCCGCTCCGCCCCCTTTGGGCTTCTCCTTCTTCGCCTTGGGCTCATCTTTCGATTCGCCAAGCTTCTCTAGCAGGCTATCGAGTTCCTCGTCTTCAACCTTGCCGGAATCGCCAGGCTTCTGGCCCTGAGCCTTGTCCTTGGGATTCTCAGTTCCCGGAGTGACTGAGCCCTTCGCCTGGTCTCCCGGTTTCACCGCATCGCCCGGTTTGGGCGTGTTGGTAGGCCTGGGTTGTGCCGGCGTATCTTTGGTCTTGGGATCGACCTTCTCCAGCAGCCGATCCAGCGCATCATCCGCTGGGGTATCTTGCGCTCTGGCCTGCGGGCCAGCTCCAAGCATGAGCGACCCCAGCAGACAGAATGTTCCGATTCCGGCGATCCGATCACGGCCGAGAAACTTCAACATCATTCCTCCCCATCACTACGTTTGGGCTGAGTGAGGTCACGCGCCAGATCACCAACGTTACGCTGTTCATCTTGAAGTCGATCGAGTTCGGCTTGTTGCTGATCGTCCAGACCTTTCTTCCTGGTCCGAAGTTCGTCCAGGGAGTCCGTCTGTTCATTGATCTCTTCCTGTAGCATCTTGAGCAGTTTGAGCTGGGCAACCGCGGGCAAACCATCCCCGCCGCCGCCACCGCCGCCACCACCTCCGCCACCTCCTCCACCACCACCGGCCCCACCCTTTTCTGGCTTGATGGACTCAATCAGTTGCTGGAACCGCTTGGCGGCCAGTCGTTCGGCGGCCAGGGCCGTAGGATCGGCGTTCCCCTTCCGGAGCCGCTGCGAGGCGTTATCCATGGACTCTCCGGCCCGCTTCAGAATTAACTGAAAAACAGGGGCGGCATCCAGGCGTTCCTGAAGATCGGTGGTTTCATCACGGATGGCATCTTGGGCACGGCCCAGACCAACCACGCTCTTCTTCTGGGCCAGCGTCAGAGCGGATCCATCCTGGATCTTCTCGTAGTTTTCGGTTTGCTTGACCAGTTCCTCCTGCCGCTTCGCCAGATTTGCAAGATCATCCTTGATCCGAGAGAGTTGCTCCATGGCAAGCTGGTCTTCCGCCTGCTTGCGAGCCTCTTCGACTTCATCTTGAACGTCATCCAGGTCGGCCAGGGCTTCTTCTTGCTCTTGCTCGGCTTCGTCCGCGTCTCCCTCTTCCTGTTCCTGGGCCGCCTTGCTCATTTTCTCGGCCGCTTTGGCACCACTACGGGCCCCAGCCTCTGCGCTGAGCTTGGCGAGTTTCTGAAGCTGGCGTTTCAGGTCTTCCTCGATCTTTTTCTGTTCCTTGGCCAGCTTTTCCAGTTGCTTGGCTCGTTCGGCGGCGTTGGGATTTGCCTTGGCCTGCGCCGTATCCTTCTTGTTTTGCTCTTGCCGTTCACGCAGAGCCTGCAGATCCTGCTCCGCCTTTTTGAGTTCCTTGACCAGCCGCGCGAGTTCGTTTTCTCGCCGGTTTTCAAGTGAGTTCACCAGCTTCTTCAGGTCTTGCTCAATCTGTTCTTGCTGCTCACGCGCACGGCCCATCTGGTTTTGAGAAACCTGCTGGCCCGTTTCAGACGCTTTACCCGCCGTGTTCCGCTGCCGACTCTCACTGGCGGCGTCACGAAGCGCAGAGGCCGAGAGCGGCTCGGAGTTATCCAGCCGTCGAGCCATCTCGTCCATCTTGTTCTCAAGCTGCTTCAGTCCCTCAGACATCTTGGCCTGGCGGGCACCCAGATTATCCAGGCTTGTCTTCTGTTCAGGCGCAAGCTGGTCGGGCCGTTTCCCCTCAAGCTTTTCTTTGGCTGAGGTATCGGCAACCGCCTTGTTCACATCCCTTTGCTCATTGAGCAAATTCTTGGCGTCTTGAATCACTCCCCGATAAGTCTCGAACTCGCCCAGGCCATCGAGCATCTTCTGCAACTCTTCAGAGATTGCGCGTTGCTCATCTGCGGCCTGCTTCAACTCCTTGGCTGCGGGATCGGCCCCCTTCTGGGAATTCGCCTGCTTGGGTTCGGCACCGCCCTGAGACGGCTTACTCGATTCCCCAGACGCGGGCTGACCTGCCGACTCAGGCTTGGCCCCACCGGCTTCGGGCGAGGGCTGACCTGCCGACTCAGGCTTGGAAGCTTTCTCAGCACCACCAGGGCCGGGCTTCTGCCCGGGCTTGGACGGCTGGGCTTCCCCAGACGGCTTGGTTGAATTGGCTTTTTCACCTGCTTGACCGGCCTGGTCGGCAGGCGATGGACTGGACTTCTCCTGGGCTGGCCCAGATTCTGCTCCGGGGGCTTCCTCAGACTTGTCCTGAGGCTTACCGGCTTGCCCATCGGCGGAGGCTTTGGATCGTTCCCTTGCCAGGTTGGCGGCACGGGCCACGCTTTGCTCGGCCGGCTCCAGGTGGTTCTCGCGAATGGAATCAACCGAGTCTTGCAGCTTTTCCATTTGCTGCTGGGAGTCAGGTTTGTCCAGCTTCAGATTCTTCAGATCCTGAAGGTACTTTTTGATTTTTTCGGAGAGGCTTTCGGCCGGGTCGGCAATCCGGCCGCTGATCTGGCGCTGGATCACCTCGGAGTTCCGGAGTGCGTCCTGTTGCTGATCGTTCAGGCGATCGACATTTTTGAGTGCTCGTTCAGCATCTTCGACCGGCCGCTGGGCCTGCTTTTGCATTTCGAGGATCCGGGCAACCTCGTCACGAATGGCCTGCCTCTGCTCATCGAGCCGCTGGGCCACCTGAGCAGGCTCGAACACGCGAATCAGTAGCTCGCGGCTTTTACCAATCTTGGGCCCACGCAGGTCGTCAAGATCACTGGCGGCGGCAAAAATGGTGATGACCGAACCGGGCTGGAGGTCGAGCCCGCTGGTGGAAAGATCCCATTCATAACGAACCTGTTGAGACCGGCTCGGGCGAGCAACGCCAGCCTCGGCGGATGAGTCCTGCGCAGCATCTGCGGGAACCCAGAGCACGAGCGGATCTTTGGAGAGCGGTTCGGATGTCCCCAGCGCAACCTTGATATTCAGCCAGATCTTGCCAAGGCCGAAGTCATCTTCAGCCCGGATCACAATGGGCACAATGGCGTTGGCCGTAACGTCTCGGTTCCCTTCAGGTTCTTCAAAGCGAACCTGAGGTACCAGGTCGGCAATCGACTCCAGGTCAAACCGCACCTGCTCACGCGGGCGGCTGGGGAACCCGTCTTGATCACGAAGCTCGAAGGAGAACGAACCTGTGGTCTCGGCCACAAAGCCAAGGCTGAGTTGGGAGCCACCCGGCTGAATGGCAACCTCTGGAGTAGGCACTGGGCTGGGTGCCACGATCGCTGGTGAACCAGGTGCAGCGGTTAGCGGCGCAGCCTGCCAGGGAAGCGAGCCGCCGATCGGTGCAAGCTTGGCCTCCACCACAGGCTTGTTGGTGGCGGCTTCCAGTTCAATGCGCGAACCGGCGATCACCTTGTCGATCCGGAACTCCGAACCGAGGGCCGTTTTGCTCCCAAGCGGTTCCAGCAGCGCAACCGGCTCTCGGGTGTAGGCGGGCGGCACAATCCGCACCCGAGCATGCGTGAGCGCGGGCGACGGAACCACCTCAACGGCCCGAGCCAGGGTTTCGTCGTCTCCGGCCCGAACGGTGAATGTGAACGAGCGAGAAACCTCCGCCAGCCGATCGGTTAGCCTGGAACCGGCGGTATTGCCGGACTCTCCAGGACGTGAAGCCAGGCGGCGGGTCAAAACCTCGCCGTTGTCGAACAGGTAGGTAACCTCTCCAGCCTCAGGCAGAGACTCCCCTTCCGCAACCGCCACCTCAAGCCGGAACGGGTCGCCCTTGGCTACCTTCTGACTCCCAGTTTTAGGATCAACCACGCTCAGATGCGTTTGCTTGGGCCACTGGGTATCTGCAAGCGGAGCGAAAAGCCGTTTCAGACCGATGCCGCACAGGCTTGGTGAAAGCGCGAGCAAGGCGGCACTGATCCCCAGCGGAATCGCTGCACTGGCAAGGGCCACTCTGAGCGGCCGATGATCCACGACTTCGCGAAAATCGATCGACTCTACCTCCGCCAGGGTCCGGCGGATGGTTTCCTCTCGCAGAGCTTTGGAACCGTGTACATCTTTGTGGTCGGGCTCGCCGCGGAGCCTGAGAAACTGGACCGTGGAAGCCAGACGATCCTGAAGCCCTGGCCAACGTTGCTCAATCCGAAGGGCAATATCTAGATCACGAAACTTCACGAACAGCGGCTGAATCACCTGTCGGTAGACAATCCAGGAGACGAGCGCACCCAGAGCCACTAACAGACCGAAGCGGAGTTCACGAGAGAGATGGAACAGCCAGTCGATGAGCACAGCCAGCAAAACGGCGACCACGGCGCCGGCAACAACCCATGCCAAGCCATGCAACGCCAGTTGCCGACGCACCTGGCCACGCAACCCAGAGATCCGCCGTTCCAGCTCAGTTCGCATCCGTCTTGCCCTCCTCGAAAGTCGGGGCCCAAGTCAATCACGTATATTTTATCGATCTGGCCAGTTTCAGGGTAAGAAATCCCAGGAATTCCCCAGGATCCTCTCAGGCAAGCTGCATTCGTTTCCTGATCAACCACTCCAGGGTCAGCAGAACGAGGAACGCCAGGAACGCAGGCCAGGTATTCCAGAGCGCAATCGGTGGGTCCGAATCCAGGGGTACTTTTTCAGGCGGAGGTAACAGTTCGGCCAGGGTTTTTTCCACCCTGGACGCGGAAGCACCGTCTTCCGAGGCCGTGGAGCCTGGATTTCCAGACGTGGATCGGTTCACCGAGTTGGACTCAACAGCCTGGGTTTGGTCATCCCAACGGAAAAAGGTTCCTCCGGTCAGGCGTGACGCAGCGGTCAATTCCGCCCGGTTGAGTTCGATCCGGACAAACTCCCTGGCCGGTGGGTCGACCTGAAATTCCATCGCCGGCGGATCACCAGGAAGCACCGGTGGCGGCAAATACTGAACCCGATATTTCCCTTCGGTCAGGCCGTTCAGTGATCCTTCAAACACGCTGGCAGAGGCAGAACCCGCTGCCGGACGTAAGGTCATGGTTCGTGCGGATCCGCTGGGGCCCTGAACCTGAAGCGATACGGTTTTCAAATCTTGGGCAAGGCTGGGGTTCAGGAAACGGACCTGAAGCCGAACCGACTGGCCACGCGGATATCGCTGACGATCGCCCGTAATTTCGATTTGCTTTTGCCCAAGCAGCTTGGACCGGGCCAGGAACCGCAGGGCCTGAACCCAGTAGCGGCCAAAAAACCGATCGCCCACCCGCATCCGCCAGCGCCAGGTGTCGTCAATGGCGCTGAAGAGGACCTTACCGGCACCGACGTACTGGTAAAGCAGCAGCGGCAGCTTGCCATCGGCACCAAGTTGCGTGGGATGCTCAAGCAGAACCGCGGCCGTGGGCTGGCGCCTGGGAGCCTCGAAATACCAGAGTGAGGGGGGAAGCCGCTCCCAAATTTCGCGGTTCGAGGCTTCATCGTCGGCCAGGCGAAAGATGGGGCTGGCACGCCCCTCGGGGGTGAGCGCTGGGTGAAATGCCTCAACGGGTAAACCGGTGCTGGCAGGATTTCTGGCGTCGTCCAGCCGAACCGGCAACAGGGGTTCGATGGGCCGCCCCTTGTAAGCCAGAGGGTTGAAAAGCTCTCCAGCAATGAACATGAGACCGCCACCCTTGATGGTGACGAACTCAACCAGGTCCTTCATCTGCTGGGCGTTCATCAGGCTGGGATCCACGTCACCAAGAATGATCGCGTCGTACTGAAACAGTCCGTCTGGCCCTTCCTTGGTGGAGGGGAAGCTGATCAGCGCCGACCGATCTTGTTCGGCGTAGCGTTCGTCAGACGACATCAGCACGATCGCCAGGTCGACCGTGTTATCCCGTTCCAGATAGGTCTTCAGGTACCGAAACTCCCAGCGCGGTTCCCCTTCGATATACAGAATTCTGAGCTTTTGATCACGCACCTCAACCAGCCGCTCGATCCGGTTATTCTCGGTCTGAAGCTCGCGGTCACGCGGTTCGACCTCTAGAACGTAGGTAATTCCCTCGGTCTTCTGGGGCCGGTGGGTCAGTTCAACTTTCTGAGACTTCCCTTCGGGCGGCATCGGAACCTGGATAGATTCCAACGTTTCCAGATCCTGAGGGTCTACGGAACCCGGCTTGCGCCGCTTGAGGTTTACGGTCAAGGAGCCGGGCTGACCGTCCGTTTTCTGGTCGAACCCCTGGGCCTGGAGCCGGGCTTCAAACCGAACCACGTCACCCACAAACGCAACCTCATCCACCTGGAGATCGCTCAGGGCCAGATCACGGGCCGGCCGTTCATCTCCCAGGCCGATAGCGAACAAGGGAACGCCATCCTTGCGGGCCTCCTCGGCGGCCTCATTCAGGCGAGCCCCCTCGGTGGTCTGTCCGTCAGAAAGCAGCAGAATCGCGGTAGGGGGAGTGCCCCTGAGTTCTTCAAGCACCTGCTTTACATCATCACCAAGCCGAGACTCGTCACCGGTCGGCTGAATTTCCTTGAGCTTGGCGAGCGCAGCCGGAAGATCGTCGGGTTTGACCACATCGGCCACCGGCTTCGCAGCGTCTGACACGCGATAGAACCGGATCCGTTGCTGGGCAGCCAGCGATTTCAGAAAACTAGCGTCATCACGGAGCAGCCAGCCGAGCCCAACGGCCAGGCGATCCGGTTTTTCCCGACCGGCAGCCTGAGCCAGAACTTTGGCCTGAGCCTGGGTGGCGGCTTCGGCATAAGGGTCTACAATCTGACCACTGGCGGAATCGTCGATCAGGATGGCGAAGACAGGCAACCCACTGCGTTGAACGCTGAGCGTGGCTTCGGCGAGGAAGAACAGAGCGAGCAGCAGCAGGCTCAGCCGGAGGCTGGTGAGTAGGATTTTCGTCGGCAACGGGGTGGACCCCTCGCGACGATAGAGCCAGATGATGAAGGCCGATCCGCCCAGGAACAAGCTCAAGAAGAGCCACTCGGGCCAGGGTTGCTCATACCGGATTGAGGGGGCCAGGTCCTCACCCGCCGGCGGTTGCTCAACCAGGAACGTGGCCAGCCCCCGCGCCACCAGATTCTCGATCGGTTGCAACGGCTTCCAAACACCGCTCATTGCGGGCGTTTGAGACAGTGGGGCATTGCGCCACCGCTGGATATACGACGGCCCAAAACGGAGCAGCAACAGCAAAACAGCCAGCAGCAGTGCTGAGGCTATCCAGCGAGGACCCGTCCAGAAACCTTTTTCAAGTCGCGAAGCAGTCACATCATTCTCCGCTCAGATGCCCTTGAGAAACACGGGGCATCCAGATTCAAGAGCGATTTGCGTTCCGGTGATGGCCAAACTTCCAGGCCAGAAATGATTCGATCAGCAACAAACCCAGCACCGACCAGAGTAACGGACGATGAAATTCTCCGCGCTGACGCAGGGAACTCGTACTCTTTTTGAGCGGCTTCCAGTCATTATCGTAGTCAAATGACCAGCCTGGCAGCCCGACTCGCAATCCGGCAACATCCAGCTTGGTCAGGTCGCTCTCTGTGGCCGGGGGATTGGCGGCAAATCGCTCGGTCTTGGATGTCGGAGGACCAACCTCCACTTGGTAGTCGCCAGCTAGATCCGTGACGGGCGAGCGGGCAAAGCTTGAGAGATCTCGAACTTCCAGATCCAACCGCTCGGACCGGCGCTCGTTGTCTGCCTGTCTGGCCGACGAACGATCTGGCCAGCGCACGGTGACCTCGGAATCGGCAGCCTTGGCCGGCAAAACAACGTCGATCGGTTCACCAACCGTCACGTTCCGATCCGAGAATCGCTGCGAGGCGGCCTCATAGATCATTTTCTCCATCAGAACCGGATAGCTTTGATGGATCGGCCAGTCCGACCAGTCACGATCGGCCGCGGTACCCACCAGCAGAACCTGGCCACGCCCGCGTCTGGCCTCCACAATCAGCGGATCTGGACCCAGGCGAAGCACGGTCTGAGTGCCCGAGTCGGCAGGGACATTCAAGCGGTGATAGCGAAAGGTTTTGACGTTGGCCAGGCTGGCCACCACAGGCTCAGGCTGACCCGCGTAATCCGAGAGCACGGGATGACGGAAGCCTAGTGGATCAAAGAAAAACGGCGTCTCGCGGCTTGCGGGATCACCGATCGGCGGCAGGATTTCGGCCGGCAAAATCCCCTTCCCCCCCTTGAAGAGCAGGCTGTTGTAGTTTTCAGGACGAACCTGATCGCCCGTGAAAAAGACCAGGCCACCCCCCTGCCCGACAAAGCTTTCCAGCGCTTCCACGGATTCCCGGCTGAATCGGGCAACGTTGCACAGCACAATCGCATCGTAGCCGGAAAGATCGCCGCGACTCAGTTGCGCCTCGGTCACTTCTTTGACACGAATCGCAGAGGCCTGACCCGGCGAGTCGGTCTCTGGGCTTAACGCCTCGGCAAGGAATGCGGTCTCGCTCTGGAACACACCAGGCTTGGCATCTCCGTCAACCAGCAACACATCCACAGCCTCACGCACCGGCACAATCCGGAACCGGCGATCGTCAACTGGCAGAGAATCCTGGTCAATTCGAACTTCAACCAGATAGTCTCCCATGGCGGCAAACTGATGCCGGAACTCCAGTTCGGTTTCATCCCCCGCCTTGATCGCCGGCAGTTCCTGAGTTTCATCGGCCAGCACCCGCCCATCGACCACCAGTTGTGCTCGACCGCCCGGGTATCCGCCGCCAAACGCCTTCACGCGAGCCTTCACAGCCACATTGGACCCAATCGTCACAATAGCCGGAGTGGTCTCCACCGCAACCACCGCGCGGTTCTTGGCGTCGGCCTGCCCCAGGTCAATCACCTGGCTATGGGCCCGCTTGGCCTCCCAACGTTCGGCAATCGAACGAAGTTGCTCTTCCTGACTCGCTCCGGCTGGCTTCCACCCCTCAGACTGCAAGTCGGTCAGAAATACAATCTCTTTCCGCGTGATGTCGGATGTTTCCAGCGCCGCATCGATCGCCTGAAAGCTGCCGGCAAGGTCCATGCCGCCTTGCGGCACAGTTTGGCTATCAAGCGCGCTCAGCACGGCATCCTTGGCGAAGGCCGGGGCACCGATGACGGTCCGTGGCGGGTCGGCTAGCAGGACCAAGCTGAAGGCATCTCCGGGGCGTGCGTCCTGGATCAGGCGACGGGCCACGGTTCGCGCCTGGTCGAAACGCGTGGACTCTCCGTTCTCGAATTCCATGCTCATCGAGCCGTCGATCGCGAGCAGCCAATGGCGTCTGCCTCCTAGCGAATCCAGGGCCCCAAGCGCCTCCAGGGCCGGTCGGGCCATGGCCAGCGCCAGGCACGCCAGAAGCAGTGTCCGCACCAGCAGCAAAAGCCAGTGTTCGATCTGGATCCGCTTCTGATTCTTCCGCATCGCCGCCAGCAGAAATCGCATCGCAGCCCACGATTCCTCGCGGAACTTGCGGCGATTTAGCAAATGGATGAGCAGCGGAACCGAAGCCCCAGCAAGCCCCCAGAGCAGCAATGGATTCGTGAATGCGGCAAACAGCACTGGCACCTTGGGAAATCTCCGACAGCCTGGCGGCCGGTCAGCGAGAGCGGGTAAGTCGAGCGGAGCGAGTGGCCAGATAGCTCGATAACGCCTGATCGAGCGACTGGTCGGTCCGAAGCAGGACGTAATCAATGTTGATGGATTGGCAACCCTTGCGAAGTTCGCTGCAGAATGCGTTCACTTCGTCTTGATAGGCACGCCGGAGGGAAGCGGGGTCGGCAAGCTGGTCGCCTAGCCCTTCGAGTCCTTTGAACAGTGTGGTCTGCCGGAACGGAAAGTCGAGTTCGGCCGGGTCCAGAACCTGAAACACAATCACGTCATGGCGGCGATGCCGGAAATGCCTCAACCCGGCAAGAATTCGTGAAGGCTCATCAAACAGGTCAGACAGCAAGACGATCAGACCGCGTTTCTTGAACCGTTCGGCCAGGTCATGAAAAATTGCCCCCAGGTCGGTCTTCTGGCGAGCGGGGGTAGCCGACATCACCTGAAGCACGTCCTTGAGGTGAGACGGCTGACCACTGGGCCGCAGAAACCGGTCAACCTTGGCATTGAATGTGGCAAGACTCACAGAATCTTGCTGCTGCAACACCAGGTAAGACAGTGCCGCCGCCACAAGCTGCGCGTACTGGAGTTTGGAAACATGGCCCTCAGACGCATAGCCCATGCTTTCGCTGGTATCCAGAAGCAAGTAGGTAAGAAGATTGGTCTCCTCGTCATACTGCTTCAGGTAAAACTTGTCGGTCTTGGACCAGACCTTCCAGTCCACATGGCGAATGTCGTCGCCGGGCACATACTCGCGGTGCTCGGCGAACTCGACAGACACTCCGTGGTACGGACTTTTGTGCATCCCCGCGACGTACCCTTCAACGGCAAGCCGCGCGGCCAGGTCGAGTCCCTGAATGCTAGCGAGCGTTTGCGGGTCTAAATACCGGGGCGACTCGTCCACTCTGGGCTCCCTCGCTGGGGTTCACGGGAACGTACTCGATCAGTCGGGCAACCAAATCGTCAGCACGCAGGCCATCGGCCTCGGCATTGAAGTTCGTCACAATACGATGCCGAAGAACCGGCGAGGCCACGGCCCGGATATCTTCAATCCCTGCGAAGGTCTTGCCATGCAGGGCCGCACGGGCCTTGGCAGCCAGCATCAGGTACTGGCTCGCACGCGGACCGGCACCCCAGCTTACATAGTCGCGAATGAAATCAGGCGACTCTTCGGCTCCAGCCCGGGCTGGGCGTGTGGTTCTGGCCAGGCGAACCGCGTACTCGGTGGCATAAGGGGCCGGAGGAATGCGCCTGACGATCTCCTGGAAGTCCAGAATGTCTGCGCCGGAAAATACCTTGGAAATGGTTGGCTTGAAGTTTGAGGTTGTCATTTCGACAATCCGAACCTCTTCGGCTTCGGTGGGATAATCCACAAGAATGTTGAGCATGAACCGGTCGAGCTGCGCTTCAGGAAGTGGATAAGTTCCTTCCTGCTCGATTGGGTTCTGTGTGGCCAGCACAAAGAACGGTTCGGGCAGCCGGTGCCGTTCACCACCCACGGTCACCTGTCGCTCTTGCATGGCCTCTAGCAAGGCCGCCTGAGTTTTGGGCGGGGTTCGGTTGATCTCGTCGGCCAGCACCAGGTTGGCGAAGATCGGTCCACGCAAGAACTTGAACTGCCGGGCGCCGGTGGCCTTATCTTCTTGAATGACCTCGGTGCCCGTGATGTCAGCGGGCATCAGGTCGGGAGTGAATTGAACCCGGTTAAAACTCAGGTTCAGAGCCTCTGCAAGGCTGTGAATCATGAGGGTCTTGGCAAGGCCGGGCACACCCACCAGCAAGCAATGACCGCGTGCGAAGATTGCGATGAGCAACTCTTCGACAACCTTGTCCTGCCCAACAATCACCTTGTTAATTTCATCGCGAAGTTGGCGGAAGGCTCCGCTCATCCGCTCAACAGCGGCAAGATCCTCGCTCCCCAGTTCCGGGTCTTTACGATCGGCGGTCTCACTCACAAGCGGCTCTCCCGAGAATCTATGGGATACGAGGAAGCGCCACTTCCTCTGGATTTGAGGCTAACCCCAACAGGGACTCACTGTCTACTGAGGTGGAATGGCATCATTCACCAGAACCGATCGGGCGAAGCGCCCAGAGTTCACGCTGAGAGGCAAGAAGTGGCACATCGGAATCCAGCCGAACCCGCAATCCAGAAGAATCCGAGGGAAGAACCAGGCGTTGAACCAACTGGCCGGTATCACGCCGGATGACCAGAAGTGGAGAGCTGGTGTCCGTGAGACTGGGATCCTCACCCTGTTGCGGGAAAGCAACCAGGCAGGGACCGTGAATCCCAATGGCCCAACCTCCGTCAGGTGCAACCAGGAGCCGATTCCACTCAATCGAGCCATCCTCCAACTTCATAGCAATCAACCGACCAGGCGTTGCGCAGTAGAAACGAGTTCCATCGAGCGCAAAGGCTGCCGGGGTTTCACTCAGATCTTCCACGGAAACGCCGCGACTCCAGATCCGTTTGCCGCTGCTGGCATCCAGTCGTGTCAGGTGCTGTCCGCCGAATAAGATAAGGATAACCCCGTGGTCAACCATGGCCCGAGGGGCCGCGGCCAGCGGCAGCGCGGAATCATCTCGATAGGACCAGACGTCGATCCCTTGAACCAGGTCGAAAAGAACCACGGTTCGGGCGTCAATGACCAGCAAAACGCGTTCGTCATCCAGCGGTTGCGGCGGTCTGAGCCAGGAACTCTGGTCCTGCTCGCGGGCGAATTCTCCCCGTTTCGCGCCGGTTGCTGCGTCCAGAACCAGCACCGAATGAGAGCTGCCAAGCTGGGCGACAATGAGTTCCGGGCCAATCAGGAGTTGGGGATTCAGGCGCGGTTCGGTTCGACTGGAATCCTTTGTGGTGGCCTCATAGCTCCATTCGAGCTTGCCCTCGGCCGCGTCCACACACATCAAGGCTTGATCACCTCGAAGGAAGTACAGACGGGTTCCCTGAAGGTTGAACGTATGCAGCCGCCCGGTTGGTTCGGCGAGAGTGGTGGTTTCTTCCGAGCTAGATTTCAAATCCGACCGCGAGAAGGGGTCAATCCGCAACGCGGGTCGGCCTTGTTCTTTGGGGTCGAATCGCCAGAGGGGCTGACCATCAATCTGCTGAAAAGCCCGAATTTCCGTGGCGGTCGCGGCCAGAACAACATCACCAAACTGAGAAACCCAGACAGGCTCCTGGCCAAGATCTACGCTCCATGCGTCTTGTCCCGTTGTGGATTTGAGGGCCATCAACCTGGTCCCATTGGCCAGGAAGAGAGTGCCCAGAATTCCAGACGCGGTGCGGCCACCCACCGGGAATGAGCGCCAGTGCGATTCAACCTTGCGAACCCATTTCCGTTCCAGGGGAAGGCTGGAACCAGCCTGATTCTCTTCCAGAGTCCGAAAGTCACTGGCGTCAAGTCGACCCGCCACAATGCTGGCGACGGTCCCTTCCTGGCCAAGCAAATCCAACTTCACCGGCCCAAAACGTTCAGCCGCCTTGAGATAGATCGAGCGTGCGTTTTCAAGATCACCCCGAGCCTCACTGGCCCTGGCCAAGCCGATCAGGGCCCGAGCTCGATCTCGGTCAGATTCCGCCAGCGACAGCAGCCGTTTGTAAGCTGTGGCCGCTTCCGACCACTGCTGTTTTCGTTCGCTGACCTCGCCAAGGGCCCGTAAAGCTTCTGGAGCAACCCGAGACGCTGGGTAAACCCGGCCCACCTCCGCGAGCAATCGAGCATCTCCCTGGCTTCGACCCTGGTCTAGCAACCGTGCGGCAGCCTGATCCTGTTCCGCATAAATTGCCCGTCCGTTCAAGGCAATCATGCTCCGTAACCGGTCTGCAATCCAGAGATCGGCCCGCTCCCTGCGTCGGTCATCAACCGGAACGGCCAGCCGGGTCAGACGTTCGTCCTCAAGGATGTTTTGCAGCGTTTTCACGCTCGCGGTGAAATCTCCATCCGACGCGTCAGCCTCGGCCTGTTTGAGACGGGTCGAGAGCTTTTCACGATCGGTCCTGGCCAGGTCAACCGCCTCAACCAGGTAGCTACGCGCTTTCTTCCAGTCACGAGAACTTCCTGCCCCATCGGCCTCGGCCAGAAGCAACCGGTGCAAACGGGCTCGCGCCTCTTCGCCCAGCGGTTGACCGTCTACGCGTTCGGCTGGCTGAGCACGCTGAATGGCCTGCCGGTAACCGTCGGCAGCCTCCCTGGGCTGGTTGGTTGCTTCCGCAATTCGAGCAAGCTGGAAGTACGAGGCAGCCCGGTCTGGATTTTCGGTGATCTGGAGCCTGTAACGCTCAATCAGCCGGCGATTCTGGCAAAACACCAGCAACCGGTCGCGCTGGGCGACAACCAGATAGCCTTCACCAACCGCCAGATTTCCGCCGCCGTAGCCGAAGGCCTGCGAGAGGGGGATACTGGAATTAATTGAGCCGCCGGTCTCTTGATCGAGGACCACGATTTCGGTTTTGGTTGGCCAGTACACAAAGTCGCCGGCAAGCAGGCCTCGACCGGCCCCCTCAACCCCTAGACCGGCCTCAGGCCAGGCTCGTAACACCCGACCCGTTGCCAGGTCAAAGGTGTAAACCCGGTCGCCGGTGGCAAACAGCTTTCCCTTGGCAGCGCCCAGAACGTGGGCCACCTGGGGAACCGGCTGCGTTTTCCAGACAAGGTGGCCACTGCTGGCATCAAACGCAAAAAGTGACGACGAGTCTTCGGGCGCCACCACCACCAATCCATCAACGCAAATCGCCGGATTCAGGCCGCGCTTGGATTCGGTCCCCGCGGAATTCTCGCGGGCTGGGTAAGTGGCCAACCAGCGCAGCGAGCCGGAATCGGCATCCAGGCAAGCCACCGCGCCCATATTGGTCTGATAGTAAATGGTCTGATTGGCCAGCGTGAGCAAGCGGTTACCAATGGAACCCCCCAGTTGCATCTGTCGCATGGGATCAAACTGGGACGACGCATTGCCAATGAACCGAACCCAGATCACTCGCCCGGTTTCGGCATCCAGGCAAGCCACGTAAACCCAGGTTTCCGTGGCAGCCTCGGTAAGCGCCACGTAAACCCGAGACTCATCGGCAACCGGAGTCCCCTCGAACGTTGCCACCGCGCCGTTCCCGCCACCCCCACGTTTCACGGGAAGAGGAATCTCTGATGCGGGCTTGCGCCAAAGCAGCTTCCCTTCAACCTCACGGTTGCTGCGCATGGCGTACAGAATTCCACCGCCACCCGTCCGGCCGGTGGGGCCAAGACGCGCGATGATCCGATCGCCAGACGCCGTCAAGGTTGTGCGTGAAACCCGGGTGGGCCCGGGCACGTTTCTTGTGGCCGCAGACAAGGTTGGGTGCAGTTGCTGCCAGGCCAGCAACTCGCGAACCGAGTCGGTCTTCTTGCTCTCTTCAGGACGCTTGTTCAGATGAAAAGCAGCCACGCGATCTTCGAGCGCAACCACCACCAGGTCACCCACCACAATCGGGTACAACCCAGGTTCCAGGTCTACCCCCTGCGCGCCCCGAGGAAGTGATCCCAACGCGCGAAAATCGTCGGCTTCGGGCCCCTTGGTTTCACCGCTGTTGTTCTTGAGGTCGACCTTCCACTGAAACGATCCCACATCGATCTTGTCGGGGGCGTGGCCATTCCGATCCGCCGCCCCACCAAACGTGGGCCACCGCGTTTCCGCGCTTGAACCGCGAACCCAGTGATCTTCTTCAAGGGCACGGGTCAAACTCTCGGCCAGAGCCCCAGTGCGGCCGGCAAACGAAACCTTGGGGTCTCCGCCCGCGGCTTTGAGGGGATCCACCGCGTCTGCGGGGACCGATTCACCAATCGCGGCCCGACAAAGCAGTTTCTTGGCCACCACTCGGTTCGTGTCAACCTCCGGCTCTGGGTACGCGATGACCGACGAGCCGACCTCGTCTGGCACCAGAGAGCGGTAAGCCGAAAGTGCCTCGAAGAATTCTCCCTCGCGAAACGCCAGATCGCCAAACAGGTTCAGCGCATCATCGCCCCACGAACTACAAAAGAAATCCTCCACCACTTTGCGGGCGGCATTCAGGTCCGAGTTGGCCGACGCCTCTCGATAGAGCTGCTCTGCCCTGGCATCCACCCGCTCTCGGTAAACAACACGCGCTTCCGCCGGCAAGGCAGCAATGGTGGCCTGACAGAATCGCCGGGCATTGACATAGAGGGTCGATGCACCCGTGGGATCGGCCGCAGCATCAGACCTTGGCACCGCCGCTACCGAGTCTCCAAATTGCTCAACAACCCGCTGGTAAAGATCAATCGCTTCCGACCACTGTCGTTCCCGCACGTGAATCGCGGCATTTTTGAGCAGGGTCTCAGCGTTATAGCTGGAGTCCGGATGAAATGCAGACGCCCCTCGTGGAACAGCTCGCTCTTGAGCCAAGCACGGCACAACCAACAGAAACGTAGCCAGGACCGGAAAAATCCAATTCCTGCAAATTCGACCAGGGAACCAAACTGGAGGCCTGCGCATCATCCAAAACCTCCCTGGGGACCAGTCAGACTGGAAAGCAGAATCACCCGGAATGCGAGTGCTGTCTTCAAAAAAACGATTCCGATCTGATCCAAAAGAAACCACGCTAGACCACCAGACCATGAAAAAACCGACAGGCCCCCAACGCGGCAACACTCGCACAACTCAGAACCAGCATCCACACCTGGGAGGATGGGGTGTGAGCAAAATCAGGACCATTGGTAAATTTTCCGCAAACTCGCTCGTTGAATCAAGGAGTGCGACCAGCCTTCCCGCACTTCGTTCTGCCTCAAACGGCAAAACAGGCATTCGCTGCTCAGAGAAAAGGCACCCGCTAACATTCTCGCCGTGGGTCGGCTCAGGTCCTTACTGAAGCGAACCACCCTGGAAATAAGAGCGTCAAAACAAGAGCGGCCGGCACACCGCAGAATCTCTACTTCGCGGTATGCCGGCCGGATGTTCTAAAGACCGAAGAATTTTACTTCTTCGCCTTCTCGATCTTGGTTGGGTCGAGCTTGATCTCACCAAGGTCAATCACTTCACCCGCCTTGACGTTAACAGAGACCCCCTTGCTGCCACCTTCGGTCACGTAACCACCCAGCCGCTGCCAGAGGATCACGTTCTGTTCACCGGCAGGCACACCCTGAATTTCAAACGATCCATCCTTACCGGTCACGGCAAAGAAAGGATGGTTGAAAACCATCAGGTTACCCTTCATCCAGGGGTGAATATCGCAAACAAGGTTGATGGCCCGCTTGTCTGGCACCATCTTCTTGTCACGCGTCTTGTTTGGGCCCAGCGCGAAGTTATCGTTGTTGGCGAACCCGATGTAATGGACGTTATGGCCGACCGGGTCGCTGGACTTGAATTCCACTTCCTGATCCTTGAAGACGGCCGTGCTGATCGGCACGAATTCACAGTCAACCTGGTCGATCGTCACCTTCTTGTGGTCGGCAACCAGCTTCTTCTCAAGGTCGACATTCTTTCCCTTGGGCGTGGGCAAATACGCAAAGGCGTTGGCAACCCCCTTGGTCTCTTTATCCACCATCAACTCGGGATCGAGAAGCTGGGTCTTACTGCAGGACTTGGCATCATTATTCTTGGTGACATCAATCACCACGCGATCGGGGGCCGTGGGGCCACCCCAGACCAGACGGCCCTTGATGGTGCCGTAACCGTCCTGGGGAGCAGGTGGCGAAGCCGAGGCGGAAGGACCGCCTAGCCCAAACGCCATCACTCCGGCCATCGTCATGCCCGTCATACCACAGCAGGTCAAAAGCGAACGCAAACGCATGGCAAGCTCTCGAAATTGTGACCCTGGAAATCTCTGAAGTTCTCTCAATGACGAGAGAGCGTACAAGAGCCAAACTCAGATCCCATCGTATCAAGCGAATCCGAGTCCACGAAACAGCCGGCTGGTTGAGGCTGAACAAGATCCTCGAATGGCCAGCCGGATCTCCTTATTCATGTATCAGTATAGGAGCCTGGCGAGATTGACAAGCAGTTTCACGGTTTTGGCTCAGCGGAGGTGGAATCCGCAGGCGCGGCTTCCACGGATTTCGGAACGCTTTCCACTTTGACTGACGTGACCTTCTCGGGCTCGGTAACAACCACCTTGCCCTCATCACGATGATCAACCACGCCACCGCAACCGGACAGCGACATGGTCAGTGCGAAAAAGGAAAGTCTTGCACCCGGAAACCTGACACCTCTGGTCATCCAGCACCTCGGCACAACATGGGACAGTTGAACGAAACCGGAAACTCGAAAATGGATCACGTGCTCTCGATATTTTAACGCATCAAGACGTACCACAGGCAGGCCACCAGCACGACCAAAGCCACCAGGCCGATACCAAGAATCAAGACCGTCTGCAGGAGCGGGTTCGCTTGCGCAGACGATCCGGATTCAGGGGCCCCTTTGCGATCTTTGAGCTCGGTTGCGACCACTCTTGGCAACGGGTTGGCCTGAAGTTCCTGGGATTTTTTGCGGAGATTCGCGGCCTGCTCACGAGACCGGCTCGAATCTTTCTGAACCTCGGGCCGCTGCGAAGATTCTACAACGGCCTGAGTGACCGACGGCGTTGCGGCCGGGACTGCGGTTTTTGCTTCAACCCCTGGCGCAGAGGACCGCATCATCGCAAGCTTTTCGGCAACTGAAAGGGGCTTGGCGGCGGCGTCCGAGGTTTTGGGAGCAGCCGCAGGCGCTGGGACTGGCTGGGGAGTTGCAGGTTCGGCGGTAGAAGACGCGTTCCTTGCGGCGGCCAGCTTTTCGCGAATTGAGAGGGGACGACCTGGGTCTGCGTCAGCCGGAACTGCGGCCAGAGATTCCGGCTGGGGAACCACGGGCAATTCTGACCCCTTGGTCCCGCTGGAACCAGTTGCGTCTGGAGACGCTGTTGCCGCCTGCGTCGCCACGGTCTGGGACCGGATCGCGGCCAGCTTCTGCTGAAGTGTCAGGGGGCGTGATGGATCATCGCCGGGTGCCGGTTCCATCGCTTGAGGAGTTTGACTGGCCTTCGGTCGGCTCTCGCTTTGGGCTGGCTTGGCTGCGCGGATCCGCTCAAGAATTTCCTTGGAACCAGGTCGTTCGGACATCGGAATTTCTCAGTCGGTGGGGGGGCGGGATCAGTTGAAGTCAAACATTCCCAGGTCTTTGGAAACCTCGGACAGCCGAGCAGAGATGTACTTACGGATTTCGTCGCTGGTCTTGAGCTGAAGCACGTGGTGCGCGAACCGTTCGGCCTGAGCCGACGTGACCGACGAGAGCAAAGATTTGATCGTTGGCAAGAAGGCCGGACTCATGCTGAATCGCCTCAGGCCCATGCCAAAAAGGACCAGCACGGCTCTTGGTTGGCCGGCCATTTCACCACAAAGGGTCACAGGCGTGCCAGTTCTCCGACAGGCTTCAAACACCATCTGAAGTACCCGTAACACGGCTGGGCTCAGGGGATCACAAAGATGGGCAACCTTGGGATTATCGCGGTCGGCCGCCACCAGATACTGAATCAGGTCATTGGAGCCAATTGAGACAAAATCAATCTCACGCAACATCGCATCAATACAGACGGCTGCGGCCGGCACCTCGATCATCACCCCTTTTTTGACGTCGCGGCTGAAGCTGACTCCGGCGTCACTCAGCTCTTTCTTTGCGTCGTCCACCAACCGGTTGATCTGCCTCAACTCGTCATAGTTGGTGATCATCGGAAAGAGCATGCTGACCTTGCCATGCAGCCCTGCCCTGAGAATTGCCTTGATCTGGTTGAGGAAAATCTTGGGATGATCCTTGGTCATCCGGATCGAGCGCCAGCCCATGAAGGGGTTGGGTTCATACCGGTTCCCCAGGTAAGGAACCGTCTTGTCTCCGCCCAGGTCGAGCGTCCTGATGGTAACCGTCTTGTTCGGGGCGGCTTCAATCGTCCGGCGGTAGTACTGATATTGCTCCTCTTCATCCGGAACGTTCGGATGGGTTATGAACAAATACTCAGTACGAAAAAGCCCAATCCCGTTGGCACCCACCACGTCTGCGGCGGTTGCATCGGCCACGTTATTGATGTTGGCAAGCAGCTCGACCTGAATTCCATCGCGGCTCATCGCCGGTTCATCGCGATTCAGGACCAACCGATCCTTGAGCTGGAAGAATTCCCGCTGAACCTTGCGGTAGGCAGAGGTTGTCTCGGCATCAGGCCGAACCAGCACCACGCCTTCTCGCCCATCCACAATCACCAGGTCACCAGATTGGACCTCCGCCATGATCTCACTACAGCCGGAGACGGCGGGAATGCCTCGGCTGCGGGATAGGATGGCAGCGTGGCTGGTGGTACCGCCAATTTCGGTGACGATGGCGGCGATCTTCAGCCCATCAAGGCTCATCGCCTGGCTCGGAAGCAATTCATGAGCCACCAGGATGACGGGTTCCTTGACGCCTGACAGGTTGGCTGCCAGCCCCTTCAAACCGCCGATTTCACCGTCGTCACTCAGATGGATCAGGATCCGGGCAACCACATCACGAAGATCGGCGAGCCGTTCCCGGAAGTGCTCTTGCTCCAGCCGGGCAAAGACCGCAGCGAATTCCTTGACAACTTCGGTGAGCGCAGAAGGGGCGGTCCTGGACTCCTGGCGAATCTTGTGGCGAACCGAGCTCAGTAGCGAGGGGTCGCGAGCCAGCGTCAGGTGGCTCCCAAAAATATCGGCCTCATTCCGGCCTACCTGCTCAGCCACTTTTTCAACGAGCTGAGCGATCTCTTCGATGGCCTTCGAAACCGCTTGATCAAAGCGCGCAAGCTCACTCTCAACTTGCTCGGGCCCAGAAAGAAACTCTGGTGCATCGTGAGCAAGAACGGAATCCACGCGGTAAGCCAGGCCTACCGCCACGCCAGGGCTAACTGCCACACCTTGATGCATCTTCAATAATGTAACCCGGCTCACGGGTGGCGACAATCCTTGCCAGTCGACGAGGTGGACTTTTGTCCCCGTTTATCGCCTAAAAAAATCATCAGGCCCTGAAAGTTTAACTACAGGAACCGGGAGCTGACGCCCTCGTTGTACTACACAAGCCCAAGAACTGAGTCGAGAGCCCGTGTCCCATGCAGGCAATAGATTTGTCACAAGCGCGGATCCGAAAGCTCTGAAGGGGCGTTTCAAGATAGCCCAGGGCAACGCCCTGGGGAATCCATGAGCCCCTGTAATCTTCTTATTCTTAGGTGTTTTTGGGCTCCATGGGCGATCCAATCGAATTGGATCGCCCATGGAGCCCAAGAG
>CAIYJE010000110.1 GCA_903926465.1 uncultured Planctomycetales bacterium
AGAGGCGTTGCCCGAAGAACTGGCCAGCCGTTGCCTGACCCGAATTGCCGGCGCACGTTTGCACAACCTGTATGGCCCAACCGAGGCCGCCGTGGAGGCCACCTATCATGAATGTCGCGCCTCCGACCCGGCCGGTCCGGTGCCGATTGGCCGGCCCATTGCCAACCTTCGGACCTATGTTCTGGATGCTGTTGGAAAACCGGTTTCGCCCGGTGAGATTGGTGAGCTTTACCTGGGCGGCGTGGGGGTGGCGCGTGGCTATTGGAACCAGCCCGCGCTCACGGCCGAGCGGTTTCTGGCCGATCCGTTCAACCCCGTCGCGGGGTCACGAATGTACAAGACGGGGGACCTGGCACGGTGGTTGCCCAATGGCGAGCTTGAATACTTGGGCCGAACCGATTTTCAGGTGAAGCTGCGTGGGTTCCGGATCGAACTGGGCGAAATTGAAACCGCGCTGGTGCGGCTGGCGGACGGAGATATTCGGCAAGCGGTGGTGACCGCGCATGAGGCTCGCCCTGGCGAAACCCGGCTGGTGGCGTATTTGCTGGGCGGAAGCACACTCTCAGACACCGCGATCCGCGAGGGGCTGGCCCGCACGTTGCCAGAGTACATGGTTCCCTCGGTGTTTGTGCGGCTGGCTGCGTTTCCGCTGACGACCAGCGGCAAGGTGGACCGCAGGGCGTTGCCAGCGCCTGGTCTGGGCCGTGCAACCACCAAGGAGTTCACGGCCCCACGCACCCGGCTAGAGCAGACCTTGGCCCTGCTCTGGCAGGACGTGCTCGGTCTGGAGCGGGTGGGAATTCACGATCACTTTTTCAGGCTGGGCGGGCAATCGCTCACCGCTGCGCGGGTTGTGGCCCGGGCTGCTGCCCTGGGATTCTCGGTTCCGGTGCGCACGCTGTTTGAGAACCCAACCATTGCTGAGCTTGCGGCGGTTCTAGCCAGCCGGTTCGATGCCGACCAAACCCAAGACTGGTCTAGAACGCCGGCCACGGCTCTTGCGCTAGCCGTTGGCCGGCCGGCTTTGCTGCCGCCGGATGAGGATCGGGCACAACCGCGTGTGATGCTGCCAGATCCTACCTTGGCCGCCGGATCTGCGCCCTTGGCCTCGTTCGCGCAACAGCGGCTCTGGTTTATTGACCAGCTCGAAGGGCCGGGGTTGGCAGCGTACAACATTGGCACGGCCACCAAGCTGGAGGGCAAGCTCTCGGTTGAGGCGTTGCGGCTGGCACTGGTGGATTTGGTGCAACGGCACGAACCGCTCCGGACGTCGTTCGAGCTTCGGGCTGGTCAGCTCGTGCAATTGATCCACGAAAGTTTCACGCTGGAATTGCCCGTCGAGGACCTTCGGGATCTGGTCCAGGCTGAACGTGCAGCCTTAAACCCGGACCAACCCCTGCCCTGTGTGGAAGCGTGTGGACGGATTGAGGCCGACCGGCCCTTTAACCTGACGGCGGTGCCGTTGCTGCGGGCCCGATTATTGCACACAGGGGAAGATGAACACGTTTTCCTTTTGACAGTGCATCATGTGGCGACCGACGGCTGGTCGATGGGTGTACTCTGGCGAGAACTGGGCCAGACGTACCAATCTCGGCTAGACGGTCAAACACCCGAGTTTCCCGCACTACCGGTTCGGTATACCGACTATGCGGCCTGGCAACGGCAAGACCTGACGGCAGGCAAGCTGGCGACCTCGCTGAATTACTGGAAAGCGCAACTAGCGGGCCTGGAAGATCTGGAGTTGCCGGCGGATCGTGCGCGGCCGTCCGTGTTGACCTATCGGGGTGACCGGCTGGATTTCAAGCTGACGTCAGAGTTGATGCGTCGGCTCCAGAGCCTTTGTGACGACGCGGGTGTCACGCCCCATATCGCATTGCTCGCAGCGTTCCAGGCGGTGCTGGGTCGGCTGGCCAGCCGCGAAGACCTGGCGGTCGGTGTACCGGTGGCGGGTCGGCCTCGGTCTGAACTGGAGGGGCTGATTGGCTTTTTTGTGAACACGGTGGTGTTGCGTGCGAACCTGAGTGGGGCGCCGAGTTATCGGGAGTTGCTGGCTCGGACGCGGCAGGCATCACTCGACGCTCAGGAGCACAGTGAGGTCCCATTCGAGCGCCTGGTGTCCGAGTTGAAACCGGAGCGTCAGAGGAACCGGAATCCCCTGGTGCAGGTGGTGTTCCAGTACCATGACCCGTTTAAGCTGGAGCCTCTGGCCCCTGGCGTACTCGCAACCTCTTTAGAAACGCCCACGGTTCGCGTACGATTCGATCTCGAACTGTACATAAAACCGTTGGAAAATGAACTGGTCGGCTCTTTTTATTACAGCACGGATCTGTTTGATCGAAGCACAATTGAACGTTTTGCCAGGCTATTCGAACGGTTTCTCACAGCCGCGCTGAACGAGCCTGACCAGCCCTTGGCTCCGATTTCGCTTTTAGACCCTGGTGAGAGCCTGTTGCTGGCAAAGTGGAATCAGACAACAGCTGACTATCCAGCGAACAGCACCGTGCACCGACTGTTTTCTCAGCAGGCGGCGCGTACGCCCGGAGCCGTTGCGATAGTTGATGGCACAACCTCACGAACGTATGCCGAGCTGGATCACGAATCGAATCAATGGGCAGCTTATTTACGCACTTTTGGGGCGGGTCCTGATACGGTGGTTGCCGTTGCTTTGCCACGCTCTTCCGAACTGATCATGACATTGCTGGCAATTCTCAAGGCGGGCGCGGCCTACTTGCCGCTTGACCCGGCAAACCCGGCCGACCGCAACGCGACCATTCTGACAGAGGCTCAGGCCTCTTTATTGGTAACCACTCGCGAGATGCAAGCCCGGCTTCCAGAAGCTCGTATTCCAGTGGTGCGTCTGGATGCACTGAAGCCTGAGTTCATATCCATTGACAAGCCATCAGACGTTCAAAGCGAAAAAGGTGCCTATGTCATGTATACCTCGGGCTCAACCGGAGTACCCAAGGGGGTCATGATTGGGCACCGCTCGATCGCTCGGTTGGTCTTTGGTCAGACATATGCATCTTTTGGTCCTGATCGGGTATTCCTGCAGCTGGCACCGGTAGCGTTTGATGCCTCGACGTTCGAGATCTGGGGGGCCTTGCTGCACGGATCCAAGCTGGTGATTGTGCCCGAAGGGCCACTTGATCTGGGGGTCGTGGGCGACCTGATCCAGCGTCATGGTGTGACCACGCTCTGGCTGACGGCCGGCCTGTTCAACGAAGTGATAGATACATGCCCTGAGATTCTGCGTGGAGTGTCTCAAATCTTGACGGGTGGTGAGCCACTCTCCACCCGCCATGTGCGCCTGGCTCAGCGACTGCTGGGCAGCCAGACGCAACTCATCAATGGCTATGGCCCGACCGAGTGTACGACGTTTGCCTGTTGCTATCCGATTCCGATCAGCGATCAGGATTCTGATGAGCCGATACCGATCGGCCGTCCCCTGGCAAATACCTATGCGTATGTGATGGACGCCAAGGGTTGTCAGGTTCCCCTGGGTGTGGCTGGCGAGTTATACCTGGGTGGTGTAGGAGTAGCCTGCGGTTATTTGAACCGTCCCAATTTGACCGCAGAGCGATTTGTGGCTGACCCGTTTTGCAGTGAGCCTGATCGACGTATGTATCGCACGGGCGATCTGGCACGCTGGCGGAGCGATGGTGTGCTGGAGTATCTGGGCCGGCTTGATTGTCAGGTGAAACTGCGTGGCTTTCGAATTGAGCTGGGAGAGATTGAGGCGGCACTGGAGCAACTGACGGAACTTGGGATCCGCCAGTCCGTGGTCGCCGTGCACACGCTGCATCGTGAGAACAAGCTGCTGGTGGCCTATCTGGTGGGTGCCGCCAGGGTGGAAGACGAGGCCATCCGACAAGCACTGGCGAAACGCTTGCCGACCTATATGATTCCGACGGTATTCATGCGACTGGATTCTTTGCCATTATCGATCAATGGAAAGGTCGATCGAGCGGCCTTGCCGCTTCCCGTGTTGGCAGGTGATCCAGTCAGAGAGTCTGAGATCCCCCGCTCTGTGTTGGAGCAGGAATTGTCCAGGGTCTGGCGAGAGGTTCTGGGCCTGGATCAAGTGGGTATTCATGACAACTTCTTCCAAGCTGGTGGCCACTCGCTCTTGGCCGTGCGTCTGGTCGCGGCCATTCGGGAGCGATTCCAGGTCGATCTCTCGCTGGCCAAAATCTTTCAGTATCCAACGATTGCTCTACTTGTGAATGAGATTGAGATTCAGAAGCCAGGCGAGCAGGGCACCCTGCCGACCTTGGAATGCTTGCGCACCGGGCGTGGAGATTTTCCGCCGCTTGTGGTCATGCCTGGGCTTACTGGAGATGTCTTTCCGGCCTGGCAGCGATTGGCAGCGTCTCTGCCCGAGGATCGGGCCGTTTACGCTTTTCACATCGCAGGATCGAAGCCCTACTGGGATGGATGCAATACGTTCAAAGACATCGCGCGGGGGCTGGTGGAGCAACTGCTCAAGACCGGCTTGAGCAAGCCCTACCATCTGGCCGGCTGGTCATTCGGTGGATTCCTGGCCTATGAGGTCGCTCGTCAACTGGTTGACCAGGGATTTCCGGTAGGTTCCGTTTTGATATTTGATACCGGGCCTGAGCCAATCGAATTCGCGAGGCAAGGTCGTAAGAGGCGAAACGGGAGAGATCTCACGTCGATGGCACTTAACCTTCCGGCTTGGTTGGTTGAGTACGCCGATCTGTTGCGGGATCGTGACTGGCAGCGCATGATGTCGAGAAAGGTCAGCACACGCATCCGGCGAATCTTGCGTCTGCAGAAGGAAGTCGTTTCCTCGGTTCCCGAATTTCTGCGGACCAACGAGATCCCCGAGATCTATCGTCAACGTGGACTGATTTCCTACGCGATGCTGCAGGAGTATCGTCCGGAACCTTATCTGGGCCGGGTCACGCTGTTTCGCTGCCGAACCCGTTGGATTATTCACCGGGCGTATCGGAAGTATTTGGGCTGGGATCAATTTGTGAAAGGGCCCCTCCAAGAAATCTCATTTCCAGGGCCTCACAGCGAGTTTCTCTCTTCTCGCCATTTTGCCAAGCAATTGGCTCAGATCGAGGCCGAATTACGGCATTGCGACAAGGCCTGTCTGGCGGACCGAAAATCGTCAAGCAGTCACTTTGCATCACCGTGACTTACGGGCCCAGGATTCCGCGATCCCGCGAAGGTCCAGGTCGCTGGCTTCGGGTGCAAGGAAGTAGTGGCGTTCGATCCGGTTGATCGTGGTGGCTAGCTCACTTTTGCCGGCCGGTGAGAGCCCGTTCTTTTGCTCAATTGAGCGCAATAGCCCCAGGACCGAGAATGGCGTGATGTTTTCAGGTACGGGGAATCGTACGGCGACCGTGGTGGTGGGCCGAGACTGGAACCATCGCCAGGCCATCATCAGCGCGGTGAATCCCAAGACCAAGCCGCCGGCCAGCCACCAGAGCCTGTTGAATTTGGGGGCAACGGCAGCCCTGACCAGCGGTACCTCGGCTTGGACCTCTTCGAGATCGGCATCGTTATACCGTTGATATGTGACCTCCACGCCATCCTGGGTTGACGGCGGGAATTGGAAGGCCTGCACGGGTGATTCGGCCTTGGGATTTGCCCGCAGGGAGACGAGCCATTGGCGTTCGGTATCGATGGCGTTCTCTGGGCTCTCGGGATCGAACCGCGAGACGGCCACGCCTTTATCCTCAACCACCGCCACTTCGAAGCCGGCGGGAGGGACCGTCAGAATGGATGCCAGATCGGGCACCAGGCCAAGAGCGGTTGCCTTGATTTCAAGGTCGAATCGTCCTTTGTCGGACTGACGCTCATCAAGGGTCTGGGTGAGCTTCAGGTTCTTGTAGGGGCGGGCAGGGGTGGTCTCTGGGCGAGCATCGACGGGTAAGACCGGTGATTCGATTGGTAAGACCGCATACCCCGAAGTGTCCAGGAAATCGAGATCGAGCCGTAAGGGGGCAATCTTATCGACCTTGGGGCTGCGGGCTTTGAGCAAGAGATAGGCATAGGGCGTCTCTCGCCAGCCATAGGGCTCGGCCGATCGAGAGTTCACGGTTTCCACCTGGAAGGTGACCGAGAGCACTTCGAACTGTTCCTGGAGTGCTGCGCGGGCCGCTTGCTCAAATTTATCTCGGTAGTTCTCCAGGGGTCTACCATAATTGTAAGTGAACATCGTGCCCGAGTTCTGGTTCTGAAGGTACCGGCCGAAGCCGCCAGACTCGCGTTCAATGTCTTTGGTGTGACGCAGGTTCACGAACAGGCCAAACGGGGCGGAATGTCCCACCACGTCGTTGCCGTCAATCTTGGTGACCAGCTGGATTTCGGTGACAAGGTCCTTGTAATAGTCAAAAACCTTCCTGGCTTCATGGGCCCGAGGATGGTCGCCCACAATGGCGAATCCATTCTCCAGGTACCGGTATTTCACGGCCGGATTGGCCGAGCTCATCCGCGTGAACAGGTCATTGGCAAACCGCGTCCGATGTCGCTCGCCCGCCTCGCCCTTCAGGCTCTCAAGCACCGCCTTGATCCGTTCCGGCTGGCGGCGGTCTGCAAGCTGTTTTTCTTGCACTTGGGCCAGGTCGGAAGCACCCAGGCCGGCATAAAACCAGGTCTGGAACGGCTCAAGAGATTCCTGCTCTTGGGCCAGGTCCGGAACCCTGGCCGCATACAGTTGGGCCGCCCGCTCAAACTCGTCGAACGCATGCTGACGGTTTTTGGTGAAGTCTGGCCCCGGCTCAAGCTCCTGACGATAATTATTCTCATCGTGCAGGATCGAGGCTTTGGCCAGCACCAGGCTCCAGGCATCTGGGAACTTTGTGAGACCGCGATCGATGACCGCGGTGGCCAGCTCATAACCACGAACCACTTCCGCGCGGATATCTTTCTCGCGCCGGTTGGTTTTATTCTTCTCCTGCTCGGCTGGTAACCGCCACACGCTGGCCAGGTTGCCGCGCATCTGTTCGATCAGCTTGGAGAGGGTTTCGGGCTTCAGGGCCTCAAACGAGCCAAAAACCGACTCGATCGCTTCCAGCTTGTAAACTTCTGAGGAACTATGGCAGGCGGTGAACGCTGCGGTGAGCAGAGATTCGTCCAGGTTGCCAATCGGCAGGCTGCGGAGCCGGCCCACCCAGTCGGCCAGCTCTTTGAGGTTTCGTTCTTGCTTGGACCGGGTGAGCGGAATTCCCTCGGCTCTTCGCTCAAAGCCGAACATGAACATGTAAGGATTGGTACGGTTGCGCGCGGCGTTGGGATCGTGGTTCTGGGTCCAGACCCTCAAAAACTCTTCGGCCAGGGTTTTGGCCGGTTCCGGATTCCGGGCGGCAAGTCGCTCGATGCAGGGAAATGCCGCCTCTTCCTCGTTGACTTTCAGGTAGAGTTGGGCCAGGGTCTGATCAAACCGGGGTTGCAGGCTGGAACTTAACTGGTTGAGCCAGGCCGCATCGGGCCGAACGGGTAAGAGGTCGGACACCGGAATGGCCTGGGGCATGTTTCCTTGCTGCTGCTGTTGCATCAGCATCATCTGTTGCTGCGTATTGCCACCGAAGTAGATGTTCCCAAAGGGGTCGCGTTGCATCTGGGGGCCCAGGCTGGTTGACTGGTCGAACATCTGAGAGAAGTCGGCCTCGGCGAGCCAGCCACGGGCCAGCAGTTCCAGGGTGTCGTGCCATTCGGTGGCACGATTTGGGGCCGCACGCAGCAGGGCATCCACGGCCGTTTTTTGAAGCTCCAGCGATTTGCGCCGGAAGCTGGGGTCCATGGGGTGGAGCTGGAACCCCTGGGCCGTGGCCGTACCAATGGCGGCCAGAATTTCCTTGCCGCGCTCGGGCCGCTGGCCGAAGCTCTCATCGAGCCATTTCTGGCCGAGTTCCTCACGCACCTGCGGAGCCAGTTCCACCGCCAGGCGGAGCGACTCATCTTTGGGTTTGCCGGCCAGGGTAGCGTTTGCCAAGGCGGCCTGGACAACTTTCCAGGCCTGCTCCAGGGCGGCGGTTTGCTTCTTTTCTCCGTAAACCGCCAGGTAATGAACGGCCAAGAGATTCAAAGCCTCGGCATCACCATCGGTTTCGGCTTTTGCGGCCTCAGGTAGGAATTCAACCATCTGCGCTGCAAGGTTCGCTTTGTTGAGGATTTTGGCAACTTCTCGTCTGGGTAGTGCTGGCGCATCTGCGGGCTCAGTTGTGGCTACCCGTGCCCGGCTCAAGAAGTCTGTGGTTGAATGCCCTTGTTCCTTGGCAACCGTCAGTAATTGCCCGAGCGAGTTCAGGGTGGTTTCGTCGCGGCCATAGGGAGCCGCCAAGGCCAGGCCAATCACGTCGGCATTGGAGATCGAGTTCTGCTCCATCCACTGGGGATTGATAGCCATCTGCTGCACCATTTCTGGGCGAATCATCATGGCCTGGCCCATCGTCATCGCCGAGGTTGGCAGCGTTTCCAGGATGCGCGTGTAGCCGGCCTTGGCTTCCTCTTCCGGAAACTTCTTGAGCGCAACCTTGACGGCATCCCACTGGCCCATCGTCACGCTGCGCTGCAGGGCCTTCAGTTCATCCTCAAACGGGTCGGGTTCGCTGGGCTTGGCCGGTGGCTGGCTGCTTGGTGGGTTCGCTGCCTCCGCTGCTCCCAGGGAAGCCCAGGCACGCAGGATGGTGGAAGGCCGACGATCGAGCGTCAGTTGCTGGAGCTTCTGGAGCCGGGCTGCTTTCTTGCTCTCGTCGGTTTTCGGGGATTCTTCGGGCTTCCCATTTTCTGATTTCGCCTGCTCCGCAAAGACCTTTTTCGGCAGTTCCTCGTCGTCTGATGATGGCGTAATCGCGGGGTCCACGGGTTGACCGCTGGGTCCAGTTCGTGTGATCTGGACCGACGTTGCTTGTTTCTGCACCACCGCCTGGGCCTGGGTCAGGGCCGTGAGAACGACCAGTCTACCAGACGGTTGCCCCTGTGCCACACCGGCCAGAACCAGCCCTGGCGTAGAGCACAGCAGTACCAGCACGCGTGAAAGCAGCATCATGGTGGGCAAACTCGATCTTCCAAGAACAGGGTTCGCTAGTCGGATCGTTCGCGTTCGAAAATCGTATGCAAATGTGAAAACGTGTGTGCAAGTCAATACTGGCCAGGCACCGGGTTTTCCTGAACCCTAGACTCAAGAGCCAGAGTTATCAGGCGGCGGTCCGGAACTGGCGCCCCGCGCATCTTTGGGTTTTTCTGAAGCCTTGGCGTTGTTGGGCTTCTTGCCTGGCTTCTGGCCCTTATTCTTGCACTGGCCACTTTTGCAATTCTGACACTGCTTGGGAAGGGCCAGGCCTTGGAGGTCGCCCGGCTCCATCCGTTCCAGCCGGATCACGCTCTCCAGATCTTCACCCCACTGGAGCGAGGTTGCGGTTTCACCGCTCTCGCGGGCCTGTTCCGCCAGCAGGCGGTACGTTTGCCGCGCAGATTCAATGACCGGTAGCCACTCATCACGGCCTAGCCCTTCCAGTCGCATCAGCCAGGTCAGGTAATACTGGGCATTGGCCAGGGCTGCCCGTGCCTGAGAAAGCTGCTTCGGGTCGGCCTGGTGGTCCTCTTGAAGTTCCGCCACCAGATCGAGCAGGCCGTCACTGGCTTCGGGCAGCTTTTGGGCTTCCATCTGGGCCTTGGCCCGTTCCAGCCGGATCTGTCGAGCATCGGTCAGACGGTCGGCCGGCAGCAGCGCCAGCGCTTGGGAATAGGCTTCAACGGCCTGTGGCCAGCGAGCGCTTGCGCCCGCGTGCTCGGCATCACGCAGCAACGCATTCACGTCATCTAGCGTGACCTGTCGCTGGCCGGGGCCGTAATGATAGGCTACCACCGCAACCGGAATGGTCAACCAGACCAGCAGGAAAACGCTCCGCATTGAATGGCTCCGGTCAAGGGTTTCGTATGATAGGAGATTGTGGAGTTTAACGCGCGGAACGGGCCGGAGCCAATTCCGAAATTGACGGTTGTCCGACACTCGGCTGCGCGCGCTTCGTTCGGGGTGTAGGTACCGGTACGCCCGGCTGCCAGCGGGTGCCCAGGTAATGCAACGCCACCGGCAAAAATGCCAGCAGTGCCGCCCCCAAGCCGCAGGCCAACAACGCCAGTTCTCTCAGGCTGATCTGGTCGATCACGCTTTTTTCAGGCACCAGGGCGATCCGGCTGAGTACCTCGGTTGGCAAATGCTTCTCATTGCCATCGTGGTACACCCCGCGCAGGCGGGTGGCAATTTGCCGCAGCGTAGAGGCATCTTGCCTGGAGAATTTGCCGTCAATGAACTTTCCCTGACGGGAATCTCCCACGCCCACCACCAGCACGTCGCTGACCGACGGGGGTAGGCTGGGCATGCCGGCCGCGGATACGGTGTCGCCGTCGCTCACCAGAACCATCAGGGTGCTCCTGAGCGGCCATGGCTGAGCAATACGCGCGGCTTCCGCAATTCCAGAGAACAGGTCGGTCTGGCCGCTCTTGAACGCGTAGTTCAGAGGCAGGTCCTGAAACACATTGGCCACCACCTCCAGGTCTCTGGTATCAACCACCACCGGCTTGGCACCGTTGTAACAGGCCACAATGCTGACAAGGTAAGACTCCATCGGCACCCGTCTGAAGAATGAACTCATCAGTTCAGACGCCCGTCGTGTCCGGCTTTGCTTCTTGTCTGGCCCGGCATCTTGAAGTTTCATGCTGGGCGAAACGTCCAGCACGATCAGCAAGTGCCTGCGCTCACCATCGGCCAATTCCGCCGCTTTTTGAACCTGGGGAGGCAGTAACAAGAGCGTGGCCAGGCCCCAGGCCAACGCCCCCATGGCCGCCACTCGCAGGGCGGGGGTCAGCCGGACCCAGGCCTGGGGCTTGCGTCCCGGCCCGAACGCCAGCGGGGCCAGCCGCTCCACCCTGCGCCCGTGCAGCCATTCCGCCAGCCAGGCGGCCAACACCGTTCCCAGGGTGACAAGTTCGGCTACCATGGCGTGTACCTCAGGCCGAACAGGGCCAGTCCCGTGGTGGCCAGCAAACTCAGCCCTGCGATGCAGAATGGAGCAAAGTCATCCAGGGTTTCCGCCGCCGTTTTCTC
Organism: uncultured Planctomycetales bacterium; assembly: GCA_903926465.1. Lineage (GTDB taxonomy): Bacteria > Planctomycetota > Planctomycetia > Isosphaerales > Isosphaeraceae > CAIYJE01. Next base: position 11,081 of record CAIYJE010000110.1, read on the forward strand.
CATGCGGGTTTGCTGCATGGCATCAATCTTCTGGAACACCGCCACCAGGCCGGCTGGTTCGCCCGCGGCAAATGCCTCGCCGCCGGTCAGGCCTGCCACGTTCACCACCGGGCCTGGAATCTCGGTTTCGGCCGCGTGAATGGCATAGACCACAATCTTGTTGCGCTTCAGTTCCTCCGCCAGTACCAGGTCATTGCCGTTGAACAGGTCAAAGCTGAGCCCGTCGGTGACCAGGATAATCATCCGGTCCCCGTCTTCACGCTTGGTCAGTACCTCTTGGCACGCGCGTAGGGCTTTGGCAATTTCGGTCCCTCCCAGCCAGGGCGGGGCGTTTTCAGGCCGCATGAACGGTGGGGCGCACCGGATGGCCGAAACGTCGCTGGTGAGCGGCACCCAGTGCAGCACCGAGTTTCCAAAGAATGTCAGGCCGAACGCGTCGCCTTTGCGGTAGCTCAGGAACTGGTCGATGGCGTTCATGGACGCGTCATAGCGGGTCGCTTCGCCAAACTTCGCCGTCATGCTTCCAGACACATCCACGCAGAATTCGATGTTGGTAAGCACACGCTTGGATTGGGGAGCACCGCTTTGCTGCGGGCCGGCCAGCAACACAATGACCACCCCCAGTAACAGCGCAGGAACCGACTCGCCAAGCTGGATCAGGCTGGCCAGCCATCGGCCCGAGGATTGCCGCCCATGATCGAACGGCAGCGAGACTCTGCGCCCGCTTCGCCGCCAGGTCCATGCCAGCAACGCGGCCGGTAGCAGCAGCAAACTCAGAAGCCAGGGGTGGGCAAAGCCAATGCTCATCATGGGGTGGGGGTTCCCTGACCGGCTAGGCTGGGTGCCAGTTCGTCTGGGCTGAGCTGTCGATACGGTGCGAGCAGGGCCGCCACGTCCACTAATTCGCCTGAGCCAGGCCGATGGAGCCAGATCTCCAGTTGTTCCAGCAGGGGGCCCGCCGTTGGATCGGTTTTGAGCACGGCCAGCGCCTCTGACGGGTGCTTGGCCGTCACCCCCAGCCGGTTCGACCAGTATCCCAGCAAAAGTCGCTCCAGCTCGGCGCGCTGGCTGGGCTGGATGGTGCCCGCGGCGGCCGCTTCCACCAGCGGTTGCAAGCGATTGGCCAGGGTAGGGCCGGTCAGGCCCACGCTCGCTTGCAGATTTGCGTCACGTTGACGGCTACGTAACCAGAACAGTAACGCTCCGGTGGTCCAGAGCAGGCCGCCGAGCGTGAGCAACAGGTGATATCCGCCGGTATTGGGTGCACCCGTGGTCTGAATGGCGTGCGGCAAGACCTGTCCCTCTCCCAGCCCCGAACGGATGGTCACCGGCAGTGGGGGCAGTTTGCCCTGGGGTGCTCCGTCCTTGCGTCTCAGGTAGTCGCGCAGATCATAGTGCCCCGGTTCCAGGCCGTAATACTCGATGTCGTAACGAAAGTCAGAGCCGTGTGCGTACACATCGACGATGCGAACCACAAGCGGATCTTTGCGATCATCAAGCGGGCGCACTTCCAGTTCCGGCCCGGGTAGTACCTGCTGCCGGATGACACGGGCCATACCTACCGTGGGGCCATCCTGCGCAACCGTGGTGCTTGAACCGAACAGGGGAAGGACGGCCATGACCAGGATCCAGAATGCACTACCCAGCCCTTGGAAACGCGTTTGCATCATCGTGCTCCCCGGCCCAGCAGATTGCGGGCCTTGAAGAACTGCCGCAACCGGGCCGCATAGGGCTGTCCCGTATCAATCCGCAGGTGGTCAATTCCCGCGCGTTTCAATTCTGCCTCCAGAGCGGGTTGGTCCAGCCAGCTCGCTCGTCCATGGGCCACGAACGCACGTCCGGTCTCTGCCTCGCGTGCGCGCACCCACCCCACGCCGGTCAGCGTGACTTCGGCCGGGTCGCGAAGTTGAAGGATGACCGTGTCATGCTTCTGAGCCAACCGCTTGAGAACCGGCATAGATTGAGGGTCGTGGAGATCACTCAGCACAATCACCAACGCGCGCTGGGTGAGGCCGGGCAGCAGTTCCAGCACCCTGGCCGAAAGTTCGGTAGGCTCGTCGTATCGGTAGGTTCGAAGTTTATGAAGCCACTGCATGACCTGATCACGCGAGAGGCTGGGCCGAACGTGGATCCCCCGACCGCCCAGCGTGAGCAGGCCGACCGGGCTGATCCGATCGAGACACGCCAGTGCCAGGCCACCGGCCATGAAGACCGCCGTCTCATATTTGCTCGGCTGGTGCGAGCTGATGGTCATGGATGCCGAGCTATCCACCAGCAGGTAGGCGGGCATGCGCTTGGGTGCTTCATATTCACGCACGTGAACTTTTCGGGTGCGTGCGGTGACCCGCCAGTCAATGGACTTGATCGGGTCGCCGTACTGGTAAGGCCGGGACTGCACATACTCGACCCCCGAACCCAGGAACGGCGAGCGGTCGGTGCCGTAGCTGAGGGCATCGGCCAGGCGCTTCACGGCCACGAAAAACTGCCGGGAGTTGAGAATCTCGGTACCGTGGATTCGCCCTTGCATGGGTGGCTGCCCCTTGTGGTTGGCGCTCAAGCGTGCGCGGTTTGGCCATTGCGTTCAGGGGCGCCCAGAGGTGCACAGATTTCACGAAGCACGTCGGGGCCGGTCAGGCCATCGGCCAGCGCCTCGTACGTCAAGCGAATCCGGTGCAAGATCACGTCTTCGGCCAGGGCGAACAGGTCTTCGGGAACCACGTAGTGCCGGCCGTGGATCAGGGCCCGCGCCCGCGCGGCCTTGACCAGGGCAATTCCCGCGCGGGGGCTGCTGCCCAGCTCAAGCTGGGGATGTTTGCGGGTGCGGCCAACCACCTCGATCACGTGGTCGATAAAGGTCTCACTCACATGCACGTGGTGGACCGCTTCCATGGCCGAGACCAGGTTTTCCATGGTGCCCACCGGTTCCCGATCCAGGATGTCGAACTCGGTCCGGGCCACGGCCCCCTGGTCTTCACGTCTCACGCCCAGTGAGACGTTGCGGCGCAGCACTTCCTTCTCCTCGTCCGGGCTGGGGTAATGGAGCCGGTGACAGAGCATGAACCGGTCAAGCTGGGCTTCTGGCAGCTCAAAGGTTCCGCTTTGCTCAACCGGGTTCTGGGTGGCGATGACCAGAAACGGGGCGGGCAGCTTGAAGGTTTCGTTGCCAATGGTCACCTTGCGTTCCTGCATCGCTTCCAGGAGTGCGCTTTGGACCTTGGGCGCGGCCCGGTTGATTTCGTCGGCCAGCAACAGGTTGGTGAAGATTGGGCCCTGGTGGATCCGAAAATCGTTGGTCCGCTGGTCCAGGATCTCTGAGCCAATGATGTCGGACGGCAACAGGTCGACCGTGAACTGGATCCGGCTGAACTGGAGGTCGATCGATTTGGACAGGGTGGCCACGAGTAGTGTTTTAGCCAGCCCAGGCACACCTTGCAGCAGCAGGTGCCCGCCCGTGAACAGGGCGATCAGCATTCGCTCTACCACCACGTCTTGGCCCACGACCACGGTGCCCACCCGTTCCCGGATGGCCTGGATGAACCGAGTGGTCTCCTCGGGCACACGATCCCTGGTGGGACTGGTGTTGGTGCTCGACATACCGCGAACCCCTTTACGTCTTCAAGCCGGGAACCATAGCCGGGGACTGGTCTTGCAAAAATACTGTACCGGTATTTCCGACAGATGTCAGTGGGTAGCAGCCAACCGGAGCGATGAAGTTGTGACTGATTCGACTCTGTATTTTTCTGGCACGCCAACGTGGTTGTCACTGTTGAACTAGATTGTGCTTGAGTGAACCGGTTTGGTTCGCCCGGAATTCCCAGGGGCGCTCCTTAGCATGATCCATGCTTCTTCGCACGTGCAGCCGGCCGACGTGGCCGCGCATTATGACGATCTTGACCACTTTTACCGTGAGGTCTGGGGCGAACACGTTCACCATGGACTTTGGACCGAGCGCAGCCAGACCGTGGAACAGGCCACCCGTGCCTTGATCGACGAGGTGGCCAAGCTTGCTCACGTGGGGCCGGGAACCCCGGTCTGCGACGTGGGTTGCGGCTATGGTGGAACGGCCAGGGTGCTGGTACGAGACTACGGCGCCCGGGTGACCGGCCTTACCATTTCCCAGGCTCAACAGAAATATGCCCGAGAGCTAGACCCCCATTCGACCAACCCGGTTTATCTGGTGCGGAACTGGCTGGAAAACGGACTGAACTCCCGCTCGTTTCACGCCGTGATTGTGATTGAGAGTTCTGAGCATATGCCCGACTTGCGGCAATTTTTCAGCGAGTGCGCCCGGGTGCTGGCTCCCGGCGGCCGGTTGGTGATTTGTGCCTGGCTTTCCCGCCAGCACCCACGAGCCTGGGAGCGGCGGTTCTTGCTCGAACCGATCTGCCGGGAGGGGCGGCTTGAAGGAATGGGGACCGAAGGGGAGTACCAGCAACTGGCGATCGACGCCGGCCTGCGGCCAGTCTCGTTTCACGATGTCAGCCAGGCCGTGAAACGGACCTGGACCATCTGTGCGGGCCGCGTGGCCCGCGGCCTGATCCAGAACCCAAGTTACCGGCAGTTCTTGCTGCACGGCACCAGTTTCAACCGGGTCTTTGCCTGGACCCTGCTCCGAATTCGCCTGGCGTATGGAATCGGCGCCATGCGGTACGGGATTTTGGTGGCCGAAAAACCAGGAACGGCAGAGTCTGGGTGAGATATACTGGGTGAAACGTTTTCAAGGCCAGGATCACCCACGAGACGCGCCATGGCTCTTCCCAACCATGCGGGTAACAGCGGATCACGCCGAGAGTTCCTGCGCATTGGCCTGGCCGGGCTGGGCTCGCTCTCACTGCCCGGGCTACTTCAGGCACGCACGGTCTCCAGCGCTCCGCGTGATGAGCGAACAGCCGTGATTATTGTCTGGCTGCGGGGTGGTTGTAGCCATCTCGACACGTACGACCCGAAACCAGACGCCCCCTCGGAATTCAAGGGCCCGTTTCAGACGATTGGGACCAAGATTCCCGGGGTGCGGTTTTCGGAACTGTTGCCGGGCCAGGCTCGGATCTCTGACAAGTTTGCCCTGCTGCGGTCGATGGCGCATACCGGCGGTGGTCATCCGGCCGGCTCGTTGCAGTTGCTGACCGGCGACCCCGACCCCCAGGATAAGCCGGGGCCGATTTACCCAGACGTGATGAGCGTGGCCAATTATCTGCGCGCTGGGCAGGGGGGCCGACTACCGAACTCGATCGGCGTGAACGCCATTCACAGCTACGATGGCTTCATCATTTCTGGGCCCGCGTTTCTGGGGAACGGTTACGGTGCGTTCTCGGTGGTGGGCGACCCCAACGCGCCGGAGTTCCGGGTGCCGAACGTGGGGATGAGCGACGCCGAGGGGTTACGGCTCAAGCAGCGGTTGGGACTGCACCAGTCGCTCGACGACGTCAAGCGCTCGCTCGACCGATCGGGCACCATGCGGTCGCTCGACGATTTCCAGAAGAAGGCCATCAACCTGCTCACCAGTCCGGAAGCGGCCCGGGCCTTTGACCTATCGCAAGAAGACCCCCGCATTCGGGACCGCTATGGTCGCAATAGCTGGGGCCAGCAGTGCCTGATGGCGCGTCGGTTGGTGGAAGCGGGTGTGGACCTGGTCACCACCACGTTTGATGGCCCGCTCTGCGGTCGGGTGGCCAACTGGGACGACCATGCGGTGAACCATCACGTATTCGACGCGCTCAAGTTCCGGGCCCCCGTGTTCGACCAGGCCGTGACGGCCCTGATTGAAGATGTCTATGCCCGTGGACTGGACCGGCGCACGCTGGTGATTGTGACCGGCGAGTTTGGCCGTACGCCTCGCATTAGCTATGTGGCCAGCAGTGGCGGCGGGGTGGCCAGCGCGGCGGCCGGCACGGTGCAACCAGGCCGCGATCACTGGCCGCGTGCCAACTCCATGATCTGGGCCGGCGGCGGCATCCAGACCGGCCAGGTGATTGGTGCCACCGACAAGCGGGGCGAAGATGTGACCGACGGCCTGGCCGGCCCTGCTGAGTTCCTGGCCACAATCTACCGCCACCTGGGTATTGACTACCAGCGGGTGACCATTCCCGACCAGCTTGGCCGACCGGTGCCCATTGTGGCGTCTGGCGCAAGGGCAATTCCGCAGTTGGCGCGGGTGAGTTGAGTGGACGAGGAAGGCGGCGACGTTGGGCCAAAGAGGTTTGAATTGTCCCGGCGTGAGCAAGGGTAACGGCTTATGGCCAGGCCGTTCCCCTGCGACTGGCTGGGCCGAGGAGCCTATCAAACCATGCGAATCGTAGTTGAACCGTTTGCGTAATAGACCTCGTAGCCGCTGGCGTTGGAGAGTGGCACCGATTTGCCGTTGAGCCCGATGGTCCAGGTGATCGTTCCTGTACCTGTCACGTAGCCGAGCATATAGCTACCCGCCGTGTTGAACGTATCGAGCGAGATTGTGCCCAGGGCTTTCCCGTTATAGTACTCGGTGACAACCTGGGGTGCGGTGGTGCTGTTGACGATCGAAAACTGAACCTTGCCGGGAGCATCGACTCTGGGCACAGGCCGGTAAATGTGGACCGTACCGGCTGTGATGGTTTTGGAATTCAGCGCCAGCGGATCAAGCCGGTCGGTCCGGTCGTGGCTGCCGCCTCCTTTTCCTTTCCCATTCACGCCGACGTTTTGCTCATAAACCTGGGTGGGTCGGCCCGCTTTATCGACGGCCGCCACAATGGCCGTATGATGGGCCGCGCTCCAACCTCCAGAGATGTTCACATTCTGAAACTGAATGATGTCGCCTGGCAAGCACTTTGCTGAAGCCGAGCTGTCTTTGCCTGGGGTGATGGTGGTCACGAGTGAGCCCCAGGTGTAGTCACCGTTTTTCACAGGATCGTGACTGAAAAAATCTGCGCCGGCAACCCGAAGCGCCGCATTAGCCAGGTGCGCGCATTCACCACCGCCAACCTTCATGTGAAGGTGAGATTTGGCAAAGCTGACCACCTGGGAGTTGAGGTCGATGAGCGGCCGAACAACGGCCGCTGCATGAATGCTGGCTGCCGAGAGAACCTGACGAGACTCCAGCCCGCTAACCTGGGGCGCATAGGCTTGGCGGCGATATTTAACGCGGTCTTGGTTTTGGCGTAAGTCCCAGGGTCTCATGAACGTCATCGCAAACCTCATAGGGAGGGGGAACGTGGATATTGCTTCATGGTAGAGGTTATCATTCCTCACAAGCAAGCAGACTGCGGGGTCTAAGTTTGGTAAGAACCGCGAACCCAAAAGAAACAACAGATCATACATCCGGAGGAGAAAGACAGATTGAAACGGACGGAATGGTCTAAAATTGATCGAGACTGGCGGCATTTCTGGTCCAACACTCCTGTCCATTTCGTCCATCGGGTCCATTCCTGGCCCCAGTTTCGCCCTTTTTTTGCGGGAGTTGTTCGTGAGCAGAACTCCAGAAGAGCGTAGTATCAAAACGCATAAGTGGGGTTCAGTTTCTTGAGATACACTGTGGTAACCGAGCTATGACGCGTACTGGTACAGGGATGTTGAGAGTGGCCCAGATTGTGTCTGGGCCACTCTCAACGGTTGGTGCCTGCTTGTTGATTAGCGACCTGACGCGACAGGGGTTACCTTTGCCCGTCGGCTTACCTGATGGACAAGAGCCAGGTGGTTTGAGATTGGAGATTGGCCAACCTTGGCCTGGGCCTTGACGATCTTGACCACGGGAGCTTTGGCGTTGGATTTGGCCGGGGTGGTTGTTGTGGCAACCATTGCCGTGTTGACGGTGGAACCGGCGGAAACCGAGGCCTTGAGCACGTGCCCGGGCTGAATCGGATTCTTCTGCCGGGTAGGCAGGGCAGGCGTCACGAAAACAACCCGCTCACCGGTTTCGGTGGGGATGGCCGGCTCGGTGATTCCGCCCGGTACCTTCTGGTCGACGTGGTTGCGGCCACCGTCAATCACGGCAATATCGCGTTGCCCAGGCTTGCAGACCTGCTTGTGGGTAAAGACGTAGTCATTACCGGGTCCAGCGTAGAGCACTTCCTGGATGTTGTCATTGCCGGCGTCCATCAGGTTGTTGCCGTTACCGCCATCCAGGTGATCTCGGCCGCCGCCGCCGGAGAGCAGGTCGTCACCGTCGGAGGGAGTGGCAGGCGGGTACTTCCTGGTCACGATGGTCGAGGTATCCCGCGTACCGCCGTAAAGCCAGTCGTTACCAGCCCCGCCGTACAGGGCGTCATTACCTGCCTCACCCTGAAGGACGTCGTTGTCCGCACCACCAAACAGGACGTCGTTGCCATCGCCCCCCTGAAGGCTGTCGTTCCCCGCGCCACCAATCATGAGATCGTTGCCGGTACCGCCCTGTAGAAGGTCGTTGCCGTCATCGCCCCAGATCTGGTCATCACCGGCCCCACCCGTGATCAGGTCGTTACCTGCTCCGCCAAATAAGACATCGTTGCCATCGCCGCCATCGATGGTGTCATTGCCTGCGCCGCCCTGGATATTGTCGGTGCCAGCGGAGCCATAGATGGTGTCGTCACCGGCACCGCCATCAATCTGGTCGTTGCCGTCGCCGCCGTCGATGGTGTCGTTTCCTGCGCCGCCTTGGATATTGTCGTAACCGGCGAAACCATAGATGGTGTCGTCACCGTCGCCGCCATCAATCTTGTCGTTGCCCGCGCCACCATAGATGGTGTCGTTTCCTGCACCGCCGAAGATCGTATCGTTGCCGCCGCCAACGGGGTCCACAGTCAGAATCATGAAGTTGGCACCAACGCCGGTCGCCTCGCCATCACCGTAGATGGTATCATTGCCGGCACCACCGATGATCGTGTCTGAACCTGCGCCACCCAGCAGAGTGGCTGGTCCGTCACCACCGGTCAGGGTGTCGTTCCCCTGGTTGCCCATCAGAATCACTTTGTCTCCCACGGGACCCGTGGATGGGGTGACGTACTCCAGGGTGTCGTTTCCAAGTCCGCCTTCAATCTGGAATTGCATGGGGACGGCCACGGACCCATCACTGGGCTCACCGTAGACCCGGACCGAGTCATTGCCGGCACCCATCTTGAGGTTGAGTACATCGCTGAGTGCCAAGCCTTCAACGACGAGCTTGGCAGAGAGCCCTTCGACATTGGTTTGGCTATTACCAACTTTGGTGACGGTGACCGAATCTGCGGCGTTGGAGCCATGAACGATCACCGTATCGGCTTGGTTCGGGCTCTGGGTATCCGTTGGGGCGTTCTTGGTCCCAACCTCAACCACCTGAACCGGCGTGTGATCCAGACTGCCGATCTCAAACGTGTCGGACTGTCCCGAGCCCACGAGGCTGAAGATCTGAATGTCGGCTGTAGACACAATCTCAGATGCCCCGGCGGTACCGGCCAGAGCCGCCTGCACCAGTGTTCCGACGGAAGAGACAGTGAAAGAATTAGGTTGGTCTGTGGTTCCTATCATCACAATGGTATTTTGGCCCTCGCCACCTTCGACTCTGTCAGTACCATCGCTGGCCAGCCAGAGGAAAGAATCCGAACCATCCTGGCCATAGAGCGTGTCTGTGCCCCCGTCTCCAAATATCAAATCATTCCCTTCTCCACCATAAATGACATCATTGCCAGCACCACCGGAGATCAAGTCAATACCATCATAGCCAAATATGACATCATTTCCGTCGCCACCGGTTATGTTGTTATCGCCAGCGGTTCCGTAGATAACATCATCACCGGTATTCCCATCGGCAATGTCTAGGGTCACATCGGTAAGAAGGCCGCAGGTCAAAGTGTCGTTTCCGTCGCCACCCTTTAAATAATCAGTACCCGCACCCCCATTGAGGGTGTCGTCGCCAGACCCCCCAATCAGATAATCATCACCAGTTCCGCCAGAGACAATATCATTGCCCGAACCGCCATCGACTTTATCTTTGCCTGCGCCTGCATCTATGGTGTCATCGCCAGGCCCTCCATAGATATCGTCACTTCCACTGCCGCATGTAATAGTGTCGTCGAAAGTAAAGCCCGTGCGTGGGGAGATATCATCAGGGCTCCCTTGGCGGAAATCACCGGCAATTGTATTATTCCCGTTTCCGCCAGTGATGGAGTCATTACCCAGCCCACCAATGATCGTATCATTTCCATCACCGCTGGACAGGGTATCATCGCCATTCCCGCCAGTGATGGTGTTATTACCATTGCCACCGTCGATTGTGCCACCTTTATCACCAGCAAGGAGTATGTCATTCCCTTCACCGCCTAAAATATCAACCGAAACACCAGTTCCACTGACATCGATGGTGTCGTTGCCTGCACCTGCATCCGCAAATACTAACGTAACCCCATTAAATTGTTGTGAGTATCCAAATGCAAAAACGATCACGGAACCGTTCGTTGGACTCTTTGGATCGGCTGGGCTTACTGTGAATATCTCGTCAATGACATCTGGTTCAATGTTGCGCAGAGCCGCTTTAGGGCCAACATATAGGGTTAGCACTGTTCCTTGCTGCCCAGCCAGCACTGGTACAAATGTTGCCACCGCGTTTGCTGCACCGTTAGGCATAGATGCATCGCATTGCCCAAGAGTCATTTGCCATAAGGTGTTGTGAAGCAATGACGCCTGGCTTCCCAGGCCGGACAATGCTAGCGAAGATTCTCCCAACGCCAAGTTCCCTGATGCCTTATCGCAGATTGTTTTAACTACGGGGGTGGAGTTGCACGCTTTATCTCTCACTGCACTTGCATTGGCACCTAGTTGGTCAATTTGCTCTCCTAGAGCTGTACCTGTTTGGACGAGTTTATTCTTGATGTCGGCTAGTTGCTGCTTGAGTGGACTATCCTTGAGATAATCACCTGCCTTGGCGAAAAAATCACGCATCAAGTTGACAAGACTATTGATATTGAAATTTGCATCAATGTTGTAAAATAATCCAATGTCGTAACCGATCGTTCCGATCGTTCCGGTCGCGACGATCGCGCAATGAGTGAGTTGGTTCAGGTGAACATGGTCACCTGGAGTGCCGCCGATCCCAAGGTTGACAGTCCCAATGATTTTTCCCTCAATGCCAGCTCGAACTTCAACCACATCATATTTTCCACCCGCAGTGAAATCTGCCCGCACGTCTCCCTGAAATACAAATACGTTCGGATCCGAGACAGTAAAAATGCCATCCTGAACTTTACCAGTCTGTAATCCGGTGGCGTCAATTCCGAACTGTGGATGGAATGAAACCTGGCTAAGATTCAGAGATACCAGAAACTGGCAAGGGATAACCCAAATCAAAAAGTTTTGTGAATAGAGGGTTTTGCTCACAATAGCCGTGTCCATATTAAAAGACTCGTCATACTTGATAAAGACCTGGCTGGTATCTCCTAATAGAAGCCGAAACAAATGATCAGGCGATTCAAGAACCGGTAAAGTGAATCCGTTGTCATTCAGCGTCTTGTAGAGCGAACCAACCTGGACTAAAAGACTCGATGTTGGTGCTGAACTGGTAAAGTCCAGAGCGGCCAGAGACTGTGTTTCGGTACGCAGGTCGTTAGTTGTGCCGCCGATTGTGTACGATCCCGCGTTTAAGACAAGAGCCGCTTGTCCTGAGAGAAGATCAGCAACGTTTCCAAATTGATCAAGTTTCTTGAATAAATCAAGTACGCTACGTACCGCTGTTCTTTCTTCTGGAGTAAAATCAGAGGATAAATCAATATACGCTTGGATGAGTCCTGCATAACTTGGGTTTGAGAGTAGAGTGCTGATTGTTCCCAAAATTGGACTACTATCAACGGACCCAGACAATTGTGCGAGCTCTTTGACAGAATCCTTAAAACTACCGATTTCGTCACTAACCTTTTTGAGTGCTGGTATAGGCGAGTTTAACTGTTTCGCAAAAGTGAACACCGGTGCCAGTTGAGTTGTGATCTTGTCAATCAGCGGGCTCATGGCATCGTGAAGAAACGTGCCAACGTCAAACGAGACGTTGCTAAAGGTTGCCGTAGGCGCTGAGCCGAAATGAGAGATATCGCTACTAGGGTCGGTTGGTGCTTGTTCGGTACCAAAGTCCCAATTCAGAAGTAATGAGCTCTCCAAATGCGGGTTTAGCCCGGTGCTTGATGGATCAGCAAACGAAAGGTCAACTGCGTAGTTTGCATTGGCTGATCCCCAAAAACTCGCAGTGGCGGTGAGTGCTGAAAGCGAATAGACCTTACCCAGGGTTACATTAATGTCGCAATTTACATCGAGTAAATCGCTTGAGCCTTGCTGAGAAGCATTGAGATAGAAAGATCCAAACCTACCCTGGATTGTTGGGACTGCACTCGCTGGCACAGTGATCGCAATCCGAAACTCTTTTTGAGTGCCATCGGTATCGATATAATATCCTTGACTGTCTTTTCCGATAGTAACATCGATAGCCTCAGATGCAGTGATTGCAAACCCATTGCTACTGCTAATATTCAGGATCTTTAGACCTGTACTAAATCCTTGTACTTGAACGGTCGAACTTGTCGTCATTGTCAAGTGAAGACTGTGACCATCAGGTAATGGCGTTGCAACAACACTGGAGCCAAATATTCCAGTAATTTGTTTGGCTAGATCTGTTGTATTGTTCTGGCTATCTGCTCCAGTAGAGCTTAAAGTCTGGGCCTTCTGAACCAAGTCGGTAAAGATCGCCGCTTTCTTGGAAGCATCTCCAAACGAACTTCCAATAATTGGTAGTGCATGTGTAAATGCAGTGTCACTGATAATCTTTGTTTGCGCCGTAAGTAAATAAGAAGCCAGTTCGGTTCCAAAACCTGCAAACTGACCCGTCAGTAATGTGCGTTGCTCTAGTGCCTCAAGATTAATGCTCTGTCGCGCCCGTAGTGCGTTCTTAGACCGACCTACTTTGCGTGTATTGCTCTTCATGGCTAGTTCTCTCAATGTTGTGCTTGATGAAAAACGTCTTTGTTCACGTTTGTGAGTCAAAGTATAAATATCTAGATAACAGAGCCAGTGCAGTCGAAGCTGGCTGTGTCAAAGTCTTGAAAACGCTTCTGTTAATCACTCACCAACACTCAAATGCAATTCATATTCACTATGATTGCCGTTGAGGCGGTAGGCGCGTTTGGTCTCGTGGTTGCTGCGGTGTCCTTTGAGGTAGCGCACATCGGCTCCGGGTTGTGAGTCCAGAGTGACGTTCCCTTTCTCGTTCTTGATCCGCAGCACAATGGTTCCAATGTGGTCATTGTCGCCATGCGCTCCATGAAGGATCTCATGGACAGGCAGGTGTGAGAGTTCAGTCAGACTCTTGGAAGCGTCAACGTGTTTAACAACTTCGCTGGCATCGGCAAGGTCGCTCTCGGCCGAGTCCTTTTCGTCCTGTTCACGCACGCTTAAAATCAGAGTGACGGATTCACCATCCTTGAGGTTGTCTTTCCATAACGATGTGTTCTTGACGAACATCCCCTTACGCTGATTTTCGATCTTCAAGTGCCCACCGCCGTTTGGAACGGCCTGGCGAATTTCTGTTCCATCGGACTTGCGTCCAGCGATGACAAAGAACACCAAGTCGTGGGCAGGATCTTCACCTTCGGCTGTGGGTGGCTGAACCCCACCGGCCAGCTCATGGCAAACAAGCAGAGGGGCCAGGGCGATTGCACCATAAGTCATTATCCGAGCAGCACTTTTTCGAGATAGCTCTCGTCCCAACCGGCCGTGAGCCGTTTGTTTTTTATGCCGACCTTCAGCGTGGTCTCGTTCTTCAGCAAGCCGAGTGCGGCGCGGCG
>CAIYJE010000111.1 GCA_903926465.1 uncultured Planctomycetales bacterium
AGTACATTCGCCAGCAGGAAGGGACGGAACCGGATGACGGTGGCGATAACTTCCAAATTACGAAATCGTGAGCGTAGGACTTCAGTCCGGAGCCACGATTTTCTTCGAACCTACCGGCTTCTAGCCGGTAGTGGTTCAGTTGGGCCGGTTTTTTGGACCGGTCGACTGGGGGCTGGCACAGTTCCTCGATCCGTCGCCGAGCCGCAATCCGCTCGGCGACATTGGTGAGCATCTCGGCCTAGGTCAGGTTGGACACGCTGTGCTCCAGAGCCTTGGTGTTGGAGACCGCCTAGGTAATGCAGCGTCCCGACTCCCGCCAGCGGCCGATGGCAGGTTAAATCAGCAGGGCACTCAGGTTGACCCCCCCTCCACGAAGTGCGGCGGGCAGTTCTGGCTGCGGCGGTAGTCCCAAAGGACCTTGCCAGAGCCTCCAAGCCCGGATATGGTTCGTGAGGGTAAGCGTCATGGCTGGGCCTCCCGGGTCTTACTGGCCCGCCGGTAGGGCCTGCAGGGTGCTCTTCATCGCCTAGAGTTTGAGAGGCGCGAATCCGCTTTCTCTGCGCGGCCCCGAGTGATTGCGTTGCTCATCGGTACAGGCTCCTTTGCGTTTGGGTGCGGGCGTTAGTGTTTGATGGTGACACCGAGAGATTCGGCCACGTCGTAAGATACTCCTAAGCCGGTGACGTAAGCCACCTCTGCTCCTCGTCCCCAAATTGTCTCGATAGCATCGCGGGTGGCGTCCGCTTTGGTCTTGGCTGGCGATGACTGCGTAACAAGAGGACCACCGTCACCGCACCAGTGGTATCCATTTACGTCCTCGAAAATATAAATCCCGACCGGGTTAGCAATGGGAATGTCGGCTAGTTCAGGTTCGCCATACGATTTCTGTTTGGACCACCTTTCCCCTTCGTCAAAGCTGGCTTGGAATTGCCAGACTTTGTGATCACCCCATTCTTCGCACGTGACATTGCGAATCAGGGTACCGGCCTGGAGATAGCCCTCTTCAATCTCCTGCCCAGTGATGCCGTGAATGGTCGTGGAGAATAGGTTGCGAACCAGAATCTTGACGCTCATAGTTTGGCTCCTGCTAAGGTAATAAAGGGTGCGGGCAGACACGCGAGGATCGCCTTTACTTTGATTGAGCAATCGGCTTCTTCGCTTTGATGACTACCGGGTCGGGAATCGTTTCGGACAGTCTGCGTGGGTTGGTCTTCAGCGGTCTCCCAGACCGCCGTACAACTTCGGGGAGATCGCCATCAAGATCAACTCCGTGCTCTTCTGCGAGCCTGCGGATATAGATCTCTGATAGTTTCCCAGGTTTTGAGTGGGTGCTTGATTCAGGATCCTGGCACCACTTTGCTACGGCCGTCAGCGTCACGCCAATTTGTTCGGCAAGTTGACGGCTATTCCAGTTCAGGGCATGGAGTAGGTAGCGAATTTGCGTAGGGGTCAGTTTTTTTGATTTAGTGCTCACGGTAAGGCTCCGAATTGGGTGCGGGCGGTTTTTAGCCGTTCCGTGTTTTGGATTGAGACTTGATAAGACGTGCGAGTTTTGCTTCCGCTTTGACGAGATTTTCGTCCACTAGGTTGGCCTGCTCTTCGAGATCGGCGTCTTCCTGCTGAAGAGTTTTCAGTTGGAGTTTGAGCTTTGCAGTCTGCTCTTTGTTTTTGGAGTTCTTGATAGCAGACTTAATCTTGGCAATGGCTGCTTCGATTTCGAAGAAACGTGTGCCCATTTTTGCCAGTTCGTCATCGTAGCGATCGACCTCAATCTTCTGAAGGACCACTTCACGTGAGTCCGCAACGTGGGTGCGGGCCGGTTCAGATCTTGCCGGTTTATCGTCCTTCGCCTGGACAGGCTTCTGGACAGTTTTCACGGCCTTGGCATCCTTTGCCGCCTTGGCCAACGCGGGCTTGAGCCCTTGGCTGAATGGGATGATCATAGGCATCCCATCGTATTCGTGCTTCGCCATCTCCTGCCTCCACTTCTTGAGAATCCGCTCCATGTGCGTACAGATGCGACGGAACGAAAGGTTTCCATCAGAGTCCGTGAGGTCGCCAATCGCCTCATAATCCGGAGCGTTCTTGGACTGTCCGGTTTCCCCACACCAGATTTTGCGAACGTAAGCATCCGCAGCTTCTTTGACGCTTGCGGGGTTGGCGTCAAACATAAATCGTTTGCAACGGTCGGCAAGCCTGGTCTTGATCTTCTCGGGATAGTTGGTTGTAAATATCACCAGCCGCCGTGGTGGCATGTTTCGTTTCTCAAGAGCATTCAGCCAGATGGTGCCCACCTGCTCGCTCATCCGGTCAGCTTCTTCCACCAGCAGGACTTTCCAGCCGCTGGAGTTGGAAGCACAGACACGAAGATGGTCAAGTTGGGTGCGGACCTGATCCGCTGTCTGCTCGCCTGATGGGATGCATGTGAATCCACCCCAGATATCGTCGGGGTCGCAACCAATGGCGCGAGCGAGAGCCAGAGCCGTGCTGGTCTTACCGGTGCCGGTCGGACCTTCCAGAAACATTCCCGTCGATGTTGGTGACTCCAGCCATTCTTGAAGCTCTTCAATAATTGCGTCCTGGCCCAGGACATCACCGAGTGTGACTGGGCGGTACTTTTCATCCAGGTCAACGATAGGAGCAAGTTCAATCGACATGATGCTGAGTCTCCCTGGCTGATGGTCTATAGTATAGCAGAAATAATAAAGAACTTCAATCACGAAAACATTCGAAGCTGACCAGGAAGATCGGGAATTTCCTTGTCAGTCCGGGCTTTCTTTTTCGATGAAATGTCCGATCGAAGCACGAATGGCACTTCCGTTCCGTCTGAGTACATTTCTTTTTCGTGACAGTCGCCATCCGGGGGGCGTGCGATTGTCGTTTCGTTTATCGTCCCCTTTAACTTGGAGGTCTTTGCCATGAAGATGTTCCTTACTAACATGAAGGTAAACTGGAAGACCACGCTGGCTGGTATTGCAACCGGCCTGTTTGCTTCGTTTCAGTTTGTTCAGGCGTTGCGAGGCCAGGCCACTGCCGATCAGGTGATGGCTGCTTTGGGCCAGTTCTTGATGGCAATAGGTCTAGTTGTAGCCAAAGACGCCTGATCTGTTGGCGTACAAAACAAGACTAGCCTCAGTCGCTCATATGAGTGGCTGAGGCTTTTGTATTGCGCGAATGTTACACATCTTCACTCAGTCGTTACCTGAGCCATTGGGTGCGGTTTGTCCAGGACTCAGGATTGCTTGGTGTTCGTCGTTCCATTGTTCGCGAGTAACGAGGAGCTTCCGAATTCGATAGGTGGGCAGTCGAAGCCTTGTAGAGATTGAGGCGAGTGTCAAGTTTCGGGTCCAGTAAAGCGAATTGACACGATCGACTATTTCCTGATGGCTGATCATGGGTGCGGGCGGTTGCCGTTTACGTTTGCGTTTTGATTTCTTTTTTTCTTTGACGGTCTTGGTCTTTTTGATTGTTTCGGTCGCTACTTCTTTTTTGAGCATTAGTCTGACTTCCGCGATGATCAATTCTTGCTTGGTCATTGGTTCATAAGGATCACGCGGTGGAGGCGTCCAGTCTTCTGGGATATCCAATGTGTCGTTGATCCGGTCCAGTTCGCCGACGCGAACCCGTATTTTGATCTAGGATTTCATCAGGTATCCGAACTTATCCCTGAGTATCAAGCGTCCGACTGACAGCACAGGGTTAAGCGCAACGGTATCGAGACATCATTCACCAGCGATGGAGCGTGTCGCTTACCTGTGTCCCCATGTCGCTCAGAATCTAACAGTGAGCTTTGTGCAGAGTCCTTAGTGGTCTAGGATCACCGCCCGGACGCGGTCTGAGTGGGGCGAAGTCGAGGTCGCCTAGGGATCACACGAGCGGAGTTCGCCTGATGCTTCGCCATGTTAGAGTAGCTACGCTCCCGCCCAGGCCTCTGGCGTGCCCCCTGTAGTGTCGTCTCTGGTGACGCCGTATTTTAGTCGATTAACAGAATGGATCAGCGGACGGGGCTCCTGTTGCCATTTCGGCGGTCTGCTCAAATGCTCCGAGCAAGGATTCGAGGGCCTTGTCGATTTGAGTCTCGCTCCGGTATGATTAGTACCTAAAGATGTAATCCGCAAGGCCGCCTCGACCGACAACCTTGCCACTTAAGGATCGGATCGGTGAGGTGGCGGAGACGCAGGGCATTGGCCACCGTTTTCCTACCCGGACCGCAAGTGGCAAAGTGTTCACGCTCCGAGGCACTCGTTCGAATCGAGAACACAGGGCGATCGAAGCATCCATCCCTCCATTCAGGATGGTCGTACGTGGATCGCTCATTGTTGGAATTGCGTGCCTCTGTACAAATTCACAACACACGCAGATAACGCGAAGATCTACCAACCATCGAAACCAAAGACGAGCAGCGGACTTGTGGGGCTTACGGGAGCCCGTTTGAGCAACCACAGTACCAAGGAGAGGGCACCAGGATGCGTGACCCAACCCTCTCATTTGCTGCATAGTGCTGTTGCTCAAATTGCTCATAAGGCTCTACCCGGAGCTCTGTTCGCGCAAAATCTGTGAACTTTCAGTGAAGGGGATGCGAGCAAACCACGGCGAAGCGGTCCTCAATGGACGGGCCACTGATTTGGCGAACGCTCAACCGGGTCGAGCCCGGCCCCCAGAAATTACCGGAATGCAAAACACTAGGAGTGGACGGGCGACGGGGAGGCCGATCACATCGGTAAATTCCTCGCCGGGAAACACCTGCCAACATAGCGTGGTCGTGTCCCAGCCCTGTCAGACCGGCAGGCTCATACGAGGCACAAATCTCTATCGGACTGATACCGGAATTGTTACCGGATTTCGACCGGATACCGCGTTTTTCCGCTATTTTTTGCTTCTCTTTGAGAACCCTTGCAAAAGGATCCACAATCGCTAAAATGTACCCGAATCAAGGGATTTTCGGGCTTTCTCCCTTGGCTCCAGAACCGCTTTGCACGCAGGAGGTTGTCGGTTCGATTCCGTCCGTCTCCACTCTTATTTTTTTTGCCTGCCCTATGCACACGCAGGCAACCTCTGGCTTCTGACAACTTGGGTTAGATTTCGCCCGCAAAGCACGCGGGGCAGGGTTTAATTCTTAACTCTTGCCCAGTTGAAGAGTATCCCTTCAGACCTCCTAGATTTGTTTTCCAGGCCCTGTTTAACACCACCATGCAGTAGCAGTCACAGGCTTGGGCCGTCGGCAGTTGATTCTGCTCTGGTGACGTGAGAATTCTGGATCAATGCCGTTGATATCGCGCCAGGCCGGACGTAAAACTCGCTACAGGCGGAGTTTGGAAACAAATTCCATTCATGGTGGCTCAATCATGTATTCCATGATTGACGGCCAAACCCCGTACCTAGCCGTGGCCGCAACCAGATAACCAAGGCATTTCCAAGATCCACGGGCCTGGAGTGAATGGGTCTTCACAATTCGGATTCTCAGGGCCGGATGCGATATCATCTGGCTGTGCTGGCTACAGGGAATTCAAAAAAATAGGGCCAATCCTCACCAGGATTCCGCTGATAGTTTTTGGGTTCAAGATTTTTGTTTCAGGTCAGATCGAGGAACAGCGGCCGCCGAGGGTTGGTATCTCATCATTCGAAACACCGCCTGATGATTTCCCTTGAGCGTCCTTGAGTTATGATTTTTAAAATTGTTCGATTTTTGCTTGTCGCAGGCTTGATTCTTGGCGTTTCGTTGGGCGCAGCCATCTGGTTAACTCAGCCAGCAGGCCGATCGAACCGGCCCAAGGGCGCGGGGCAGGCCGCCAAGATGCAGCCCAACCGCTCCGGACCCGTTGGCTCCAAGCCAGACGATTCCTACTTCGTCCCGCTGTACTCAGACGACTGGCTCGATGACTCTGGATATGGCATTGCTATCCAGGATACGCTTCGGGTTTCTGACCCCAACTCGCTGACCGAACTTCGTAGCTCGGCCGAGGGGCGGGCCGGTCGGGCCATCGCCCGAACCCAGGCTGAACTCAACGGGCTTGATCGCCGTACGCCCAGCGGCAAAGCCCAGGCCATCCAGAAGATGGTCTTCATTGGCTTGCTGCAAATGAATGAGGGGCGTTTTGCCGAGGCCGATCACTGGTTCGACCAGGCGCAGGCGATTGACCCAGACTGCCCGCGCCTGCTACGGGCCAATATCGAGGCCCTTCGCGGGGTGGCCGCCCTGCGCCGGGGCGAGGCCGAAAACTGTGTGGCTTGCTGCAATGAGGCAAGCTGCATTTTTCCGCTGGCCGCGGCTGCCATTCACCAGTACCCCTCTGGGTCGCAAGAGGCTATCAGCCGGTTCACCACCTATCTTGAGCAGCGGCCCGAAGATCTGGGCGTACAGTGGCTGCTCAATGTGGCGCACATGACGGTTGGCACCTACCCCCAGGAAGTGCCTGGCCCGTACCTGATCCCCTTGAAACCGTTTCGGACGGGCACCAACGTCGGCAAATTCCCAAACGTCGCCGCTCGTTCCAAACTCTCGGCCCGGGGAGAGAACATGGCCGGCGGAGTGATTGTTGATGATTTTGACGGAGATCGTCGGCTGGACGTGTTTTACTCGACCATCGATGTGTCGGAAGGGTGCGCACTGTTCATCAATCGTGGCGATGGAACGTTTGAGAAACGGACGGCACTGGCCGGGCTGGAAGATCAGGTCGGGGCAGAGAACTGTATCCATGCAGATTTTGACAATGACGGAGATCTGGATATTTTCCTGATTCGCGGCACCTGGGAAGTACCCAGGCGCCCTTCCTTGCTCAGGAATGAAGGAACCGGCATCTTCTCAGACATCACGATAGCTGCCGGGCTCGCAGAACCAATCTCTTCGGAAACAGCCGCCTGGGCCGATTTCGATGGTGATGGCGATGTCGATCTTTACCTGGGGGGCGAGTTCGATGCCGCAACTCCGAAACCTGCGAACCGGGGCAGGCTGTACCGCAACAACGGGGATGGCACTTTCAAAAACATCGCCGAGGCCGCCGGGGTGCTGAACGAGCGATTCTGCAGGGGGGTAGCCTGGGGCGACTACGATAACGACGGGCGGCCAGACCTGTACCTTTCGAATCAAGGGCAAGCCAATCGCCTTTATCACAACAATGGCGATGGCACATTCACAGACGTCGCCCGGAAAATGGGTGTCGATGAACCAATCCACAGCTATGCATGCTGGTTCTGGGATTATGACAACGACGGTCGGCTGGACCTGTTCGTGACCGGCTCTTCAGCCTCGCTCTCTCAGGTCATCAAAAGCCACTTGGGCCAGCCAGCCATGGGAGAACGCCCACGCCTTTTCCACAACGAAGGGGATCGCTTCGTGGATGTGGCTCGCCAGTCTGGGCTCGATCGCGTTTGGCTGCCCATGGGCTCGAATTGTGGCGACCTCGACAACGACGGCTATCTAGATTTCTACCTAGGCACCGGCAGTCCGCCGTACTCCTCGCTGATGCCCAATATCCTGATGCACAACCGGAACGGACGAGAGTTTGAGGACGTCACAGTTTCGACCGGAACCGGCCACCTTCAGAAGGGGCATGGCATTGCCTTTGCCGACTGGGACGAAGACGGCGATCTTGATCTGTTCCTGGAAGCCGGCGGGGCAGTGCCAGGAGATAAGGCCCACAATGCCCTTTTTGAAAACCCTGGGCACGACAATCGGTGGCTCAAGCTCAAACTGCAAGGAACCCGGTCTAACCGATCGGCCATTGGGGCCCGCGTTCTTGTGCGGGTGAATGGACCCGAAGGACCAAGATCGATTCATCGCCTGATCGGGCCTGGATCAAGCTTCGGCAACAATCCACTCTCGCCCACAATCGGGCTGGGGAAGGCGACGGAGATTATTCAGGTTGAAATCGTTTGGCCAGGTGGAGAAAAGCAAGCCATCCAGGGCCTACCCCTCAATTCCGCGATCGAGATTGTTGAGGGCCAAGCCGGCTATCAACGGCTGGAACCGCTCGGCAAGTCCGGAAGCGGCGCCCAGTAGACTGACCATTTCCAAGAAAAAGCCCCTCGCCAAGTGCGTAGCCCCTCGCCAGACTCATGGCCGCTACATCGGTTGCCCGCGACTTCAGTTTCGGATATGGCCCAGAGCTCTATTTATGGTTCAATCTTTGGGAATGGTACTACGACAGCGGTTTGCGCTTGGGTTGCACATAGAAACAACCGCAAGAGATAGCCGACGGCGGCTGTCCCATCTGTGCAACCGATTCGCGAACCGCCACGAGCAGCGCGGTAAAGGGGCTGGCCGCCATGTTGGATCTTGCGTTTCAGGAAGCCGTTGAACACCACCGTTCGGGACGCTTGAAGCAGGCTGAACAAGCCTATCGGGCCTTGCTGGCGAAACAACCAGAGAATGTTGATGCCCTTCATGGCCTGGGAGTCATTGCCATGCAGGTTGGCCAACCGGCAGAAGCGGTCAGGCTGATCTCCCACGCCGTATCCCAGCGCCCCGAATCGATGGCGTTTTACTCAAACCTGGGTATGGCTCACCAGGCACTCAAGCAATATCCAGAGGCCGAAGCAGCATTCCGGCGTGCCATTCAACTCGATCCCGAGGTCGGTGGCCTGTTCTTCAATCTGGCAAACTGCTTCAAAGAACAAGCCCGCCTCACGGAGGCGGTTCACACGTACAAGCAAGCCATTGATCGTCAGCCCAGCCATGCATCGGCTTACATGAACCTGGGGAACTGCTATCGAGAGCTTGGCATGCTTGAGCAGGCTCGGCAGTCACTCTTGACGTCGATCCAGATCAACCCGTCGGCCGCCGAAGCCTACATGAATCTTGCCAACGTCCTCAGCAGCCTGGGTCAACCCAGAGAGGCGGAAGCCTGCTGCCGCCACGCCCTGGCGCTGCAACCAACCCTGGGGCATGCCTACACCAACCTGGGGAACGCCTTGCGATCTCAGGGACGCAAACCCGAGGCGGCCGAAGCCTATCAGCGAGCCATCGAACTGCTCCCGAACTCCGCGGAGTCGCACGAGAACCTGGGTATCATTCATCTGGATCTGAAACAACTCGATCAGGCGATCCACTGCTTTCGTCGGTCGGTAGAAATTGCGCCCCACCGTCCAGAAGCCTGGAGTCAGCTCGGGAGTGCACTCATCATCAGGCGAGAGTTTTCTGAAGGAGACGCCTGCTATCGCAAGTCGATCGAGCTTGATCCGCTTGAGCCCACAACCTTCAGTAGCTGGCTGTGCTGGCAACTTTATCGCCCTGAGAACCGGCTGGAAACCATCGCCGCCCGACACGCCGAATGGGCGACCCTGTTCTCAACAGCCATCACGGCTCAAACGCTTTCAGCTTCGAGTAACCTTCAGGCTCAAGCGAAAAATGCTGGGCAAACGGCTTCAATTGCCAAAGATTCAATGCAGCGACGTGCGGCAATCGTCGACCGTCCGATGCGTGTGGGTTTCGTTTCCGCGGATTTTGGTCATCACCCCATTGGTTTCTTTACCATCCGTACGCTGGAAGCGCTTCGCACGATGGGGTTTGAGCTGGTCCTTTACTCAACCTTGAACCCCGGCGGCAATGAAATCACCGAACGATTCCGGGCCTGTGCCAGCCTCTGGAGGGATGTGAAGCATCTACGGTTGGCAAGTTTGATCGATCAGATTCAGGCCGATCAGATCGACATTTTGATGGATCTTGGCGGGCATACGGCCGGAAACCGGCTCGCAATCTTCGCGCATCAATGTGCCCCAGTTCAGGCCACCTGGATTGCGTCTGAAGGCACCACCGGGCTGGCCACCATGAATTATCTGATTGCGGACGAGCGGCTTGTTCCTCGATCGGCCGAACCGCATTACACCGAACAAATTGTGCGGCTCCCAGGTTCGTATGTGAGCTGGAATCCGCCAACTTCCGCACCGGCGGTCTCTGAACTTCCAGCCCTCTCGGGCCAGCCGATCACGTTCGGGAGTTTCAATAACCCGGCCAAGTACCATGACGGGGTCATTGAACTCTGGTCACAGGTGCTGAACGCGGTGCCAGGGTCTCGCATGATGCTCCAGTACAAGCATCTCAGCGACCTGGTTCTGCAATCCAGGCTCCTGGAATTATTTCAGGGGCATGGCATTGAACGAAGCCGGCTCACATTCCTGGACTGGCAGCCATACCAGGAATTCCTCGGGAATTATGGCCAGGTTGATATCGCGCTCGATCCATTTCCGTTTGCAGGCGGGGCCACAACCTGTGAGGCGCTCTGGATGGGGGTGCCGGTTATCACCAAACCAGGGGAAACCTACACCTCACGCCATTCCTTGAGTTACCTGCACACGCTTGGACTCCAGGAACTGGTTGCCAGCAATGATGAGGCATATGTGAAGATTGCCGTTGGCCTGGCGAGTGACCTACCAAAGTTGCAGCAACTCCGGGCCACTCTTCGATCCCGAATGGCAGCTTCACCCTTGTGCAATGGGGCTCAATGCGCCCAGGAACTTGCCACCGCCTTGCGCCTGATGTGGGCCGGCCAGGTGCCATCGTCTATTTCTACAACGGGCCAGGAAGCCTAGCTGAGAATGGGCTTCACCAGAGTGCCGTGAACGTCGGTCAGGCGAAAATCTCGTCCCTGAAACCGATACGTCAGGCGGGTATGGTCAATTCCCATCAGGTGCAGCATGGTGGCGTTGAGGTCATGCACGTGGACCGGATCTTTCACGATGTTGTAGCAGTAATCGTCGGTCTCTCCGTACGTGATACCCGGTTTAATGCCGCCGCCAGCCAGTAAGGTGGTAAAGCAGCGTGGGTGATGATCTCGCCCGTAGTCGGTTTCCGATACACCTCCTTGCGAGTAAATGGTTCGTCCGAATTCGCCACCCCAAACCACCAGCGTGTCTTCGAACAAACCAAGACGTTTGAGATCATTGATCAGTGCGGCGGTGGGCTGGTCGGTGTCTGAACACTGCCCCTTGATGGCGGCAGGAAGCCCACCGTGGTGGTCCCAGCCCATGTGGAACAGTTGCACAAACCGCACGTCGCGCTCGGCCAGCCTTCGGGCCAGCAAGCAGTTGGCGGCATAGGTGCCAGGCGTGTTGACCTCTGGCCCGTAGGCATCCAGCACGTGTTTGGGCTCACCGCCCGTGCTCAGCAAGTCTGGAACGCTGGTCTGCATCCGGAAGGCCATTTCATACTGCTTGATCCGAGTCTGAATCTCTGGATCGCCCAGGCTTTCGTAATGCTTTTGATTGAGCGCAGACAGGCGGTCCAAAGTTCCCCTGCGAAGGTCACGATCAACCCCTGGCGGATTTGAGAGGTAAAGGACCGCGTCTCCTTTATTCCGAAACTTCACTCCCTGATACTGCGAGGGCAAGAAGCCGGCCCCCCAGAGCCGGTCATAAAGCGGCTGGTCTTCACGCCGGCCGGTTCCAAACGAAGTGAGCACGATGTAGGACGGAAAATCCCGATTCTCGCTGCCCAGCCCGTAACTAACCCAAGAGCCAATGCTCGGCCGGCCCGCCAGCTGGGCCCCAGTCTGGATGAAGGTAATGGCCGGGTCATGGTTGATGGCCTCGGTGTTCATTGAGCGAATAATGCACCAGTCATCGGCCAGCTTTGCCATGTTCGGCATCAGCTCGCTGAACCACGCCCCAGACTGTCCGTGTTGCGCAAACTTGAAAATGGAGGGCGCCACCGGGAAAGTCGATTGCCCGGAGGTCATGGTGGTCAGCCTCTGGCCCATCCGGATCGAGGCCGGCAGATCTTCACCACGGTGTTCGGCCATTTTCGGCTTGGGGTCGAACAGGTCCATTTGCGAGGGAGCACCCGACTGAAACAGATAGATGATCCGTTTCGCTTTGGGGGCCAGGTGCGGCAGCCCTGGCAAGCTCTGGGCCTGAGAATCGGTGGTGGCCGCCTGGCTGTCTCTGCCCAGTAACGAACCGAGCGCGGTCAGCCCCAGGCCCGCTTGCGCCTTCTGGAGAAAGATCCGTCGGTTGAGTGAATCTTGAATGGAAAGGATCTGGCGGTCGTTCACGGCAATTGCCCCCGAACTAGCGGATTCAGATTTGTGATTTCCCCAGGCGAGGAAGCTCATTCGCGAGTGATCACTTCGTCCAGATTCAACAGGATGTTTCCAACCATGGTGTAGGCGGCAAGGTCGACCACGGGTAAGGCCGGGTTGGCGGCAGACTGGCCGCTAGCCACCAGTTTCTGTGCCGACTCCGGATCCGCCTGGAATCGCTTCAGGTCTTCCTGAAGGCCGTCCAGTAGAACCTGAAGTTCCAAGGGAGTGGCAGGCCTGGCAGTGGCTATCAAAAAGCCCAGGCCAATGCGTTCTTCAGGCGTTGCTCCACCTTCCATCAACATGCGCTCGGCCAGCTTGCGAGCGGCCTCCACATAAGTCACCTCATTCAGAAGTGCGAGCGCCTGCAGCGGGGTGTTAGTGCGAGATCGTTTGATGGTGCAGGTTTCTCGATTAGGCGCATCAAACAGCAAGAGCGTGGGCGGGGCCGCGGTTCGTTTCCAGATGGTGTAGAGGGTGCGGCGATACAGCCCTTCACCTTGATCCGCCTGATAGTTGCGCAGGTTTCCGTACTTGCTCGTTTCGTCCCAAACACCGTCCGGCATGTAAGGCCGAACCGAGGGACCGCCGAGCTTGTGAACCAGCAGGCCGCTGGTGGCCAGGGCCTGGTCACGAACAATCTCTCCAGAGAGCCGGAACCGCGGACCCCGGGCTAGCAGGCGATTCTCTGGGTCACGTTCCATGAGCGCCCCAGACACCTTGGACGACTGCCGATAGGTGGCACTCATGACAATCTGTTTCTGGATGGCCTTCATATCCCAGCCAAGCCGAACAAACTCGGTGGCGAGCCAGTCTAGCAGTTCTGGATGGCTGGGGAACTCGGCCTGCGTACCCAGATTTTCGGTGGTTTTAGAGAGTCCAGTCCCGAAGAACTTTTCCCAGGCCCGGTTCACCCAAACCCGCGCTGTGAGCGGATTGGAAGGGTCCACCATCCAGCGGGCCAGGCCGAGCCGGTTCATGGCCTGACCGGTGGGCAGGGGAGGGAGCGCAGCGGGCAGTGCAGCTTTGACAGCGTCGCCTCGCTTGTCGTACTGCCCGCGGATCAACAAGAAGGCTTCACGCGGCTCAGGGAGTTCACGCATAACCATGGTATTTGGCAACGCGGTGCGAAAGGCTTGCTCGGCCTTCTGGGCCGCCTGAAACTGCTGGTCTGCCTGGCGCAGGGGAGAGTCTACTTCTTTGCGAAAGTAGGCGGCAAGTTCGTCGCGCTGACTCTGGCTTCGCTGGTTGGGGGCAAGCTTGACGATTGGCAAGATTGTGGA
Source organism: uncultured Planctomycetales bacterium (assembly GCA_903926465.1). Classification (GTDB taxonomy): domain Bacteria; phylum Planctomycetota; class Planctomycetia; order Isosphaerales; family Isosphaeraceae; genus CAIYJE01. The sequence goes on from CAIYJE010000111.1 coordinate 13,298, forward strand.
GGCACCTGACGTGGAATCTAGCTTCACCAGTTCTCGTGGCCTGGACGTGACCGAGAGCCGAAACCGGCCGACATTGTGCCGATCGATCGCATCATGCTTGAGTCGAATGGTAAGCATGGCATCGGGTGGCACGGCGAGCGGCGCATCAAGAACCAGCACCAGTTGGCGTTTCAGTCGCTTGTCCAGGTCGTTGCCGGAAATCGCCCAGCCGTTGCGAGGATCCGCATCCACAAGCAGTTTGGCCTCGTAGCCCGGCTGAGAGTAATCCGCATCGGCCGACACAAAATGGGCGAGCAGGGGAGTTTCCAGACTCGGGGCAGAGATCTCGGCCTCCACTCCGGTCAGAACATAATTCCCGTTCGGGTACCGGCCCAGGCTCTGGTTAGGCAAGCTGGGATCAGGAAACGCCTCAAGCAACAGGCCCGAGAACGGGCCAGCCAGAACCGGCGCAGTGATGGTGTAAACGTCATTCGCAGGATTGGTCCCACCGGCGAGCCAAGACCCGTCGTCTTGCCTGGCAAAGGTTGCCCCCCCAGACGAAACTACGGCCGTTGGGCTGATCTGGGTCCAGGGAGCGCCCTGGTCTTCCGCTTGTTTGAGAAACTCAGGCTCCCAGGCCGCCAGGAGCCGGTCTCGATCCCCCTCACGATCTTGCACCTGGCGGGCAGCCGCTTTGGTCAGTGTTTCAAGGCGGGCCAATTCCGCTTCCTGAGCCGCCGTCGGTGTTGGGATGGTCGGCTCTGTATTCTTCGCCTCTTCGCCAATCATGCCGCTTTCCGGCACATTATTGAAAAAGGCAAAGAATTGATAAAACTCCTTCTGGCTGATCGGGTCATACTTGTGATCATGGCAACGGGCGCAACCCATGGTCAGGCCGAGCCAGGTCTGGCTGGTGGTCTCCACGCGGTCGATCACGGTCTCTACCCGCCACTCTTCGGGGATGGAACCCCCTTCACCCGTCAGCCGGTGATTGCGGTTGAAACCGGTGGCCACGAGCTGGTCCCGAGTGGGTTCTGGCAGCAGATCGCCGGCAATCTGTTCCACCGTGAACTGGTCAAACGGAAGGTTGCGATTGAACGCGTTGATTACCCAGTCACGCCAGGCCGACATATCTCGGCTGCTATCCACCTGATACCCATTGCTGTCGGCATATCGCGCGAAGTCCAGCCAGCCGGCCGCCATCCGCTCGCCATACGATTGCGAAGCCAGTAGTCGATCCACAACCTTTTCGTAGGCATCCGGAGCATCATCCGCAATAAAGGCATCGATCTCGGCAGGTGTCGGCGGTAGCCCGGTCAAATCCAGGCTCACTCTCCTCAGCAAGGTGTACTTGCCGGCCTCTGGCGCAGGTTGCAACCCCTCAGCAGCGAGCTTTGCCAGCACAAACGCGTCAATCAGGTTTCGGACCCAGCCGGTCTCCTGGACGCCTGGAACCTGGTGCCGCACCGGCGAGATAAACGCCCAGTGCCCCTGGTAGGCCGCCCCTTCAGTCACCCAGCGCTTGATTGTGGCTTTCTGATCGTCTGAGAGCGGTTTCCCGGCGCTCGCAGGCGGCATCACCAGTTCCGGCTCGTCCGCAAAAACTCGCTCGATCAGCTCGCTGAGTTCAAGGTTTCCGGGAACGATTGGCACGGCCCCAGACTTCGCCGGTTTCAAGGCCTCATCCCGAAGGTCCAGCCTTAGACCGGCTTTCCGGCTCGATTCGTCGATTCCGTGGCAACTGAAGCAATGGTCCGCCAGAATTGGCCGGATATCGCGATTGAAGTCCAGTCGATCACTGGCCGGTGCGGATTCACAGATCCAGAGCACCGGCACAAGTAGCAGTAGACTCCGGATCGACATTGGCCTCTCCTAGACACCCAGCCCGACGACCTGAACCATGTTTTCCAACCGGAATTGTTGAACATTCCTGTCGGTTTTGCAACGTGCTGTCGGTGGCAAGCCGGTTCGCAGTTGCCAGAACGCGATCAAACCTGTGGCTTGACCCCCCGGCGCAGGTCTGTTCGTATTCATGGAGACTCACCAAGCAAACCTCAAGAGCGGTACCTCTCAACATGCCGAACCGAGAGGCTTTCCCCCGCCTGCTGAAGATTTGCAGGCATGGTGAGTTTTTTGGTCAAAATCTAGATCCTGGGTGGCTTCAGGGCGGCGAGAGACGGGCCACCCCTGTTCCTTGAAATGGTGAACACAATGCCTTTGCCTGTGATGGTTGCGTGGATCTTCCTGGGATTGGTGGGATGGTCGAGCCTTGCGGATGGCCAGGAAGCCGTGCCTCCGGTGCGAGAGCTTGTCTCAAGGATTGAGGCGGTACGGATTGGCGATGATGTGAATCACCTCTCAGGCTATGGCACACGGCACTCGGGCTCAAAGGAGATTATTGAGGCGGGGCAGTGGATCCGAGATCGTTTGACCGCGCTGGGCTATGAGGTCGAATTTCATGATTTTGCGCTGAATGGCAAAACCTGTAGAAATGTGGTTGCGACCCGGCTGGGCAAGACCGAGCCTGATACCTTTCTGGTCCTGGGTGCGCACTATGATTCTCGCGCCAGGAATCTTGGCGATCCCCGGGCGGCCGCTCCGGGCGCAGACGACAACGCCTCGGGAACCAGCGGCTTGCTGGAGCTGGCCCGCATTTTGAGCCAGGTAGAAACCGGCTGCTCGATCCGCCTGATTGCTTTCAGCGGCGAAGAGCAGGGGCTCGTCGGCTCCACCTCCTATGCCCGAAAAGCCGCAGCCGAAAAGCACAAAATTCGCGCCATGCTGAACATGGATATGATTGGCCATCCCACGGACAAGAACAAAGTTGAAGTGATGGTAGAGAGCGACCGTGGAAATCGCAGGCCAGAGAACGACGCCCGATCCAAGGCCTACGCCGATCGGATGATCGTGGCCGCCACCACTTTCACCAGGCTCGTGCCCAAGCCAGGCCCGCTGTACGGCACGGACTACATGCCATTCGAGGCTGAAGGCTTTGCCTGTATCGGGGTTTTTGATGGTGCAGACAAAGCCCCCTTCTACCACACCGACGAGGATGCTCCCGACGTGGTTGATTTTGAATATGCCGCGGAAGTGGTGCGCATGGTGCTGGCCACCGCGCTCGAAATTGCGAACCAGCCGTGAGCACCGGATTGAGAGCGGTTCACGATTGGATTGCATAGAAACAACCACAAGGGACAGCCGAGGGCGGCTGCCCCTTGTGCGCAAGCCCATTGTGAACCGTGAGAAATGTCTTCTGGGCCATCAGTAGCGATAGATGGCCGCGAGCCCGGAAGAGGTCGGCATTGAGCCGGTGGGAACCACAATCACTTCCCCTCGGTCTGCGAGCACTCGCTCCGCGAGATCTTCGAGCAAATCACCGGCTTGGGAATCGTCACGCTCCAGAAACCGGATCACGCCGGTGGCGGAATCGAGCTGACCAGGAACCACCCGATCTGCGTCCAGCAGCAGGGTGCGAACCTGGCCCAAAAGTGCAGCCTTCATCCCTTCAGAAAGGTCTGCGGTGGCATGGCCTCGGGCGCGTGCCTCCTCAAATGAGGCTACCAGTTCTGCCATCCGGTTCTTGTAGTGCATGGCTGCTACGGACCAGGCCGATTCCCTGAGCTCTTGAACTGAAAGTGCCTGGGGATCGGCTACCACGCCCTGTCCAATCAGGGCCGAGTTATGCGTGAGGTTTCGGAACAGCTCCTGGTTTTCCGCAAGCGCCACCAGCACCAGGGGGAGTCCCGACGGTTTGCTGTACTTCTCAAGGATGGCCCGGTCCACCGTCCGAAAAAACCGCGTGGCATCGTTCTCAATGTCATTCAAATCGGTGCCATAACGGCGCTGAGAATGCGAGGGAACCTCATTCGCATGCCGCCGGTGAGAAGGAACGTGCTCGAGCCGGTCATCGGCCGCGCCATTGCCCTGCTGCAATGCCTGGTCGTTCGAGGAAGGAATGTCAGGCGAGAGCGTGATCGGTTCCAGGCCGTCACGGTTCCCCTCAAACAACCGCGCGGAGTCTCGGCTCAGGCAGAGGACCTGATACCGGTCGGCCGATTGCACCAACCGAATCAGCGGCTTGAGGTGAAATCGCTCAGAGACAACCGTCCCCTCTGGCACCTCCCTGTTAAGCGAATAGACCCGGAATAAGTCGGGCGATACGAAAACCGCCAACCCCTCATGCCCCTGATTCCAGAAATCATGATCTTCCGCCAGCGCTTGCAGCGGGTTCAGTAACGGTCTGGGATCACGATCGGGATACCGTTCCATCAGCGCAGTTTCCGCCTCCTTGACTAGCTTGCGAAATCGGACCGAATCTTGCTGGTTGCCGGGGTACCCACGATGAGTCTTTTCATACACCGTGATGCAGGGCAAATGGCCTGGCTCCATCAGATCGGTCAAGTTGTAAATGGATGTGGCTTTCATCAAAGATTCTCCAGTGAACTCAAGATTTCAGCGAGTCCCAGAAACAGACCATCGTCATGGCCCCGCGCTGTTCCACGGTGAGAGCCGTGCATTGCGAATCTCAAGGGGCCACAGTGAGGGGGTGTCTGGAAGATCACGCAAACCCAATGCCTGGCACTTATGCCAAGACGTACGGCTCAGTTCGGAAACCACACGCAATCCTGGAAAATCCAGACCTTCGATGCGTGCTTGCCCAGGTGCAGGTAGAAATGCGACGATTGAGAACCGGCCTACAATGCCAATTGCGGATTTCCGAACAAACGCAGGTTCACGAACCGCTCAGCAGGCGAGGAGCAAGCCTTGAGGTCTGCAAAAACCTGGACGATTCCCCTGGCCACTGCCGCCTGCCTGGGCCTGATCACGCTTTCAGGCTGCACTCAGCCCGAACCGATCAGCACCCTGGAAGGCCTTTATGGCGTGCGGCCACCCAATTCCGTGAAGGTGATCCATTACCGGGCAGACGTTGGATTTATTGATCCCTCGTTCGTCTGGGAACTCGCTCCGATTGACGAAGGCTTTCTTCAGGCGATGATCCAGTCCAAAGGGCTCCAACCTCCAGCGGCCGGAACGCCGGTTCCGCCTTCGGGCTATACCTGGCACCTTGGGTGGTGGAATCAGAAAGCCCTGGATCAACTGACCGAAGGCTATTTCAGCGATCAGTCGGGCGGACTCCGTGTTTGGGTGGATCGCCCAAACAATCGGCTGTTCGTGGAGTTTGCTGGGAGGTAACCACTCCCTGGTCAGAGAAAGCAGCCGTAGCAACAACCGGTTGCGTGCGGAACCCTCTCTGGAAAACAAAAGGCCGGCGTGTTAACTGAACACGCCGGCCTTGGCATGAAAATTCGCAGTGATCTTAAAATCACGCTCAGTTGATGTCGTTAGGTGGCAAGATTGAAGGCAGTTCCAAGCGGTGGCCACCGGCCGGACCCCTGAGCATCTGATGCTTGGCCTGGGTCACCTGCATCAGGCCGTGAATCTTGATAAAACCCTGAGCCGCGGACGAGTCGTACTGGTCGGCCTTTTCATAGGTTGCCAGTTCGTAGCGATACAGACTGAACTCGCTTTTACGTCCGGTTACGTACACGCGGCCCTTGTGCATCTTGACCTTCACCTGGCCGGTCACATATTGCTGGTTGGAAGCAATAAAGGCCATGAGGTCCTGGTGCAAGGCGCTGAACCAGAGGCCGTTGTAAATCAGGTCCGAGTAGGCCTGGCTTACGAAGGTTTTGAAGCGGGTTGCTTCCTTGGTCAGGGTGATAAATTCCAGTTCCCGATGCGCCTCATGCAGAACGAGTGCGCCTGGAGCTTCGTAAATCTCTCGGCTCTTGATCCCCACCAGGCGGTTTTCCACGTGGTCAATTCGACCAATACCGTGCTTGCCGGCAAGCCGGTTCAGTTCCTGGATCAGCAGAGCGCCGTCCACTTCCTTGCCATTGAGTGAGACCGGCCGCCCTTTATCGAATCCGATTTCGATTTCTTCAGGCTGATTCGGGGCATCGATCGGATCGACGGTCCACTCAAACGCAGCGGCTGGGGGTTCGACCCAGGGATCTTCCAGTACGCCGGCCTCTACCGAACGACCCCAAAGGTTCTGGTCGGTGCTAAAGATCTTCTGGCTGGCGGCCTCAAGTTCAATCCCATGCTTGTGGGCGTACTCAAGCTCCTCAGTCCGGGTCCAGCGCCACTCACGCACAGGAGCAATAATTTTGAGATCAGGGGCCAGGGTCTGAAACGTCACGTCGAATCGAACCTGGTCGTTTCCCTTGCCCGTACAACCGTGGGCTACGGCCTTGGCATCAAACTGACGCGCAAAATGCACCATCCGTTGCGCAATCAAAGGGCGGCCGAGCGAGGTGGCCAGCGGATACTTGCCCTCGTAAAGGGCTCCCGCCATCAAGGATGGAAAAACGAAATAATCAACGAACAGGTTGCGAACATCCTCGGCAATCGCTTCCACGGCCCCGGTACGGAGCGCTTTCTGGCGAATGGCCTCAATATCTTGGCCCTGCCCAAGATCGCACGTGTAACAGACGACGTCGTAACCGTACGTCTCATTGATCCACTTGACGGCAACACTGGTATCAAGACCGCCGCTGTATGCCAGAATAACTTTGTCACGTGCCACGGTTAATCTCGCGCTCCTGAGAGAAACGAATCCATATCGCGGGCAAGCCGGTAAGACCCTCCACGGTAGCTAGGCTGACTCTGGAGTGGAAGACCAAGCCGACCAGCACCCGTTGCAAACCGTTCTGGCGGCCCCATCTCACCCAGGCCAGGGTAATGGAGAACCCAACGGTTGCCGATTCCCGCGATTCATGGGATATTCAGTTCCCTCGCCTGGTGGAAACACGGGTGCGCCAGACCTCAAGATCCGGAGAGTTGACGATGCCTCCCAGCGACCCCGACGCCTCAGAACCTCAGCGTCCACAGCCCGGCCAGCGACGCGCGTACCAACCGCCACCGGGGGCAGCCAAGCCTCAGAGCCCTCCCCCCGAGACCGTTGAGAGTGCCGCTCGGGCCGCTGCTGCTGCACCGATGTCTGGTGGACCAGGTGGACGCCCAGCCATGCCGCCAGGCGCGGCTGCCGCGGCCGCTGCCAAGCGAACCGGCCCCTCAGTCGGGCTCCGTGGTGCGGCTTATGAGTACAGCTTCGAGCAAGATGGCCTGATCAAGGAACTTGCCAAGAATATCAGCACCGTCTCCTGGGTCTTGCTGGCACTTGCACTGATCCTGCTGGTTCGAAATGCCAAACCACTGTTCGCGGCCCTCTCGACCCAGTCATGGGGCGAAATGCTGGATCCCGCGATCGCATTCCTGGGCGCTGGCGTCCTGATTTACAGCTTCATTGGCTTGCGACAGTCGGGCGGCACCTTCGCCCTGATCCCTGAAAGCCAGGGGCAGGACCAGCAGTTGACCGTTCAGGGGTTACGCAGCCTGAATAAGCTCTTCAGTGCCCTCTCCCTGATCGTTATCGCCATCGGAATTCTGATCGCGATCTCTATCGCCATCGGTGCCTTTGCGGCCTCAGGCGGAAAACCGGTCAAGAAGAAAGACGCGGCCAAGGCCAAAACCGCGGCCGTTCAGCTGGAAACCATGGGCCTTCGCTTCCCAACAATCGCCTGAAGTCAACCCGTGCCCACGCATGGATGCGGCCGTGAAGCCGTGGCCAGTTGCAAACCTTGCCAGCCTTCAGGCCAACCATGGCCTTTCCGAACCCGCAAGACGGCTGTCATTCCTTGAATTTCTCAACCGGGCAAGGCTCCGCAGAGTGATGCGGAGCCTTGCCCCAGGTTCAGAATTCGTGGCTCACTCTTCGAATTCCTCGGCCTGGACCGGGTTCGACAGGGTGCCAATTCCTTCAATGGTCGCATCAACCTGATCACCAGGACGCAGATACTCACCCCGGGCCGACCCCACGCCACTGGGCGTGCCGGTGGCAATCACATCGCCCGCCTCTAGCGTGATGAACGTTGAGAGGAAGGCAATGATCGACGCAACGGGGAACACCATCTGCGAGGTTGAAGCGTCCTGCTTCGTCTGGCCATTCACGGTCAGCTTCAAATGCAACGCTTGAGGATCAAGCTCGGGATCGGCCGCCAGGATGCAAGGGCCGATTGGGCAGAACGTATCGTGCCACTTGCCGTGCAGCCAGTCAAAATGCTCGTCCCTGGGACGCGCCTTCCGGCCAGGATTCGGCCGAAATTGCCGATCGGTGACGTCATTCACCACGGTATAGCCGGCAACATGCTCAAGCGCTTCAGACTCAGGAATATTGCGGCCGCCGCCACCAATCACCACCCCCAGTTCGCATTCCCAGTCAATGTGATCAGGCGAAATGGCCGGGATCACAATCGGGTCGCCAGGGTTCGTGAGCGTGGTCGAAGCCGGCTTCAGGAACACGTAAGGGAAGGTTTGTTCACGTTCAGACGCAGTTCCCCCACGCTCTTCCACATGCTTGGGGTAATTCCCGGCCAGCAACAAGAGCTTGGAGGGATTGGCAACCGGAACCAGTAACTGGACCTCGTCAATTGGCGTAGAGAGTTCTGCACGCTCTTCGCTGGTAAGCCCGCCAATCCAGTCCCAGAGGGTGCGAACCGACTCATGAACCGACCCATCGGGAGGCAGGTAGTCCAGAAGGTCGTCACTCGCGCCAATCATCAGATCAATGCCGGCCGTGTCGGCAGCCGCCTCAACCGCCTGGTCGATGGCGATCACCGAATCCCCCATATAAAAGCCAACAAGCGTCAAATCATCGAGCAAGAATCGGCAAAGCCGCATCGGTCAGTCCTCCCGCAAGTCGGACCAATCCCCGGGAATCGGGAATAATCGATCCAGGGCGTGAACAATCTCTTTATCCTCGTACTCGAATACGGCTTTGAGGTCGAGCCAGACATGGCCATCATGGACCCGCGGAACCACCGGCACTGGCCCGGTCCGAAGTGCTTTTGCCAGCCCAGCTTCACTTCCCAAGGGTCCGCCACCAGCGCATTCCAGTTGAATCCCCACCGAGGGCAACCTTTGCGAGGGCACACTTCCGCCCCCAATCTGAGCTTCGGTTTCGACCACGGTCGCCGATAGCCCCAGCCTGGCCCCAAGCTGCTCAAGAATGGACCGGGCCCGAGCCCGAAGTTCGGCTCGCTCTGTACCAAGAAGCCTCCAGAGCATGATCCGCGACCGGGCCAGGGATGGAGATCGGACCAGCCGCAGAACCGCCTCAAGCGCGCATAGCGTGAGTTTATCCACCCGAAGCGCCCGCATCATGGGGTCGGCCTTGATGGTCGAGATCAGCCTGGCTTCACCCAAAATCAGGCCACACTGAGGCCCGCCGAGCAGTTTATCTCCAGAAGCCAGCACAAGCTTGGCCCCGCCTTGAAAGCTGGCCTGGATCGAAGGTTCGCCACGAAGCCCAGGAGGCAGATCCGGAGTGAGCGCACCTGACCCGATATCGTCGATGCACAAAACCCCAAGAGCCGCAGCCAGCTCTGCCATCTCGGCAATGGAGACTTCCTCGGTGAAGCCAACCACCTGATAGTTGCTGGTATGAACGCGGAGCAGGGCGGCCGTTGCCGGGCCAATAGCCCGCTCATAATCCTTCAGACGTGTTTTGTTGGTGGTGCCTACCTCAACCAGTTTGGCCCCTGAAGCCAGAAAGACATCAGGTAGACGATAGCTGCCACCAATCTCAACCAGTTGCCCACGGCTCACAATCACCTCTCGGCCAGCGGCAAGGGCACGCAAGGTGAGCAAGGTGGCTCCGGCGTTGTTGTTCACAATCGCTGCGGCCTCGGCCCCGGTGATCTCGCGGAGAAGCTCGGCCACGGCGGCACCCCGTTCCGAGCGCTCGCCACTTTCCAGGTCGAATTCCAGGTTCGAGTAGCCTTTGCCAAGACTGAGGATCGACTCCCAAACCCAAGGGCCCAGTGGCGCACGCCCCAGCCCGGTATGGAGCAAGATTCCGGTCGCGTTGATCACCGGACGTAGGTGCGGGCGTTCCCCCCTGAGTTCAGCCACAACCAGACAAGCCACAGCCTGATGGTCGGCTCCTGAACTGGATGCTCCACCGTCTCGGATCTGGTTCAGGACCGTTCGGGCCGCCGCAACCACAACCTCTCGCCCCAGGTCTCGAACCAAGGGGACCATCTCTTCTTGTTCAAGCAGCCAGTGAACCGAGGGAAGAGCACGTCGCGGGTCAATCATTTCGTAGACTCTTCACACTGAAGCCAAGCGCCAGTAAGCCTGAGCTCGGACTGCTCGATATCAAAAAGGGAAACCGACCAGTAGCCACCCGCAACCTCAAGCCTGAGCACATCATAAGTTTCCGTGGAATCCAGGTTGAGCGGCGTGACACCTGGATCGGCCTCCAGGTCTTCTCCCTGATGTGCGGCATCAAAAAGCACCAGCTCTCCGCCGAACCTGGAAAGCCTGAGCACATTGGGTTGAACCGCCACCCCTTCAAAATCCATCAGCCCATCTTCCAAGCTGTAACCCTCTGGCGCATCCAGAATCTCCACCAGGGCAATCTCCTCGTGAGAGGCAAGCACCTCGCAGCGCCCAGTTGTAAGCTGAAGCAGGGCATACCGAACCCCTTCCTCATTGACCACGGTTTGGATGGGAAGGCCAGAGTCTTGAGTTTCGACCGAGGAATCTACGGGCAGCCCGGACCAGGATGAGACCGTATCCCTGAGTGCAATACAGACGGGCCGACCACGCGTGAGCAGAGTCCCAAATGACTTCATGAGCTGGATCTCCCCACGGTTTCCGAACCGGCAGAGATCACCGGTTGTTCCGCCAGAACGCGAACATCGTCTTCACGCCTCGTCAATCCGATTCGATCCAGGTACTCACCAATCGGAACGGCAAACTTACGGGTGGTACCGAGCAGATCGCGAAGATCGGCCATCGACATCGGGGGCGCGTCTGGCAGGGAAAGAGTGCCGGTGACCTGCCTCCTGAGCGCAGCTTCCGAATCGGCCTGGAGCCAGATCCCAGACCCGATCTCAACCACCTGGCCTTCCTCGCCGAGCAACGCCAGCAGCTCTGGCACCACGGCACTCCTGGGGCCAGCCGCTTGCGTCATCTCTGCCAGATCGGGAGGACGAAAGCCGCCTCGCTTCAAGCCGTCCAGTATTTGCTGTTTCAGGGCACGCTCTCCCTGGCTCAACCGGGGAACATGATCCTTCCTGGCCACGGTACGAGCATCGGCAATAACCTCTCCGCGCGCCGCCAGGCGATCGATGAGAGCCTGGATCATGACTTCCGGCCCAAGACTTTCCAGATACGCAACAACCACGCCACGTCGAATTCCGGATTGCCGAGGGCGCGTGAAATGGAGCCTTTTCAACGTCCTGAGAATCCGATCGCAGAGATTGGCTTCGGCCTCTATCGACACGGGCACAGTGCGTTTTGAGGCCAGAGGTAGGTCTGTCAACGCACCAGCTTCATGGAGCCTGGCTACGGCATCCTCCACCTGGCTCCTTGGAATACCGCTTTCTCTCACCAGGCCTTCTTGCGACCAGCTCCGAACCGGCATTCGAGAGAAACAACTGGCCAGCCGGTCTGAGGAGTTGCCGGCCGCCAGAAGTCTCAACTTTTGGTGAGCTATTAAATCGCGACGACGCACCTTGGTGGCAACCGGTTCGATCACGCGTCCACCGCCCACCGTGTGCGCAGGACTCTCTTCACGAAGAATGAAGGGTTCCTGGGTTACGGCAACCAGCGGCTGGCTGAGCAGCAGTTGAACGACCGCCCGTTCGCCTGGGGTCAGTTCCGTACCCTGCAGAAGAATCAGGGTGGCGGGCAACTCATTAGTGCCAAGGTGTAACGTATAGGATTTTCGATGACGTAACGGTCTTGGGGCGGTGGCAGAAACCTCAATCTCGACCGTCAGCCAGCGGCTTGACTGGAGATAGCCCGGGGTTGCCAGCTCATTACCTCTTTGAATCTCAGTGTGGTGGATACCCGCAAGATTCACGGCGGCTCGGTTGCCGTGTCCAAGCGTTTCGACAGACTCATCATGCCTGCGAAGTCCACGCACGCGAACCGTTCGTCCTTGAGGCCACAACTCAAGTTCGTCACCCACCCTGACCTGGCCAGAAGCCACGGTTCCGGTAACCACGGTACCGTGGCCGGCAATCGTAAAAACACGATCAATGGGTAGACGAAATAGCCCGGGATCTACCCGGGTTTCAAGCGTCTGGCAGGCGTTGTGGATTGCAGCTTTCAAGCTGTCCAGGCCTGCGCCGGTGGTAGACGAGACGGGGATCACCGGAGCCCGTTCCAGAAACGTGCCGGAGACCAGTTCCCGGATCTCATCCGTGACGAGTTGGATCCACTCGGGCGTGGCCAGATCCGCCTTGGTGAGCGCAATCACGCCACCGGAAAGGTTGAGGTACGAAAGAATTTCCAGGTGTTCTCGGGTCTGGGGCATGACCGAGTCATTGGCCGCAACCACCAGCAGGGCCAGGTCGATGCCCGTAGCACCGGCCACCATGTTGCGAACAAACCGCTCGTGACCCGGCACATCTACCATAGACAGCCGAAACGGCGGAAGGTTGAGAAATGCAAAACCAAGATCAATGGTAATGCCGCGTTGCTTCTCGGCCGGCAGACGATCGGTGTCAATACCCGTGAGAGCACGTACCAGGGACGTTTTGCCATGGTCGATGTGCCCGGCTGTACCAATGACCAGATCACGATTTACAACCATGGCGGAGACGTCCACGGCTAATACCAGGAACCATGGAGAGCATGATCCCAACTCTATCCCCCGAAAGCGGGGGATACGAGTTTTGTCGACAGTCGATCGCAATCACAGGTTGCAAGTCAGACAGCGCAATTACTGAGGCCGGTATTCCAGTAAGTGCTTTTCACGTCTGGCCAGTTCAAGGTCATGTTCGACCATCATCTTAACAAGCCCTTGAAAGTCAACTTCAGGACGCCAGCCCAGCACGTTCTTGGCCTCACTGGGGTCACCCAGCAAAACATCCACTTCCGAGGGGCGGGTGTACCGGGGATCAAATTTCACAAAGTCCTGATAGTCAAGATCGAGCATCCCGAAGGCAATTTCCAGAAACTCTCTGACGGAGTGGGTTTCTCCCGTGGCCACCACATAGTCTTTGGGCTCAGACTGCTGGAGCATCAACCACATCGCCTTCACGAAGTCACCGGCAAAACCCCAGTCGCGCTTGGCGTCCAGGTTTCCCATCACCAGACGATCTTGAAGCCCAACCTTGATCCGGCCGGCTCCAAGCGTGATCTTGCGAGTGACAAACGATTCGCCCCGGCGTGGGCTTTCATGATTAAACAAAACACCAGAGCATGCGTACATCCCATACGCTTCACGATAGTTCACCGTTTGCCAGTGGCCATAGAGCTTGGCACAGGCATAGGGGCTACGAGGATGGAATGGGGTGTCTAGAGATTGCGGTGGTGGGGCAGACCCGAACATTTCGGAACTGGATGCCTGGTAGAACCGAACAGGCTTGGTGCGTGCGAGTTGGCGAACCGCTTCCAGAATACGCAGAGTGCCCAGTCCCACGACGTCTGCCGTGTACAGGGGCTGATCGAACGAAACCCGGACGTGGCTCTGTGCACCCAGGTTGTAAACCTCGTCTGGCTTGATCTGGTCCATGAGCGAACCGAGGCTCGCGGAATCGGCCAGGTCGGCGTAATGCAGATGGAATCGATCGCGAAACGCGGGATCGATTGTGAGATGGTCAATTCGAGATCGGTTCAGGGTACTTGATCGACGAACCAGGCCATGCACCACGTATTCGGGCTTTGAGAGCAGAAACTCGGCCAGATAAGATCCATCCTGGCCCGTGATACCGGTCACAACTGCGTGTTTCATGGAAGTGATATTTCGAGTGGGGAGTTGAATTCAGTGGGATGAAGGAATGCCGCGGATTTTGAGACTTTAGATGAGAACGCTTCCGGAGGTTCAAAGAGGCCAGAAAATCTAGCACTCAGGCTGTGGATAAGAACTCCGTCCGCGACCCGCCGAACGTTGGCTCATGCTGACCAGGCCGGAAGCCGTTGGAGGCGGTGCAGACACCACTCAGGCTGTCAAACCAGAGAACCCAATTTTCAGCTTGCGCCTCTGAATTTTACGGATTTTTCCGTGAAGCCGTCAAGGAATGTGATAGGACTTGCGATCCTGGGGAAGCAGGGGGTCTAACGCCTCAACCACTGCGAGTGAGAATTGTTTCAGCACCTCGGAATCCGAACTCAACTCGCCTGGATAAAAGATCTCCACGGTTAATCCAGACCCGCGTGTGGTCCGACCGTGGCTGCTCCGGTTGCTGATTGGGAGCGTTCTTGCAAACTGTTCGAGTTGTCCTTCACCAAAAATGTAGTACCAGAAGCCAATCCCCTGAACCTGTTCACCTTGCGAGTATCCCAGGCTTGTGATGACAAGGTCCGGGGAACCTGCCGGCTCTGGCCGGATGGGAATGACCTGAGTTTGGGACTCAATCTTTGTCCAGCCGCCTGAGGGTAGGCAAACCTCGGGCGAATGGCGCAGGTTCATTCCGGTGGTGGAATAGTTCATCCAGAGTTTGAAGACACGGCCCGGATGCCGTCTGTCTTCATAAATCCGGTTCAGATAATCATCGGCCTGGGTCTTCTGGAGGATATCTGGATCCATCGGCTCGTCATGGCCCACCCAGTCTCCCAGCGTGTAGGGGATGGTTTGAAGAGGCGCTGCGAGCAGGGGACGAGAGGTTCGGTAGCCAGCCTCAAGACCGGTCTGGACGACTGCACCAATCGAAAGGATGCCGATCACGCAAGCAATTCGGATGTTCGCCGATGTCATGAGGTGGCCCCTTGATTGCTAGCCTGAACGCCGTGAGTGGCGGAATACCCTTCGGGAACGAGATAGCTTAATGCGGTACATTCGGCCCAGAGCATTGAAAGGCCAACCCCCATCAGCAGCAACCCCTCCACGGTATGAAATTGACCTCGGGCCAGAGCGGGATCGACGGCATAGGCCAGCCAGGCGGTCAGCGTAACGCGTAGCAGGTTGGCGGTGAGGGCAATCGGAATCGAAGACGCAACGATCACCAATCGGTACCAGAGGGGACGTGGCGAAAACCAGGCAACTGCGGTGGTGAGTGCCAGAAATCCCGAAAGCTGACGCATCCCGCTACAGGCTTCAGCCACGAAAAGATGAACATCTCCCGGCAGTGTCATGGTGTTTCCCTGGCACAGGACCGGAATACCCATGAACCCAAGCAGAACCGCCGCCACCCGACTGACGAGCAACTGAAGTGGAGAGGCAATCGCCGAGTACAGGGCGATTGGTAGGGGAATCATGAACACCAGAAAAAACAACGCAAATCCGTAACGACCGATCGCCTGGCGCCCGGCAAGCGCTGACACGAGGCCCGCAAGACCAGCCACAAACGCCAGGTCGCTCAGTACACCAACGGGAACAATGGTGGTTGCCATCCGCCCGACCAGACAAAGGACCAGCAACGCGCAACCGAGAATCAGTCCCCCACGCCGCTGGAGCGGTTCGTCGACCGAGGCTTCACGGGCAAAATAAAGGCTGATCAGTGGCACCAGAAAGCCGTGGCTGTAATTATCGTCTGTTGACCAGGTGTAAACGAGGTGCGTCAAGGAAGGCCAGAACAGGACGACAAGTAGACCTACGCCCACCAGACCGGCAACCCATAAACTTTTGGCCGCCGAATCCAGACTTCGCACCCAGTTCTTCAGCGATGAGAGGTCAAAAACATTCCCGGGCGTAGGGGCGAAGGCGGCCGGGTAATCCGAAGGTGGAGGTGCGGTGGTCGAGCTGCTCATGTTTGATTTTCATCCCTGAATTCGAGCCGATCGAGAGTGAATCATCCCTAGAATTTGAAGCGGTGCTCAACGTGGACGAACATTCCTGGCAGGTTCTTGAGCCTGAACCGCACCGGCCGCCGTCGCGACATCAATTCCCAGTCGTCGCGCATTGCGGCGAGCAAGATTCATGCGATTGATATCTGACCCTTGCGCTGCGTTCGAAGCCAGGTTTGCCCAGCAAGCCGCTTCCAACGGGGCCGGGCAACCCTCCTCAAGCAACGCTTCGTAAGCCGTTTGAGATTCTGGGAGGCGCCCAAGTAGGGCCAGGGCCTCGGCCTTGGCCGCTTTCTGAAGCTGGTCAGATCCCCCCTGGGGGGCATCCGGAGCCAGGCTCACAACTCGCTCGTACCAGTTTCTGGCCGCCCCTTTGGAAGAGCGACCAGCAACACGACCGGCCGTGAGCCGCAGTGGTCCGTAGTCTGGTAGTTTCGCTAGCAGATCTTCGACCTTCAGGAGTTTCTGATCGAATGCCACTCGACAGATTGGTTCAAATAGTTCCTCCTGAGGCAGAAGCCAGCGTGGGTTCCGCTCGGCAGCCGTTGGGCCGGGAAGGGGAAGTTCTCGGGGATTGGTGAGCATTGCCATTTGAGCGGCATCAACCAGCCTGGCAGTTCCAGCGTCACGATCTCCGCGCTGGAAGGCAATTCGTGCCGTTTCGGTCAGAGACAGAATGTCGCGAGTGGAGGGACGAGTGACTGGCTCAGAGGGCCGGTTGGGGATCGATTCGGTGAGCCTGATCATGCCAACACCAGAATGCCAGGGGCTGGCGTTTTCAGCCAAATCGATCAGGTCGTGCCCTTGTGCCCGCTCATCCGCCTCCCGGCTTGACGTCAGCAAGACCCCACGCTCAAAGAGATGCTCAGCGGTGGTTGCCCACCAGGAGGCATGAGGAATTGGATCTAGAGCCGTTGCGGTATCTAACTCCGAAGGGGATCGGCTCAACAAACCGCGAACCAGGTTTGCCGCCTGATTGTCTTGAACCCAGAGCCAGCAAAGCCCAACCGTTAACCCACTGACCAGCATCAAGACAGCCGCAAGCGGAACAGCCAGCCAGCGACCAGGAAAAACAATTTCAGACGGGGCAATTGCATCACTCAGGCAGACCTTGGAAGCGGCTGGTTTCCTGACAACCCTGGACGACTCGGCCGACTGAAGCAACGCCTGGCGAGCAGCCAGAATCATGGCAACCGTAGGCATTCCCTCGTTCGATTGCGAAATGTCCCGATCAAGCTCCGTTGATGCCAGCGCCTCGGGTACCCCCTCAGCATCGGCCTGAACCGCGTTGGCCTCTTCAACTGTCTGGGCCAGTTCCAATGCGTCATCGAGTCCAGATTGATCGGCCGAGACAGGCTCGTACGTACACTCCAGAGTGACGGACGGGATCGGGAGGTGGCTCCGTTCCTGAATCACCGGTTCGGTCTCGGCAACAGACTCATCGGGAGCAGGCAGATCCTCAGCCACCGCACCAAGAACCATGGAGTCGGCGATCTGGCCAAAGCTCAAGCGGTCGACATCCATCGTATCAAAGGATGTCGAAAGGCAGGGCACCGGATCAACGGCCGCCTCGATGGTGGCAAAACTGGCGTCGGATTCGAATGCATCGATCCTGGCATCGGTCGCAGTCGAAATGATTGGCTGGTCGCTCACCGGCTCGGCGATCAGGCTTGAAAGCGGAACCGTTTCCGAGTGATCCCAGGCGGCTCGCCCTTCGAGTTCTTCAGGATCGAGCCAGGGTTCGACCTTCGGACTGGACTCAATTTCATCGCTCACCGCAACTCGCTGCAATGGCTCTGAAGCGCGTTGAGTGATTGACGGTTCAACCGTGACGGTCGAGACAGGAACGGTTGGCGTGAAACTGGCCACGGCTGGCCACGCGTCTGAAGCCGATGGGCGCAGATCGACCTGACCGGAGGAAATAGGCCTGCGAGGCGCTGACCATTCCCGGACCGCGACAGCGTCTTTGATTCCTGAAGCGGGCACGGGCCGCGCTGGGAGTGGCCCCGCATCTGATCGTTGCCAGGGGGCAGTCTGTGGCCGATCGACGCGGGTTTCCTTCAGCCACTGTTCACAGCGGTCAAGAGTGGCCTTCCAGTTCGGAGCCTGTGCAGGATACCGCTGCTGACGAGGAAGAGGCGGTGGATCTTCGCCTGGCTCTTCAACTTCAACAACCGCTGGACTTGGCTTCACGATGGCGACCGGCACTGGAATAAACTCAGGGCTGACGGGAGCCGATTCCGGTTCCGCAAGCGTGGCATCCGTCTGGAGCAACGAAACTGGCTCGATCAACTGAGATTGGTTGCTAAGTTCGCTGGAGGCCATGGATTCCAGGGTGGACCGAACCTGCTGATCCAGAATGATCGGGGCATGAAAAGAGCCGAACCCGAGATCTGATTCTCCAATTTCCTCCGCGCGCACTTCGAGGGTGATACCACCGATCTCGAACGATGTCCCGAATGGGACGTAGACCTGCTCGTGAAGCACCGACCCATTCATGCAAATTTGCGCATGCTCGCCCGCCGGCTGAAGTGACCAGGAACGCCCACGGCGGCGAAGGTAGCCCTCGACATCGGCAATCTGGGCACCGGTAAGACGTACTTCACAGAATACGCCTCGGCCAATGCGCACCACTTCAGAGTCGAGCTGCACAACGCGAGTCGTTGGGTCAGATGGAGACTTGATATAAAGATAAGTTCGTGATTGCATGCTGCGGAACTCTCAAGATCCAAACAATGAGCCTGGTCCAGTCTGAAATCTGGGCTGTTTCAGTCGTGGATACGTCGTGTTTCAACAAAGAGGTCTGTGCCGCCGGCGAGCCAGCGATTCATGGTGCCGCCAAGGGCAGCGGCCGCGATGGCGATGGCCGGCAACTGAATCGTCCAGGCGACGGCGGAAAAGAGGCCAAATGAAAACGCAGATCCGACCATGGCCGCCGGCAACGCACGATCCGCGGATCCAACTCGGGTCCAGGCGGAAGGCAACTTCCAGACGATCCAGGCCAGGCCGCTTGCCAGCAGCAACAGTCCGGCGACCCCGGTTTCAGCCCACCATTGCCCCAGAGAACTCAGGGCCGTTGATGAGCTAGCGTCATCATGCTTGACCATGGCATGAACCGGCCCATAACTGTTCAGGCCCACGCCGAAAACTGGAAAACGGGCACCAAGCTGCACCGTCTCCTTCCACACCTGTTGCGTTCGTACGCGCCCCTCCGCGGTTGCCAGCCAAGGACTGCCGGCAGGTCGGCCAACCGCGTTTCCGATGGCATTGCCACCCAGCAAACTCAGCACGCAGCCGATCAGAATCAAAAACGCGGCCCGACTCACTCCAACGCCGCGAAGCGTGGCCAGACAGACGACGCCAACACCCAGCACCAGAACTCCACCCAGGAGTAAGCCGCCGAGATATCCAGAAAGACCGACCGCAAGTAAGCCCGTGGCCAGCAAAAAGATCAACGCGGAGAATCCACCATGGGGCGATAGCCGAACCGATAAACTTTCTCGGCTGCCGCGGGGCGAGAGTCGGTAAAGGGCCAGCCCGAAAATCAAAGGCAAGGCCAGCGATGCCAGAGCCAGGTAGGCGCTCGGACCGGTCACCAAAGATCCAATTGCAAAACTTGGATCGACCTGGGCGACGACCACCTCGCCCCTGCTCGTCGGTTTGGCACGCTCTTTTTCAAGGGCTCGCAAGCGTGTGAGAACCGGTCCAGAACTGAGATCTGCTCGCGAAGGGGCCCATGATGGCCCAGCTCCTGGCGTGAGCAACCCAAAAGCACCAGGGCTCTGCCCCAGTAGCTGAAGGGTTCCACCCCACGTGCAAAAACCGAATGCCACCGCCAGTGAGCCCCAGATCAGCCGGGTACGAGAGAGAGTGTCAGAAAAATGCCCGGTTACCACAAAAACCGTAAGGCATCCCACGGTCACCAGAACCCAGCGCAAGGTTGCGGGACGATCTGCCGTGAGCACAATCCGTCCTTGAACCAATGATGATCCGGTCTCTGCTTCAGGTACCAGCGAGGCCTGCCCTTGATCTGCGGTGGTCCAGCTTGTCACCGCACGCGCACTCTGCTTTGCCATCAATTCGGTAGGCAGCGGCATGATCTGGAAAATTCCCAACACAATCGCACCCAAAACCAAGGCGGCAATGGGACTTTTGAGGATGGAGAACGAGCCCCGCACGCAGGCCCGGCCCAAGCTCACGAAGGCAAGCAAAGACATGAGTACGGAGCAAAACAGCGGAAACCACCACACGAGCCCGCCGAAACCAAGGATTGAGAAGATCAACAGCACTGAAAGCAAGACCGCCTGAGTCCGTTCTAGCCTGCGTATCCACACGTGGGAAGTTGTATCCATTGGTGAGTTTCATCCTTGAAAGTGAAGGAGCGAGCGTCAAGCCGTGGTCGTGGCAGATTTCCGCTCCAATTTTCGCGCTGGACCTGAGCCACCACCATCCGTTGGAAGTGCCCAGGATTCCCAGGAATTTGAACCATAGCTGGACCAGTTTCGGAGGTCTTCGCTCAGGTCGTTGAACACAATGCCGCCGAGATGAATTCGAGACTGATCCAGCATGGCCTTGGCACGACGGAGCGGGCTGAGTTCATTGGCTCCCGAGCGAACCACGAGCAGGGTGGTGTCTGCGAGCCGGCCCAGCATTCGACCATCGGCCAGGCCCAGAATGGCAGGCCCATCCAGGATGACCCGGTGGTATTGTCTGGCCAGGGCCGTGATCAGTTGCTTCAGTTCCAGAGATCCAAGAATTTCAATTGGTACGCCGGCCAGGTGCCCAGAGGGCAGGAACGAGAGGCCAGGAATTTCGGTGCAGGGAACTACGGCACGTTGCCAGGGCATTTCTCCCTGAAGCACGTCGACCAGTCCGAGCGCGGGATCGGCCTCAAACACGGCAGCCAGTGAAGGGCGACGAAGGTCGCAATCCACAAGAATCGTTCGCTCACCAGAAAGCGCACAGGTGGCCGCAAGGTTCAGGGCAGTTGTGCTTTTGCCTTCACCGGCCTTGGCACTGGTGATCAAAATGGTCACATGCGGCGAATCGACCGGTTCAGAACCGATCAGGCTGGCCCGAAGGTTCCGGAATGCATCGGCCTCTATGGTGCCTGGAACGGCAGGAGTCCAAAGATGGCCGCCTCGGTTCATGCGTGCTAAACGACGCATCCGAGGTACCACCCCCAGCAGTGGAAGCGAGAGGTTGGGTCCAAGATGCTCAGGCACCTTGACCAGCCGATCCATGGCCTCCAGACCGCAGACAAGCCCAAGCCCCACCAGCGATGACAGCACGCTGATCAGGCCAATCATCATCATCCGCCGGGGTCGAATTGGAGCGATTGGATCTACCGCGCTTAGTAAAGGCACAACAGGCGCCGACAGGGTGGGTGAAACCGACTCGAATCGCAACTCATTCTCTTGAGTCTTGGTGATCAGGTGCTCAAGCTGATCTCGCTGTCGTCTTAACGCCAGAAATTGCTGAAACTGAGGTGCAGACTGCTGCATCTCAATTTTTTGCTTGTTGACCTGCCGCTCCAGCTCCTTGATCTCTTCAAGCGAGCGGTTGAGCCGCATGGAACCGATGTCGGCAACGGCTGGAGTTTTTTCATCCAGCTCCGCCTGATCAATGGAGAGGTCCAGGGTGCCCAAGCGTTTCCGTAGCGACTTCACCACCGGGTCATTCCGGTGATTCCGGATCGTGCTCTGGTAATAAGATAGCTCGTTGGCAATCTGGGTCCGTGACTTCTGCAAGTCGCGAAGCGAGCCTTCCGCAACATCATTCTGGTCGGCTCTTTCACGCAGACCTGGCCACATTTCAGCCAGGTTTTGCTCGTAGGCCAGATCCTCGAAACGGACCCGTTTCTGGAGCAATAATGACCGCATGTTGAGGTACTCTTCCTCAACAAAGTTACGACCATCAGGCGCAAAGTAAGGAGCCACCTTGATGATCTTTGCAATCTGATCATCAATTCCTTTCAGATCAACCCGAAGTCGGTCCAGACTCTTGAGCGCAGCACTCTTGGAGTTGTTGATCTTGTCAACTTCCCTGAGCTTGGTCTCTTCTTCGTACTTCCGGATCAGGGCGTTCAAGACCTTCGCCACGCGGTCTTGGTCTTGACTTTCCACGGTAATCACAAAGGTGCTGGTGCCTGGAATCCGTTTTGTGCCCAAGGAGCTGCTCACCTCATTCACAAGTGCAGCGGCCGCTACAGGGTCGGCCGGCTCGAACTCGCGAACCACGGACGTGATCAGGGCCTTGGTCCCAAACTGGCCCATCGTGTCGAGCACGAACTGCTCGGTATTGTCGCGATTGAGGTTGGCGGGGTGCTCGACAATGACGGACAAGGCATGGTTGAACTCAGGAGGAACAATCCGCACCTGAGCCATCGCCTGAAAAACCGAGGGTTGCCTGAGAACGTAGGCCGTTCCAAGGAACGCCAGCGTGAGCGCGACTCCAAAGGCAACCCACCAGCGGCGTCTGAAAGCACGCAGATAATCCCCCAGAGTTTTGGGGATCGAATCTACCGTGGCCGAGGGAGAAGCGAGAGCCGGTGAACCTACTCCGGGCGGCCCATATCCGTAGGGGGCGATGATCCGATCCATGGAATCTTGCCTCGATGTTCAGAGCAGGGTGTTGATCAAGTAAGTTTGCAAATCAAGTGAGGCCGAACATGGCTAGACATGTCCAAGCGGCCGTTAACCCATCATGTGGTTGGTGGGCGTTTCTGGGTCAGGGGTTGAATTCCGGAGGAGCCGGCAAATGCCAACGCCGGTTTAGAATCGGTGTTTGCCTCCAGAACGGAATCGGGCCCAGATCGCTCTCGTGATGTCTGGGTCTTGGGTGGGAACCCTGCGAGAACACAGAGTCGCCTGGCCGCAACTTCAGCCAGCTTCTGGCTCGATCGAAACAGAATGTCTGCGTCAAATTCCACGTCTGGAGAATGCTGGACCAGCAGGATGACTTCGATCCCCGAGGGTTCCTTGATCAGGAATCGGGCCCAATGTCCATCATTCAGCTCGGTAATCTCAGGCTGATCCAGCCCAGGTCCAGCCAAAGGCCCAGGTTCCAGTCGCAGGAGCATCGTGGCTCCAAGCTGGCTGGCGGCATCTTCAAGCACCACGCGAACAGCACCGGGTGAATCACAAAGCTCAATGCGTTGGACCAGGTCCCAGGTAAAACGAGCGGCGTGCCGCTCCATGCGGCGGCGACGGCGGCGTCCCCGTAAATCGTTGAGCAACTGGGTCAACTCGTCCCGGCGGCTGGTCAAAACCAGGAGAAAAGCAATGCAGCCGGCCAGGCCAAGAATCAGAACCAGCAGGTCGCTTCGCCGGGCCACGCCCAGCATCGCCACACCACACAGGCCCGCGGTGAACAGGTACAGGATTTTGACCGACTGCTTGGTGGTAAGCCCAAGCCCGATCAGTAGATGGTGGATGTGGCGTCGATCGGCCGAACTCAGGGGCAGGTCACGCACCCAGCGACGAAAGATTGCCATCGCGGTATCGCAAATGGGCAGCCCCATGGCGACCACAGGGAACAGGATGGCGATGGAATCTGTTCCCTTTGCGGAATCCTGGATGCCGATGATGCCAAGCCATAGACCAAGTAACAGGCTTCCACTATCACCCAGGAAAATGCAGGCAGGATTCCAGTTGTAGAGCAAGAATCCCGCAAGGCTTCCCATCAAGGCCGCGGCAAGCAGCGCAGAACCGAGGTTGCCACTGTAAACCGAGATCAGCATCAGCGTCCCGGCCACAATCAACCCAACGCCAGAGGCCAGGCCATCCATGCCATCGATCAAGTTCCAGATGTTCATGCACGCCGTGAACCACAACAGCGTGATCGCCAGGCTCGGCAGGTCAATCCAGAGTGCCTTTGAGACTCCAGTTAGCGTCAAGGCAAACGGAGCACTTACCGTTACGTGGGTTCCCAGCAGGTCCAGACCCGTGATCCGGATTCCACCCAGATACAAGATCAGCACCGCGCAACCCTGGCCTGCGAGTTTCAAACGTGGACTCAGGCCACGTGTATCGTCCAACACACCAACAACCAGGGTCAGAACGGAGGCAGCCAAGATCGGCAGGAGTTGCTTCCACCACGGCCCAAAGCTGTCCCACTCTCGCAAGTCTCCGCGGAAGACCACCAGGGAAACCGCAGCGAAGATCCCCAGAGCCAGCCCAACTCCGCCCATTCTCGGAACGGACGTCGTATGAATCCGTCGAAAATTGTCGGGGGTATCAATAGCACCCATCCAGCCGGCAAGCCGGGTGATGAGTGGAATTACCAAAGCGCATACCAGAAACGCACAGGCGAATCCAAGCAATAAAAGGTTGAGCGTCATGGATCAGCCATCCCGTCCTGAGAGGCAGACCACACGATCTTCAGCTTCCTGGCCAGTCTCCAGACCCCGAACTAGGCAAACACAACTCATGTGTAGCATTTGCGCTGGGGGCCCCTGAATCATCCTTGTCGGTTGAGCAGGGGGGGATGGAGCGTCCGTGCAGGGTGTCGATCTTGTGCGGTCCGTCGGCTCACCGAATTCCACCGTTCCCGAATCCAGCCACAGGTTGGGGCTCGACCAGAAACAGATGGGCAGAGTCAAGAAAACATGGAAGGCATCGTCCAGATCTGGTCTGATCGAACTCGCAACCCATGTCCACTTCACGGC
Source organism: uncultured Planctomycetales bacterium (assembly GCA_903926465.1). Lineage (GTDB taxonomy): Bacteria > Planctomycetota > Planctomycetia > Isosphaerales > Isosphaeraceae > CAIYJE01. The sequence goes on from CAIYJE010000111.1 coordinate 37,749, forward strand.
AAATACTATCCTTTCTGCAGGCGGCTGGGTCAACCCATCTTCGCCTGGAACACCCTTATCTGAGAGCCTTCAACCCGTTCGGATTGGCCCCCAACCACCGTTCGACGCGTGAACTGATCCGAATCACTTAGCCTCACCAGTCATTAGCCCGCGGTTGACGACCCGCCATCGGCTCGATACCATCCTGTGACCACTCAGGATTTGCCTCCTCGATCAAGGACGATCGCGTGCGCTCAAGCACCGCACCACCAGAGTCTGGTGAAACAACGCTCGTGTGCCACCACGCGGCCGGCCACCAGATCTTGCTTGCCTGCCCAGATTCCCGCCCTCCAGCGTATGAGGCTGCGGTTGGACTTTCAGATGCAGGCCTGCTCGGCGCATTTGAAACCTCGTTTTATTTCGGCAGCCAATCTCGTGTCATTGACCGGCTGGTTGCCACCCTGCCAAGCAGGCTGAAGGGCCGCCTGAGCCGACGCTCACATCCTGAGATCCCCGGAAGTCGTGTTATCAGCCATCCGGAAGTGGATCTTGCCTTGGCCGCCGAGAACCGGATCAAGACCGCATCCCGGCGCCGAAAGCTCTCTCAGTGGCGAGCGGAATACTTTGATCGCCAACTTCGGCGGCAGGTCGAACGCGATCACCCGGCCGCCGTCTTCCTTTTCAGTGACGTCGGTTCCGGCCAAACCTTGCCACACTGCCGAAAACTGGGAATCCCAACCATCGTCAGCGTGGTTCACGGAGATCCCGCCGAAGAGCAAGACTTGCTGAAACGCGAAGCCGATCGCTCTCCAGAGTACTTTCCGCTCTATCTGGGAGATGGTGACATCGACCTCACGGAGCTGGAATGGCTCCATCAGCGACGCCAGGCCGACCGCAACCTGGCGACCTTGCTACTGGTTCCCTCCCTGCATATCGCGGAACGGCTTCAGGCGCAGAACATCCCCGAGGAACGGATCCGGGTCATACCCTATGCCGCCGATGTGAATCGGTTCCGGCCCCGACCCCACTCCCAACCCAGGCCCGGCTGCCAGTTCGTGTTCGCCGGCGGTATCACCCAGCGCAAGGGAATCAGTTACTTACTCCAAGCCTGGCGCATGATTCAGCGGCCAGGGTGGTCGCTTCACCTGGTTGGTGCCCTGCCGCGAAAACTTGGACCACTCCAGGCCGATCTCGATCAACCGGGCATCGTCTGGCGCGGTCGAGTTGCCCACTCGGAGATGCCCGCCCTTCTCTCAGATTCCGATGTCTTCGTCTTTCCATCCCTTTTTGAAGGCTCAGCCGTCGTGACCTATGAGGCCCTGGCCGCCGGTTTGCCGGAAGTGGTCACACGAGAGGCTGGGTCCGTTGTCAGAGATGGGCGAGAAGGGCTCATCGTGCCGGCCGGAGATCCAGGCACGCTGGCTGAAAAAATGGAAAGGCTCGGTACGGACATCGAGCTGCGGGCCGAGATGGCCACCGCCGCTCGCAAACGGGGTGAAGAATTCAACTGGCTTCGATACCGTCAATCGGTTGCCGAGGCCGTGCTCTCCCTGGTTCCCTCAAGTTGTTCAGCGAACCCGTTTCGTGAGTCGCTTGCTCCACGGAAGGGATAGCCCACAATGGCCCAAGACCAGATTCCCGTCTACCTGACCGCCGCCATGATCGTGCTCGTTTTTCTGGGCTCGGTCTTGCGCAAGCAATTTGATCCATTTGCACCGCTCTGGCTCTTCCTCGCGGGTTACGTTCAGGTTTACGTGGTCCAGGCCATCTCGTACCGCGAATACGCATTACGCGTGCGCGGGTCAGAACTGGTCACGGCGGCCAATACCCGGGCCGCCTGGGCTATCGCCTGGTTCTTGCTGATCTACCACTGCGGCATCGCCAAAAAAATTGCCGCACGGCTTCCACGTGTGGCATCTTGCTGGTCTCCAGCCTTGGTCGTGGCGGTGTCTCCCCCGTTAATTGCCTGGGGCCTGATTTGCGCGGGTGTGGCACTTCGGTCCATGGAAGTTGCCCAGGAAGAGAACATCCTGCGTGCGTTTCCCATTGTAATGCTAGCCTCGGGGGTGATGTTGCTGGTCACTGGCCGCCAGCCGGCCAAACCCCGACCCATTCTCACGGCTTGCGGCCTGATGGTCGTGCTTGCGTACGTGGCGATCTGGATGTTCAACGGGCGCCGGTCCCATGCGGTCATCGGTGTTTTGACGGGCATTGCCGCATGGTACCTGCCTCGATTCCGCCGGCCTTCCATGCCAGTGCTCGGGCTCACCGCCGTCGCCTGCGCTCTTGTTGTGTCGCTTGCGCTTGGCTGGCGCAATAATTTGCGGTATGAGCCAACGCCTGCGGGGTTCCTGCGTTACCTCACAGAGTTTGATGCCAGCAGCATGCTGATCAACTTGAACCTCAAAGAAAAGAACGATACGGTCAGCCCACTCGTAGAGCAGGAAAGCAAGGAAACCGAGGAGTACGGTGGGTTCCTGCTCATGATGTACGCCGTTCCGGAACTCTCAGACTATGACTACGGCTCCAGTTACCTGAGAATTTTTTCGACCTTCATCCCCCGCTTGGTCTGGCCGAACAAGCCAATTTATGGGCGTGATGCCTGGATCAGCGCCTGGATGGCCGGCTCCGAATTCAAACGGAACAAAGAATTCACGGGGCCAGCCATCAGCCTGCTGGGTGCCACGCAGTTGAACGGTGGGGCCATAGCCACACTGATCGTACTAGCCGCCCTCGCACTGCTGACCCGGACAGCCTATGACTACTTCCGGTTCCATGCGCACTTGCCGTGGGCCCAGGTGTGGTGGTGCCTGACCTACTACAACGCCTGGCTGATGACCGTAAACGATGATCCACTCGTCTGGTTCTATTACATCTACGGACACACCACCTTGCCGCCCATGGCCGCGTTGTGGATTTATTTGCGACTCAACGATCGGCCTCAAACTGCCAGAACTGGAGGCCTGCCAGGCATGGCCTCACCCGCGCTTGCCTGAACGCCTTGCCGTTGGCTTGCGCAAAGACATTCGAATCCGGAATGGAGTCCGACACCTTGAAACTTACGATCTGCTTCACAAACTTCGGCCCGTACCACCTGGCAAGGCTCCGGGCGCTCGGGATCTCGCTCCGGGAAACCGGCGATGAACTGATTGCTTATGAGGTTGCCGGCCGCGAGCAACGATACCCCTGGGTTCCGCTTCATGGCCAGGAACCATTCACCTGGCAAACGTTCTTTCCGACCGCCACGCTAGAGACGCTGGCTCCGTCGAGTTGTCGGCAAGCAATTTCCCAGCACCTTGACCGTGACAAGCCAGATGCCGTGGCGGTGGTGGGTTACACACGCCCAGAGTCTCTCGCCTTACTGAGCTGGGCGGTACGACGTTCGATCCCACGCATCTTGATGTCCGAAAGTCAGGCGATCGATAAGCCGCGTGTCTGGTGGAAAGAAGCGGTCAAAGCACGCAGGGTGCAGCGGTTTTCGTCGGCACTTGTGGGTGGGCCACAGCACCGAGATTACCTGGTCCAGCTTGGAATTCCGGCGACAAAAATTGCGATGGGGTACAACGCGGTGGATCATGATCAGATCCGCGACCGGGTTGACCAGCATCGAACCACCACGAGTGGCCGCCCTGCGCATCCTCGCCCTTACTTTCTGGCGGTCAACCGATTCGTGCCCGAAAAAAACCTGGCGCGTCTGCTGCGTGCCTACGCCGCCTACAGAGCCACAGTCTCTTCAGAAAACTGCTGGGATCTTGTGCTCTGCGGAGACGGCCCGGAGCGTGACCAGCTTCAGCAACTGGTGAACCAGCTCGAATTGACCCCGTATGTGCAATTCCCTGGATTCCTTCAAGAGCGAGACCTGGTGGCATGGTGGGCAGGGGCATCGGCCTTTGTGCACCCAAGTCTCATGGAGCCGTGGGGCCTGGTGGTCAATGAGGCGGCGGCTTGCCGCTTACCACTCTTGGTTTCTACTCATGCCGGATGCATGGAAACACTGGTGCCGGAACCCATCGGCACAACCGGTCTTCGATTCAACCCTACCCACGATGAAGCGGTGACTCAATCACTGGTCTGGATGGCCGCCCGAACGCCTGCTGAACGAGCGGCCATGGGACAGCGGGCGGAATTGACGGCCGCGGAATGGGGGCCCGCTCGTTTTGCCAAGGGTACCCTCGAAGCGCTGGCGATGGCCCAGCAAACGCGTAAACCAGGCAAATCGGCCAAAGTTCGTGCCATGAGGAGTGTCGGCTGATGCAAACGTTCAATCTTCGGTCAGGCACAGAAACAATTGCCAAGCCAGCGGCATCCTTGCAGCCCTATTTGCACGTATGCAACGGCATGGACCCGTTCCGTGATGGCGGCATGGTCCCCAGTATCTTGGGATTTTTAGGTGCTCTGGCTGAGCAGGGGACCGCCATCCGGGCCGTCACACCCACAGCCTCGAAGCTTGAGAACCTCAAAATTCCGCCAGGGGTCGAACTGATTGGCCCCGACCGCCACCTTGGTGCCTGGATCAAACAGGCTCCTGTGGCACATTTTCATGGGCTCTGGCAGTACCACGTGCGAGCGGGCACCCGTGAGGCAAGACGTTACCGCGTCCCTTACGTCATGGCCGCACACGGCATGGCAGACCCCTGGGCGCTTCAGCATAAGCCATGGAAGAAACGTATTTACACGTTTCTGGTTGAGGGGAAGAACCTTGGCCACGCTGCGTGTTTGCACGCCCTTTCGGTTCCCGAGGTCTCACACCTGCGTCAAATGGCCCCCAAAACTCCCATCGCGCTGGTACCGAACGGAGTGAATTTGGCCCCGTTTGAAAATCTTCCAGGCCGGGAAGTTCTGGAGGCTGCGCACCCTGAACTTCGAGGCAAATTCCTGGTCCTCTTTTTGAGCCGGCTGCACGTCAAGAAGGGGCTCGACCTGCTGGCGGAAAGCATGATTGCGCTCCACCGCAATCATCCAGAGTTGCACATCCTGCTCGCCGGTCGAGATGAGGGAGCTGGCAGTCTGTTCCTGGACACAATCCGGCAAGCCGGCCTGGGCCACACAGTGACCTCGCTTGGCCACGTGCATGGGGAATCAGCGCGCCAGGCCTGGGGTGCCGCCGATGCCTTTGTGCTGCCCAGCTATAGCGAAGGATTTAGCATGGCGGTCCTTGAAGCCCTGGCCGCACGCCTGCCAGTGCTCATTTCCAAAGCCTGCCACTTCCAGCAACTTGAAGCGGCCGGCGGCGGGTTGATTGTGGAGCCAAACGCACAGGCGCTTCAGACAGGCCTACGTGAACTGCTATCCATGACCAGTTCCGAACGAGCGGAAATGGCCACGCAAGGGCGACGTCTGGTGGAGCGAGATTTCACCTGGTCCCGACAGGGAGCCAGGCTTCAACAGCTTTATCACTGGGTCCTGGGCGGAGGCACGCCCCCTGAGTTCGTGACGCTGTCCTGAAGAACCAGATCCTCACACCCCAGAAGCGGCCCATCACATTTTCGTTAGGGACAGCCACATGACGCTGCTGACTCGCAACCTCAAACCATCGCACTCGACATCCGCGGCCAACGATGAACCTCGGCCTTCCACCAAGACCAAGATCAGTGTGATCGTGCCGGTCAAAAACGAGGCAGACAATCTGCGTCGGTGCCTGCCCGCACTCGCCTGGGCCGACGAAGTGTTTGTGCTTGATAGCCAAAGTACCGACGCCACCAACGCTGTGGCCCAAGAACACGGAGCCACCGTTGTCCAGTTCCAATTCAACGGGTATTACCCCAAGAAGAAAAACTGGGCGCTCGAAAATGTTCCCTTCCGCCATGAATGGGTGCTGATTGTCGATGCCGACGAAGTTGTGCCCCCCGCGCTGGCCATGGAGATTACCCGGCGCATTGCGAGCGACGAGGCCGACGGCTTTTACCTGAACATGAAGTATTACTTCCTGGGTCGTAGAATCCAGCACTGTGGTTACAACGAGTGCTGGAATCTCAGACTTTTCAGGCACAAACTCGGACGCTATGAACGCATTCCGGCCGCTCCAGGATCTCCAGCCGGAGATAACGAAGCCCACGAGCACGTGGAACTTCAAGGGCGGGTACTCAAGCTCCGCGAAGAGCTTGACCATCATGCTTATCCCACAATCTCCACGTTTGTTGAGAAACACGACCGATACTCCGCCTGGGAAGCCGAGAATTATGATCGATTTCTGAACGCTCCCATTCCCAAGGGAATTGGCGCTTCCAAACGGATCAAACGGATCTTAAAAAAGCTCTATCTGCGCCTTCCGTTCCGACCGGCCATACGCTTCTTGTATACATACGTTCTGCGTTTGGGGTTTCTGGACGGCCGGCCTGGACTCATTTTTTGCCTGCTGCTCTCGTACTATGACTTTCTTTGTGTTGCCAAGCGATATGAACGGCAAGTCACCCGGTCAGACAGCCAAAATCCTCAACTCGATTAAAACGCACGCTAACGGTTTCGTTTTGATGAAATACCGAAGCCTGGCGAGTAAAGACTCGTGGTTCAGCCTGGGCTGAGCTATGATTATTCTGACAGAATTCACACCTGATACTCACTCATTCTTGATGCTTGGACTTTCTGGAACGAGGGAAATTTGATGAACCAGGCCGATTCGAGCGAGCTGACCGAATCAGGCATTCGAGAATTTCACGTAAACCTTGATAGCCTGTTGACGAATATTGCATCGGTCGTCCTGGGCAAAAACGAGGTAACTCGCCTGGTCGTTGTGGCCCTGCTGGCCGAAGGGCACTTGCTCATCGAGGACGTTCCAGGCGTTGGAAAAACGTTGCTTGGGCGGGCGATCGCCGCCAGCATCAACTGCGTGTTCCATAGGATCCAGTTCACTCCCGACCTGCTCCCCTCCGATATCCTGGGCTCAAGCATTTATAACGCTGGAACGGGTGAGTTCGTATTCAAGCCTGGCCCAATCTTTTCTAACGTGCTGCTGGCCGATGAAATCAACCGGACCACACCCCGGACCCAGAGTGCATTGCTTGAGGCGATGAGTGATCGTCAGGTGTCGGTGGAAGGGGAAACCCATCACCTTTCGCCCCCCTTTCTGGTGCTGGCCACCCAGAACCCCTACGAGTTCGAGGGAACTTATGTTCTGCCAGAGAGCCAGCTTGATCGGTTCATGATCCGGATCCGGATGGGCTATCCGATCAGGGCCGAGGAACGGAAAATCCTTTCCAGCCATCGCGCGGGGGAGCCGGTTGAGTTTCTCAAACCGGTTCTCATGGCCGAACAGGTTGTGGCCATGCAAAATGCGGTTCGGCGGGTTCGCGTGGATGACGCGATCTCGGAATATCTGCTGGATATCGTCCATGCCACACGCAAGCATGATGATCTCCATGTGGGCGTGAGCACGCGTGGTGCTTTGATGCTTTATCGAGCAGCCCAAAGCTTGGCGCTGGTTTCGGGGCGCAACTATGTTGTACCCGATGACATCAAGTCGCTTGCCGTTCCTGTTCTGTCTCACCGAGTCGTTGGAAAATCGTTCCTTCAGGCAGGGCAGTTCGCAGCCGCGGAAGCCATTATTCGTGATATCGTGGACCGGTTAAGGGTTCCATCCTGATCAGTTTTGATCCGCAAGGCGATCCATGATCATCGAGGCATGCGCATGAGCGAACCACGGTTCATCCTGAGCAAATTCCTGGGGAATGGCGAGAATTCTCCCAGTTACCACTTTTTGCGGGTCACCAGAGCCGGCACCGGTTATTTCATGGTCTGGCTGGGCCTGATGGCAACCGGACTGTACGCCCAGAATAACCTGATCCTGTTAATGAGTGGGCTTGCGGCTGGCCCCATTGCGGCATCGTTCGTGATGAGTTCGGGCATGCTCCGTAAACTTTCGGTTAATCGAAGAGCGCCCGAAACGGTTTTTGCAAACGATCCGCTGGCACTGCAATACACGCTGGAAAATCCGAGACGACTGAGCGCGGCACTGGCGGTCGAATTGCTTGATGAATTCCGAGCGACAGATCGCCTGCGTTCAGGCGCTGAACGGGTTCGGCCTCAGGTTGAGTTTGAAAGGGTCGAGGCAGGGACAAACGCACGCTTGCGGTGGATTGGCACCGTACCCACACGTGGCAGGTATCAGTTTGGCAACTTGAGCCTGGTCACTCGCGCTCCGTTCGGGCTGATGGAGCGACGGATCTCTTTCGAAGCACCTTGGTCGATGATTGTCTATCCTCAGCTTGGCCGACTGACCAGAAACTGGCAGAAACAAATGCGGGCCGCATTACAAACCCGACGCGGCAGCCGCCACGACCGAACCGCACAGCAACAGGAATACCACGGATTGCGGGAGTACCGCTCTGGAGATAGCCCCAGGTGGATTCACTGGCGGACCTCGGCGCGGACCGGTGAACTCATGGTGAAGGAGTTCGAGCAAGAAAAGGACCAACTGCTGGCTCTCTTGCTTGATCCCTGGGTACCAGAGGGGCCGAATCATGCCAATCACGAGACGGCCGTAGAATTGATGGTTCGCTTCGCCGCCACGGTTTGCGTGGAAACTTGCAGACAGCCGGGCAGGCGATTACTTCTCGCCTGGACTGGCCCCAGTTCGGGCATCCGGCATGGCCCCGCCAGTTCCCGACTGATGCACGAACTGCTCACCACGCTTAGCACGCTTCAGTCAACTGCCTCTGGCCAGGTTTCAGCCCTGCTGGAAACCATTCCGCCTGCCATGGTCAGAGATTCCACCATTGTGCTTGTCACCACACGTCCCATTGACCTCAACGCAGAATCCCAGCGGTCCACCAAAATAGCGGATGGGCATTTGCGTGAATTCACGAGCCGTTTGCTGATTCTCAACGCTCGCAACGGTGACCTGACCCCTTACTTTGAACACCACGGGCCAACTGACTCAAATTACTCCACGTTCGCAGCTTTTCCCTCATGAAACTTCGATTTCATTCGGTTTATCGAATCAGCATCTATCTCATGCTGTTCCTGTCTACGTTAATCCTCAGCATTGATGCCGGGGACTACAATCAGTTTGCCTGGATCTATCCGGTACTGGTTGCCATGGCGGGGATGACGGCATTCTGGACCGTTGACCGAAATCCAAAGCTGGGCCTGCCACGCGAACTTGCGAATGTTCTGGCACTTGGGTCTTTTTTGCTGGCGATGATTGAATACTGGTCGAACCCAGACTCGTTGATCCTGGCCATGGGTCACTGGCTCGTCTACCTTCAGTTCGTGAAGATGTTTCTGCCTAAGACCAGCGAGGATGACTGGTTTCTGTTCTTGCTCGCGCTGGCCCAGGTGCTGGTGGGCACATTTCTGAGCCGTAGTGACTGGATGGGCGTGATCCTGTTCGCTTACGCCGTGGTTTGTCTTTGGAATCTTTCGTTATTTCATTTAAAGCGCGAACTGAAAGAGGAAAACCCGACGGCCTGGGCTCGAATTGAGCCTAGCCCCGATCGAGATCAGCCCTACACCGGGCTGTTCAATCGAGGTTTTTTTCTCTCCACCGTCGTGGTTGGAATTTCGACCCTTGGCCTGGGTTCGCTGATCTTCTTGCTCCTACCGCGCTGGGCAGAATCTCGCACCGGTCAGAGTCCTGGATCAGCAACTCGCCATCTGACTGGATTCAGTGACCAGGTGCGGCTTGGCCAGATGGGGGAAATTCTCGAAAATGACTCGCTCGTCATGACCGTAGAGGTTGTTGACGAAAACAACAATGCTGTTGGTCCTGGAGAAGAGCTTCTGTTCCGGGGAGTAACCCTGGTTGATTATGAAAATGGGAAATGGACCAGAGGTCCGGTTCTAGAATCTGACGTTTCAAGGACTGAAAGCCTCGAAAGAATCCCAGAGACTTCACTGCTCAAACAAAAGATCAGCCTGGAGTCTACCGACTCCGACGCCCTGTTCTCACTTCGATCGGTGATTGGGGCATCATCAAGACGCAGCGATGAGATCCAGATCAACCTGTTTGATGGCAATCTGATCAAGCAAAGCTCGATGCGCCGAGGTAGCGACGGCACGGGTCGTACTGGGCAACGTGGTGCCTTCAATTACGAGGTAATTTCAAGCCCTGCCAAATTTGCGCGAATTCGATCGGCGGAGCAGCAACCAGGTCCAGAACTGCTAGCAGGCCTGCTGAAGGTCCAACCCTTACTCCTGCAACGGCTGAAACAACTCAGCCAGAGCATGCTCAACAATGGTGTGAATGAAGGTGCCGAAGAGCGTGCCAAGCGGCTGGAGCACGCGCTCAGAGACTCGAACGAATATAGCTACACCCTTACGATGTCCAGAACGGAACCCGATCAGGACCCGGTTCTTGATTTCCTGGAAAAGTATAAACGGGGACATTGCGAATACTTTGCCAGTGGCCTGACGTTGCTTTTGAGGGCCGAGGGTATTCCTGCCAGGCTGGTGAACGGATTCAAGGGGGGTGAGTGGAACCCTTTGGTTCAAGCCTATTCTTTCCGAGAAAAACACGCGCATAGCTGGGTGGAAGCGCTGATCGTTGATGTGAATACGGGACAGTCTAACTGGATTGTTCTTGACCCGACGCCGGGCACAGAGCGGGCCGCCGTGGTGGCGCAGCTTGGCCGCTTTCCCTGGCAGTTTCGAACCATCGGTGACGCGGCTCGATATATCTGGACATTCTACGTAGCGGGTTTCGATGCGGATCGACAGAACCGATATATCTATCAGCCATTACTCGCCGTGGCCCTGGGAATACTGGGCTTACTCAAAAGTGTCTGGATCCAATTAACCGGGCCGATTGTGATCCTGTTCCACTTCCGGACCCCCGGAGACTTCTTCAGCATCCGGGGGTTCCTGGCCTCGGTCTCGCTGATGCTGCTTGCCGTTGCCCTATTCCGAGCCATGCTGGCGATCCGAAACCGATGGAAGCAAAGACACGACGGTCTGTCGGATTCCACCGGGTTGATCCCGGAGCTGGCCTTGTTTGAGAGATTGCTAGAGCTTCTTGCCGTGACGGGCCTGACTTACAAACCGGTGGAAACCCCGCGTGAATTTGCGGACCGAGCCAGAGTCCTGCTCGAAGCGAGCACGGAACCTGCCAGTGAACTGGCCGTAATTCCCAACAATATTGTGGACGCGCTCTACCGGGTTCGGTTTGGAAAATATCCTCTGCCTCCCGAAACCGCCGACTCACTCTCGGCCCAGTTAGACCAGCTTCAGAGCCGGCTAAATGTTACCCTGAATCGGCCAGATTCTTGATCGTCCGCTTGATCTCCAGCTCCTGCCGATCTCGATCCCATCCGTTCAATCGATCGAATTCGCGGTACTTCTCAAAGAAACCAGGGAGCTCATGAAGCTCATACACACGGCCTTGATGGCCACCCCTTGGCTGCTTTGGCTTCTCTGTTTCAAGTCTCCATCTCAACTCACTCCCGTAGCGGAAGAACCAGACTACTCGGCAGTGGTGACCGTTGATCGGCCAGTCGCTTTTTACCAATTTGAGCAACACGATCAATCTGAGCTTTGCCTGGCACGCAACTCGGCGGCCCCCAAGAACTCTGACCTCGACGGCGTTTGCTCACCAGGCGTTGTCACGGTCAAAGGACTTTCCGGACCAGGGGGGGAGATGGCTCGGTTCAATGGATCGGGCCTCATCGAACTGCCGCCGGCGAACGCATTCCACCTCGATGAGCTGACCGTGGAATTCTGGTTCCGAAGCGAACAAGAGTTCGATCAAAAGTTCTGGCCTGGGAGCGCAACCCTGGTCAGCAAAGCCACGGCCGGTCCGGGGTCGGGAGACTGGGTGATTCTGGGCGGAAGTCTGACCACAGGCTCCAACGAGGGCCGCATTCTGGTGGGAGTTGGGCCAAAAGGAGACCAGGACCGCGTGCTGGCCTCTGGCACGGGGCTGAACGATGGTCAATTCCATCACGTGGTTTGGACTCGGTCTGGTACCGGGCTGAATACGCTCTACGTCGATGGGCAAGCGTGTGCCACCGAGCAAGACAGCAAAGGCTCCATCATCAACGCTCGACCGATTCAGATTGGGGGCGAAAAGTTTGAACCAGGCGGGAGCCAGTTCCGTGGAGACCTTGGCGAGCTTGCCATTTACCCCCATGCGCTCACCGCCGACCGGGTCCAAAGCCACTTCCTTATAGGGAGTGTTGACCCTCGCCTGCCACCAGCCTCCAATGTGCAGGTGGATTTCTCTCGGGATATCCAGCCCATCTTTCAAGAACACTGCTCTCGTTGCCACGGAAATGGCAAAGAGAAGGGGGGACTCTCGCTTTCCACAAGATCCAGGGCTCTGGACGGGGGCGATACTGGACCAGCCATGATTCCAGGCCTGAGCAGCCGCAGCCAGCTTGTCTCTCTGGTTGCGGCCATCGACGAAGATCGGATCATGCCACCTGATGGTGAAAAGCTGGAAGACTCACAGATCGGATTGATCCGCGCCTGGATCGATCAGGGGGCAAACTGGCCGGCTGAGGCCGAGGAAATCGACCCCAAAACAGTCAGAGCCCTCGAACACTGGTCGTTCAAGCCGATTCGTCGGCCTGAGATTCCCCAGACCCTTCAACCAGACTGGAATCAGACTCCGGTTGATCCGTTCATTTTTGCAAAACTGGCTGCCAACGATCTGAAACCGAGCCCGCCGGCAAACAAACTTGCGCTGCTCAGACGCTTGACGTTTGATCTGACCGGCCTGCCTCCGCAGCCGGAAGAGATCCTGGAATTTGCGAACGACAACCGCCCGGATGCCTTTTCACGCGTGGTCGACCGATTGCTGGCGTCCACTGCGCTTGGTGAACGCCTGGGACGTTATTGGTTGGATGTGGTTCGCTATGCAGACTCGGGCGGCTATGAAACCGACATCTATTACGAACAGGCGTGGCGTTACCGCGATTATGTAATCCGGAGTTTCAATGAGGGCAAACCGTTCGACCGGTTCCTGATGGAACAGGTGGCCGGCGATGAATTGTGGCCGGCAGAGGCCAATGCCATGCAAGACGCCGTGGCAGTGTGGACGCTGGGCGAATGGCAAAACGCGCTCGACGCATTTCCAGAGGAACTGGAATACACCCGCAGGACCGATCAGGTGATCACCTACAGCGAGTCGATGCTGGGTCTTACCGCTGGCTGCGCGAATTGCCATAACCACAAATTTGACCCGATCTCCCAGCGCGATTATTTTGGGCTCGAAGCCATTTTTGCCGCCAGCGAAACCTGGGACCGATCCACCAACCAGAAGGCCTGGCTCAAGGGGCAACGCACCGCGTATCGCATTTTCAGACATTCAGAAATTCCAACACCCATCCACCTGCTTACACGTGGCGAAATCAAGAAGCCGCGTGGTTTAGTTTCACCCGCGCTCCCGGCGTTCCTCGCTGGCGAAGAGGCCGGCTTCTCAGCTCCGATGGCGAATTCGCAACGCAGGGCAATGCTTGCGAACTGGACAGTTTCCCCAAGAAATCCAATGACCGCTCGGGTTATTGCCAACCGACTCTGGCAATGGCACTTTGGTCAGGCGATCGCCTCCACCCCCAACGACCTTGGCACCCAGGGGCAACCTCCAACTCATCCAGAGCTTCTGGACTGGCTGGCATCGGAACTGATGGAAAGTGGCTGGAACCTGAAGCATCTGCAGCGACTGATGGTCCTCTCAGCCACCTATCAGCAATCGGCCGAAAGAACCCCGGAAGCAATTTCCAGAGATCCCCAGAATCAGTTCCTTTCCAGCTTTCCGCGGAAACGACTCCAAGCTGAGGCCGTTTGGGACCAGCTCCACGCCGCCGCCGGTGTTTTGGACCGGAAGAGTTCCGGGCCGCCGTTCGTTCCCAAACTCACCCCGGAAGAGCTTCAAGGGATGTACGACCTGGAGGACCGCAAGGACAAGAAATGGCCAGTGACTCCTGAGCAAAATCGGCGGGCCATTTATATCCTCAATCGTCGCTCCTTTCGGTTCCCCTTCCTGGAAGCATTTGATCCGGCCAACAACAGTACAAGCTGTCCCGTAAGGCAATCCACCACGGTTCCCGCGCAGGCCCTGACCCTCTTGAATAACGACAAGGTCGTCGAACTCGCCCGCGCCATGGCCGAGCGATTATCACGCGCAACCCGCACCCACCGCGAGCGTATTCAGCTAGCCTGGCTACTGGCATATAGCCGCGTACCCAGCGAACAAGAAATCCAGCTCACCCAAGATTTTCTGAACCAGGCCCTGGCCGCACAGACCAATAAAGGAACGCCTGACCCGCACCTGGCCGCCCTGACGGAACTCTGCCTGGCGCTCATGAATTCTGCCGAATTCCTTCAGACCAACTAACGGTAGCTCTTATGAATCTCAACACCTGTTATTCGCGTCGAGAACTATTGCGCCGGTCGGGCATGGGTATCGGTGCGCTGGCGTTCTTGGATCTGCTTGGTAAAGAGGTTCAGGGGAAAGGCCAGCAGGGGCTGGCGCAGGGCCCAAACCCACCAACCCGAGCCAGGGCCGTGATCTCGCTCTTCATGCATGGTGGACCCAGCCAGGTTGATACTTTTGATCCCAAACCATCACTCAAACAATTTGAAGGGCAAACCCTGCCCGCCAGCTTTGGAAACCTGAACCTGGAATTTACCAACTCCAGTTCAGCCAAGCTCTTGCCCAGCCGGCGCACATTCCAAAAGTGCGGAGATTCGGGGATCGAGATCTCAGACATTTTTCAGCACTTACCCACCGTGGCAGACGAACTCGCGGTCATCCGCAGTTGCCACCATACCGAATTCAATCATTCACCCGCGCTTTACCTGGCACACTCTGGAACCCGGCTCATGGGCCGACCCTCGCTGGGTTCCTGGATGAACTACGGCCTTGGATCGGAATCCGAGAACTTACCAGGCTATGTGGTAATGCGTGACGGACCGCTGAAAGGGGGCCCGGTGACGTATGGCAATGGTTTTTTACCCGCCGTTCATCAGCCCACCGAATTGCGTCTGGATGGATCACCGATTCTCTATCTGAATCGCCCCGCAGAGATCGACAAAGAAAGCCAGCGGCGGGTGCTGCAATTCTCGGATCAGCTCAACCGCCAGAACCTGAGCTCGCACCCAGACGACGCCAGCATCTCTGCCCGCATAAGCGCCTATGAACTGGCGTTCCGGATGCAAGCGACGGCTCCGGAAGCCCTCGATATCCGCAACGAACCCGAGTACATCAAGCGGCAGTACGGACTTGATCAGGATGTCACCCGCCCCTTCGGAACACAATGCCTGAACGCACGCCGGCTGGTGGAACGAGGCGTCCGCTTCGTTCAGCTCTATCATGGCGGCGGTGGAGATGGATGGGACACGCATGGCAGCAACGATTCCAAGCATCAGCGCAATGGACTCCAGGTCGATAAACCGATCACCGGCCTCATCGCCGACCTCAAAGCGCGTGGCTTGCTCGATTCGACCCTGGTGATCTGGGGTGGAGAGTTCGGCCGAACCCCTACCTCGGAAGGCTCAGATGGGCGTGACCACAGCCCTTATGGGTACACGGTCTGGATGGCAGGCGGTGGTATGAAAGGGGGAACCATCTATGGCTCCACCGATGAGTTTGGCTTCCGGGCCCAGGAAAACCCGGTTCAGGTACGTGACCTGCATGCCACCATCTTGTACTTACTCGGATTGAATCATGAACGGCTCACCTACTACTTCCAAGGTCTCCAGCAACGCCTGACTCAGGTGGACGGTGACAGCCGGGTGATTCATGAGATCCTGGCGTAGCCTTCCTTCTAAAACCGTGGCGACAAGAAGTTACGCGAACGATCATCCGAGACCCCCCGTTTTCTCGATTGTTTCTTACGAAGCCACCCAAGCTCTGCCTCTGCTCGAATGACGACTCGATCCCAGGCAAGGATCACAAATCAAGTTTCTAAGAAAACGTGTCGACGGCCGTGTATTTGACGGTCCTTTGGAAATTCCTTGGAGGAACGTGATGATCCGCACACTGTTTACGGCATGGGTGGCCACCCTGGCGCTAGCCATTCAGGCTCAGGGGGCAACTTTGATTCGCGGAGACGTGGGGAACAAACCGCTGGATGACCCCGGCTGGCCGATTGGTGCCGCGAGCCTGGTGAATCACACCGGGCGAATTGCCTGGTGGGAGGGGCCACCATTTGGCGGTGGCCAGTGGCATAGCGAGTGCCGTGGCAATGCTCAGGCTTTGAATGCCGTTCTGGCCAACTTCGCCAAGCTGGATCTAAAAGTGAAACGCGTGGTGGTTCATGACGGCGCGGGGCACAGCTTCTGGATTGCCCCGAATCGTGAACCAGAGAAATTCAAGGAAGCCAGAATTGACTGGAGCTTGATGGTCTGGGAGTCCAAGAACTGGGAACAACTCAAGAAGATGCCGGCCGACTTCAACCCGATCGATGTCAGTGAAACCAGCCCACCCTCGCAGATTGATGTCTATACGGCCGAGTTGCGTTGGTCCGAAGTAACGGTTCCGCCCGGAATCGAGGTGGTTGATAAGCGGCTCGAAGCCCATGGATTCACCCACGAAGACGGCATCGTTCTGGAAGGGACCGTGAAAGCCGTTTCTACAGACCAACCCCTGGCCGCCAGGGTCAAGGTTGAACGGCTGGTACCGAAAGAGCAGGGGGGCTATGACTATCCGCTGGTCGCTGAAACTCAGGCCGACGCCCAGGGACGCTGGGTCCTGAAGAAAGTTCCGGCCGGCTGGTTCCAGGTTGTCATTGAGGCTTCGGGTTTCGTGCCGAGAATTGCCGGCTATGTCAGACTCGATGAGCAACCATGCTGGCAGTCGTTTCAAGCAAGCCTTTCGCCCGCGGTCAGCGTTTCGGGCCGAGTGATCGATGAGAAAGGCCAACCGCTGAAAGATGCCACCGTGCGGCTGGATAACGTTGAACCCAAAACCGGCGGTCGTTATGAGACACCCAGCGGGTATACAGCGCAAACGAACGCCGATGGCCGCTTTCAGACCAATCACGTGCCAGAAGGATCGGCTTCCGTCTGGGTCACCAAGCCTGGGTACATTATCCCAGGCCTGGGCAGGTCAATCAAAACACCGGCCTCGAACCTCGAATTCCAGATGATCCGTTCCGCCAGCCTGCTGGTGACTGTTGATTTTCAGGGGAAGGATCGGCCTGAGGGGTACATCATTCAGATGGCGCCTGTGGGCGGCGAGGTGATTGGCTCGTATGGCGGTTCTGGAAATATAAACGCCCAGCAGCAGATGAAATTCGAAAGCATTCCCCCGGGCGCTTACGTGGTACGAGGGCGGCCAAACCCCGGCTCTGTGGATCAGGAGACGGAACCGGTTACGGTTGAGTTGAAGGGTGGTCAGGCCGCGGAGGTCACACTCAGGGCCAAATGATCCAACGACTCGCCGGGAAGGGCTGACCCGTCCCTCTGCGGCTCAAAGGACAAGGGCCATGGCCTCGGTGGCCTGATCTCAGGCCATGATCACCCTTCACGTTTGGGTTGCACTTATCGTGGTTCACGATTGGATTGCCCATCAAAACAATCCCAAGAGACAGCCGGGGGCGGCTGTCCTACATTCGCGACCCAATCGAGGCTGTCCTACCTACGTGACCCATTCGTGAACCGCTACAAAGTAAAAGAACCCCGGAGACTTGGGTCTCCGGGGTTCTTTAGTTTCCTGGATCATCTCCCTGAAAGGTCAGGGAATCTGAGCTGGCAGGTCTTCTCCGGGATTCGCGGCCTTGGTCGGGGCGGCCACCAAGATCTGCTTACCGAGCGTCATGTAGTCGGCCACAATCCGCTCGATCTCCTGGTTGTAATAATCCTTTTCATCCCAGGCCTCAATCACGGCGTGACGGCTACGCTTCTTGGTCTTGGCTTTCACGGCTTCATTGTCGGACTCATCGCGGCGAGACTCGGCCCGGAATTTCTCTTCCTGGAGCGCGATCTGGTGCCGTTTCTTCCGTTCGATCAGCCGCTCAATGAAGTTGTGATCTTCCTGGAACTTGGGGTCGGCCTTGCGCCGGGCTTCCGAACGTTCCGTGAGTTCTTTGACCAGCCCATCGGGTACGCGGTTGTACATGTCGTGGGCCAAGGCAGCAACCTTATCGAACTTCAGTGCCGATTCACTGGTCCCTTCACCAAAGTCGGCATGGTCACGTGTGGAAGGGATGTGGATATCGGGCGTCACGCCGAGGATCTGGGTGCTTTCACCGTTCGGTCGGTAGAACTGCTGAACGGTTAGTTTGAGTGCGCCAAGCTTGGGCAGCCGGTTCCCTCTGGAGATCTGTTCGTTGAGGTCGAGGATCTGCTGGACGGTTCCTTTGCCATAGGTGCTGGCATCACCAATGATGAGCCCGCGACCGTAATCTTTGATCACGCCGGCGAAGATCTCGGAGGCGCTGGCACTCATTCTGTCGATCAGAACGGTGAGCGGGCCATCCCATGCGGTGCCTTGGTCGTCATCGTCGAGGTGCTTCCGGCTCCGTGCTTCACGCACCTGCACAACCGGCCCCTGATCAATGAACAGGCCAGACAGGGTGATGGCTTCAGAGAGCAAACCGCCACCATTGCCCCGCAGGTCCACGATCACGGACTCAACGCCGTTCTTCTTGAACTCATCAAGGTATTTTCGCGCGTCTCTGGTGATGCTGACGGCGTTCGGATCTCCCCGAACAATCGCGCCGGAATCTCCGTAAAACGCTGGAATCCGGATCACACCAACCTTCAGCGGGGCCTCTCGATCAGCGACCTTGACGTCGATGATTTCCGAATTCGCATGGTCGGATACAAGTTCGATCTTCTGGCGGGTCAGTTCGTAGGCCTTTTGTTCCTTGGTACCCTGCGGCTGAACGATCAGCTTGACCTTAGAACCTTTGGGGCCGCGAATTTTTCGGACCACGTCGTTAAGCTTCTTTTCGACGAAGTCTTCACGTGTTCCGTCTTCCTTCTCAATGCCCACAATCCGATCTTCAAGCTGAAGGCGGCCGTCTTTATCGGCTGCTCCGCCTGGCACAATTTCCTTGACGATGGGGTAACCATCTTCAACCGACAGTGAGGCGCCAATCCCTTCGACCGACAGGTGGAGCCCCTGTTCGATCATATCTTCGAGGGTTTTGGGACCCATGTAGCTGGAGTGCGGATCTACGGCCTTGGTCATGGCCGAAAGATAAACCTCAAGCAGGTCGGTGGTATCAAATTGCTTGAAGGTTCGGTTGCGATCCTTGTAGCGGGTGGTGAGCTGGGCCATCCCCTTTTCAAGATCCTCGTCGTCCAGCTTCCGCTGAAGGAGTTCGAGCTTGATCAGCTTCCGGATCCGGTCTTTGGCCTCGGCACTATCAACTGGCCAGTCGATCCGCTTGGGATCGTCGGTCAGGGTTTCATCAATGGTGAAGTCCGGCTTGGTCTTCAAGATATCCAGAGCATCAGCCAAGCGTTCATCGGCCCGGACCAAGAATCGATCGAAGACCTTCTGAGCGAAAGTCAGGTCCCCTTTTTGAACATGGTCATCCAGGTTGGTCTCTTCGGCTCGAAAATCATCAAGGTCGGCCTTAAGGAAGTAGTATTTAAGAGGGTCTAACTCTTCAAAGTAGTTCTCAAACCAGCGCTTGGAGATCGAATCATCGATCTTGGGCTTGGAGAGATGGTCACGCTCAAGCAGACCCGCAACAACCTGGGCTGTCAGCTGATCCACTTCGTTGGGGCGGCTGGTTTTTTCTTTTTGTGGGTCCTGCTGGGCCGCATGCAGGGTCGTCCCAGCAGCAAGCACGGTGAAGATCCCAGCGACGGCCGTCGATCGACGCCAAGCATGTCGAGGCATTGGTACCATCATCCCTGTCTCAAGTAAGAACGCGCGACACCTCTTGAAGAAGAGCGTCGTCGACCTGTCCTCGGACCCATTTAACCTTCCCAGAATATCCTGATCGGATAACCGGATCTTGTCAGGATACGCTGGAAGGCCAAACCGTCTACATCAATTCTTCTACGATCTAGCAAACATAAGGTTCTGAAATTTTTTCAAGCATCGCCAAAATGGGTTTTTTCGCAACACGCTTCAGATGGCTTGGCAGGCTTTAGAAATGGCCCTATCCGAGAATCGGATAGAAAAAACCGTCGAACTTGGATTTCTTTTCAAGGCGGCCAGACATTTGTCCGAAAGAAAACGTAACTCACTCTGAAGACGCACCCTGCCGACTGATCTGCCACCATGATTGCTCAACCTCAGCTTGCCAGCTTTGCAAGCCTGGGCATAGTTCTTCTGGCTGCCTGGGGGCTTTACCCCCACCCAACACACAAAGAACTAACATCAGGCGCTGAACCCGTTCCGTCACTACCGGCGGCTCCGCAACCCAATAATGCCGTATTATGGCCCCAGGGGGGAAATCCCCCGAAGCCTGGAGGTCGAGACCCTCAACCGTTGGCCAGCGGACGACTTGGGTCCACGCCTGGCACAAACGAATCAGCCTTACCCAGCGGCCCAGCGGCCCACCAATCGCCGGCCGGCAAACCATCGTCCCAGCCAACTCCAACCGGAACCCGCCAGGCCATTGCTGCCAGGCCTAAGCCGACAACTCCCTCTCAGGCATTCACCATGGCAGAGCCTGGCGAAAACCTGGCGGATGTCGCCGAACGAATTTACGGCGATCGCTCGGCTGAGGCCGACCTGATTCGCGCCAATCGCGATCAGATCCTGGAATCGGGAAAAGCGTTCTCGCGTCGAACCATCCTACGCACGCCTGCTCGATAGCCCGAACCTCGGTGCCCACTGGCGTCGTCATTCGGAGCCGGAATCGGGGATTGAAGATGCCGCCACAGACCCCCAGTGGGGGCCTGAGGCGGCATTAGAAATAGATTTCCGTTCCTCAGAACGCCTTATCCCTGAATGGCACTGGTTCGTCCCAGGGCGATGTCAAACGAACTGACCGCTGGCACCAGCATGGCAAGGACAAAGAATCCGTAAATCCCCATGCTGAAGAGGAAAGCGGCCATGAATTCGCCATTGATCAGGCTAATCACGCAGTAGAAGGTCCAGAACGGCGTCAGAATGGCAACCAGGGCAATGGCCTGAGACGGGTTCCTGGCCCCAAGCGAACCGAACAAGGCCACGCTCCCCGCGCCAATGAAGATCATGAAGCTCAGCAACTGACGCCCGAACTCACGGTCACTCAGAATGATCAAGAAGGCGCAGATGCCAATTCCAGCCATCAGGAAGAAGATGGTTCCCAGGCTGTTGGCCACGGCCGCTCGGGAGTTGGTATAGCTGATACCGGAATGCACCCCCAGCATGGCCGCAAAGTGGCAAAGCAACAGAAAATCGGCTAGCACGAAGAAGGTATTCTCGTTCGTAAGGAAGCCTCGATACGAAAGGTAAAGGATCCATGCGACCGGAAGCAGGATCATTTCCTTGGTGTTGTAAAGGGCGCCATAAAGCTTTCCAAGAATGAATTGCTTGGGCGAAAGCTCGGTCACCAGAAGCAGGTCAAGGGCCCCGGCGTCTCGCTCGCTGGTAAGTGCGGTCACTCCCTGAGCATTCACAAGCATCAGGCTCAAAATGCCAAGCGCTATGGGAATGAGTGCCAGGTTGGTGGCAAGTGGCTGCTTGATATCGGCCCCAACCGAGTGAAATACGTACACGCCCAAGGCAAAAATCAGGGCGTAGATCCCTTTGATGATCAGCGGCTTTGTGCCGTAAGCCCTGGTCATCAATTCCCTCCAAAGGACGGGATTATCCCAGGCCCGTCGGTAAGGGCGAGCCGCCGAAACCACGCGTCGATGGGTTCGCCTCGGCACGTTGAGACCGATCGAGTCCTGCTCTTCAGGACTTGCCGAAATGGCGCCGGCAGGAGTTTGCGTCAGGTCATCCACCAAGCCCTTGACCTCTTCAAGGCTCTCATCACGCTGTTCGCGTGGCTCACTTTTGCCTGGGTTCCACTTCCTCAGCATGAAGCTCCCGAACAGGATGATTACCGCGGCAGCCAGCAGTCGTAAGGCAATGTAAACGAAGCTGGAGGTACGCCAGGCCGAGGTCTGGTCCGAGGCCGGATACAGCACGGCAAATGTGGCCCGGTAGGGATTAAGGGCCTCAACAATGGGAACCCCAAACAGAGTGAGGTTCGGGAGCAGAAAGGCCACGGCCTCAACCGCCACCACGGAGAGTACGACCATCAGGATCGTCAAAGAGATCGACTGGAACGTGCGATCTCGCCAGAGTGCGATCAAAAGACCAATCGCTCCGCCCGAAAGCCCAGAGGCCGCGGTCACGGCAAACAGGTTGGCCACTTGTCCAAACGAAATACCGCCCAGCATGGCGCAAAGGGCTAGCACAGGTAGGCCGGCCAGTAGAACGACAAGAATTAGCACGAAACTGGCAACCAGTTTCCCGAGCACGATCTCCAGATCGCTCAGGTCGGTCATCAGCAATAGCATGAAGGTACGACGGTCTTTTTCCAGTGAGACCGCCGTGGCCGCACTCAGTGGGGCAAAAAATAGCAGCAGTGTTAACTGGAGGAGTGCAAAGAGCAGGTAAAGCACGCTGCCAAACCGGGCCAGCGTGCCGAAATCCTGAATCTCACGCCAGCCAATTAGCAATTGCCAGGCTGTCCACATCAGGATGAACATGGTTGTGGCAAATGCCGCACGCAATACGTAGAAACGCATCGGACGTGGAGCAGTCAGAAATTCGCGAGTGATGATCGGGCCACCGAACACGAAATCGCTCCCCTCACGTACAGAACCCACCCACGGGGCTCTCTACCGCTATCTGATATCTGAATCTGAACGAAACCGGTTTCTCGTCAGTGCCCGATCCCTTGAGCAGGCCAGAGCTCTATCATGATTGAGAACAGTTCCTCCAGACAAGTCAGCCGATCGGGATTCAGGAAAGAACGCCTGAAACTTCCCAGGATTCCCTGCCCTTGATCCACCTAACGGGCTGACCGCGTCTTGGATACTTGACGGATTCCCGATTGCCTACCATATTTACTGCATCCCATCCGCTCATTGTCGGCCATCATGTTGACGGTTGCGACGCAATGAACCTTTTGCTTCGACTTCCCAGATTCCAGCCCTACGCAGCCACAGTTTTCACTGTGCTGGTAGTTCTGGTTTCGACTGGAAGCAGGTCCAATGCTGCAAGCTGCCACCAGGCCGAACGCCCTGAATGGGCGGCTTTTGATTTTCTTGAGGTCGGCAATTCCCTTGCATCCCTCGCCGCTCTTGACGGCGGATGGCAGTTCCAAGAAGAAAATCGGCTCATCCCTCAGCCTTGTTCCGGGAACTCAGATCACGGAAATTCGGTGGGCTCCGCGAATTTTGAAACAGGGCTCCAGAGCAGCCTGACCACCCTGGATGTGATTGTTTGTGGCCGCCTATCCTGGCCGAGTTTTGATGAGTTTCTCCCCTCGAACGCCCCAACCCGGCTTGATCGGCCGCCCCGCTTGATTGCGCACATCTCTTTCTCACTATCTTGATTTGCGTGATTTCCAGGGCACGCTTTCCGTGCCGTTCCGAAGCAGGGGCGAATTCATGGCTTGTAACTCTCAAGGTTCCAGCCGGACGGCCATAGCCGCCTGGTTGGTTCCTTTGTCTGGCTTGATCATCTTCAGCGGATGCAGCGAGATCTATCGGGATCGACCTCAGGAACTGGTCCAGACTTTGCCAATTCCTGCGGGCTGGGCTCGTACGGACGTCTATCTTCCCGTACCTGGTGCGCCGATTGCAGCCTGGAGCGATACGAGTCAAGGAAACGGCCTGATTGCGTTCCAGACCCTGCCTGATCCCCGGCCACAGGGGGCAACAGCCCTGGCTGGCGAGTGGGGGTTCCGGCATGAGAACCAGCCCGGCACCCATGTCATCAAATCCGGAACCGTGAACGCGGCAGAAACGCCACTGGCCCGGATTGAACTCACCCAGGAACTAGGGGCCGGTAAAGAGCCACTGAGCAACAATTCCAGGCGCAGGGTTTACCTGGGAATGCCAGCCAAAAACGCCACGTACTGGCTCATGTTTCATTGCCCCGAAGCGCAGGCTGAAGCACTTGAGCCGATCATTGAGGATTTCCTCAAAAAGTGGAACCCTCCCCACGAATCCTGATCGCCGGCGGTTTCGGCCAACCGAACCGTGACATGCCCTCGCTTCCCGTTCGCTGAATCAGACTCCCTTCGGCTCTTGGGCCGAGCATTTCGCGTGGTCATTCTTTCCTTTTCCGCTGCTCTGGCTCCCACGCGTAGCTGGCCGCAACAAGACAACGCATTTCATCCTTTATCCAAAGCCTTGAGGTATTTTCCATGTCCTCCGCATCCCCTTCTCCCAGGCTGAAAGACCGACGAGGGCGTGTTTACACGCCGGCGATCGGGTCTCGACTTCGGCCCTGGCTCTGGGCCTTACTGATCGGATTTGCACTTCTCGCAGCCAACGGGGCCTATCTGGCCAGCGTGACCATGCTGGGCTGGGTGAGGGGCAATAATCAGCAAACCTACTTCTCATTGCTCATGCTGGCCGCCCACCTGGCGCTCGGTGTGGTCTTCGTGACACCGTTCGTCGTCTTCGGTCTGGTCCACTGGTTCACCTCCTGGAACCGGCCGAACAAAGCCGCCATCCGGTTCGGCCTTATGCTGCTGGCCGCGGCCACCATTCTGATGGTCACCGGTTTCGCCCTCTGGCGTGAGTTCATCGACCTTCGAGACCCCAAGATCCGCCAGGTCGTTTACTGGCTCCATGTCATCACGCCGATCGCCGCAATTGCCCTGTACATGCAGCACCGGTTCGCCGGTCCAAGAATCAAGTGGCACTTTGTCAGAGCCTGGGTTGGGGCCGTCGCTCTCTTCATTGCCGTCATGGCCGTCTTCCACTCCCATGATCCGCGATCAATCAAGCGTTCCAGCGACCCGCGCTACACCTACCCCTCAGATGTCAAGCTGGCGGCCGGCAAGTTGATCCCTGAAGAAACTCTGATGATGGACGAGTACTGCCTCAAATGCCACAAAGATTCGTATGACGGCTGGTATCACTCGGCCCACCACTTCAGCTCTTTTAATAACAAGCCGTACCTGGCCAGCGTTCGCGATACCCGCAAGGTGGCCAAAGAGCGAGATAACGATGTTCGGGCAGCCCGATTTTGCGCTGGCTGCCATGACCCGGTGCCATTCTTCTCAGGCGCGTTTGACGATCCCAACTACGATGACGTGAACTCTCGGTCAAGCCAGGCCGGCATCACCTGCACGGCCTGCCACGCCATCACCCAGATTGGCAGCACCCGAGGCAATGCCGACTACACCATTGAAGAGCCCCAGCATTACCCCTTTGCACAAAGCACCAATCCTGCGCTCCAGTGGCTCAACAACACTCTGGTCCGTGCCAAGCCAGAGATGCATAAGAAGACGTTCCTGAAGCCTGAGGTTCACAAAGACGCAGCCTTCTGCGCCACCTGCCACAAGGTGAACCTACCGTATGCCCTGAATCACTACAAAGACTTTCTCCGCGGTCAGAACCACTGGGATAACTTCGTGCTCTCCGGTGTTTCCGGCGGCAATGCAAAGTCGTTTTACTATCCGCCGGTCGCTGAAAAGGATTGCAACGGCTGCCATATGCCGCTCAAGCCTTCGAACGATTTTGGTGCCCAAGACTTTGACAACGTTGCAGGCCGAGAGATTCATGATCACCTGTTTCCGGGTGCCAACACGGGGCTTGCCACCATTCGAGGCCGTGCCGATGTCGCCGAGGAGCAAGCCAAGTTTCTGGCGGAGAAACAGGTCCGCATTGACCTGTTCGGGCTCAGAGATAACGGCTCGATTGACGGGAACCTGACCGCTCCCCTGCGTCCAGAGTCTCCAACTCTGGAACCTGGCAAGAATTACCTGGTGGAAACGGTGGTCCGAACTCTTCACATTGGCCACTTGTTCAGCCAAGGCACAGCTGACTCCAATGAGATCTGGGTCGAACTGATCGCCCGGGCGGATGACAAGATCATCGGCCGGTCTGGTGGCATTGATGAGACGGGCCAGGTTGATCCTTACTCGCATTTCATCAACATTTATATGCTTGATCGCAACGGCAAGCGGATCGACCGCCGCAATGCGCAAGATATTTTTGTGCCGCTGTATAACAAGCAGGTCCCGCCAGGCGCGGGCCAAATTGTCCACTTTGGCCTGACGGTTCCTCAGGGTACACCGGGGCCCATCACCTTGGAGGCTCGGGTCAACTACCGGAAGTTTGACCGCACCTATATGAACTATGTGTTTGGCAAGGGGAAGGGACCGGAACTTCCCGTCGTGGTGATGGCCAAAGACAGCGTGAACCTGACAGTGCAGGGGGGGCCGGCCGCAACCAACCCGCCGTCAACCATCAAAGACGAATGGCAGCGATGGAATGACTACGGAATTGGCCTGCTCCTTGAAGGTGGAATCAAGGGGGCCAATAAGGGAGAACTCAAGCAGGCGGAGCAGGTTTTCCAGCATGTTGCCGAACATTACGAGAAGCCTGACGGTTGGGTGAATCTCGCCCGAGTTTACCTCAAGGAAGGCCGAAACCAGGATGCGCTTCGGGTTCTGGCCAAGGCCACCGAGATGAACTTTGCCGCTCCTTGGGCCATCAACTGGCTATCGGCCCAGGTCGATGACCGAGAGGGAAACCTGGAGTCGGCCATTTCCCGCTATCGTGACGTGCTCGGCACAAAGATCCCCGCACGTGGATTCGACTTCGGGCGAGACTACGAGGTTCGAAACGCACTCGGACGGGCCCTCTGGGGTCGTTATCACCAAGAAGAGGTTGATAGCCCGGAACGCCAAGGGTTGCTGGCAGACACCATCGCCACGTTCCAGCAAACGCTCAAGAGCGATAGTGAAAACGTGGATGCCCACTACGGACTCTCACTGGCTTATGCAGAGCTTGCCAGGCGGGCTCTGGCCGGTCAAACCGACCAGCCTCGCACCCGTTCGGCCGTAGCCTCAACCGAGGAACTTCCCACGCCTGAACAGTTAACCGAAGCCGCGGAAACTCTGGCCGCGTCTCACGGCAAAGCGGGTTTTAGTACGACCGAAGCGGCCAGAAAGCTGAACGCAGACCTGCTCCGGTTCGTGGATGTGAAGTCCGACCGGCCGGCGTTCGGCTCTCGACCGATCACGCTTTTGAAGGTCGCCGGTCGTGTGGCTGGCACCTTCGATCAAGAGGCGGACCCTGCGGCCAAGGCGGCGCTTGCCAACCTACTCGCCACGTGCCATTCCTCACTCCACGGTTTCTACAAGCCGGATGAGACCGCCGAAGGGATTGCTCAGACCATCGCCAGGCGTGACAACCCGGCTGCCGATTTCAATGCCAACTCGGTTGTGATCCATGATCTGCATCGCCCAGACGCACCTGGGCTTGAGTCTCCAGCCAACCCCACCGCGCACTCCGAGCCAGATTCACCGAAGCCTGTCCCGGTTTCGTCACTGGAAACGGAGGCCGGCTCTCATTATTCCCAACACCCAGAAACGGCAAGCCTCGTTCGTCCGGAAGGGGAGAAGACACCATGATCAACCGAACCTCGAAACCATTTGATCCTGAACGTACTCGGAGCCGGCTGACTGGTCCCTTCTGTGGCTTGCTGGCTCTCTCTACGCTTGCTTGCGCCAAGGCACCACCGGAACCGGTAGTGCCCAAGGCTCAGGCTCCCGTGGAACGCAAGAAGGTTGAACCCGCCACCGTTCCCGACGTCAAGTTTGTTGAGATCACCAAAGAGGCAGGCATCTCATTCGTCCATAACAATGCGATGAAAGGTGAGAAGCTACTCCCTGAAACCATGGGGTCGGGATGCGCATTTCTGGATTACGATAGCGACGGAGACTCAGATCTCTTATTCATCAACCAGGACACCTGGACCGAAAGCAATACAGAGCCACGGCCGACTCAGGCTCTTTACAAGAACGATGGAACCGGCCACTTCACCAACGTGACCCAAGAGGCTGGCCTGGACAAGTCGCTTTTCGGAATGGGCGTGGCCGTCGGTGATTACGATAACGACGGTGATCCAGACCTCTATATCACCACCCTGCATGGCGGTCGTCTGTACCGAAACGACGCTGGCCATTTCAACGACGTCACCTCAGACGCTGGGGCAGGGACCGCCGATGACTGGCTGACTAGCGCCACATTCTTTGATATGGAGAATGATGGGGATTTGGACCTGTTCATTTGCAACTACATTGACTGGTCGCCAGAATCCGACCGATCTCAAACCAGCCGGCTCACGGGCCTCGACCTTGCCTACGACCCTCCAAACGTCTACGGCGGCAGCTTCTGCGTTTTGCTGAGGAATGACGGCGGAAAGTTTACAGACGTCAGTGAAGATTCAGGAATCCAGATCCGCTCGTTCGAACTCCGGGCTCCTTACGGCAAGTCGCTTGGGGTTGCACCCTGGGACATTGATGGCGATGGACTGGTTGATCTGGCCGTAGCCAATGATACGGTGCCCAACTTCCTGTTCCACAACCTTGGCGGAGGCAAGTTCGAGGAAATCGCAACCATCTCCGGGATTGCGTTTGATGTCAACGGCTCGGCCAGAGGCGCGATGGGTATTGATTGGGGCCACTTCCTGAACGATCAATGCGTGGCCCTGGCCATTGGCAACTTTGCAAATGAGATGACAGCGCTTTATGTCACCGAAGATCCCCAGCGGATGCTTTTCTCAGACCAGGCCAACCTGTTCGGGCTCGGGGCGCCGACCCAGAACCCATTGAAATTTGGCTTGTTTTTCTTTGACTACGACCTCGACGGTCGTCTCGATCTCCTGTCGGCGAATGGCCACCTGGAGACCGATATCGAAAAAACCCAGGCCTCCATGACCTACAAACAGCCGGCTCAATTATTCTGGAATACCGGGAAGCGGGGCCCAACCCTGTTCACCCTCGTTCCACCTGAGAAAGCCGGCCCAGATCTATTCACCCCCATCGTCGGACGCGGTAGCGCCTACGGAGATATTGACGGTGACGGCGACCTGGATGTGGTCCTGACCGAAAACGGCGGCCCAGCCCGCCTGTTTCGGAACGAAGGCGGTAGTAAGAACCACTGGTTGAGCCTGCAACTCATCGGCAAGAAATCCAATCACGAGGGAATTGGAGCCCACGTCGAACTGCAAAGCGCAGGCACCATCCAGCGCAGGCAAAACTTCAGCGCCAAGGGATACCTCTCGTCGGTAGAACCTCTCGTGACCTTTGGCCTTGGAGCCACCGGAACCGTCGACAAGCTAACCATCCGCTGGCCCTCCGGCATAACCACCGAACTCTCTGGCCTGGCCCCCGATGGACGCTATCGAATTGAGGAAGGGGCCGACCAGGCAACCCGGGTGATCCCAAATTCTTTAGCGAAGTGATTCAGTCTGCTTTACCAGACTTCAACCACCATCACCCCGGTGCGGATCGCTCGCGCCGGGTTTTTATATGGGATCTGTGAGCCAATTTCAACATCGTCTGCAGGCTTCACGCCGAGGCGGCTCTTGGCCACAGGCGAATGATCCAGTGATTGACACAAGGCGTCCGTCCTAGCCATCAGGCAACTTCCGTTTGCTCCCTTGGAGTACCTGACTATAAATGCGGGCGATCGCCTTTTGTTGAGCTGAGAGGGTGTTGATATCCAAAGCCCGGCTGTAGGCTCGCTTACCTGCCGCCAGCCGGAATTCCGAATCTTCGATCATTTTCTCAAGGGCAAGTGCAAGCTCTTGGGCATTGCCAGCCGGTGATAAAAGACCGGTCTCTTCGTGCAAAATGCAGCCATTAACGCCACCAACATCGCTGCCAACCGCGGGTAAGCCGAGCGCAGCGGCTTCAATCACAGGTCGAGGAAAGTGTGGGGTCACGGATGGAAACACCACAAAATCCATGGATTTCATGATCTCGTGAATGGCGGCTGTTGGTGGTAAAAGCTGGACGGCAGGCCCAATCACTTGAAAACCAGCCATGAGTTTTTCGGACAGCCCACCAATTTTCACGGCGCGAGCCAGCCCACCCAGTGGCAATCGGTGCGTCCAGTCAGACACGTCCGTGAGAGCGCCAGGCATGACGCACTGCCATCGAGAATTCGTGCGGGCCAGAATCCGTAGGGCATCCAGCAACACACTGGCCCCCTTGGGTGCCATCTTCAACCCACCCAGGAAAGCAAACTTGACAGGCGTCTGGAGTGGCCGTGGCTGCTGCCCAGTGTTAAACCAAAAATCAGGCACGGCGTTGGGGACAATGGCGGCGGTTGAGGCTCCCAGCCACTGCTGACGATCATACTCGGTAATAAACACACAGGCTGGGGCTGCTTGCATGAGCGAGCGAATGAACGCGGTTCGAAAACCCTGATCTGGCGAGGGTTCACGTACGTGCCATACATACGGGAGGGCCGCCTCTGTCAACGCCTGCGCGGAGGCGCTGAGCGGCATACTGTTCAGGTGAACGATATCGGGCTGGATCCGATCCACCAAACGTAAGGTGGCATCACGAGCCGACCGCCAAGAAACGGCAACACGGCCCAGTTCCAGGAGATGTCTGGGGTTGGTGAGCTTGCGTTGCGCAACCGTGCTATGGTGCCAGCAAACCAAACCATCGGCGGTCAGAGTTCGAATTCCAGCCTGTGCATAAAATTCTTCCAGCAGTCGGCTGGGCTGTGCCAGCGCAACCGTACAATCCATGCCGGCAAGGCACATGGATTCGACAAGGTAACGTAGGCTCACAGCCGATCCGCCTAGCCCCCTGGCATGCTGTACAAAAAGTACCGAACCCGGAACTTTTGTGGGTACACCCTGCTGATGCGTTGCGGAATCAGGAAAGTCGTTCATAAAGCCTGCATCGGGTTCCTGAGGATGCACTCAACCAATTCTTGGCAGCCCGGCAAACGGATCCTTGGACCTTGCTGCGAGGGCTCCAAGCTTCCAGGCAACCAAGCCACCGGCTAAAGCACAAAAAAGCACCATGCTCTCAAGGAACTTGTAGTTACGAAGTTTCGCTGTTTTTCGCCAAACGGCAAGCCTCTCACGGGTCTCAAGTGCCCTGGTGCCGCCGACCTGTCGATAACGATGCTGGCTACGGCCATAAATAAAGAACTTCTTGAAATAATCATGCGCAAAGCTCATCTCAAGATGCTTGATGATCATTTCGTCCGAGTACATCACAGACGCGCAACCAGCCCGGGTGATCAATTTCTGAATAAAAAGAGTATCGGAACCTCTGGTTCTTAGATCGAACAGCCCACATTCTTCGAAGGAGACTCGCCTGACCGCCATGTTATTGGTGTATCCATAATAGATCGAAGGCTCTGAAGAGGTCAGGACGTACTCGTCTTTGGTGCATTCGTAATCGGCCAGCAGTCGCACGAGTCCCTCATCGGACCTGGGACGCCGCCGACCCAGAACCGCGCAACAGCCTGGAAGCCTCAAGGCCCGTTCGGCGGCTTTTAACCAACCCTGGCTTGGGGCACAATCCGAGTCTGTAAAGGCAATGAACTCGCCCTTGGCCTCGCTCAGGGCACGATTTCGTGCGGCGTAAGCACCCTGCTCGGGTTCGCGAATGACTCGAATTCCGGTTGCCTGACTTAGAATCTCATACGAGCGATCGGAGGAGTTATTATCCACGAAAAGGATTTCGTATTGATCCCGGGGATAATCCAGATCCATCAGGGCAGAAATACACTTGCGCAGATAGGGTTCCGTATTAAACACGGGAACAATGATCGAAAACCTCATCTGATCCGCTCTTGACCGAGTAAGGGCTGAGACGATTTATCACAAAAAGCAGAGTTAGAATGACAAAAAAAGAGATCCACGAACCCTCTGGGGGCGTGTTCGCTTGACCGTTTCTGCGTCTGACTAGGTAACGTATAATAACAAATAGATTAGTAAGCATTCAGCCGAATTCAGTAACCCCTTGCATTTTGCCTTTCGTGGCATTCAACTCTTTGCATGGCACCACTGGGTACGGACACCCATGATCTGACTTCTCTGCTGGACATTCTTGGTCCGCAGATGACCGCTGAGCAAGCCATGCTGAT